>DASTWK010000073.1:0-36609 GCA_035776655.1 Mycobacteriales bacterium | reverse complement strand
GTACGACGCCGGCCGCGCCACCACGCTCCTCGGCTGCCACGCCCTCGTCACCTCGCCCGGAGCCGCGCCGTGCCCGGCGTACCGCCGGGCAGCTCGTCGGGCAGGTCAGCCGGCAGTACTCACTGCCGATCCTGCTCGGCGTCTCCGTCCTGCTCTACAGCACGTGGGGCAAGACCGGCGCGACGTTCGCCACGGTTGCCAACTGGCAGAACATGGCCTCGAGCCAGGCCGTCACCGGCGTGCTGACCCTGGGCATCCTCATCACCTTGGTCTCGGGCAACTTCGACCTGTCGATCGGCAACATCGCCGGACTCAGCTCGGTGATGACGGCCGCCGCCTACTCGCACTGGCACTTCCCACTCGTCGCCGGTCTGCTGTTCGGAGTTGCGCTCGGCGCGGCAGTCGGCGGACTCAACGGGTTCCTGACGACACTGCTGCGGGTCGACCCGTTCATCATCACCTTGGGCACGGCCTCGATCATCCTGGGCTTCATCGACTGGTACACCCACGGCCAGTCGATCATCAACGGCATCCCGGTGGGGCTCGTCGAGTTCGGCCGCACGAAGTTTCTCGGGGTCCCTTATCTCGCCTGGGTGCTCGGCGCCGTGGCCCTCGTCATCTACTACCTCCTCGAGCACACGCCGTACGGACGCAAGCTGCACGCGATCGGCTCCAACCGCGCCGCCGCCCGGCTCATCGGTGTCCGCGTCGAACGCACGATCACCTCTGCGTTCGCTCTCACCGGCGCGTTCGCCGGCGTCGCGGGCGTGCTGTTGCTGGCCCAGACCGGCTCCGGCAACCCGACCATCGGTCCTACGTTCACGCTCGCCGCGTTGGCCTCGGCATTCCTCGGCGCGGTGTCGTTCAAGGTCGGCCGGCTCAATGTGCCGGGCACGCTGGTGGCCATCTTCTTCCTGTCCGTGAACATCACCGGCCTGACGTTCGCCGGCGTGCAGAACTGGATCAACCAGGTTTTCACCGGGCTGACGCTGATCCTCGCCGTCGCCCTGGCTGCCGTGCTGTCCAAGGAACGCAAGGCCAGACACGGGCCCGCTGCTGCGGGCGCGACTGCACCCGAACTCACCGACAACTCGCCCCCGCGCACCACCGAAGAGACGAGGAACCCAGCATGAACGGCAGACACTCCGCCCACCGCAGTCCGTCGCCGCGGGCGGTCGGTCTGTGCCTCACCGTCGCCGCCGTGGCGCTCGTGCCGAGCGTCGCCTTCGCCGCCGACAGCGGCCCGACGACCTTGCGCGGCGCCATGGGTAGTGACGGGGCGATCACGTCGGTTCAGCAGATCGGCGCCGGTGGTGCGGTCAGCAAGTACGACGGCACCTTGCCGATCGCGATGAAGATCGCGCGCACCACGTCGAGTGGCAGGCAGACCTTCACCTATCACGTGGAGAACACGTTCTCCCGGACACAGACCGTGCACTTCGACGACACCTTGGGGGCACCGCACCACACCAGTGTGCAGCTGCAGCTGCCGTTGGTGGCGCAGCTCGGCGTCGACGTGCCGGCGTCGTTCAAGGACGTCACCGCTCCCGGCGCGACAGTGACCGTCGACTCCGACGGCACCCGGCACGTGCTGTGGAACATGGTGCTGTTCACGCCGCTCGGCTCATCGGTGCAGGAGGTGAGCTTCACCGCGACCGGCACCGGCGCGCCGGTGGCCGAGCTGCGCGCGACGGCGGTCGACCCGACCACGACACCGGGCCTGTCCAGCGCCAGCCAGTCCGCCAGCGCGTCGTACCAGCAGGACGACTTCTGGGCCGGCTACGCCCACGGCGGCAACGACGGCCTCGACCAGCTCTTCACCGGCAGCGGCCAGCTCACCGACGGCATCAACCAGGCGCAGGCGGGTGCCGCGAAGTTGCATGACGGGTTGGCGTCATCGCTGTCCGGAACGAAGCAGGCGGCCGCCGGGTCAGTGCAGCTCTACGACGGCTCCAAGCAGGTGACGTCCGGCTTGCAGCAGGCGAAGTCGGGCGCCGATAAGCTCCTCGCCGGCCTCGGCACCGACAAGCAGAGCAAGACGATCGTCGGCGGCTTGAAGGCGGTGTCCGACGGGCTTGCGTCGTTGCAGACCGCGTTCGGCGGTGACGGCACGGCTGCCAACCCGGGCATCACGTTCGGCATGGGCTGCGCGGTCGACGTCGTGGGCCTGGTCGTCAACGGCAACGCCAGCGCCACGCCCGACCCGTGCTTCGCCAGTCTGGGCGGCAGCAAGCCCGCGCTGCCCGCACTGTCGAAGGTTCTCGCGAGTGTGCCGGATGCCGGCATCTACAACCTGCTGCTGTCCGGAGTGTTGACCCAAGCGCTGATCCCGCTCAACACCGCCATCGGGCAACAGGTCGCCCCGGGCATCACGCAGCTCGCGCAGGGAGCGGCGCAGCTGCACACCGGTCTGAAGGGGCAGTTCGCCCCTGGGTTGGCCGAGCTGGACGCCGGTCTGGGCAAGCTGGCCGCCGGCAACAAGAAGGTCGAGGCCGGGCTGCAGCAGCTGTCGAGCGGCCTGGTGTCGGGCGCGAAGCAGTTCCCGGCCGCCGTCGACGGCGCCGGGCAGATCGCGGACGGGCTGGTGCAGGCGGCAGACGGCTCGCAGCAGATCCACAAGGGCATCGGTGCGGTGAAGAGCGGCGCCACCGGCCCACTGGAAACGCAGTTGACGCAGGCATCGGTCAACGGCCACAAGCAGCTCGCCGTACTCACTGCCGCGGCCAGCCTGGCCGCGAGCGGGCCGGGCGGTGCGGGTGCCACCTACGTCCTGTCCCAGGACCCGCACGGGTTCGCGCTGGCCGCCGACACGGCCGGAAGCAGCCACACCGGACGCAACGTCGGCACCGGCCTCGGCGGCGTGGTGCTGCTGCTCGCCGGTGTCGGCAGCGGGTTCGCGCTCGGTCGACAGCGGAGGCAGACCGTCGCCTGACCGAAACCAGA
The DNA here is from genome assembly GCA_035776655.1 of Mycobacteriales bacterium. Taxonomy (GTDB): domain Bacteria; phylum Actinomycetota; class Actinomycetes; order JAFAQI01; family JAFAQI01; genus DASTWK01. The sequence continues at coordinate 33,666 of DASTWK010000073.1, read as the reverse complement.
CGCAGTGGGGCCGTCCTGCTCGGTGCGGGGCGGCTTCGCTGTGTTCGGGCGCGTGAGCGCGCGTGGGGACCGCTGGCGGGGCGGGTTTACCGCTCCCGCTGGATGGCGACGTCGGGGGCATGGGTGACGAGATCGGCCGGCTGCGGGACAAGCGCGGCGACCAGGACGTGACGTTCGCGGACGTGGCCGACCACCTGCGCGACTTCAGCGACATCAATCCGGACGACGGCGACGTGGTCCAGCGGCTGGCGGCGTTCCTCGCCGACGTCGAAGATGAGCCGCACCACCACGAGACCGACCCCGAACGCGGCCTCGCCTGACCAACCAGGCCGACCAGCGGTCGCCGAGGGGTGCTGCCGGGATCGTCCGGGCTGCACCGGTTCGCCCCGGCGACATTTCCACGCATTAATCCGAACGGCTCAACAGCGCCCATCCCCGCCTCTAGCGTGCCGCCGGACCGGCAATGCCGCCGGCGGTTGTGAGGGGGATGGATGCAGATCACTCGTCGGTGGGGCCGCGCCGCAGTCGTCATGGGTGGCACGTCACTGGTCGCCGGGACGTTTCTGACGACCGTTGAGATGCCCGGCGCGCCGTGGCCCGGCAGCAGCGGTGGCACCCATGCGGAGAGCCTGTCGAACTTCGCGCTGGAGCACCCGGAGGTGGCGTTGCTGCACCGGCACCTGCCGCTCGCGTTCCTCAGGGAGAAGCTGGAGAACGGCGGTGAGCTCGTCTCGGGGCCGGCTCAGGAGCAGTACGACGACCGGGCCTATCCGCGGACGACGATCGCCGACGCGCAGCGGCGAGGGGCGGCGGCTGCGTTCCACCGGTTGGCCAAGGACGGCAGTGGCGGCTCCACCGGAGGGTCCACGACCAGCACCACCCTGACGATCCCGCAGTCCCTGGACGGCTACGCCACTGTCGGCGGCGCATGGTTGCCGCTAGGGCCCGCGACCAACACCGTGCCCGGCCCGGTCACCTACACCGGCGTCCCGACGACGAACTCAGGGCGAGCCACCGCGATCGTCGCGCTGCCCGGCTGCACCGACGGTGAGGGCAACTGCACGGTGTTCGTGGGCACCGCCGGCGGCGGGGTCTGGCGCACCGCTGACGGGCTGACCGAGAACCCGGCGTGGACGCCGGTGTCGGACGGCGCGCAAGGCATCCCCTCGGGTGCGATCGGCTCCCTCTACTACGACGCCGCTCACGACACGCTCTACGCAGGTACCGGTGAACCCAACGGGTCCGGTGACAGCGAGGCCGGCGTCGGGCTCTACCGGACCTCCGACGGCGGCGCCACGTGGTCGATGGTCGGCGACAGCAACCTGGTCGCGCGGGATCGCTCCGTCGGCGCGATCGTCGTGGCGCCCGACGGCACCGTCTACATGGGCACCGACCTTGCCCGGCACGGCTCCAGCTCGGTCAACGGGGGCCGGCGCACTCCGCCGGACGCCGCGCCGCTCGGGCTCTACCAGCTGCCGACCGGGACCTCCAAGTTCAGCCTGATCGGACAGTGGCCGGCGAGCGCGGTGGATCCGGGCGCGGGCACCGGCACCGACTACTTCCAAGGCGGGGTCAATCACCTCGAGCTCGACCCGAACGATCCGAGGACGATCTACGCCGCCGTGTTCGGCTTCGGCATCTGGCGGTCCTCGCCCCGGCTCGACCACACGGCCGCGTTCAAGCAGGTGTTCGCCACCTTCAACCCGCGCGACCTCTACGGCGACCGCACCGAGTTCGCGCTGACCACCAAGAACGGGCACACCCGCATCTACGCCGGTGACTCCTCCGACTCGAAGGAGATGTCGTTTCTCTGGCGGACCGACAACGCCGACGTTCCCGCCTCCGCGCTCAGCGCTTCCAGCGGGAACAACGGCTGGATCAAGTTGTCCAACCCAGGCAACGGCGAGCCGGGTTTCGACTCGTACAACTTCTGCGAGGGCCAGTGCGGCTACGACATGTTCGTCGCCAGCCCCACCGGCCACCCGGACACCGTCTATCTCGGCGGCTCCATGAACTACGACGAGATCTTCGGCACCGTGCCGCCGCGGTCCAACGGCCGGGCCGTCCTGCGCTCGGTGGACGCCGGCCGCTCGTTCACCGACATGACGAACGACAGCAGCGACGTGGGCATGCATCCGGACCAGCACGCCATCGCCTTCGTTCCCAACGCCGACGGCACGGTCAACCAAGACCGGTTCTTCGAGACCAGCGACGGTGGCGTGATTCGTGTGGACCAGGCGGGCGCGGTCAACGCCTCGGCCGAATGTGCCGGGCGGCACCTGCTGGGCTATGACCTGCTCGACTGCCAGCGTTGGCTGTCCGCGATCCCGCAGCGCATCGTCTCGCTCAACCGGTCATTGCAGACGCTGCAGTTCCAGAGCATCTCCACCTACCCCAGCGATGGAGGGACCGGTTACCTGGGTGGCACGCAGGACAACGGCACCTGGGCCTTCGATGGTGCCGAGAACGGCTTCGAGACTGTCGGCGGTGACGGCGGCCAGTCCGCTACCGACAGCGGCGACTCGGACGTGCACTTCCACACCTACTATTCGTCCTTCCTCGACGTCAATCACGGGCTCGACCCCAACCACTGGAACTACATCAGCCAGCCGCAGGACAGCAGCGGTGAGGCGGCGTCGTTCTACGTTCCGCTCGTCGCGGACCAGAACCGCCCGCACACGCTCTACGAAGGGTTGCAACACGTCTGGCGGACCACGGACAACGGCGGCGACTGGGCCTTCCTCGACGCCAACTGCAGCGAAACCGATCCGACGCGATACAACCCCGCGGCAATGTGCGGTGACTTCACCCCGATCGGGCCCGACCTGACCAGCCCCGCGTTCGGCGACCGCGCTGGCCAGTACGTGGTCGCGATCGCCGTTGCCCCGAGTGACTCCGACGTGATGTGGGTGGCCACCCGCACCGGCCGCCTCTTCGTGTCCACGAACGCCGCTGCGGAGAACCCGAAGGACGTGACGTTCACCCGTGTCGACAGCCCCGACAAGGGGCGGACGCAGCTGCTGCCGAACCGCTTCATCAGCGGGATTGCGGTCGATCCCGCCGACCCGATGCACGCGTTCGTGTCCTACTCGGGCTACAGCGCCTACGCGGCGGGGGGACACGTCTACGCGGTGACCTTCGACCCCGACACTGCCCACGCCAGCGCCATGGATCTGTCCGGGGATCTCGGCGACCTGCCGGTCACCGGCATCGTCTATGACGGCGGCACGCTCTACCTGTCGACGGATTTCGGCGTGCTGACGACCTCCGATGCGAATCGCGCGCCAGTGGGGAGCACGGCCGTCACCTGGTCCATCGCCGGCACGGGACTGCCTCCGGTGACTGTGTTCGGTCTGACGCTGGCCGACGGCCGGCTCATCGCGGCGACGCATGGCCGGGGCGCCTGGGTGCTGCCGAGGAGCGGCCCCTGACGAGCGGAGGAATTCACGGCGGGGCTGCTGTCCCCATCCAGGCCGCAGCCCCGCCGTACCTCATCCGACTGAGGATCACCGGCGAGCCGGCGCGGTGCCGACGATGCAGCGGGCCAGGCCGGGGACGCGGACTTCGCCGTCTCGCTCGAACGCGCTCACCTGCGCGATCGCCTGGGCGCGGATCCGCTCCCGCGCCGGCTCGTCCACCTGCTGCAGCGCCGCCACGGCGAGCGAGACGTGCTCGCTGATCATGTCCCAGTACTCCTCCGGTGATCGCGTCACGAGCTCCACGCCGACGTCCCATTCAGCGACGTCGCCCAACCCGGCCCCTGCATAGAGGGCGGTGACAGAGCCCGGGGCAGCGCACCGGAACATATTCGGGCCGTTCGGGTCCGGTGCCGCCACCGCCACCTCGGTCGCGATCGCCCGCATCGCGATCGACGTCCACGGGTTCTCCTCGGGTTTGACCCACACCGAGGAGCAGAGACGGCCACCGGGCTTGAGCACGCGGGCGAACTCCGCTGTCGCCCTGGCCAGGTCGGGAAAGAACATGTACCCGAACCGCACTGAGACGCTGTCGAAGGTGGCGTCGTCGAACGGCAGGTCGTCCGCGCTGCACACCCGGATCTCGACATTGGTGATCCCCTGCGCAGCTGCCCTTCGCTCCGCGATGTCCAACATCTCCGGAACGAGGTCGGTCAGCACGACCCGGCCCTGCGGACACAGCGCCGCAATGCTCAGACCTGGCTCACCGGTGCCTGCAGCCACGTCCAGATGCTGTTGGTCCTCGGCGATGTGCAGCCGGTCGATCATCGCGGCGCCGACCGGGCGCAGCTGGTCCACGATCACCGAGTCCCACTTCTCCCAGCCGGCCGAGAGCCCAGCCCACGTCGCCTGCTGGCTGTCTCGGATCTCGTCGGCGTGCGGCATCGGTCGTCCCCCCCGCGTGCCTACCAGCCGCGGTCGCGCCACTCCTGCAGGTGCGGACGTTCCGCACCGAGCGTGGTGTCCTTGCCGTGGCCGGGATAGACCCACGTCTCGTCCGGCAGCCGGTCGAAGAGCTTGCTCGACACGTCGTCGATCAGCGTGCGGAAGTTCTCCTCCGAGCCGAACGTGTTCCCCACCCCGCCCGGGAACAGGCAGTCGCCGGTGAACAGGTGCGGCCGGTCCGGGCCCTGATAGAGCAGCGCGATCGACCCGGGTGTGTGTCCGACCAGGTGGATGACCTTGAGCTCGCAGTCGCCGACGCTGACGGTGTCACCGTCCTCGACCCGCTCGGTCACCTCCACCGGCAGCGCATCCGCGTCGAGCGGGTGCGCGACGACCGGAACCCCGGTGGCGGCGTACATCTCCGGCAGCCCTTGCCAGTGGTCGAAGTGCTGGTGCGTCGTCACGATCCGCCGCAGCCGGTCCTCGCCCAGCGTGGCGAGCAGCCGGTCCGGCTCGTTGGCCGCGTCGACGAGGACGACGTCGCCGGTGCTGGCGCAGCGCAGGAAATAGGCGTTGTTGTCCATCGGGCCCACCGCGATCTTGGTGATCGCCATCGGCCCGGTGTCACGGCGCTGCGCCGGCCCGCCTACGGTCACCTCGCCGGTGTAAGTCTCAGCCACGGGCGCAGCCTATTCAGTCGGGACCGGTCTCGGGCCGGCCGAAACCGTCCGAGGCCGCAGGTAGCCTGGCCGAGGCACCCCGAGACCGTTGTTGATCTTCTGCTGAGGCCGTCGAGAACACGTGGCTGACCGTCTGATCGTCCGTGGCGCGCGCGAGCACAACCTGCGCGACGTCAGTCTCGACCTGCCCCGCGACGCGCTCATCGTGTTCACCGGGCTCTCCGGCTCCGGCAAGTCCAGCCTGGCGTTCGACACGATCTTCGCCGAGGGTCAGCGCCGGTACGTCGAGTCGCTGTCCGCCTACGCCCGGCAGTTCCTCGGCCAGATGGACAAGCCCGACGTCGACTTCATCGAGGGTTTGTCGCCCGCGGTCTCGATCGACCAGAAGTCGACCTCCCGCAACCCGCGGTCGACGGTCGGCACCGTCACCGAGGTCTGGGACTACCTGCGGCTGCTGTGGGCCCGGATCGGCACCCCGCACTGCCCGGTCTGCGGCGAGCCGATCACGCGGCAGACGCCGCAGCAGATCGTCGACCGGGTGATGGAGCTGGAGGAGGGCGCCCGCTTCCAGGTGCTCGCCCCGGTGGTGCGCGGGCGCAAGGGGGAGTACGCCGAGCTGTTCCGCGAGCTGCAGACCAAAGGCTTCAGCCGGGCCCGGGTCGACGGGCAGGTCATCACGCTCGCCGAACCGCCGAAGCTGGCGAAATACGAAAAGCACGACATCGAGGTCGTCGTCGACCGGTTGTCGGTCAAGGAGTCGGCCAAGCGCCGGCTCACCGACTCGGTCGAGACCGCGCTCGGGTTGGCCGGCGGGCTGGTCGTGCTGGAGTTCGTGGACCGGCCGGAGAACGACCCGCACCGCGAGCGCCGCTACAGCGAGCGGCTCGCCTGCCCCAACGACCACCCGCTCGCCATCGAAGAGCTCGAGCCGCGGTCGTTCTCGTTCAACTCGCCGTACGGCGCCTGCCCCACCTGCACCGGGCTCGGCACCCGGCTGGAGGCCGACCCGGAGCTGATCGTCCCGGACCCGACGAAGACGCTGGCCAACGGCGCGGTCGCGCCATGGTCCGGTGCGCACGGCCGGGACTACTTCGGCCGCCTGCTCGAAGCCCTCGGCGACGAGCTCGGCTTCAACACCCACACTCCGTGGGAGCGGCTGCCGGCGAAGGCGCAGAAGGCAGTGCTGCACGGGCACCCGACGCAGGTGCACGTGCGCTATCGCAACCGCTACGGCCGCGAGCGCTCCTACTGGACCGACTTCGAAGGCGCCATTCCTTACGTCGAGCGGCGGCACGGCGAAGCCGAGAGCGACACCAGCCGGGAGCGGTTCGAAGGCTTCATGCGCGAGGTGCCGTGCCCGAGCTGTCAGGGCACCCGGCTCAAGCCCGAGTCGCTCGCCGTCACCGTCCACGGCCGTTCGATCAGTGAGGTCGCAGCGCTGCCGATCGGTGACTGCGCCCAGTGGCTGCGCGACCTGCATCTCACCAAGCGGGAGCAGCAGATCGGCGCCCGCGTTCTCAAGGAGATCAACGAGCGGCTCGCGTTCCTCGTCGACGTCGGGCTGGACTACCTCTCCCTCGACCGTGCCGCGGCGACCCTCGCCGGCGGTGAGGCGCAGCGGATCCGGCTGGCCACCCAGATCGGCTCCGGCCTGGTCGGCGTGCTCTACGTCCTCGACGAGCCGTCCATCGGCTTGCACCAGCGCGACAACCGGCGGCTCATCGAGACGCTCGTGCGGCTGCGCAACCTCGGCAACACGTTGATCGTGGTCGAGCACGACGAGGACACCATCAACACCGCCGACTGGATCGTCGACATCGGTCCCGGCGCCGGCGAGCACGGCGGTGAGATCGTGCACAGCGGCACCTTGCCGGACCTGCTGCGCAACGACCGCTCGATCACCGGCGCCTACCTCGCCGGCCGCCGCACGATCCCGGTCCCCGACATCCGTCGCCAGCCCACCCGCGGCCGCGCGCTGACCGTTGTCGGCGCCCGCGAGCACAACCTGCGGACGATCGACGTCGAGTTCCCGCTCGGCTGTTTCGTCGCGGTCACCGGCGTCAGCGGCTCCGGCAAGTCGACTCTCGTCAACGACATCTTGTACGCCGTGCTCGCGCGCGAGCTCAATGGTGCGCGGGTCGTCCCCGGCCGGCATCGCACCGTGAAGGGGCTCGAGCACGTCGACAAGGTGGTCGGCGTCGACCAGTCACCGATCGGCCGCACGCCGCGCTCCAACCCGGCGACCTACACCGGCGTCTTCGACCACATCCGCAAGCTCTTCGCGGAGACGACCGAGGCCAAGGTGCGCGGCTACCTGCCGGGCCGGTTCTCGTTCAACGTCAAGGGGGGGCGCTGCGAGGCGTGCGCCGGCGACGGCACGATCAAGATCGAGATGAACTTCCTGCCGGACGTCTACGTCCCGTGCGAGGTCTGCCACGGCGCCCGCTACAACCGCGAAACACTCGAGGTGCACTACAAGGGCAAGACGATCGCCGACGTCCTCGACATGCCCATCGAGGAAGCCGCCGAGTTCTTCGCCGCCGTACCCGCCATCTCCCGGCACCTCACGACCTTGGTCGACGTCGGGCTCGGCTATGTGCGGCTCGGTCAGCCGGCCCCGACGCTGTCCGGCGGTGAGGCGCAGCGGGTCAAGCTGGCCTCCGAGCTGCAGCGCCGCTCCACCGGTCGCACCGTCTACATCCTCGACGAGCCGACCACCGGCCTGCACTTCGAGGACATCCGCAAGCTGCTCGGCGTGCTGTCCCGGCTCGTCGACGCCGGCAACACCGTCATCGTCATCGAACACAACCTCGACGTCATCAAGACCGCCGACTGGATCGTCGACATGGGCCCCGAGGGTGGCAGCGGCGGAGGCACGGTCGTCGCGACGGGCGCGCCGGAGGTGATCGCCGAGGTGCCGGCGAGCCACACCGGCAGCTTCCTGCAGACCATCCTGACGGCGAAGAACGCCCCAGCACGCCCGGGCGGCGCGCGCAAGAGCGCGACCCGCGCGGCGGCGGCACCGCGCGCGGCCACCACCCGGGCCGCCGCGGCGACGAAGGCCGCCGCCAAGGCCGGCCCGGCCCGCAAGCGGGCCTGAGCCCGCGCAGCCGCTAGGAGTCGAGCAGCCGCTCGATCAGGGCGTCGATGATCTCGTCCTCCGCCTCGGCGCCGGTCGGGACGATCGCCTCGGTGGCGTCCAGAAAGCTGCGCACCAGCGGCGCCGGCACGTGCACGAAATACGGACGTGCCGGTCCGGTCAGGTGCAGCAACAGCTGCCCGTTCTCACCAGGTCGGATCCGCACCGCGCCGTCGCCCGTCGGCTCCTCCAGCCCGTAGCGCAGGAAGTCGCGCAGCACCATCCAGCAGCCGCGCGGCAGCGCCGGGTGGTCCGGCTTGGCCGCCAGCGTCAGTCGCACCGTCAACGGGTCGTCGCGCTCCCAGGCGAGACCCAGCATGGTCTGATGGCCATGACCGCTCAGGCCCGCGTCGTCCACCACGACGTGTGCCGAGATCCGGTCGTCCACGGTCACCTCTCCGGTCGGCTCAGGAGCGGCAAGAGTGATGCCGGTGCAGCGTCCCAGATGCCCGCTTCGTCCGTCGCGAGGGGGTCGCGTGACAGCCCGGCCGGATTAGCCTGAACCCGTGGCAGACCCGGCGACCTACCGACCGGCGCCAGGCACCATCCCCGACCAGCCCGGGGTCTACAAGTTCCGGGACGAACACGGCCGAGTCGTCTACGTCGGCAAGGCCAAGAGCCTGCGCAGCCGGCTGTCGTCGTACTTCCAGGACGTCGCCAACCTGCACCCGCGCACCCAGACGATGGTGCGCACGGCGGCCTCGGTCGAGTGGACGGTCGTCAGCACCGAGGTCGAGGCGCTGCAGCTGGAGTACAGCTGGATCAAGGAGTTCGACCCCCGGTTCAACGTCCGCTATCGCGACGACAAGTCCTACCCCTGGTTCGCGGTCACGCTCGACGAGGAGTTCCCCCGCGCGCAGGTGATGCGCGGCGCGAAACGCAAGGGGGTCAAGTACTTCGGCCCCTACGCCCACGCCTGGGCGATCCGCGAGACCCTCGATGCGTTGCTGCGGGTGTTCCCGATGCGCACCTGCAGCGCCGGCGTCTTCAAGCGGGCCGGGCAGGTCGGTCGGCCGTGCCTGCTCGGTTACATCGGCAAGTGCAGTGCGCCCTGCGTCGGCCGGGTGAGCGCGGACGAACACCACGCGATCGCCGACGACCTCGTCGACTTCCTCTCCGGACAGACGCAGAAGTTCGTGAAGCGGCTCGAGCGCGAGATGAAGGCTGCGGCGGAGGCGCAGGAGTACGAACGCGCGGCCCGGCTGCGTGACGACATCGGCGCCCTCACCCGCGCGATGGAGAAGCAGGCCGTCGTGCTCGGTGACGGCACCGACGCCGATGTAGTCGCCTTCGCCGAGGACGAGCTCGAGGCGGCGGTGCAGGTCTTCTACGTCCGCGGCGGTCGGGTGCGCGGTCAACGCGGCTGGGTCGTCGACAAGGTGGAAGAGACCAGTACGCCGGGGCTGGTCGAGCAGTTCCTCACCCAGGCCTATCTCGACGAGCAGAACGAGGTGCCCAGGGAAGTCCTCGTCCCGGCGCTGCCCGACGACCACGACGTCGTGGTGGAGCTGCTCGAGCTGGTCCGCGGCGGCCGGGTCGACCTGCGGGTGCCGCAACGTGGAGACAAGCGCGCGTTGCTCGAGACCGTCGAACGCAATGCCAAGGAGTCGTTCACCCGGCACAAGCTCAAGCGGTCGGCCGACCTCACCTCGCGCTCCCTTGCCCTGCAGGAGCTGCAGGACGTGCTCGAGCTGCCGGAGGCGCCGCTGCGGATCGAGTGCTACGACGTGTCCAACCTGCAGGGCAGTGACGTGGTCGCCTCGATGGTCGTCTTCGAAGACGGGCTGGCGCGCAAGAGCGAGTACCGACGGTTCGCCATCCGCGGCGGCGCCGGCCCCCGCGACGGCTCGGCGGAAGCGCGGGCGCAGGACGACACCCGCAGCATCAACGAGGTCATCTACCGCCGTTTCCGGCGTTACCTCGACGAACGGATCGACACCGACCAGCTCGACGAGAACCTCGATCCGCCGGACGACGACCCGGGCCCGCGGCCGCAGCCGATCGACCCGGTCACCGGTCGGCCGAAGAAGTTCGCCTATCCGCCGCAGCTCGTCGTCGTCGACGGTGGGGCGCCTCAGGTGGCCGCCGCTGCGGCGGCGATGCGCAAGCTCGGCATCGACGACGTCTCGCTGTGCGGGCTGGCCAAACGGCTGGAGGAGGTCTGGCTGCCGGACCGTCCGGATCCGGTGATCCTGCCCCGCACCAGCGAGGCGCTCTACCTGCTGCAGCGGGTGCGCGACGAGGCGCATCGCTTCGCGATCACCTACCACCGGCAGAAACGGTCCCGGTCGATGGCGCAGAGCGCGTTGGACGACATCCCCGGACTGGGCGAGACGCGGCGCAAGGCGATCCTGCGGACGTTCGGCTCGGTCAAGCGCCTGCGCGCGGCGAGCGTCGAGGAGATCGCGCAGGTGCCCGGCGTCGGCCGGCGCACGGCGGCCGCGGTGCACGCCGCCCTGGCCGCCGCGCCGACTGCGGCCCCCGCCGTCGACCCGACCACCGGAGAGATCCTCGATGCCAACTCGGCTGCCGGAGGGACGGACACGGCGACGGTCGGGGTGGGAGGCTTCGACCCGAGCTCATGAGCACCCAGACATCGCCTCCCACGCCGGCCGTGATGGACCTCGTCGTCATCACGGGGCTGTCCGGCGCCGGTCGCAGCACGGCGGCGAAGTGCCTCGAGGACCTCGGCTGGTTCGTCGTCGACAACCTGCCCCCCTCACTGCTGGGCACGATGGTCGACCTGGCCAGCCGTTCGCAGGGATCGGTCGACCGGGTGGCCGTCGTCGTCGATGTCCGCAGCCGCGGGTTCACCTCGGACGTGCGAGCGGCTCTCGGCGAGCTGGATGAGCGCGGATTGCGGCCGCGGGTGGTGTTCTTGGAAGCGGCCGACGACGCGCTGGTCCGCCGGTTCGAGAGCGTCCGCCGTCCGCACCCGCTCCAGGGTGACGGCCGACTCGTCGACGGCATCGACCGCGAGCGCGAGCTGTTGCGCGACCTGCGCGGCGAGGCCGACCTCGTCATCGACACCAGCGTCCTCAACGTGCACGAGCTGCGGGCCAAGATCGCCGCGGCATTCGCCGGCCCGGCCTCCACCGCCTTGCACGCGACCGTGATGTCGTTCGGCTACAAGTACGGGCTGCCGGTGGACGCCGACATCGTCGTCGACTGCCGGCTGCTGCCCAACCCGCACTGGGTGCCGGAGCTGCGCCCGCTCAGCGGCCTGGACGAGCCGGTGCGTGACTACGTCTTCGCCCAGGACGGCGCCGGCGAGTTCGTGGACGCCTACGCCGACCTGCTCCGCCGTTACGAAGCCGGCTACCAGCGCGAGGGCAAGCACTTCGTGACGGTCGCGGTCGGCTGCACCGGCGGCAAGCATCGCAGCGTCGCGATCGCGGAAGAGCTGGCCGGGCGGCTGACCGCCGACGGTGTCGACGTCCGCGTCGTACACCGGGATCTGGGGCGGGAATGACCGACGCCGACCTCCGCGGCGAGCGCGCCGCGGCCGAGAGTCCGCGCCCGCCGCGGGTCGTCGCCTTCGGTGGGGGCCACGGCCTCGCCGCGTCCCTGCAGGCCTTGCGCCACGTGACCCCGGCGCTCACCGCTGTGGTCACCGTCGCCGACGACGGTGGTTCCAGCGGGCGGCTCCGGCACGAGCTGGGTGCGCTGCCGCCCGGCGACCTCCGGATGGCGTTGGCGGCGCTGGCCGACCAGGGGGAGTGGGGGCGCCGGTGGGCGCAGCTGGCCCAGCACCGGTTCGGTGGCGACGGGCCGCTGTCCGGCCATGCGGTCGGCAATCTCGTCATCACCGCGCTCACGGAGCAGCTGGGTGATCCCGTCGCGGCGCTCGACCTGGTCGGGCGGCTGTTGGGTACGGCGGGGCGGGTGCTGCCACTCGCGACCGAGCCGCTGGAGATCGTGGCCGACGTGGTCGGGCTCGACCTGGCCGATCCCGGCGCCTGCGTCGAGGTGCGGGGGCAGGTCGCGGTCGCCACCACGGCTGGCCGGGTGGTCGCGGTGCGGGTGGAGCCGCCGGAGCCGCCGGCCTGCCCGGAGGCGGTCCAGGCCGTGCTGGATGCCGACTGGGTCGTGCTCGGTCCGGGCTCGTGGTTCACCAGCGTCATCCCGCACCTGTTGGTGCCGGAGATGGCGAAGGCGATCGCCGCGACCGAGGCCAAGGTGGCGGTGGCGCTCAACCTGTCGCCGCAGCCGGGGGAGACCGACGGCTTCTCGCCGGAGGCACACCTGGAGGTGCTGGCGGCGCACGCGCCGGAGCTCGAGCTCGCGGTGGTCATCGCCGACGAGAGCGCGGTCGCGGGCGGCGACGAGGCGTTGCGCGAGGCGGCGGCCGGTTTCGGCGCCGAGCTGGTGGTGGCGCCGGTGGCTCGGCCGGACGGCACCCCCAGGCATGATCCGGACCGGCTGGCCGAGGTCTACCGACAGATCTGCACGAACGACGGAGGGGATGCGGCATGGCGATGACGGCGGCGGTCAAGGACGAGCTGGCGCGGCTTCCGGTGACGAAGACGTGCTGTCGCAAGGCCGAGATCGCGTCGCTGCTGCGGTTCGCCGGTGCCCTGCACCTGGTCGAACGCCACCTCGTGATCGAGGTGGAGCTCGACGCCGGCGCCATCGCCCGGCGGCTGCGCAAGGACCTGGCCGAGGTCTACGGCCACTCCTCGGAGATGGCGGTCGTGTCCTCCGGTGGTTTGCGCAAGGGCTCGCGCTACCTGGTCCGCGTCGCCAAGGACGGTGACGCGCTCGCCCGGCAGACCGGACTGGTCGACGGGCGTGGCCGCCCGGTGCGCGGCCTGCCGCCGCAGGTCGTGTCCGGGGCGACCTGTGACGCGGCGGCCGCCTGGCGAGGCGCGTTCCTCGCCCACGGGTCGTTGACCGAGCCCGGCCGATCCTCGTCGCTGGAGATCACCTGCCCGGGGCCGGAGTCGGCGCTCGCGCTCGTCGGCGCAGCCCGCCGGCTGGGCGTGCAGGCGAAGGCGCGCGAGGTCCGTGGCGTCGACCGGGTGGTGATCCGGGACGGCGACGCGATCGGCGTCATGCTCACCAAGCTCGGCGCCCACGACAGCGTGTTGGCGTGGGAGGAGCGTCGGATGCGTCGCGAGGTCCGCGCCACCGCCAACCGGTTGGCGAACTTCGACGACGCCAACCTGCGCCGGTCCGCCCGCGCCGCTGTCGCCGCCGGCGCGCGGGTGTCACGGGCCCTGGAGATCCTCGGTGACGACGCGCCCGAGCACCTGCTGTCCGCCGGCCGGTTGCGCCTGGAGCACGCTCAGGCGTCGCTGGAGGAGCTCGGCGCGCTGGGCGACCCGCCGTTGACGAAAGACGCGATCGCCGGTCGGATCCGCCGGCTGCTGGCGATGGCGGACAAGCGCGCCGACGACCTCGGCATCCCCAACACCGAGTCCTCGCTGACCCCGGAGATGCTCGCCGACGTGCAGTAGGCGCGGCCAGGGTGCCATCCGCGTCGCGATAGCCTCGGCCCCGCGAAGCGTCGTACCTCTTCATCTTCACCGGACAGCGAGGAGTGAGCAGCGTGGCCACTCGGGTTGGCGTCAACGGGTTCGGCCGGATCGGCCGGAACTTCTACCGGGCGGTCGCCGCGAACCGGGCGAATGAGCTCGAGATCGTCGCGGTCAACGACCTCACCGACACTGCCACGCTGGCGCACTTGTTGAAGTACGACACCGTCCTCGGCACGTTCGACGGCGACGTCACCGCCGGCGCGGGCAGCATCACCGTCAACGGCAAGGAGCTCAAGGTCCTCTCGGAGAAGGACCCGGCGGCGCTGCCCTGGGGCGACCTCGGCGTCGACGTCGTCATCGAGTCGACCGGCCGGTTCACCAACGCGGAGGACGCGCGCAAGCACATCGACGGCGGCGGCGCCAAGAAGGTCGTGATCTCCGCACCGGCCAAGGGTGAGGACGCCACGTTCGTCATGGGTGTCAACGAGAGTGACTACGACCCCGCCACCCACCACGTCATCAGCAACGCGTCGTGCACCACCAACTGCGTCGCGCCGCTGGCCAAGGTGCTCAACGACAGCTTCGGCATCGTCAAGGGCTTCATGACGACGATCCACGCCTACACCAACGACCAGGTCATCCTCGACTTCCCGCACAAGGACCTGCGTCGCGCCCGCGCGGCCGCGCAGAACATCATCCCGACCACGACCGGAGCCGCCAAGGCGGTCGCGCTGGTGCTGCCCGAGCTCAAGGGCAAGCTCGACGGCTTCGCGATGCGGGTGCCGGTGCCGGACGGTTCCGTCACCGACCTCGTCGTCGAGCTGTCCCGTGCGGCGACGAAGGACGAGATCAACGCGGCCTACCAGCAGGCCGCCGAAGGGGAGCTCAAGGGCTTCCTCCACTACACCGAGGACGAGATCGTCTCCAGTGACATCGTCGGCTCGCCGGCGTCGTGCACCTTCGACGCGCAGCTCACGATGACCCAGGGCAACCAGGTCAAGGTCGTCGGCTGGTACGACAACGAGTGGGGCTACTCATGCCGGCTCGCCGATCTCGCCGCGCTCGTGGCGGCGCGACTCAGCTAGGCGGGGCGCGGCCTCGATGGGCTCCCTCCCCGGCGTCGGCTCACTGGGCGACGTCGCCGGCAAGCGCGTGCTGGTCCGCTCCGACCTCAACGTGCCGCTGGCCGACGCTGCCAACGGTGACCGGGTCATCACCGATGACGGCCGCATCCGCGCGAGCGTCCCGCAGATCCGGGCGCTGCTGGACGCCGGCGCCAAGGTCGTGGTGTGCGCCCACCTCGGCCGACCGAAGGGCGCGGCCGACCCGGCGTACTCGCTGGCGCCCGTCGCCGCCCGGCTCGCCGAGCTGCTCGGTCGCGACGTCACCTTCGTCCCGCAGCTGGAGTCGGTGGCCGGCGACCTGTGGGGCGGCAACGACGTCGCGTTGCTCGAGAACGTCCGATTCGATCCCGGCGAGACCAGCAAGGAGGCGGGTGCGCGGGCGGCGTTCGCCGACCGGCTGGCCGCGCTCGCCGACTGCTACGTCGACGATGCTTTTGGCGCCGTGCACCGCAAGCACGCCAGCGTGTACGACGTCGCGCAGCGGTTGCCGCACGCCGCCGGCGGGCTCGTGCAGCGTGAGGTCGAGGTGCTGCAGCGGCTCACCACGGACCCGCAACGGCCCTACGTCGTCGTGCTCGGCGGCTCGAAGGTGTCCGACAAGCTCGCGGTCATCGCGTCGTTGCTGCCGAAGGTCGACCGGCTGCTGGTCGGCGGCGGCATGTGTTTCACCTTTCTCTCTGCCGGCGGCCACGACGTCGGCGACTCGCTGCTCGAGGCCGACCAGATCGGCGCCTGCCGAGACTTCATCGCCACCGGCAAGGTCGTGCTGCCGGTCGACATCGTCGTCGCCGATGAGGTCAGCGCGGACGCGTCGACGCAGACGATCGATGCCGACCGCATCCCGGCCGGCACCAAGGGGCTGGACATCGGGCCGCGCACCGTGCAGCTGTTCACCGACGAGCTCGCCGGCGCCCGCACCGTGTTCTGGAACGGCCCGATGGGGGTGTTCGAGCTGGCGCCGTTCGCCGCGGGCACCCGCGGCGTGGCGGAGGCGATCGCGCGCCTCGGGTCGGGGGAGCCCGACGTGCTGACCGTGGTCGGCGGCGGCGACTCGGCCGCCGCCGTGCGCGCGCTGGGCGTGGACGAGGCCCGGTTCGGACACATCTCCACCGGCGGCGGCGCGTCCCTGGAATATCTCGAGGGCAAGCAGCTGCCCGGTCTCACGGTCCTGGAGAGCTGACGGATGGCTGGCCGCACCCCGCTGATGGCGGGCAACTGGAAGATGAACCTCAACCACCTCGAGGCCATCGCCCTCGTCCAGAAGCTCGCTTACACGCTGGGCGACAAGGATTTCGACACCGTCGAGGTCGTGGTGCTGCCGCCGTTCACCGACCTGCGCAGCGTGCAGACGCTCGTCGACGGTGACCGGCTGCGCGTCGGGTACGGCGCCCAGGACCTCTCGCCGTACGACGCGGGGGCCCACACCGGCGACATCTCCGGCGTGATGCTGGCCAAGCTCGGCTGCCAATACGTCGTTGTCGGCCACAGCGAGCGACGGGACTACCACCACGAGACCGACGAGGTCGTCAACAGCAAGGTGCAGGCTGCCGTGCGCAACGGCATCGTCCCGATCCTCTGCGTGGGGGAGCCGCTCGAGGTGCGGCAGGCCGGCGGCCAGGTTGCGCACGCCACTGGACAGCTGCAGGCGGCGTTGGCCGGCGTCACCGCCGAGCAGGCGCGCACGCTGGTCGTCGCCTACGAGCCCATCTGGGCGATCGGCACCGGCGAGGTCGCGACGCCGGAGGACGCACAGGAGGTCTGTGCCGAGCTGCGGACGACACTGGCCGGCCTCTACTCCGGTGACCTGGCCGACGGCGTCCGGATCCTCTACGGCGGCTCGATGAAGCCGGACAACGCGCCTGCGCTGATGGCGCAAGCGGACGTCGACGGAGGGCTCGTGGGCGGTGCCAGCCTCTCGGTCGAGGACTTCGCGGCGATCGTGCGATTCGGGCAGAACCAGTGACGTTGCCCGCACCGTCGCCGTTCAGCGACAGGGAGGTCACCGTCTGATCACGATTTGTGGTCCCGGCGGCCTCGGTGGTTCCCCTCCGTAGGCGAGGGTTCTAGGTTGTGGGCGCTCGGCCGTCCGAGCCGGCGTCGCACGCCGTGACGCGGCCGGCAACGGCCATTCGGCAGCGCGGAGGATCTCCGCAGAGAGGAAGAGTGTCGATGCAGACACGCAAACGAGGAGCGGCGGGCCTTGCCGGGCTCGCAGTGCTCGCGATGGTCGCCACCGCATGTGGCGGCAGCAGCAGCGGTGGGGGAGGCCCGACCAACTCGACCAGCCCGAGCTCCGGCTCGACCGCGTCGGGTGCCGGCTTCACCAAGATCTCGACAAACTCCACCGGCACGCCGCGCAAGGGCGGCACGCTCAACGTGCTCGGCTCGGGTGACGTCGACTACCTCGACCCGAACATCACCTACTACAGCCTCGGTTACTCGATCGCGCGGCTGTTCAGCCGGCAGCTCTACAGCTACCCGGCCGAGAGCGGCCACCAGACCGACCTGCGCGCCGACCTCGCCACGGGCATGCCGCAGCTGAGCAATGGCGGCAAGACCGTCAAGGTCACCATCCGCCAGGGTGCGAAGTGGAACACCAACCCGGCTCGGCAGGTCAGCGCGGCCGACGCGGTCCGTGGCCTCAAGACCACCTGCAACCCGGTGCAGCCGTTCGGTGGCCTGCCGGACTACGAGAACTTCATCGTCGGCTTCAAGCAGTTCTGCGACGGCTTCGCGAAGGCCGGCAACACCGCCGCCGCCATCAAGAAGTACATGGACTCGCACAACTTCGCCGGCGCGAGCGTCGACCCCAGCAACCCGCTGACGGTCGTCTACAAGCTCACCCAGCCCGTGACGTTCTTCCCGAACCTGCTCGCCCTGCCGGCGTTCTCGCCGCGGGCGCAGGAGATGGAGAACTACGTGCCGGCGAGCGCCGAAGAGGCCCAGCACACGGTCTCCGACGGCCCCTACCAGGTGCAGCAGTACAACCCGGCCAAGCTGCTGGTCTTCGAGCGCAACAAGGCTTGGGACGCCAGCACCGACCCGCTGCGCAAGGCCTACGTCGACGTCATCAAGCTGACCGAGACCAACGACGTCGAGCAGGCGCAGAAGCAGCTGCAGACCAACACGGCTTCGGCTGACCTCGCCTTCAACGGCGTGCCGGCCACCGACGCGGTCACGCTGCTGGCGAAGAATGACCCGCAGATCAACGTCGAGTCCGAGATCGCGAGCAACCCGTACGTGCTCTACAACACGGTCTCGCCGAACAACAACGGTGCGCTGAAGAAGGTGGCCGTGCGGCAGGCGCTCAACTACGCGCTCAACCGCACCAACCTGATCCAGGACGCCGGTGGTCCGCGGCTCAACGTGGCGCTGACCCACGTGCTCCCGGCGCAGATCGAGGGGTCGAAGGACTTCGATCTCTACCCGCACAACACGGCCAAGGCGCAGCAGATGCTCAAGGCCGCGGGCGCGACCAACCTGAAGCTCACGTTCCTCTACCGGTCGTCCTCGCCGACCTCGACGAAGATGTTCCAGACGGTGCAGGCGGACCTGAAGAAGGTCGGCGTGACGGTCAAGGGTCTCCCCACGGGTGACGCGCCGTTCTACACGAAGTACCTGCAGAACCCGGCCGCCGCCGAGCGCGGCGCCTGGGACCTGTCGCTCGCCGGCTGGGGCCCGGACTGGTACGGCAACGCCGCCCTGTCCTTCTTCAGCCCGCTGTTCGACGGTCGGGTCAAGCCGCCGTCCTCCAGCGACTTCGGTCTGTTCAACGACCCGAAGGTCAACTCGCTGATCGACCAGGCGAGCACGGCGACCGACACGCAGACCGCGCTCGGCCTCTGGCAGCAGGCGGACGAGGCGGTCATGAAGGGCGCGGCGTTCTTCCCGATCGCCAACCCGAACGAGGCGTACTACCACGCCAGCCAGGTGCACAACGTCATCTACATGCCTGAGTTCCAGACCGCGGACTTCACCAACGTCTGGCTCGAGGCGGGTCGCGACGGCGGCTGACACCCACGGTGACAGCTGGCCGCTGACCTAGCGGTAATCCCACCGGCCGGCGCTCGACCGAGGTTCTCTCGGATCGGGCGCCGGCCGGCTCAAGTTGGCGTACCCTCGGGCCTGCCCAGACCCGGCCCGAGGCCACATCGGAGGCACAGCGTGGCACTGCTCGAGGTCACTGACCTCCATGTGTCGTTCTCCACCCCGGACGGGGTGCTGCAGGCGGTCCGCGGGCTCAGCTTCGCGGTCGACCAGGGGAAGACCCTCGGCATCGTCGGCGAGTCCGGGTCGGGCAAGAGCGTCTCGACGCAGACGATCATGGGCCTCACCCGGGGCGCGCGGATCAGCGGCGAGGCATTGTTCGAGGGGCGCGACCTGCTCCAGATGAGCGGGCACGACCTGCAGAAGGTCCGCGGCTCGCAGATCGGCATGATCTTCCAGGACCCGCTGTCGAGCCTGCACCCCTACTACCGCGTCGGCTGGCAGATCATCGAGATGCTGCGCACGCACGACCGCTCGATGTCCAAGCAGCAGGCCCGCTCCCGCGCGGTCGAGCTGCTCCGGCTGGTCGGCATCCCGCAGCCGGACCGACGGGTGGACGACTTCCCGCACCAGTTCTCCGGCGGCATGCGCCAACGCGCGATGATCGCCATGTCGATGGCGCTCAACCCCAAGCTCCTCATCGCCGACGAGCCGACCACCGCCCTCGACGTCACCGTTCAGGCGCAGGTCCTCGCGGTCATGAAGCGGCTGCAGGAGGAGTTCGGCACCGCGATCATCCTCATCACCCACGACCTCGGCGTGATCGCCGACGTCGCCGACGACGTCATCGTGATGTACGCCGGCAAGGCGATGGAGAAGGCAGACCGCAACCAGACCTTCTACACCCACCACAACCCCTACACCGAGGGGCTGCTGCTCTCGCTGCCGGCGTACGGCGACGAGCGCGAACGCCTGCGTCCGATCGCGGGCCAGCCCCCCAGCCTCATCACGCTCCCCGAAGGCTGCCCGTTCCGCCCCCGCTGCCCCTATGCGTTCGACAAGTGCGTGGAGGAGCCACCGCTGCTCCAGATCGACGGGCAGGCTGACCACGTCTCCGCCTGCTGGCTGCCCACCGACATGCGCAAGCGCGAGCAGATCCGCAAAGACACGCTCAGCCGTGACGCCGAAGCCGTCCCGGCCGAGAGTGGCTGAGCTCCCGGTCCCGAGCACGGAAGAAGAGAGGTGTCGGTGAGCGTCAACGGGGACGCGACCCAGGCCGCCGGTCCTGAGTCCGGCGGTGACGTGCTGCTGCGCGTCGAGAACGTGACCAAGTACTTCCCGGTCCAGTCCGGCGCGCTGCTCGGTCGCTCGCGTGACTTCGTGCACGCGGTGGACGGGGTGTCGCTGGAGGTCCGCCGCGGCGAGACGCTGGGGCTGGTGGGGGAGACCGGCTGCGGCAAGTCGACCCTCGCTCGCTGCATCATGCGGCTCTACGACGTGAGCTCCGGCCGGATCGAGTTCGAAGGCCAGGACATCACGAAGCTGTCCGCCCGGCGGATGCGGCCGATCCGCCGCGACATGCAGATGATCTTCCAGGACCCCTACGGCTCGCTGAACCCGCGCCGCCGCGTCGGTTCGATCATCGGCGATCCGTTCTCGATCCACGGCCTCGCCGACGGCAAGGAGCGCAAGCGCCGGGTCCAGGAGGTCATGGAGCTCGTCGGTCTCAACCCCGAGCACTACAACCGCTTCCCGGCGGAGTTCTCCGGCGGTCAGCGCCAGCGCATCGGTGTGGCGCGAGCGCTCGCGCTGCGCCCCAAGCTGATCGTCTGCGACGAGCCGGTGTCCGCGCTCGACGTGTCGATCCAGGCCCAGATCATCAACCTGCTGGCCGACCTGCAGGAGGAGCTGGGGCTGACCTACATCTTCATCGCCCACGACCTGTCGGTCGTCCGGCACGTCAGCGACCGCGTCGCCGTCATGTACCTCGGCCAGGTGGCCGAGCTCGGGCCGGTCGCCGGGGTCTACGGGCACGCCCGCCACCCCTACACCAACGCGCTGCTGTCCGCGGTGCCGGTGCCGGACCCGGAGGGGGCCGACCAGCGCGAGCGAATCATCCTCGCCGGCGATGTGCCCTCCCCGATCGCGCCGCCCAGCGGCTGCCGCTTCCACCCGCGTTGCCCCAAGGCCCGCCAGCAGTGCGTGCACGAGGACCCACCGCTGGTGCCACGCCTCGAGGACCCGCCGACCCATGTGGCTGCCTGCCACTTCCCGGTGGCCGACGGCGAGAACATCGCCGACTCGACGCCCCAGATCGGCGCCGAGGAGCGGGTCATCGAGGAGGGGCTGGTCGGCAATGTCTGAGCGTCACGCTGACCACCGGTCGGCCGATCGGAAGGACGTGGGCCTGTGACGATCGGCGACATCGTCTCCGCCACCCCGGTCTCCGAAGAGGGTCCGCTCGGGGTCGGCCCGGAGGGCGCGAAGAAGATCGAGGGCCGCAGTCCGTGGCGGCTGGCCTGGGAGCGGCTGCGGCGGGACCGGG
The DNA here is from genome assembly GCA_035776655.1 of Mycobacteriales bacterium. GTDB lineage: Bacteria > Actinomycetota > Actinomycetes > JAFAQI01 > JAFAQI01 > DASTWK01. The sequence goes on along the minus strand of DASTWK010000073.1, from coordinate 12,350 downwards.
CCGCGATGATCTCGTTCGCGGTCATCATCCTGATCGCGCTCGTCGCGATCTTCGCGCCGCTGTTCGCGTCCATCACCGGGCACGGCGTGGACACCCAATACAACACGATCGGCCGCACCCCCGACGGCCTGCCGGTGGGTCCGAGCGGCAAGTTCTGGTTGGGCACCGACGACCTCGGCCGCGACGTCCTCGTCCGGATCGCCTACGGCGCCCGCATCTCGCTGTTCATCGGCGTGGTCGCGACCGCCATCACGGTCGCGATCGGCACGGTGATGGGCCTGGCCGCGGGCTACTTCGGCAAGATCGTCGACACGGTGATCACCCGGCTCATCGACATCATGCTGGCGATCCCGTTCCTGCTCTTCGCGATCTCGCTGGCGTCGATCTTCCAGCCGAGCATCAAGATCGTCATCATCGTGCTGTCGATCTTCAGCTGGTCGTCGGTCGCCCGCATCGTCCGCGGCCAGGTGCTGTCGATCCGCGAGCGGGAGTACGTCGAGGCCGCCCGCGCGATGGGCGCCGGACCGTGGCGGATCATGTTCATCGACATCCTGCCGAACGTGCTGGCCCCGCTGATCGTCTACACGACGCTGCTCATCCCGGTGACGATCGTGGCCGAGGCGACGCTGTCGTTCCTCGGCGTCGGCGTACAAGCTCCGACCGCCGACTGGGGGCAGATGATCGCGGAGTCGCAGAACTACTACGAGGTCGCGTGGTGGTTCCTCGTGTTCCCCAGCCTCGCGCTGCTGATCACGACGCTGGCGTTCAACATCTTCGGTGACGGCGTGCGCGACGCGTTCGACCCCCGCGCCGACCGGCTGTTCGGGTAGGAGAGCTCGTGGCCCGGTTCCTCGTCCGTCGTGTCCTGCTCGGAGCGCTGGTGCTCTGGCTGGTCTCGCTCGTGGTCTTCGCGATCTTCTTCGTCGATCCGGCCGGTCCGGACGCGTTGGCGCACCGGCTGGCCGGCAAGAACGCCACGGTGCAGATGGTCGCCCAGGTCAAGCACCGCCTCGGGCTCGACCAGTCGGTGCCGGTGCAGTACTGGCACTTCCTGTGGGGCAGCAGCCAGCAGAACGGTCTGCTGAAGGGCAGCCTCGGCTACTCCTTCCAGAACGGGGTTTCGGTCAACTCGATCGTCAAGCAGGCGTTCCCGATCACGTTGTCGCTGGCGATCGGTGCGGCGATCCTGTGGCTGGCGATGGGGCTGTTGTCCGGCATCCTGTCGGCCGTGCGCCCCCGCACCATGCTCGACCGGACGTTCACCGGCATCGCGCTGTTCTTCTACTCGCTTCCGACGTTCGTGCTCGGCAGCCTGCTGCTGCTGTCGCTGTACTACTACCTCACCAAGTACGCGCACCTGCAGTGGTTCCCCGCCACCGGCTACGTCAACTTCACCGACAACCCTGGCGACTGGGCCCGACATCTGGTCCTGCCGTGGTTCACCTTGGCCGCGGTGACCGCAGCGGCCTATACGCGGCTCACCCGCGGATCGATGCTCGACGTCCTGGGGGAGGACTACATCCGCACTGCGCGGGCCAAGGGCCTGCCGGAGCGGCGGGTGGTGTTCCGGCACGCCCTGCGGGCGGCCCTGACGCCCGTCGTCACCCAGTTCGGCATCGACCTGGGCACGCTGGTCGGCGGCGCGATCGTCACCGAGAAGCTGTTCGGCCTGCCCGGGCTGGGGTTCACCGCGATCAACGCGATCGAGGGCCAGGACCTGCCGGTGATCCTCGGCATCACGATGCTGGCCGCTACCGCCATCGTGGTGGCGAACCTGCTCGTGGACGTCCTTTACGCCGTGCTCGATCCGCGCGTGCGGCTACACTGACGCCGTGTCGCTGCTGGTCTCCATCGTCCTGCTCATCACCAGCCTCCTGTTGATGCTGTTGATCCTGCTGCACCGCGGCAAGGGTGGCGGACTGTCCGACCTGTTCGGCGGTGGCGTCACGTCCACGCTGTCCGGATCGTCGGTGGTGGAGAAGAACCTCGACCGGATCACGATCTTCATCGGCATCCTCTGGTTCGCCGCGGTCATCGCCGAGGGGCTCGTCCTCAAGCACCACATCTGACCTGACGAACCCGCTCAACCGTCACACTCACGCAAGGAGCTCGTCCCGTGGCAGGTGGCAACGCCATCCGTGGAAGCCGTGTCGGTGCCGGCCCGATGGGGGAGGCCGAACGCGGTGAGGCCGCACCACGCCAGCGGGTGAGCTTCTGGTGTGCCAACGGCCACGAGTGCCGCCCGTCGTTCGCCGTCGACGCGCAGGTCCCCGAGATGTGGGACTGCCCGCGGTGCGGCTTCCCGGCGAGCCGGGACCGGGAGAACCCGCCGGCCCCGCCGCGCACCGAGCCCTACAAGACCCACCTGGCCTACGTCCGTGAGCGTCGCGATGACCACGACGGCGAAGCCATCCTCTCCGAAGCCCTCGAAGCCCTCCGCAACCGCTCGAAGTAGGCCCGGCGCCGTCCTCCCTCCCGCGCGGCTGCGCACGCGTCGGCCGCTGCGGTCTCCGCCGACTGCTCTGGCTCCGTCAGGGCGAGGCGAGGCGGGCGAGGGATGCCGGCAGGCGGCTCGCCGCGGACCGGTCCAGCAGCCACAGCGTGCGGCTGCGGCCGTGCGCCCCGGCGGCCGGTACGGCGGTCGGTCCGGCGCCGGACAGGCCGAGCCGGACCGCGCCGGCCTTCTCCTCACCGGCAGTGACCAGCCAGACCTCGCGCGCCGCGTTGATGGCGGCCAGCGACAGGGACAGCCGGGTCGGCGGCGGCTTCGGCGCTCCGCGCACGGGCACCACCAGCCGCTCGTCGTACAGCGCCGGGGTGCCCGGGAACAACGAAGCGACGTGCCCGTCCCCGCCGACGCCGAGCAACAGGACGTCGAAGGTGGGCACCGGCCCGTGGTCCTCCGGCCGGGCCGCGCCGGCCAGCGCAGCCGCGTAGCGCTCCGCAGCGGCGTCGACGTCGTCGCCGTCCGGACCGTCGCTGCCGCCCAGCGGGTGCACGCGCTCCGGGTCCAGCGGAACGGCGCCGAGCAGCGCCTCGCGCGCCTGTGTGTCGTTGCGCTCCGGATGCCCCGCCGGCAGGAATCGCTCGTCGCCCCACCAGACGTCCAGAGCCGGCCAGTCGATCGCGTCGCGCGCGGGCGACGCGGCGAGCTCGCGCAGTGACGCGATGCCGATGCCGCCGCCGGTGAGGACCACGGACGCGCTGCCGCGGGCGGCCTGCGCGTCGACGAGTGCGGTGACCAGCCGCGCGGCGACCGCCCGGGCCAGCAGTTCCGCGTCGCGGTGAACGACGACCAGCGGCGGGGCGCTCACGACGTGCCTCCAGCCGCCCAGGCGGGGTCACGCCAGACGTGGCTGCGGATGGCCGGCCGCCGGTCGAGACCGGTGACACCGGTCGCCGCGGACAGTGCCTCGGCATAGACGTAGTCGGGGTCCATCCGGCGCAGCTCTTCCGCGAGCAGGTCGCCGAGCTGTCGGCGGGGCAGCGGCAGCTGGCGCTCCGGCTCGGTGCCCCGGGTCAGGGTCGCCAGTCGCCCGTCGGGGCGCGACAGGCAGATCTGGTAGCCGCCGTCGGCGACGATCTCGGCGGCGGTGATGCCGGGACCGTCCGAGTTCTCGACCCGAGCGTCGATGCCGAGCCGGGACGCGATCCAGCCGCTGAGCAGCGCCGCGCTCGGGTTGCCGGCCTCCGCTCGGACGAGAGCCTCGGTGGGGCGATCGTCCACCGCGTCCATCGCCGACGCGAGCAGCGCTCGCCACGGGGTCGAACGGCTCCAGGCCAGGTCGGTGTCGCCCGGTGCGAAGTCCTCGGCCCGGCGTCGCAGCGCTGCCACTGGGTCGGCAGCCTGCGCGCAGTCCGTGACCCGGCGGTTGGCGAGCACACCGAGCGCGTCGGTGGCGATGTCGTCGGGGGGCTGCCCATGCCACCACGTGACGACGGGAGCGTCCGGCGCCAGCAGTGGCAGCACCACCGACTCGGCGTGCAGGGTGAGCCGGCCGTACATCCGCATGACCACGGCCTCCGTCGGCCCGAGGCGGCCGCCCACCTGCACCTCGGCGTCGAGCCGGTTGTCGCTGTCCAGCGATCGCCGCACCACGATGAGCAGCCGGCACGGGTGTGCCGCGGCCGCCACCATCGCTGCCGCCTCCGCCTCGGCCACGTGCTTCTCGTCGACGACGACAACCAGCGACAGCGCCAAGCCGCTGGCGAGCGCACCGGCGGCCCGCCGCTCGACCACCAGCGCCTTGACGATGTCAGTGCCGGTCGTGTCCCACAGCGTCGTCGCCATCAGGGCCGCCTCCAGACCCGACCGTCGCGGGCCAGCATCTCGTCGGCTGCCTTCGGCCCCCATTCGCCGGCGCGGTACTTCTGCGGGGGGTGCTCGGCCCAGAACGTCTCGAGCGGGTCGATCACCCGCCATGACGCGTCGACCTCCTCGTTGCGCGGGAACAGCGTCTGGTCACCGAGCAACACGTCGAGGATCAACCGCTCGTACGCCTCCGGCGAGGACTCGGTGAACGACTCGCCGTAGAGGAAGTCCATCGAGACGTCGCGCACCTCCATCGACGACCCCGGCACCTTCGACCCGAAGCGCAGCGTCACACCCTCGTCCGGCTGCACCCGCACGACCAGCTGGTTGTGCCCGAGCTCGACCGTGTCGGTGGCGTCGAACGGCAAGTGCGGCGCCTGCTTGAAGATGACGGCGATCTCGGTGACTCGCCGAGGGAGCCGTTTGCCGGTGCGCAGATAGAAGGGGACGCCGGCCCACCGCCGGGTCTCGACCCCCAGCCGCACGGCGGCGTAGGTCTCGGTCGTCGAGTCCTTCGGCACGTCCTTCTCGTCGACGTAGGCCGGGACGCGCTGTCCGGCCAGCCACCCCTGGTCATACTGGCCGCGGACCGCATAGGTCCCGAGGTCGGCCGGCAGTGAGATCGCGTTGAGGGCCTTGAGCTTCTCGATGCGGATCGCCTCGGCGTCGAAGGACACCGGCTCCTCCATCGCGGTCAAGGCGAGCAGCTGCATGAGGTGGTTCTGCAGCACGTCCCGGGCGGCGCCGGCGCGGTCGTAGAAGCCGGCCCGCCCGCCGATGCCGACGTCCTCGGCCATCGTGATCTGCACCGAATCGACGAAGTGAGAGTTCCAGATCGGTTCGAACAACGTGTTGGCGAACCGCAACGCCAACATGTTCTGCACGGTCTCTTTGCCGAGGTAGTGGTCGATGCGGAAGACGTCGTTGGCCGTGAAGACCTGGTCGACCAGCGCGTTGAGCTCGCGTGCCGACTGCTGGTCGTGACCGAACGGCTTCTCCACGACCACCCGCCGCCAGCCGCCCCGCTCGCTGTTGTCGGCCATCTTGGTGCGCTCCAGCTGTTGCAGCACGACCGGGAACGCGGCGGGTGGGATCGAGAGGTAGAACGCGGCATTGCCCTTGATGCCGTGACTGGTCTCGAGCTCCACCAGCTTGGCGGCGAGCACGTCGAACGCCTCGTCGTCGTCGAACGACCCAGGCAGGAAGCACAGCGAGTCGGCGATCCGCCGCCACACGTCGTCGCGGAACTCGGTCCGGGCGTGCTGCTCCGCGGCCTCTCGCGCCAACGTCTCGAACTCGCCCACCCCCCAATCGCGACGAGCGAACCCGAGCAAGACGAAACCGGGGGGCAGCAGCCCGCGGTTGCCGAGGTCGTAGATCGCCGGGATCAGCTTCTTGCGGGCGAGGTCGCCGGTGACGCCGAACACGACGAGGGCGCACGGATCGGGGACGCGGGGCAGTCGCCGGTCGCGCGGGTCCCGCAGCGGGTTGCTCATCGACCGCCCTCAGACCACGTCGCCGTTGGCCGCGTCGAGCAGCTGGCGCAGCCCGGCCGCCCGGTCGGTGAGGTGCAGCCGCACCACCGGGCGCCCGCGTGACTCGAGTGCTTGCAGGTCGCCGAGCGCCTGTGCTTGTTGCAGCTGGCCGAAGGTGTAGGGCCGGCCCGGCACGTCGAGATCGCGAGTGTGCGCGCCGGTGACCTGCAGGAACACGCCGACCTGGGGCCCGCCCTTGTGGAACTGGCCGGTCGAGTGCAGGAAGCGGGGGGCCCAGCCGAACGTGACCGGGTGCGGCAGCCGCCGGGCCAGGCGGGCCCGCAGCTCGGCGGCGGCCGCATCGTGCAGCCGGTCGAGGTAGGCCATCACGGCGAGGTAGCCCCGGCCGGGGACGGCCCGCAGCAGCGCGGTCAGCACCGGAGCGAGCTGCTGCGCACCGTCGAGCAGCCCGGCGTCTGCGGTGTGCACCTCGACCGCGCCGTCGACGAACAGCGGTTCGCTCGCGGGCAGCCGACCGGCACCGCCGGAGGATCCGCCACCGAATGCCTGGTCGAGCACGGCGTTGGTGTTGTCCTTCGACTCCTGCACGTTGGGCTGGTCGAAGGGGTTGATCTGCAACGCCTTGCCGGCCACGGCCGTCGCGAACTCCCACGCCAGGAACTGCGCGCCCAGTGGCCCGTTGACGGTGGTGCCGGTGAACTGGCCGGCGGGCGGCTCGGCACCGAGCACGACCAGATGCGTGTCACTGGTGTCGGTGAAACCGGGCGCGTCGACCCCCTCGACCACGACCGGCAGCAGCCCGCGGCCGTGCTTGCCCGTCGACTCCGCGATCAGCTGCTCGGCCCAGTCGCCGAAGCCGCGCAGGGTCCGGCCCTCGGCTCGGCTGCTGTCACCGCCGGCGAGGACGACCTTGTCGTGTCCGGCGTTGCCGAACCCACCGAGCGCAGCGCCGAGATCAAGCGCCGGGTTGGCCTCGTCGAGGACGAGCGAGGGCAGCACCGCGGCGGCCTGGTCGAGCAACTCGCCGACCGGGGCACCGGCCAACCCGGCCGGCACCAGCCCGAACGCCGTCAGCGCGCTGTAGCGACCGCCGACGTTCGGGTCGGCGAGGAAGACCTGGTACGACGCGTCGCGTGCGGTCTGCTCCAGCGGCGAGCCGGGGTCGGTGACGATGACGAGTCGCTCGGCGGGGTCGATCCCGGCGTCGCGGAACGCCTGCTCGAACGCGCGACGGTGGCTGTCGGTCTCGATCGTGCCGCCGCTCTTGCTGGAGACGACCACGACCGTGCGGTCGAGGTCGACGAGTGCGGCGGCGACCTGACCGGGATCGGTGGTGTCGAGGACGGTCAGCGGCACGCCGTAGGTCTTCGTGATGACCTCGGGCGCGAGCGACGAGCCGCCCATGCCGGCCAGGACCACCCGGTCGACCCCCGCAGCCCGTAGCCGCTCGCGCAACGCGGTGATCTGCGGCAGCAGGCTGCGTGAGCTCTGGGCGCAGTCCAGCCAGCCGAGCCGGACGCTCGCCTCGGCCGTCGCCTCCGCGCCCCACGTCGTCGCGTCCTTGCTCACGATCGCGGCGGCCAGCCCGGATCCGACCGCTTCGGCGAGCGCCGCGTCCCGCGCGGCCAGCAACGCGGCTCCGTGAGAGCTGACGGTCACTCCGCCGGCGGTGGCGGACGCCGGTGCGCTCACGAGCGGCCGGCGGCGTCGGGGGAGCCGCTCGCGACCTCGCCGGCGAGACGGTCGAGCTCACCCTGCACCGAGCTGCACAGCTCGTTCCAGGAGCCCTCGAACTTCTCGATCGCCTCGACCTCGAGCACGTGGACCACGTCGTCGTAGGAGATGCCGAGGGTCTCGAGCGCGTCGAGGGTGGCGCGTGCGTCGGTGTAGGTCGAACGCACCGTGTCGCCACGGAACTCGCCATGGTCGACGAGCGCGTGCAGCGTGGGCTCGGGCATGGTGTTGACGGTGCCCGGCGCGACCAGGTCGATGACATACATGGTGTCGTCGTAGGACGGATCCTTGGTCGACGTGGACGCCCACAGCGGGCGTTGCGGCTTCGCGCCGGCGGCGGCGAGCGCCTTCCACCGGTCGCTGGAGAACTTCTCCTCGTAGAGCTGGTAGGCCAGCCGGGCGTTGGCGATCGCCGCCTTGCCGCGCAGCGCCTTCGCCTCGTCGCTGCCGATCTTGTCCAGCCGCTTGTCCACCTCGGTGTCGACCCGGGAGACGAAGAACGAGGCCACGGAGCCGATCCTCGACAGGTCGTGTCCCGCGGCGCGCGCCCGCTCCATGCCGTCGAAGAACGCGTCGATGACTGCGGCGTAGCGGTCCAGCGAGAAGATCAGCGTGACGTTGATGCTGATGCCTTCGGCCAGACACTGCGCGATTGCCGGCACGCTCGGCACCGTCGCCGGGATCTTGATGAACAGGTTCGGCCGGTCGACCAGCCACCACAGCGCCCGCGCTTCGGCGACGGTGCGCTCGGTCTCGCCGGAGATGCGTGGGTCCACCTCGATCGACACCCGCCCGTTCACGCCGTCGCTGGCGTCGTAGCAGGACCGCAGCACGTCGCAGCCCCACCGCACGTCGTACGTCGTCAGAGCGCGCAGCGCCTCGCCGACATCCACTCCGCGACGGGCGAGGTCACGCACCTGCTCGTCGTAGACCGCGCTGCCGCTGATCGCCTTCTGGAAGATGCTGGGGTTGGTCGTGACACCCACGACGTGCTGGTCGCGGACCAGCTCGGCGAGGCTGCCGGTCACGAGTCGTTCGCGGGACAGGTCGTCGAGCCAGATCGACACCCCCGCGTCGGTCAGCTGCTTCAGCGTCTGGTTGCTCACCGGTTGCTCCTCGCTCGCTGCTGGAGTGCTCTTCTGCTTGGCGGTTGCCCGGCGCTCAGTTGCCGGTCGTGTGCCCGTGGGTCGCACCGACCTTCGACAGCGACGAGTGCGCGGCCGCGACCACGCGCTCCGGCGTCAGGCCGAACTGCTCGTAGAGGATCTGGTAGGGCGCGCTCGCGCCGAAGTGGTCGAGGGACAAGCACTCGCCGTCGTCGCCGACGAAGTCTCGCCAGCCCAGCGCGACCGCCGCCTCGACGGAGACCCGGGCGCGCACCTCCGGCGGCAGCACCTGCTGCCGGTAGGAGGCGTCCTGTGCCTCGAACCACTCCCGGCAGGGCATCGACACCACCCGGGTCGGCGTGCCCTCGGCTTCGAGCAGCTCACGGGCAGCGAGCGCGATCGCCACCTCGCTGCCGGTGGCGATGAGGATGACACGTGGCGTGCCCTCGCCGGCCTCCGCCAGGACGTAGGCCCCGCGGCTGACACCCTCGGCACTCGCGTGGGTGCTGCGGTCGATGACCGGCAGGTTCTGCCGGGTCAACACCAGCGCACTCGGTCGGTCGTCGTGCTCGACGACCGACCGCCAGGCGACCGCGGTCTCGGTGGCGTCGGCCGGCCGGATGACATCGAGACCAGGGATCGCCCGCAGGGCGGCCAGGTGCTCGATCGGCTGGTGGGTCGGCCCGTCCTCGCCGAGCCCGATCGAGTCGTGCGTCCAGATGTAGATCACCGGCAGCTTCATCAGCGCGGCCAGCCGCACCGCGGGACGCATGTAGTCGCTGAAGACGAGGAAGGTGCCGCCGAACGCGCGGGTGCCGCCGTGCAGCGTGATGCCGTTGAGGATCGAGCCCATGGCGTGCTCGCGGATGCCGAAGTGCAGGATGCGCCCGTACGGCGAGCCGCCGTGCGACTCCGGCAGGAACGACTCGGCACCTTCGATCTCGGTGTTGTTGCTGTCGGCCAGGTCGGCGGAGCCGCCCCACAGCTCGGGCAGTGCCGCGGCCAAGGCGTTGATGCAGGCACCGGAGGCCTTGCGGGTCGCCATCGGCTTCTCGCCCGCGCCCCACTGGTCGAGCAGAGCAGTCAGCTTCGCGTCCCACCCCTCGGGCAGCCGGCGCTGGCTGATCCGGTCGAGATCGGCCGCGCGCTCCGGGTTGGCGTCGGCCCAGGCGTCGAAGCGGTCCCGCCACTCGGCGTGCAGCGCGCGACCGCGGTCGACCACCTGCCGGGTGTGTGCGAGCACCTCGTCCGGGCAATAGAACGCGACCTCCGGCGGAAAGCCGAGGATCTCCTTCGTCGCGCGGACCTCGTCCGCGCCCAGCGCCGACCCGTGGGCCTTGCCGGTGTTCTGCTTGTGCGGCGCCGGCCAGCCGATGATGCTCCGCACGCTGATGATGCTCGGCCGGTCTCGCTCGTCGCGCGCCGCGACGAAGGCGTCGTGGACTGCCTGCACGTCGTTGACGTCCTCGACCCGCTGCGTGTGCCAGCCGTAGGCCGCGTAGCGGGCGAGCACGTCCTCGCTCAACGCGACCTTGGTGTCGCCCTCGATCGAGATGTGGTTGTCGTCGTAGAGCAGCACCAGGTTGCCCAGCTGCTGGTGGCCGGCGATCGAGCTCGCCTCCGAGGAGATGCCCTCCTCGATGTCGCCGTCCGAGGCGAAGCACCAGATCGTGTGGTCGAAGACGCTGGCACCGGGCGCCGCGTCCGGGTCGAACAGCCCCCGTTCGTAGCGCGCCGCCATCGCCATGCCGACCGCGTTGCCGATGCCCTGCCCCAGCGGCCCGGTCGTGGTCTCGACGCCGACGGTGTGGCCGTGCTCGGGGTGGCCGGGGGTGCGGCTGCCCCACTGGCGGAGCAGCTTGAGGTCGTCGAGGGTGAGGCCGTAGCCGGACAGGAACAGCTGGATGTAGAGGGTCAGGCTGGAGTGCCCGCAGGACAGCACGAACCGGTCCCGGCCGACCCACTGCGGGTCGGTGGGGTCGTGCCGGAGCAGCCGTTGGAAGAGCAGGTACGCCGCAGGCGCCAGGCTCATCGCCGTGCCGGGGTGGCCCGAACCGGCCGCCTCCACGGCGTCCATCGCGAGGCCGCGGATGACGTCCACGGCCAGCCGGTCGTCGTCGGTCCATTCCAGAGGTGCGCGGGACCCGGACGATGTCTTTTGGGCCACGGCGGCCTCCTCCTCGTGATCGCGATCGGGAGCCTACCCAGGGAGTCTGTCCGGACCTTCGCCCCGATAGACTCGCCGCGGCGGAAATCCCCGCCGTCTCTCGCGCGTCAGGAGCTTCGCCCCGGTGACCACCGCCAGTGCCGCCCCGCCGGTGGTGGAGGCCCCGGCGCATCGTTCGGCGCTCGACGTGGTGCGCGCCTACGTGGCGCTGACGAAGCCGCGCATCATCGAGCTGTTGCTCGTGACGACGGTTCCGGTGATGATGCTGGCGGCTCGTGGCTGGCCGCAGTGGGAGACGCTGCTCGCCACGCTCGTCGGCGGCACGCTGGCCGCCGGCAGCGCCAACACGATCAACTGCGTGGTCGACCGCGACATCGACTCGGTGATGAAGCGGACCCGCCGCCGCCCGATGGTGCGCGCACAGATCGCGCCGGCGGCCGCCTTGCGGTTCGGGATCGTGCTCGGGATGGCGGCCACGCTGCTGCTCGGGCTGTCGGTCAACTGGCTGTCGGCGCTTCTCGCCGACGGCGCCATCGCCTTCTACGTGTTCATCTACACGCTCGGCCTGAAGCGGCGGACGCCGTCCAACATCGTCATCGGCGGGGCCGCCGGCTGCTTCCCGGTGCTCATCGGCTGGTCCGCGGTCCGGGGCGAGGTGGGCTGGCCGGCGGTCGTGCTCTTTGCCGTGGTGTTCCTCTGGACCCCGCCCCACTTCTGGTCACTCGCCATGCGGTTCAAGGACGACTACGCGGCCGCCGGCGTGCCGATGCTGCCGGTGGTGGCGGCGCCGTCGGCGGTGACCCGCCAGATCGTCTTCTACTCGTGGGCGATGGTCGCGGCGTCGCTGCTGCTGATCCCGTTCGGCGCCGGATGGCTCTACACGTCGGCAGCGGCCGTGCTCGGTGCGGTGTTCCTCGTGGAGGCGCATCGGCTGCATGCCCGGGTGCGGCGCGGCAAAGCGGCGAAGCCGATGCCGCTTTTCCACCTGTCGATCACGTACCTGTCGCTGCTGTTCGCCGCGCTCGCGGTCAGCCAGCTGGTCTGACCGCCGGCACCGGCTCGGCGAGCGGCTCCTGCGCCGGCACCGGCACCGCCCGCGCCGGCGCGGTGAAGCCCAGGTGCAGCCACAGCGTCGCCGCCCACAGCACGGTCGCGCCGGCCACGTGCAGCTCGACCACGCCGGCCGGCAGGTCGAGGAAATACTGCGTGTAACCGATCACGACCTGCAGCAGCACCGCACCGGCCAGCCACCCGGCCCGGCGGCGTACGACGGCGGTCGTGTCCGTCAGCCGAACCGCGAACAGCGTCGCCACGATCAGCCCGGTCAGCAGCAGCGCAGCGTCCGCGTGCAGCTGCGTGACCCGCTCCAGCGGCAGGTGGAAACGGGCGATGTGCTTCGCGGCGTCCCCCGCGTGCGGGCCGGTGCCGGTGGTGACGGTGCCCAGCACGAGGGTCGCGCCGGCGACACCGACGAGGATGCGGGTGAGCATGAGCAGCTCGGGTCGCGCTCGCGGCGGCCCCGGCGCCCCCCCGGG
>DASTWK010000072.1:0-29989 GCA_035776655.1 Mycobacteriales bacterium | reverse complement strand
CCGCAGCTGGTGACCCGCCACGTCGTCCTCGTCCTCGGTGGCGCGAGGCGCGCGCAGCTGGTGACCCGCCACGTCGTCCTCGTCCTCGGTGGCGCGAGGCGCGCGCAGCTGGTGACCCGCCACGTCGTCCTCGTCCTCGGTGGCGCGAGGTGCCCGCAGCTGGTGACCCTGCGCGTCGTCCTCGTCCGTTGCCCGCGGCCCACGCAGCTGGTGACCCTGCGCGTCGTCCTCGTCCGTTGCCCGCGGCCCACGCAGCTGGTGACCCATCACGTCGTCATCAGGCAACTTGCTCTTCTCGACCATTCCGACTCCCCAGTCGCCCCGACACTCGGCCGGCTGAGGAGAAGCCTGCCTCTCGGGGAGTGATCTGTCCGTCGTTTGGCGGACAGGTTCGCTGTCAATTAGGCGACAGCCTCAGAGACCCGCAAATCGGGACAAAGCGCCCACGTCACCGATGATCAGGCGTCGACCCTCGCTCCGGACCCATCCGCGACGTTCGAACCCGCGCAAGGCCGCGTTGACGCTCTGCCGGGTGCCGGCGACGTGGTGGGCGATCTCCTCCTGGCTGGTCACCGCATCGATGCGCCCTTCAACGTCCCGCGGCTGTTCCAGCAGCCACTTCGCGATCCTTCGCGGCAGATCCAGGAACACGAGGTCGGCGGCTGCCTCGGTGAGCCGGCGCATGCTTCCGGCGATCACTCGCAGCACACTCGTGGTGAGCGCCGGCTCCGCCTTCATCAGCGCCAGCACCGTCTCGCGCTCGATGAGGATCACGTCGGTGGGCACGCTGCTCTCCACGTCCGCCGACCGGCGGCCGCCGTCGACGATGCTGAGCTCGCCGATGGCGTCCCCGGGCCCGAGCGAAGCCAGCGCCAGCTCCCCGCCATCGGCAGAGCGGACGGCGACCTTCACCCGCCCGGAGGCGATGACCGCGAGAGAGTCGCCGACCTCGTCGTACTGAAACACCAGTTGACCCTTGCGATAGCTGCGCACCCGGCTGCTCTCGGCCAGCCTGGCGATCTGCGCGTCATCGAGACACGCGAACAACGGAGCCGCACGCAGCGTGTGCACGACGCTCTCCCGCGACATCCGCTCCCCCTAGCCGACGATGGTCAGATGATCGTCAGCCGTGATCCTGCTCCGGCAGGCGGGCGTTGTCAGCCACCGCCCGCAGCACCGTCTTCACGTCGTACGGCGTCAGGTGCGGGTGCTTGCTGAGCAGCCGCGCCACCAAACCGGTCACATGCGGTGCGGCAAACGAGTTGCCAGTGCTCCGGATCGTCCGACCGTTGAGCCACGGCACCGGGATGTCGATGCCGGGCGCACCGAACTCGACCGGAGGAGTCGGGTTGCAGTCGATCGTGAACGGATCCGTGCCGTCGTGCGCCGCGACGGAGATGACGGAGGCGAACTGGCCGGGATAGGTCGGCGCGGGCACGTTGTTCACCGCGCACACGAGGACGGCACCCGCGAAGAACGCCTCGTCAGCGATCTCGTGGAACAACCCGTAGTAGTCCTCCCGGCCCGTGCTCAGCGAGAGGTTGATGACCCGCGCGCCCTGCTCGATCGCCCAGCGCAGACCGGCCGCGAACACGACACCCTTGCCGGACAGCCGCTCCCCGAGCACCCGCACCGACCAGATGTCGCACTCCGGTGCGGCTCGGCGGATGATGCCGGCACAGGCCGTGCCGTGACCGAACAAGTCCTCGTGCGGCCCTTCGTCGTATCGCACCTCTTCCTCGTCCGGATCCCACGACAGCGCGATCGCCCGTTCGACCGACCGCACGTCCGGGTGTCCGGGATCGACGCCGCTGTCGATGACCGCGACCCCGATTCCGGCGCCGGTGGCGCCACCCCAGGCCCACTCCTTGGTGATGCCGACATCCATCCGGGCGACCGGTCGGAGGTTGTCCGGAAGGAAGACCTCCGACCAGGCCGGCCTCAGCGGGTCCGTGGTGACCGCCTCTCGACATATGCCGCGACCTGTTCGAGCACACCGCGGGCTAACCGTCGTTCCGGCGCACCACGGCGGGCCAACGTGGCGAACGTCGCGGCGAGGGCCGCCAGGTCGGCGTCGGCACCGGGTGCCTCGTCGGCGATGCGCCGCGCCGCCGCGGCCAGATCCGGCGTCGCACTGTCCGCCTCGGCCACCGCGGTCAGCAAGACCCGGCCCAGGTCGCCGAAGGCACGCACGCTCTCCAGCGCGATCGCCGCCTGGTCGGCGAACAACGCCAACAGCCGCATGTCCTGGTCGGCCTCGGGTCGCCGGGTGTCGCGGTCGAGCAGCGACATCACCCCGAGCATCCGTCGGCTCGACACCACGGGCACCGCGAGAATCGCCTGCGGGACGTAGCCGGTCTGTTCGGCCACGTTGCGCGCGAAGCGGGGGTCCGAGGCCAGGTCGCTGATGGCGATCGGCTGGCCGGAGCTGACCACCCAGCCGGCGATGCCCTGTGTCGCCGGGATGCGCAACCCGGTGACGTCGTCGGCGCCCTGCCCGGCCGCGGTCGTGAACACCAACTCGGTCTCGTCGTCCGTCAGCAGCGCCAGCGAGCACGCGGCCGCGCCGAACAGCTGTCGCGCCGTCTCGGTGAGCGCGCGCAGCAGTGACTCGGTGCCGACGGGCATCACCGCCGGGCCGAGATCGGTCGCGGTGCGTCGAAGGTCGCGGAGCAGGTCGTCGGGCATCGTCACGAAGCCACCACCAAAGCGTCGGGTGCAGTACGACGGGCGAGCGTCGGATGCGTCTGGGAGAGCCGGAGCCCTGCGGTCGTCAGCATGGCCGTGTTGACCGCGCCGGTTTCCAGTGCCTGCCGGAAGTCGTCGGCGTCGATGCGGAGCAGGTGGCTGTCACAGGTCGCCCGCACGGTCGCGGTCCGGGCAACTCCGTGCAGCAGCCCGATCTCGCCGAAATAGCTGCCCGGGCCCAGGGCAGCGACGATCCGTGGCCGACCGAACTCGCCGCGACTGACCACCTCGAGGTCTCCGTCGTCGACGACGTAGAACGCGTCGGCTGCGCTGCCCTCACGGATGACCACCTGCCCGGCCGTCACCGTCAACGGTTGTGCGGCCGAAGCCAGCTGCTCGAGCGAGGCGCGGGTGGCGGCGGTGAACGGTTCCAGCCGGCCGAGGAGACCGATCGTGGGTTCGAGCTGCTCCAACCGGTGCCGGGCCTGCCGGTCGATGGCCAGCAGAGCGGGCAGCGCGAGCAACGACACGGCCGGCGCGGCGAACGCGAACAGCAGCAACGTGCCCCTGAGCCCGAGCGTGGCCAGCAGCGGCGCGACGACCAGCGCGCCGGCGGCGCAGGCGCCGAAGACGAGGGTCTCGAACACGCCCAGCACGCGGCTCAACAGCTCGTTGGGCACCGCCCGCTGCAACGCGGTGAGCGCGAGCACATCGACCACGACCGTCCCCAGACCGCGCAGCACCTGCACCGCCAGACCGCCGGGCATCGCGTGCAGCATCGGGATCAGCGCCATCGGCAGGCAGTAGGCCAACATCCCGAGGCCGATCGACCAGGACAACCGGAACCGGCTGGCCAGCGTGTTGACGAGAGCGGCGGCCGCCACTCCACCGACGGCGATCGCGGTGAGCAGGTAGCCGTAGCCGCCGTGCCCGCCGTGCAGATGTCGGCTGACCGGGACGAACAGCACGGTGTCAGCGCCATAGACGAACGTGGCGACCACACTGACGGCAACCGGTGCGGCTGCGGCCGGCGTCTGCCGCAGCGCCCGGAACCCGACCATCACTTGCGCGAACGGCCCGGCTCCGTGCTCGGTGACATCGGTCGGCACCGAGCGCGTCCGCACCCGGGCCAGGCAGGAGGCGGAGAACAGAAACGTCAGCGCATTGAGCGTGAAGGCAGCCGAGGGCTCACCGGTCAGCAGCAGCAGTCCGCCCAGCCCCGGCCCGAGAATCGTCGAGACGTTCTCAACGGTCGAGTTGACCGCGTTGGCTGCGGCCAGGTTGCGCTCGTCGACGATCTGCGGCAGCAACGCACCAACGGCCGGCGTGAACGGCGTGCCGATCGTCGCGGAGAGAACGCTGAGCGCGACCAGCAGTGCCACTGGGCCGTGCAGCGCGACGAGCACGGCCATTGCGGTCATCGTGAGGAAGCAACCGAGCGCGCTGGCGATCAGCACGGCGGTCCGCTCGTAGCGCTCGGCCACCACGCCCGCGTAGCTGCTGAACAACAACCCCGGCAGGAACCGCGCCACCGTCGTCACCGCCACCCAGGTGGGCGAGTGCGTCCGGTCGAAGACATAGACGAGCAGGACGACGCCATAGGCCCAGCTGCCGGCCGAGTCGATGACCAACCCGAGGGTCAGCCGCCGAAAGTCCGGTATCGCGAGCACGGTGCGATAACCGGCCCGGCCTTCGGCACCCCCCGCCATGACCGGAGGGTAGCGACCGCACCACCCGTCACGAACCCCAAGCGGCAAATCCAGGTCGATCCGAAATCGCAGCTACTGCGAAAGCCTGCTGTGAAGCAACTCCTTGCCCCCGTCACGCTTCTGCTCGCCGCGGCGACCGCCTGCGGTGGATCGGCGGCCGGCTCGCCAGCCACGACCGGCAGCCCCAGCTCGGGCACCACCGGCGCCCGCGGCAACCACGTGGTCATCACCGGCACCGACGACTTCCGGTTCATCCCTGAACAGGTGAGCGTCCACACCGGCACCGTCACGTTCGAGCTGAGGGACAACGGCGCCTACCCGCACAACCTGGCATTTCCGGCGCTGCACCGAACCTCGGACACGGTCACCGGTGACCTCGGCAAGACCTCGACGACGTTCACCGTCACCTTCAACCACCCAGGCACCTATCGCTTCGTGTGCACCTACCACTCGCAGGCCGGAATGGTCGGCGAACTCCGCGTCACCTGACGCTGCTCCACCCCACCCACTCGCACCAGAAGGGACCATCTCGTGAACCGCACCATCACCCGGAGAGGCACCAAGGCGGCCATCGGGCTCGCCGCGGTCGCGCTCTCCGCCGCCGCGTGTGGCGGCAGCAGCAGCGGTGGCTCGACCACCACGCCCCAGAGCAGCTCGACCAGCAGCACCGCGACCGGCAACGTCACCGAGACCGCCGCCGCTCAGCTCCGTGCCGGACTCGACGCCCTGTTGCGCGAACACGTCAACCAGACGTCGTACGTCGTGCAAGACCTGGTCAGCAAGAAGGGCAACCTGAACGATCCGCAGGTCCAAGGTGCGATCGCCGCGCTCAACCAGAACACCAACGACCTGGGCACTGCGATCGGCTCGGTCTACGGCGACGCGGCGAAGCAGAAGTTCCTGCAGCTGTGGAACGCCCACATCGGCTTCTTCGTCACCTACATCAAGGGTGACCTGACCAAGAACGCCGCGCTCAAGTCGAAGGCGCAGAAGCAGCTGGACGGTTACCGCCGCGACTTCGGGAAGTTCATCGCCTCCGCGACGCCATTGCCGGCCAGCGCCGTCGCGCAGGAGCTGGTTGGCCACGTGCAGACCCTCGAGGCCGCCATCGACGCGCTGGTGGCGAAGTCACCGGACGCCGCCTCGAAGATCGAGATGGCCGCGCAACACATGGACGGCACCGCAGCCGCCCTCGCCAGCGGGATCGCGAAGTCCAAGAGCCTGCCCGGAGACGTCAACGGCGCCGGCAGCATGCTCCGCTCGGGGCTGACCGCGCTGCTCGTTCAGCACGTGGCGCAGACCGGTTTCGTCATCCAGACGGTGAAGGACACCGGCAGCCTGACCTCTCCGCAGACGAAGGGTGCGCTCAGCGCGCTGAACGACAACACCAACGCACTCGGGGACGCCATCGGCTCGGTGTACGGCGACGCGGCGAAGCAGAAGTTCCTGCAGCTGTGGAACGCGCACATCGGCTTCTTCGTCACCTACACCAAGGGCGACATCACCAACAACCAGGCGATGAAGAACAAGGCCAACAAGCAGCTCGATGGCTATCGCAAGGACTTCGGTGACTTCATCGCCGGCGCGACGAACAATGCGCTCACCTCGGCCCAGGTCGCGCAGGAGCTGACCGGACACGTCCAGACGCTGGAGGCTGCGATCGACGCCATCGTCGCCGGCGACAAGGACGCGGGAGCCAAGCTCTACATGGCCCAGATGCACATGCCAGGCACGGCGGACGCGCTGGCCAAGGCGATCGCCGGGACGCAGAAGGACAAGTTCACCTCCTGACGTTCCGCTCTGTCCGCAGCCGCGGACCCGCCGGACTGCCCCCCGGCGGGTTCGCGGCTGCGCCGTCGTACCTGACCCTGCTCCGCCGGCCGGCGGTCCGGACCGATCCAACCGGGCGCCGCACGCGAATACCTGTCGTGGAGACCCGACGATCCCTGCGCGACACTGGACGCGTGAGCCCGGCCGCCCTCGAGGACGCCGCTCTGCTGGCCCAGGTCGGACAGGGCGACGAAGCGGCCCTCGAAGCGCTCTACCAACGCTACGGGGGTGCGTGCTTCGCGCTCGCCCGACGCATCCTCGACGACCACCAGCTGGCCGAGGACGTCGTGCAGCAGGTGTTCCTCGCCATGTGGCAGGGCACCGGCTACGACCCTCGCCGGGGCGCGGTCAGCACCTGGCTGCTGTCGGTCACCCACCACAAGGCAGTCGACGCGGTCCGCCGGGAAGGCAACCGGCGCAAGCGGCTCGCCAGCGAACAGGCACTGCTCGAGGTGGCGGCTGCCGGGCCGGGGCCGGAGGACGAGGCGTGGGCGCGGCTGCGGGCCGAACGCACTCGGGAGGCGCTGCGGACGCTGCCGGCCGAACAACGCGAAGTGCTGCTGCTCGCCTACTACGGCGGCTACACCCAACGCGAGATCGCAGACATGACGGGCCTCCCGCTCGGCACCGTCAAGAGCCGCACCCTCACCGCCATGCGCCGGATGCGCGAGCACCTCGGCGGCACCGAAGGCACCAGCATCGACCAAGGACGGCCAGCGTGACCACGCCTGCATCACCGCACGAGCACTGGGAAGAGCTCGCGGCCGGTTTCGCCCTGCACGCACTGGAGCCGGACGAGGAGATCGCCTTCCGCGACCACCTGAGCGGCTGCACCCGGTGCCAGCAGGTGCTGGACGACCACGCCTTCGTCGCCGCGCAGCTCGGCGCGCTGGCCGAGGACTCCGAGGTCACCGCACCGAGCTGGAGCCAGATCCGCGCCGGCGTCGTCTCCGCGCCGCCGGCCACGGCGGTGCCCGCTGACAACCTGCCGGAGCCGGCGACGGCCCCGGTGATCTCCCTCGCCGACCAGCGGGACCGGCGGCGTCCGGCCGCTCGCCTGCTCGGCGCGGCCGCGGCCGCGGTCATCCTGGCCGGCGCCGGCACCGCGGTGTGGCAGCTGTCCGGCGGCACCGCGACGAACCAGCTGCGGCCCTCGGCGGCGATCGCCGCATGCACGAAGGACCCCGCCTGCCACGTGGTCCGGCTGCCTGAAGGGCACCCGAAGGCGGTCGTCCTGGCTGATGCGGACTCGGCGCGGTTCGTGCCGACCGGGCTCGCGGCTGCCGGTGCCGGTCGCGTCTACGCGTTGTGGCAGATGCCGAAGGACGGCCGGCCGGTGCTCGTCACCGTGCTGCCGTCGGCGGGCAGCGGACGGCCTGGGCCGCAGACCAGGCTGGCCCTGCCCTACGACGAAACCGCGGCGTTCGCGATCAGCAACGAGCCGTCGGACGTGGTGCCGACTCAGCCGACGCACGTGGTCGCGGTCGGCACCGCCGGCGCCTGAACCACCGGCGCAGCGGCCCGCAACCGGTCAGCCGACCTGCGACGCCATCGAGGGATCCACACGCACGACCCCGGCCATGTTCGACAACGGCACCGGCACGTACTCGACGTAGGCGCCCGTGTGCGGGGCGACCAGCATCATGCCGTTGCCGGCGTAGATCGCCACGTGGTCGATGTTGGTGCGGTCGGTGGGGTCGTAATGCCAGAACAACAGGTCGCCGGGCCGCGCGTCCGCGTAGTTGACGTGCGGGCCGGCGAACCACTGCTGCTGTGACACCCGCGGCATGTAGATGCCGGCGCGGGCGAACGACCACTGCACGAGCCCGGAGCAGTCGAACGCGTCCGGCCCGGTCGCGCCCCAGCGGTATGGCCTGCCGACGCGGCTGGCCGCCGCCTGCAGCATCGTGTTGATCTGCACCCGGGTCAGGAACTCCCCCGCGTCACGGATGACGACGACTTCGCGGAGCAAGGACACGTGCCCGCCGGAGCCGACGACGTCGTTGAGGGCACGTCGTACGGCCAACGCATCGGCATGTGGCGCGCTGACGATGACTCCGGTACGCCGCTGCAGGCCGAGCTGCCCCGCCCGTTGCGCCGACAGCACCGCATCCACTCCGGCCATGCCGACCGAGGCGAACGCGCCGAGTCGCACCGGCACCCGGTGCTGCGCGGCGACCGGGATCGTGGCACCCAGGGTCAGCCGTGCCTCTTGGCCCATGTCGAAGGACGCGGTGATCTCACCCCGGGCGATGCTCTGCCACAGCTGCTGTGACTTCGCCGTCAGTCGTGGCGTCCAGGGCCGGAACGTCCTCGGGTTGACGCCGAGGACGAGTGCGCGGTTGCCGTCGACGCGGGCGTGGCCGGCGGCGACGGCTTCGGTGGCGGTGACACCGCTGACCCGACGAATCGCTCGCATGGTGTGCGGCGAGAGCGAGTGGCGACCGGTGATGAGGACCGTCGCTTCGATGAGGCGACGCGGTCGTGGCACCCGGGGGGCGTCTGCGCCGATGTCGCCGACGGTGCTGTTGATGACGCCGGGCGCGGGAGGAGCCGGGGCCGGCGGAGGCGGCAGGGCCAACGAGGCCGCCGCCGGCGTCGAGCGCAGGTGCTGGGTCGGCCGGTCGCCGGAGCGGACGGTGACGGCGCTGGCGCCGCCGGCGGCCGTGAGCACGAGCGCGGTGGCGATGACGACCGGCGTGGCGCCGCGGCCACGTGGGGCAAGTGACGTCAGCCGGTCGCGCATGACGTCACTCCTCTCCCGCCTCGGTGCCCTCACCGCTGTCCAACGAGCGACCCGGCCCGCCGGTGACGGGACGCGCGGTCGATCGTGCCGTCGCCGCGACCGCTTCCCGCCGGTTGTGCCGGAAAGGTCGGATCCGCCCGGATGATCACGAATCGTGACCATGGTGCCACGTCGGTAGCCGTGCGGTCACCCCTCGTCAGCGTCGCAGGCAACCGGCCGGTCAGCCGGCGAGCGCTTGCGCTGCCACCCGCAGGTCCGCGACCAGGCCGTCGTAAGCACCCTCCCGGTCCTGTGCCCGCAGCACCGCCGAGGGATGGATGGTCGCGAGTGCGAACGCCGAGCCATGGGCGCCGTCGTCGCCCCTGAGGAGTTCCTCCGCGTGCTCGGCCGCGGCCGGCCACGGCATCAGCACACCGCGCGACTGCGTCACCCGGAACGACGGGCCGAACAAGGCTTTCGCCGCCGTGGCGCCCAGCGCGACGACCAGCGCCGGGTCGAGCAGGGCGAACTCCGCGACCAGCCACGGGCGGCAGGCGCCGACCTCGTGCCGGTCAGGACTGGCGTGGATCCGTCGCTTGCCGGTGCCGCTCGAGGTGAACTTGAAGTGCTTCACCGCGTTGGTCGTGTAGGTCTGCTCCGGATCGACGCCGGCGTCGGTGAGCGCCCGGTCGAGCAGCTTGCCGGCCGGTCCGACGAACGGCTGTCCTCGCCGGTCCTCGACGTCCCCCGGCTGTTCCCCGACGAGCACCAGCCGCGCCGTCGCCGGGCCCTTGCTGAACACGGTCTGCGTGGCGTTCTCGTAGAGGTGACAGCCACGGCATCCGGCGGCGGCCTTCCGCAGCCCGTCGAGGTCCACCCCCTCCGGGACGAACTCCGCCGCGCTCACCCTGTGGTGGGGTCTAGCGGTTGGCGAGGGGCGTGTAGGTGCGCTCGGTCGGGCCGACGTAGACCTGACGCGGCCGCCCGATCTTCGTGCTCGGGTCGGTCATCATCTCTCGCCACTGCGCGATCCAGCCGGGCAGTCGACCGAGCGCGAACAGCACCGTGAACATCCGCGTCGGGAACCCCATCGCCTTGTAGATGACGCCGGTGTAGAAGTCGACGTTGGGATAGAGCTTGCGCTCGACGAAGTAGTTGTCGGCAAGCGCGACCTCTTCGAGCTGCATCGCGATGTCGAGCAGCGGGTCGGGCTTGCCCAACCGATCGAGCACGTCGCGCGTCGCCTTCTTCACGATCGCCGCACGCGGGTCGTAGTTCTTGTAGACCCGGTGGCCAAATCCCATCAGCTTGACGCCGGGCTCCTTGTCCTTGACCCGGCGTACGAAGGCCGCGACATCACCGCCGCTGGTGTGGATCTCCTCCAGCATCTCCAGTACCGCCTGGTTGGCGCCGCCGTGCAGCGGACCGAACAGCGCGTTGACGCCGGCCGAGATCGACGCGAACAGGTTCGCGTGCGACGAACCCACCAGCCGCACCGTCGACGTGGAGCAGTTCTGCTCGTGGTCGGCGTGGAGGATGAACAACATGTCGAGCACCTTGGCGACCACCGGATCGACCGCGTAGGGCTCGGCCGGCACCCCGAACGACATCCGCAGGAAGTTCTCGACGTAGCCGAGGGAGTTGTCGGGGTAGAGGAACGGCTGACCGACCGCCTTCTTGTAGGCGTAGGCGGCGATCGTCGGCAGCTTGGCCAGCAGGCGCACGGTCGACTGCTCGACCTGCTCGGCATCGAACGGGTCGAGCGAGTCCTGATAGAAGGTCGACAGCGCGCTGACCGCGGACGCCAGCACCGGCATCGGGTGCGCGTCGCGCGGGAAGCCGGAGAAGAAGCCCTTGAACTCCTCGTGCAGCAATGTGTGCTGCTGGATGCGCGCGGTGAAGTCGTCGAGCTGAGCCTGGGTCGGCAGCTCGCCGTAGATCAGCAGGTATGAGGTCTCGAGGAAGGTCGACGACTCCGCGAGCTGGTCGATCGGATAGCCGCGGTAACGCAGGATCCCCTTGTCACCGTCGATGAACGTGATGGCCGAGACCGACGGCGCGGTGTTGCCGTAGCCGGGATCGAACGTCACTCGCCCGGTCGTGGCGAGCAACTTGCTGATGTTGAGCCCGGACGGCTCCTCGGTGCCCTCCACCGGGTCGAGTGAGAGGGAACCACCGCCGTAGCTGATCTCGTAGTCGGACATACCGCCATTCTCTCAGGCGACCTCGTGGCGCTGCGCGCGCACGTCCGCCTCCGGTCACGGGACGGGCTGACGAGCGTCGTACTTCGCGAAGGAGGGGTACGCCGCCGCGAGCGCGGCCACTCCCGCGATGCAGGCGAGCCCACCGCTGACGACGGACGTGCCAAGCCCGAAGGCGCCGGCAACGGTGCCCGACTCCACGTCGCCGAGGCGCGGCCCGCCGGCGACGACGACGATGAACACCCCCTGCAACCGGCCACGCAGCGAGTCCGGCGTCGCGACCTGCAGGATCGTGTTCCGGAACACCGCGCTGACCATGTCGGCGGCGCCGGCAACCGCGAGGAACAGCAACGACAGCCACAACGTGCGGCTCAGGCCGAAGGCGGCGATCGCACCACCCCACAGCGACACCGACACCAGCACCGCCAGTCCCTGCCGGCGGACCCGGGCGGACCAGCCAGACAGCGCGGCGCCGAGGAACGCGCCCAACGGCGGCGCGGCATAGAGCAGCCCGACCGTGCTGGCACCGCCGTGGAACCAGTGCACCCCGACGGCCGGGAACAGCGCGCGCGGCATGCCGAACACCATCGCGTTGATGTCCACGAGGAAGGTCATCAGCAGGTTCTTGCGCGGGCCGAGGAAGCGCAGTCCCTCGGCGACCGACCGCAGACCCGCCCGGGTGCTGCCGCCCTCCGGTGGCATCGCCGGCAGCCGCCACAGGGCGCAGAGGATCGCGGCGAACGACGCCGCATCCAGCGCGAAGGTCCACGTGAAGCCGACCGCCGCCACCAGCAGCCCGGCCAGCAGCGGCCCCACGGTCATCGCGCCGTTGAACCCCAGCTGGCCCAGGGCGTTGGCCGAGGGCAACATCTCGCGGCGCACCAGCCGGGGCAACATCGCGCCCCGCGCCGCCGAGTCCACCGAGGCGAACGCACCTTGCACCGCCGCCAGCACGTAGAGCAGCCACAGCTGCCGCAACCCCAGCGCCGCCTGCACCGCCAGCAGCGCAGAGACGACGGTCAGGGCCGAGCCGGTCAGCAGGGTCAACCGGCGCCGGTCGACGGCGTCGGCGACCGCGCCCCCGATGAGTCCGCTCAGCACGAACGGCACCAGCACCACCGCGCCGATCAGGCCGACGGCGACCGAGCTCTTGGTGATGGCATAGACCTGCAGCGGCAGCGCCACCTGCGTGAGCTGGGTCCCGGTGAACGAGACGACGATCCCGATCCACCAGCGGCGATAGTCGGCGCTCTCCCGCAGTGGTGTGACATCGGCGGCGAACCGTCGCCACAACGCTGCGCGCGTGACGGCGGGCTCGGCCGCCGCCGTCGGCGGCGCCGGGTCGGAGGTCTCCGTCACGGCTGCAACCGCACGGTGGACCACTGCGCGGCAGGATCGTCACGGCGATAGACGAGCCGGTCGTGCAGCCGGTCGGCCCGGCCCTGCCAGAACTCGATCGTCATCGGGACCACCCGGATCCCGCCCCAGTGCGGCGGGCGCGGTACGTCGCCGGCGTACCGCTTCCCCAGCTCCGCCACCCGCCGCTCGAGGGTGGCGCGGTCGGCGACCTCCGCCGACTGCTCACTGGCCCAGGCGGACAGCTGCGCGCCGCGCGGCCGGGTGGCGAAGTAGACGTCCGACTCCTCCGCCGGCACGGGTGCGGCGCGTCCCTCGACCCGCACCTGCCGGCCGAGCGAGGGCCAGCCGAACAGCAGGCTCGTGCGCGGGTTGGCGTCGAGCTCCCGCGCCTTGCGCGAGTGGTAGTTGGTGAAGAACGCGAACCCGCGCGCGTCCGCCTCCTTGCACAGCACCATCCGGCTGCTGGGCACGCCGTCGGCACCCACGGTGCTCACGACCATCGCGTTGACCTCGGCCAGCCCGGCGGCGTGCGCGTCGTGCAGCCACAGGTGGAACAGCTGCATCGGATCGGCCGGCAACATCGGCTCGTCCAGACCGGCGGCGGCGTAGTCCTGCCGGAGCCGGGCCAGCTCTCCCGGCCCGAGGCCCACCACCCGCCCAGCGTCCACGCCCCGACTCTCTCAAGCGGCCGATCGCGTTGGACAATGACTTCCCGATCTTCCGGACCAAGGAGCGCCGAGATGGCCGACGAGACGGTCTTCAAGCCCGGCCTGGAAGGCGTCATCGCCTTCGAGACCCAGATTGCGGAGCCGGACAAGGAGGGCTCGGCGCTGCGCTATCGCGGCGTGGACATCGAGGACCTGGTCGGGCGGGTCTCCTACGGCAACGTCTGGGGGCTGCTGGTCGACGGTCGGTTCGCACCGGGACTGCCGCCGGCGGAGCCGTTCCCGGTGCCGGTGCACTCCGGGGACATCCGGGTCGACGTGCAGAGCGCACTGGCGACGTTGGCACCGGCGTGGGGGCTCGAGCAGTTGCTCGACATCGACGACGCCCAGGCCCGCGACGACCTGGCTCGCTGCTCGGTGACGGCGATGTCGTTCGTCGCACAGTCGGCCCGCGGCCTCGGTCAGCCGATGGTTCCGCAGAAGCGCATCGACGAGTGCGACACGATCGTCGAGCGGTTCATGGTGCGCTGGCGCGGCGAGCCGGACCCGGCCCACGTGAAGGCCGTCGACGCCTACTTCGTCTCCGCCGCCGAGCACGGCATGAACGCCTCGACGTTCACCGCGCGCGTGATCGCCTCGACCGGTGCGGACGCCGCCGCCTGCCTGTCCGGTGCCGTCGGCGCGCTCTCCGGGCCGCTGCACGGCGGGGCCCCCTCGCGGGTGCTGAAGATGCTCGACGAGGTCGCCGAGGAAGGCGACGCCCGTCGCTACGTCAAGCGGCTGCTCGACTCCAAGCAGCGGCTGATGGGCTTCGGCCACCGGGTCTATCGGGCCGAGGACCCGCGGGCGCGGGTGCTGCGCCGGACGGCGAAGGAGCTCAACGCGCCGCGGGTCGAGGTCGCGGAGGCGTTGGAGGACGCGGCGCTGGCCGAGCTGCGCGAGCGCTACCCCGACCGCGTGCTCGCCACGAATGTCGAGTTCTGGTCCGCGGTCGTGCTCGACTTCGCGCAGGTGCCGGCGCACATGTTCACGTCGATGTTCGCCTGCGCCCGTGTCGCCGGGTGGAGCGCGCACATCCTCGAGCAGAAGCGCACCGGGCGGCTGATCCGCCCGTCGGCGAAGTACGTCGGCCCCGCCAACCGCGGCGTCGAGGCCGTCGACGGATACGACCAGATTCCGAAGGTCTGACCCACGCCAGCCTCCTAGAATTCGCGGGTGACCACTCCCGATCTCGTCATCCCGGCCGAGCTGCGCCCGCGCGACGGGAGGTTCGGCTCGGGTCCGTCGAAGGTCCGGCCCGAGCAGCTCGCGGCCCTCGCGTCGACCGGCGCGTCCTACCTGGGCACCTCGCATCGTCAGGCCGGCGTCAAGAACGTCGTACGGCGGGTGCGCGACGGGCTCGGGTCGTTGTTCAACCTGCCCCCGGGCTATGAGGTGCTGCTCGGGAACGGCGGCGCGACGACCTTCTGGGACATCGCCACGTTCTGCTTGATCGAGCAGCGATCGCAGCACCTGTCCTTCGGCGAGTTCTCGGCGAAGTTCGCCCAGGCTGCCGCCGCGGCGCCGTTCCTCGGTGAGCCGACCGTCATCAAGGCCGAGCCGGGAGACGCCGCGGTCGCCCGCGTCGAGGACGGGATCGACGCCTACTGCTGGCCGCACAACGAGACCTCCACCGGAGTGATGACCCGGGTCGTGCGCCCGGCCGGCGTCGGCGCGGCGGCCGACGGTGGCCCGTTGGTGCTCATCGATGCGACCAGCGGCGCCGGCGGACTGCCCGTCGACCTCACCGAGTGCGACGCCTACTACTTCGCGCCGCAGAAGGCGTTCGCCTCCGACGGAGGGCTGTGGCTGGCCGTGCTGTCCCCGGCGGCCGTCGCCCGGGTCGAGCGCATCAAGGCATCGGGGCGGTGGATCCCCGCCGCACTCGACCTCTCGATCGCGATCGAGCAGTCGCGGCTGGACCAGACCTACAACACCCCGGGCCTCGCCACGTTGTTCTTGCTCGCCGAGCAGGTCGACTGGATCAACGCTCAGGGCGGCCTGGAGTGGGCGGTCAGCCGGACCGCGGACTCGAGCAGCCGGCTCTACGGTTGGGCCGACAAGTCGGCGTACGCGTCGCCGTTCGTGACCGACGCCGACAAGCGCTCCTACGTCGTCGGCACGATCGACTTCGACGACGCCGTCGACGCCGCCGTGGTTGCGAAGGTGCTGCGGGCCAACGGCATCGTCGACACCGAGCCCTACCGCAAGCTCGGGCGCAACCAGCTGCGGATCGCGATGTTCCCGGCCGTCGACCCCGACGACGTCGAGGCGCTGACCGGGTGCATCGACTGGGTCGTCGAACACCTCAGCTGACTCATCCCCGGAGCACCGGGGCGGCCTCCGTCGTTCGTGAGTAGGTTCGGCGACATGGACTACACCCACCTCGGCCGCAGCGGCTTGTCGGTGTCGCGCCTCGTCCTCGGGACGATGAACTTCGGCCCGCTCACAGAGGAACCGGACGCGCACCGGATCATGGACCGTGCCCTCGAGCACGGCATCAACTTCTTCGACACCGCCAACGTCTACGGCTGGAAGCAAGGCGAAGGCATCACCGAGCAGATCGTCGGCCGCTGGTTCGCCCAGGGTGGTGACCGGCGGGAGAAGACCGTCATCGCGACCAAGCTCTACGGCTCGATGAGCGACTGGCCCAACGACACGTTCCTGTCGGCGCGCAACATCCGCCGCGCCTGCGACGGCTCGCTGCGGCGGCTGCAGACCGACTACATCGACCTCTACCAGATGCACCACGTCGACCGGAACACGCCGTGGGACGAGATCTGGGAGGCCATGGAGACGTTGCGGTCACAGGGAAAGATCCTCTACGTCGGCAGCAGCAACTTCGCCGGCTGGCATCTCGCCGCTGCACAGGAAGCAGCGAAGCAACGGCACTTCCTCGGGCTGGTCTCCGAGCAGTCCATCTACAACCTCACCAAGCGCGAGATCGAGCTCGAGGTGCTGCCGGCGGCGCGCCACTACGGCCTCGGCGTCATCCCGTGGAGCCCCTTGCACGGCGGCCTGCTCGGTGGGGTCATCCGCAAGCAGGCCGAGGGCAAGCGCCGGCTCGAAGGTCGGTCGAAAGACCAGCTCGAGGCCAAGCGCGACCAGGTGCAGGCCTATGAAGACCTCTGCGACGAGCTCGGCACCTCACCCGCCCTCGTCGCGCTCGCGTGGCTGCTCGCTCAGGACGGCGTCACCGGCCCGATCATCGGCCCCCGCACGATCGAGCAGCTCGACGAGATGGTTGGTGTGCTCGACGTCGAGCTCGAGGAGAAGACCCTCGCCCGCCTCGACGAGATCTGGCCAGGCCACCAGACCGCGCCCGAGGACTACGCCTGGTAGTGACTCGGCAGCCGCTCGGCGGCTCGGACATGCTCTCTCGCTCGTCCCTCGCTCGCCCCGCAGTCCAAACGCCGCTGCCGCGCCTGCCCTCGCTCCGACGACGAACGATCACTCAGTCGTCAGTTGCAGCTCCGGGATGCCAGGCGGGGTGAAGTGCATCACCTGGCCGTAGAAGGACAGCGACGCCTCCAGCGAGGACACGACGGTCTCGGACTTGCGGAAGCCGTGTGACTCGCCTTCGTAGGCGATGTAGGCATGCGGGATGCCCTTGCGCACCAGGGCGTCGCGGAACACCTCCGCCTGCTCCGGCGGCACCACCGGGTCGTCGAGTCCCTGCAACAGCAGCACCGGGCAGGACAGGCCGTCGACGTTGTTGACCGGCGCGCGCTCGCGATAGAGCTCCCGCGCTTCTGGCAGCGGACCGATCAACCCGTCGAGGTAGCGGGACTCGAAGTCGTGCGTGGTCTGCACGAACTCGGACAGCTCGGCGACGCCGAAGTATGAGACGCCACAGGCAAACGCATCGGTCGTTGTCAGCGCCGCCAGCACGGTCCAGCCCCCGGCCGACCCACCCTCGATGCCGATGCGGGCCGCGTCCGCCTCGCCGGCGTCCACCAACCCCCGAGCGACCGCGACGACGTCCTCGACGTCGACGACCCCCCACTGCCCGCGCAACCGCTCGCGGTAGGCACGGCCATAGCCGGTCGAACCGCCGTAGTTGACGTCGACGACGCCGAGGCCGCGGCTGGTGAAGAACACGATGCGCGGGTCGAGACGCGGCCCCACGTTGGCGGTCGGTCCCCCGTGCACGAAGACCAGGTACGGCGGGCGCGCATCCTCCGGCCCGACGACCTCCGGATGGCGCGGCGGGTAGACGAACGCGTGCACGTCGCGACCACCGACACCGGTGAAGACCCGCGCCTGAGCCGGCGAGCGGTACTCCGGCGCCGGCAGCTCGTCCCCCGTCGTACGGACCTCGGTGGCCGCACCCGTCTCGACGTCCACGCAGCGCAGACCCCAGCCGACCGTCGCCCCGCCCCCGACGAGCAGCGCCCGAGTGCCGGCGAGATCGCAGAGACGGAACTCCTCCATCCCCGCCGCCGGCACCTCGGTCAGCTCACCGGTGGCTGGGTCGACGATGCCGAGCGTCACGGTGCCGAAGGTGGTGGTGACGAGCAGCCGCCCATCAGGCAGAACGGCAAACCAACGCAGTCCCAGCACCCACAACGGCCCGCCGAACTCCACCTCCCGCGGGCACAACGGCACCGGTTCACCGCCGGCGGCGGGGATTCGATAGAGGTTCCACCAGCCGGTGCGGTCGCTGATGACATAGAGGTGCTCGTCGTCGGCCCACTCCGGCTGCAGCACCGACTCGGTCGTCGAGCCGAGCAGCGTGCGCGCCGGGCCGGCCAGGCCGTCGGTGCCGAGGTCGGCGACGCGCAGCTCGGTGCCGTCCCAGGGCATCTGCGGGTGCTCCCAGGCGATCCAGCAGACTCGCCGGCCGTCCGGTGACAGCCGCGGGTGGGCGAGGAAGTGCGACCCACCGGCGATCGAGCGCAACGCCGTCGGATCGTCCGCGCCGCTGCCGTCGAGCGGCACGGCGCACAGGTCCCGGGTGACGCTGCCGTCGGCGCCATGACGCTCGCGCACGCACAGCAGCTCGCGATTGCCGGGCATCGGCGTGAGGTCGGCGTACCGCTCCCCCGCCGGCACCTGCGGCGCCGGCGTCAGCGGCGCCGGCTCCCCGCCGGGGACGAGGCGATAGAGCCGCTGGTCGGTGTATTCGGCGAACACCAGATCCCCGTCGACGACCGTCCACGGGGTGCCGCCGTACTCGTGCACCCGGGTGCGCGCGTTCCACGGCGCGGGCAGCACGACCTCGGGCGCCGTGCCGGCACCGTCGGAGGTGGAGCGGCAGACCGCTGTGCGACCGTTCTCGGCCGGCCTCGCCTCACCCCACCACGGCACGCCGTCGACGAACATCGCAGTGCTGGCATGCCCGGCCTGACGGGCGACGTCGACAGCGGACAGGGGAGACGGCCACTCGCCGTAGGGAACCACGCGCATGCTGGTCATCCTGCCGTGCCGCCCGCTGGCCGGCCCAACGGCCACTCGTGCCACGTCTCGTGTCGCACCTGCGCACCGAGGGTGCTACGGACCAGTCGGAGGGTGCGGACCGCCCAGGGGCTGCCGTCGTACGACGAAAGCGCGGCCACGGCGTCGGTCAGGTCCTCGACGCCGCGACGAGCGCGTCCCAGCGTGAGGTGTGCGCGGAACGGCCGGTCCTCCATCGGCAGGCCGCACCGACGGCCCGCTGCTGCCGCGCGGTCGGCCAGCCGCGCCAGCTCGTCGCCGCCTGCGTCGACCCCGACCCACAGCTGTCGCGCCCGCGCCGCCTGCTTGGGGAAGGTGCCGCCGCCGCGCAGTCGCAGCGACAGCGGTTCGGTGCGGGCGGCGACGCGGCCCAGCCGCTCGGCCAGATCGTCGGCAACCCGCTCCGGCACCTCGCCGAAGAACGCGACGGTGAGGTGCCATTGGTGGCGCGGCACCGGCCGCAGCCGGTCGAGTGCGACCTCTCGCAGTGCGTCCTCGAGGTGGTCGAGTGCGGCCGCAGGCGGCACGACCGCCGCGAACAGCCTCACCGCAACCGCCTCCTCAGCCGACCACCGGCTGTTGCTCGGCGCGCAGCACGGCACCGTCTTGCGTGCCCAGCACCGCTTCCTCTTGCGTGCCCAGCACGACATCCTCCCCTTGGGGCATGGCAGTGACGTGCACGTGCGGGCGGCGGCGGAGCAGGTGCGGCTCCACCTTGAGCTGCTTCCGGCGAGTCAGCAGCAGCGTCACGATCGCTGCCGCCGCGGCCGAGGACATGCCACCGACCAGCAGTGACCACCGCGCACCCGCGACCTCGGCCAGCCATCCGATCAGTGGCGCGCCGAGCGGCGTGCCGCCCATGAACACGATGAGATAGAGCGCCATCACCCGGCCGCGCATGACCGCAGAGGTGTTGAGCTGGATCGACGTGTTGGCGGCGGTGGTGAAGGTCAGCGTCGCGAACCCGGTCGGGACGAGCAGCGCGAAGAACGTCCAGTACGTCGGCATCAGGCCGACGACGATCTCGAGCAACCCGAAGACGAACGCGGCCCCCAGCACGAGCCGCTGCCGAGGGCGGCCGCGACGAGCGGAGGCCAAGGCGCCGAGCAGGGAGCCGATCGCGAACGCCGTGCCGAGCAGCCCATAGGACGCCGCACCTTTGTGGAACGTCGACTTCGCGATCAGCGCCGTCGTGAGCTGGAAGTTGAAGCCGAGCGTGCCGATGACACCGACCAAGATGATGATCATCAGCAGGTCGGGGCGGGTGCGGACGTAGGCGATGCCCTCCCGCACCTGCCCCGGGCGTCGCGAGGCGCGCTTGCCGACGAACAGGTCGGCGTCGTGCATGAGCAACAGCCCCGTGATCACCGCGGCGAACGACACCGTGTTGACGAGGAACACCCAGCCGGTGCCGGTCGCCGCGATCATCACGCCGGCGATCGCGGGGCCGAGCACGCGCGCCATGTTGAACGTCGCGGAGTTGAGGCTGACCGCATTGGGCAGCAACGACGGTCCGACCAGCTCGGTCACGAACGCCTGCCGCACCGGCGAGTCGATCGCCGTGGCCGCACCGAGCCCGAACGCGAGCAGATAGACGTGCCACAGCTGGACCGACCCGGTGACATCGAGCAAGCCCAGCGCCAGCGCGAGCAGGCCCATGGCGATCTGCGTGAGCACCAGGACCCGCCGCTTGTTGAACCGGTCGGCGATGACCCCGCCGTACATCCCGAGCAGCGGGATCGGGGCGAACTGCAGCGCGGTGGTGACACCGATCGCGGTGCCGGAGTTGTGGGACAGCTCGAGCACGAGCCAGTCCTGAGCCACCCGCTGCATCCAGGTGCCGGTGAGCGAGACCACCTGTCCGGATGCGAACAGTCGGTAGTTGCGCACGTGCAGCGACTGGAACAAGGTCATGAGCGGGAGAGCTTCTCCAGGACGGGGAGGGCGGCGGCGAGCGCCGCGAGGTCGTCAGGGGCGAGACCGCGCATCCGCTGCGACAGCCAGCGGTCCTTGCGGCGGCGGTCGTCGGCGAGCAGCGCCCGGCCGGCCTTGCTCGCCGCCACGACCACCTGGCGCCGGTCGACGGGATCAGGCGTGCGGGTCACGTAGCCGTGCTCCTCCAGCCGCGCCACGATCTTGGTCATCGACGGGGGCTGCACCTTCTCGTGCGCCGCGAGCTCGGTCGGCGTCATCGGACCGTGACTGTCCAGGCTGCGCAGCGCCGCCCACTGGCCGAGGGACAGGTCGGTCGCGCCGCGCTCGGCTCGCATCCGCCGGCCCAGCCGGCCAACGGCGTCGCGCAGAGCGCCGGCCAGGACGTCCGAGCGGACCGCACCCCCAGGGGACGCCTTCGGCGGCACCGACAGCTCCCCGGGCGCAGGCATGTCCTTAGTCTAACTCATTATCCTGGCTAACCACTAGCGCCTCGTTCGGTCATCGGTGGGTGACACTGGACGGGTGACGGTCACACCTCCCCCGCCGTACGACGACAGCCGGCGTACCCGTGGCGGCCCGACCGCGGCCGGCCCACGCCGCCGTGAGCTGCCGGCGCGGCTGGGCCTCATCGGTGCGGTGATCGTCGTCCTGCTGATCTTCACGAGCAGCTCGTCGATCCGCTCCTGGTGGGCGCACCGGGTGCACGACGTGACCGGCGGGTCCTGGGGCGGCGACTACGCGATCGGCCTCGTCATCGGACTGCTGCCACCACTCGGCGTGCTCGTCGGGGCGCTGGTCGCGCGGCGGCGCAAGCTGACCGGTGCGGTCCGGCTGGCGCGGATGTTGCTGTTCGGCGCGGTCGCGTTCGTCGTCACCTATCTGCTGTCGCCGTCACCGGCGCACTTCCTCAGCCAGCACCCGTCGACGCGGGTGTTCGACCACACCGCACCCGGTTATCTCGCCGGTGTCTTCACCGGCGCGATGTGCTGGCTCGCCGCGCTCGTCGTCGCCGCGCTGAAGGTTCGCTCCTGGTGGCGCCGGGTGCGCGCCCGCCACGGTGTGCCGCCACGACCCGGCACCCGCCACGACGGGCACCGGGTCATCGACGTCTGAGGCGACCTACTCGACGCCCAGCGCCTGCTTGATCGGGTGCAGCGCGAAGTAGGCGGCGAACAGGATCGAGATCGCCCACAGCAACAACCCGGGGTCGCGCCAGCGACCGCGCGCGGTCTTGAGCAGCACGTAGGTGATGAACCCGGCGCCGATGCCGTTGGTGATCGAGTAGGTGAACGGCATCAGCACGATCGTGAGGAACGCGGGGATCGCGATCTCCCAGTCGTCCCAGGGGATGCCCTTGACCTGGGTCATCAGCAGGAAGCCGACCGCGACCAGGGCAGGGGTGGCGGCAGCGGCCGGGACGACGGAGTAGATCGGGGTGAAGAACAAGGCGATCGCGAAGAAGGCTGCCGTGAACACGCTGGCCAGGCCGGTGCGGGCGCCTTCCCCGACGCCGGCCGCGGACTCGATGAACGCGGTGTTGGACGACACCGACCCGACGCCACCGGCGACCGCGGCTGCACCGTCGATGAACAGCACCCGGCCGATGTGGGGGACCCGCCCCTTCTCGTCGAGCAGGCCGGCCTCGTTGGAGATGCCAACGATCGTGCCCATCGCGTCGAAGAAGTCGCTGAGGATCAACGTGAAGATGAACACGATCGACGTGATGATTCCGGCGTGCACGAACCCGCCACCGATCGAGAAGTGACCGAGCAGCCCGAGGTCCGGCGTCGAGGTGAGGTTGTCCGGCACCTTCGGCACCTGGGTGCCCCAGTTCTTGTCCGCCACCGACGCGACGGCGTTGATGATCAGCGCCAGCACGGTCGCTCCGACGATCGACAGCAGGATCGCGCCCGGCACCCGCCGGGTGAGCAGCGTGATCGTCAACAGCAGCCCGACGATGAACACCACCACCGGCCAGCCGGTGAGGGTGCCGGTGCCGGTGGCGCCGAGCGCGATCGGTGTCGCGGCGCCGTTCGGCGTGTGCACGAAGCCGGCATCGACGAGGCCGATGAACACGATGAACAGGCCGATGCCGACGCTGATCGCCTGCTTGAGCGGCAACGGGATCGCGTCCATGATCGCCTGCCGCAGACCGGTGACGACGAGGAAGCAGATGCCGAGGCCCTCGATGACCACGAGACCCATCGCGTCCGGCCACGACATCGTCGGCGCGATCTGGAAGGCGACGACGCTGTTGAGGCCCAGGCCGGCCGCGATCGCCAGCGGCAGGTTCCCGCCGACGCCCATGATGAACGTCATCACGGCGGCCACCAGTGCCGTCGCCGCGGACAGCTGCGGGAAGCTCAGCGTGTGACCGAACTTGTCGTGGCCCAGCGACAAGATGATGGGGTTGAGCACGATGATGTAGGCCATCGTGAAGAACGTGGCGAGACCGCCGCGCAGCTCACGGTTGACCGTGGTGCCGCGATCGCTCAGCTTGAAGAACCGGTCCAGCCCGTTGCCCCCCTGCGACGGCCGGCCCGTCGTCGGCTCGACAGCCGTGGACGTCATGTGTGACCCTCCCGCGTTGGTGCCGGCGCGAGCCTCGCAGACCGCGCCGTCTTTATCGTTGAGCCATGCCGAAAGTGGCCCGCCGCCCTGATCCCGAACCGCTCGAAACGGACGATCGGCCCGTAGTCCTGGCCGGGATCGCGCTGTGGGTGATCGCCTTCGTCGTGCTCCTCGTCTTCTTCCGTGCTGACCTGCGCCGCCACGACACCACCTGGTGGCTCTGGGCGTGTCTGATCGGAGTGGCGCTGGGGCTCTATGGGTTGCGCTTCGCCGCTCGACGTCGCCGTCGCTGACGGTGCTGGTTCAGCGCCTCATCCTGCTCTCGTCCGTTTCCCGGGTCAGGAGTGACCCAGCAGCTCGGTGTTGTCACCGTCGCTGACCGACCCCGGCTCGTGCCCGAGCGGCCCGCCCACGACGTCGATGCCGAACTCGTCGACGACCGTCGACGCCGCCGTCGGTGCCGACGGCACCACGACCGCCTCCGAGTGGGCGCCGCAACCGTGGTCGACCGACACGACCTGCGCGTCGTCGGGGGCGTACTCGTTGGCGCACACACCGAACGCCTGCCGCAGGGCACCCGCGAGTGGGACGAAGAAGCCACAGGTGGCGCAGGCCGCCGGCGCGGCTCTGGCAATCGAGGCTTCCGGCCCGCGCTCCCCGGCGTACCAGCGCTCGACCGCATCCAGCCGGCCGTCGAACGACAGCACCCGCCGCCGCCCCAGTCCCAGCTCGACCGCCACTGATTGCTCGTCGGCATCGTCGGTGGAGAAATACGCCGGGACCAGCCGCGGGTCGTCCGCCTGCGTTGGCAGCAGGTCACCGACGCCCAGGTCACCCGGGCGCAACCGTTCGCTCCACGGGACCCACGGCGGTGGCAGCAGGGCCTCGTCGCCGGGCAGCAGGACGACCTCGTCGACCGTCGCCACTCGCGCCCGCGGCGCCCGCACGAGGGTCACCGCCCAGCGCCAACCGCGATAGGCGGGATCCAGGGTCGCGAAGTAGTGGGTGGCGAGCCGCTCGTCGTCGGCCTCGACTCCCAGATGGGCGCCGACCAGACCGGGGCCTTCGGCCACCGCTGCGGCCCGGGCGACGTCGACGGCATCGAGGAGGACGCGGTCGACGGTCGCGGCGGCGCTGGGCACCCGAACAGTGTGGACTATGAGAACCCGGCGCCGGGACGCGGTTCGTACAACACTGTCCTCGTGGTGACCGAAGCCGAGCCGCAGCCGTCGCACCCGCGGGTGCGGACGGCGGCCTGGCAGCTGGTGCGGGCGAGCGGGCAGGCGGTCCGGCGGGGCGGGCAGCGGGTGCGGGCCTGGAACGTGAGCGGCGGGGCCGGGGAGTCCGGGCTGGCCCGCCTGGTCGAGGTGCACGCGCTGCAGACCGCGGGCGACGCGTTCATCGCCGTCGCGCTCGCCGGCTCGCTGTTCTTCTCGGTCTCGCCGGACGCGGCACGGTCGCGAATCGCGCTCTACCTGATCGTGGCGATGGCGCCGTTCGCGGTGGTCGCGCCGGTGCTCGGGCCGTTGCTGGACCACTTCCGGCACGGACGGCGGCTGGCGCTCGCCGCGACGATGCTGGCCCGGGCGACCCTCGCCCTGGTGATCGGGCATGCGCTGTCCGGTGGCGGGCTGAGCCTCGCGGAGACGCTGGCCCTCTATCCGGCCGCGCTCGGCGTGCTGGTCGCGCAGAAGACCTACACGATCGCGCGGGCCGCCACGGTGCCGCGACTGCTGCCGTCGGCGCTGACGCTGGTGCAGGCCAACTCCCGGCTGACGTTGACGGGGGTCGTCGCGTCGGGACTCGGCGCGGGTGTCGCCGTCGCGCTGACGAAGGTCGGTGGGCATCTGTGGGCGTTGCGGATCGGGGCGATCGTCTACCTGCTCGCGGCGGCGCAGTCGCTGCGGCTGCCGCGGCGGGCCGACGGTGGTGAGGAGGTACGCCGGCGGGAGGCGCGGCCGGCGTTCGGCGGGCCGCTGCGGCTCGGGCAGGTGGACGTGGCCGTGGCCGGAGTCCTGCGGTCGGCGGCGACGTTGCGCTGGCTGGCCGGCTTCCTGCTGTTCTACGGCGCGTTCGTGGTGCAGGAGCACTCCATCGGCGGGCTGCCGCGCACGGTCGCCCTCGGTGCGCTCGCGGTCGGCATCGGTGTCGGCAACTTCCTCGGCACCGTCGTCGGCGCGCGCACGGCGCGGGTCAACGCGGCCCGGCTGGCGGTCGGGCTGCTCACCGCAACCGCGGTGACCACGCTGCTCACGGCGCTGAACTTCGGGCTGCTGACAGTGTTCGCGGTGGCCATCGTCTCGTCAGCGACGGCCGCGATCGCCAAGCTGGGGCTCGACGCGACGATCCAGCGGCGCATCGACGAGTCGGTGCGCACCTCCACGTTCGCCCGGTCCGAGACGACGATGCAGCTCGCCTGGGTCCTCGGTGGCTTCGTCGGCATCCTGCTGCCGACCCGGCCCGCGTTGGGGTTCTCGGTCGCGACCGCCGTGGTGGCCTTGGGTTTGGCCTTCGCGTTGGGGCTGCGCCCCCGCGGGCGGCGGCTGCCGGCGGCGACGGCCGACTCATCCCCCTAGGGGACGACTCCAGTCGCCCGAGGGGGACTCAGGTCTCCAGCCCCCGAGGGGGACTCAGGTCTCCAGCTCGTTGGCGACCGCGCGGACCACCTCGGCGATGCGGTGCGCGACCCGCCGGTCCGGATAGCGACCCTTGCGCAGGTCAGGCTGCACCTTCGCCTCGAGCAGCTTGATCATGTCGTCGATGACGCCGTGCAGCTCCTCGGCCGGACGGCGGTTGGTCTGCGCGAGCGACGGCAGCGGGTCGAGCACCCGCACCGACAGCGCCTGCTCGCCGCGGCGACCCTCGGCCACCCCGAACTCCACCCGCTGACCCGGCTTGAGCGTCACCCCCGCCGGCAGCGCCGACGTGTGCACATAGACGTCTCCACCGTCGTCGCGGGACAAGAAGCCGAACCCCTTGTCCGCGTCGAACCACTTGACCTTGCCGCTGGGCACCGTCAGCTCCGCTGTCGTCGGACGTGTCGTCCGGCCCAGGCTATCGGTCGGGCGCACGGACGCCGATGAACATTTCTGCGACCATCGTGGTCGACCAAGCAGGAGGGCAGCCGCGGTGAACCCGCACGATCCAGACCCCAGCATCGAGACGATCTCCAGCGACGAGCCGTTCCAGGCCGTACGGCGCCAGCGCGGCCGCGGCTTCGGCGGGCTGGGCGCGCGGACGACGGCGTTGACCACGGCGGCCGCGCTCGTGGTGGCCGGCGGCGTCGCCACCGCGGCGTACCGCAGCTCGCAGCACAGCACCGACCCGACCGCGCTGATCCCGTCGTCGGCGTTCGGGGTCGCGGTGCTCGACCTGGGCCTGCCCGGTGGGCAGGACGAGGCGCTGCGCACCTTCGCCGACCACTTCCCCGGCTCACCGACGCGCACCGGCGACGGGTCGGCCGTCGACCGGCTGCTGCGGGCGATGTTCAGCGGATCGGATCCGAAGGTCGACTACGACGCCGACCTCGAGCCGTGGCTGGGCGACCGCGTCGCGGTGGCGGGCTGGCTGGACAGCAGCGGTGCGCCGCGGCTGGAGGCGTTGCTCGAGTCGACGGATGACGCGAAAGCACGCACCGGCATCGCCCGGTTGATGCGCGAGACCGGGGACAGCGTCCGCCCGGTGTTCCGCGACGGCTACGCGGTCCTCTCGGACACCACCGCGCACGCCACCGCTGCGCTGCAGGCAGCGGACCGCCGCTCGCTGGCCGACACCGGCGCGTTCGCGCGGGATGTTGCGCACCTGCCGGCGGACGAGGCGCTGCTCGGCTGGCTGGACGGTCCGACGGCCGAGCGGGCGCTGCAGTCGGCGCTCGGCGGAATGTTGCCGCGGGACTTGTTCGGTGGCAGCGGGTTCGGGCCGTCGGGGTTCGGCGCCGGTTTCGGCGCGTCGGGCATGTTCGGTCTCGCCGGCGGCAAGGATCCGTTCGCCGGGCGGGTGGCGCTGGGCGCGCACGTCGCCGACGACTTCGCACAGCTCGACCTCGTGAGCTTCGGCGCCCCGGCCGCGAAGACGGCGCCGGCGACGTTGCTGTCGCAGCTGCCGGCCTCGACCGTCGGCGCGCTCGAGATCGCTGACCCGGGCCCCGTCGTCGGGCAGGTCACGCGTCTGCTGCGCGCCTTCGACGGCTTCGGTGACCACGTGCGGGCCGGCTGCCTGCAGTTCCTGCCGAGCCCGACCGCAGTGATGCCGAAGGTGCGGGTGCCGAAGGGCATCCCGCACCGGCGCGCGATCCTGCGGGAGATGCGCCAAGCCCGGCACCGGGCACTGGCCCAGGCCCGGGCCGGTGCGGCGCGGTCCGGCTCCGGCAACCCGGCGTACTCCAGCACCTGCACCACCGGGCCCAAGCCGGCCTCGCCGCTGGAAGCCTTCCGGGCCGCGACCGGGCTGAGCCTGCCGGGTGACGTGCAGACGTTGCTCGGGACGGGCGCGGTCGTGGCGTTCGGGGGGCTGCACCTCACCGCACTGCCCGACGTCGCGGTCCGATCGCAGCCGCGGGGTCTGTCCGCCGCGCAGGCGGTCGCGGAACGGCTGCGCGCTCGGCTGTCGGCTCAGCACCTCGTCGACCTGGGAGTGCAGGCCGCCGGCCAGGACCTGGTGCTGGCGACCTCCGACGGCTATGCGCAGCAGGTCGCACAGGCCGGCGAGTTCGGCAGCCAGCCGCAGGTGCAGAAGGCGCTGGGCGCGTTGCCGGCTCGGGTGGGGGCGGCGGGCTACGTCGACCTGTCCCGGCTGTGGCCGTTGTTCGGCAGCCACGTGCCGGAGGGCGTGCGGCACCTGAAGGCGGTCGGCTTCTGGAGCGACGGGCAAGGCTCCGTGCAGCACCTGCAGCTGCGCCTCGTCGTCGGCTGATCAGCGATAGCGGCCGGGGTCCGGCAGCAACTCGTTCATCGAGCCGGAGCGGAAACCGCGCGGGTCGACCTCGACAGCGTCGAAGCCCTCGACGGCACCGAGCAGGTCCGGCCGCTCAGCCAGTGTCGGCAGCAGCTCACGGTCGATCTCGACGCGAGCCCGGTCGCCGAGGTCACGCACCCGCAGATCACGCACGGTCAGCCCGGCCGCCCGCAGCGCCGCCCGCAACGCGGCCTCGGCCCGCTCCACCCGCGCCAGTCGGTGCGGAG
The DNA here is from genome assembly GCA_035776655.1 of Mycobacteriales bacterium. Classification (GTDB taxonomy): domain Bacteria; phylum Actinomycetota; class Actinomycetes; order JAFAQI01; family JAFAQI01; genus DASTWK01. The sequence continues at coordinate 1,651 of DASTWK010000072.1, read as the reverse complement.
TGATCTCGATCCCGTAGGCGACGCGGCTCGACAGGCAGGCCGCGGCGGGCTTGTCCCACGTGCTGAGACCCCACGCGCGCGAAGCCCGTCGTACCTCGTCCTTGGTCAGACCGGCGTCGAGCAGCGGCGTCACCGCGCCCCGCTCGGCCGCGGCGCGGATGCCGGGACGGAAGCCGGCCCGAGCGTCGTCGGCGTTGGTGCCGGTCGCGATCGTGTCGATGCCGAGGGAGGCCGCCGCGGGCGTGAGCACGTCGAGGAGCTCGGCTTTGCAGAAGTAGCACCGGTCGCCGGCGTTGGCGCGGTAACCGTCGCGGCTCATCTCGTCCGTGCGGGGAGTGAGGTGCCGTACGCCGAGGGCGCGAGCGAACTCCGTGGCTGCGGCCAGTTCGGTGGCGGGCAGGCTCGGCGACACGGCCGTCGCCGCGGCCACGTCGTCAGCGCCGAGCGCGCGGACGGCGGCGGCAAGCAGGAACGCCGAGTCGGCCCCACCGCTGAACGCCACCAGCAGGCGGCGGTGCGACTGCAGCACGGCCTCGAGCCGCTGCAACCGCTGCGCCAGCCCGGTCTCCACGTCCCGAGACTATGACCGGCAGAGCAGAGCGCGACCAGCCAGGACGCGGCCCCGGACGCCGCCCCGGACGCCGCCCCGGACAGCGGTGAGGGCCCGCGGCCGCCCAGCCGGCCACGGGCCCTCGCCGGCAGATGTCCCCAGGGGCGCCTGCCATCAGTCCTAACGAGAGGACGAAACAAACCTCGCGCCTGCCGCCGGCGTAATTCTGCCCCGGCGCAACAGCGGGAGCCCCCGGCAGTCGCCGGGGGCTCCCGTCTTGGCTGTGCTGGTGAGCGAGCTGGACTAGAAGTCCATGTCGCCCATGCCGCCGGCACCGCCCGGCATCGCCGGCGGGGTCTTCTCCGGCTTGTCGGCGATGACGGCCTCGGTGGTGAGGAACAGCGCGGCGATCGACGCGGCGTTCTGCAGCGCGGAGCGCGTCACCTTGGCCGGGTCGATGATGCCCTCGCCGACCATGTCGACGTACTCGCCGTTGGCGGCGTTGAGGCCGTGACCGACCTCGAGCGAACGCACCTTCTCCACCACGACGCCGCCCTCGAGGCCGGCGTTGGACGCGATCTGCTTGATCGGTGCCTCCAGCGCGAGCTGGACGATCTTGGCACCGGTCAGCTCGTCACCGTCGAGGTCGATCTTCTCGAACGCGGTCTTGCTCGCGTGCAGGAGCGCGACACCACCACCGGCGACGATGCCCTCCTCCACCGCAGCCTTGGCGTTGGAGACGGCGTCCTCGATGCGGTGCTTCTTCTCCTTGAGCTCGACCTCGGTGGCGGCGCCGACCTTGAGGACTGCCACGCCACCGGCCAGCTTGGCCAGCCGCTCCTGCAGCTTCTCGCGGTCGTAGTCGCTGTCGCTCTTCTCGATCTCGGCCTTGATCTGGTTGACCCGACCGGCGATCTGGTCGCTGTCACCCGCGCCCTCGACGATCGTCGTCTCGTCCTTGGTGACGACGACCTTGCGGGCCTTGCCGAGCAGGTCGAGCGTGGTGTTCTCGAGCTTGAGGCCGACCTCTTCGCTGATGACCTGGCCGCCGGTGAGGATGGCCATGTCCTGCAGCATCGCCTTGCGGCGGTCGCCGAAGCC
>DASTWK010000071.1:0-9624 GCA_035776655.1 Mycobacteriales bacterium | reverse complement strand
CGCCTCGTCCCATCGTCGCTCGGAGACGTGCCAGCGACCGACGCGCCGGCCCTGGCCGCCGGTGGGCTCGACTCCCCACGCCCGGAGCTGCGCGGTGGTGACGATGCCGTGCCGGTCGACGAGCTGCGGGGCGCTCGCGGGCAACCGCAGGTCGGCCGCGGCCCGTTGAGCGTCGCCGCGACGGCGTAGCGGTCGGGGGGCGAGCTCCGCGACGTCAGCCGGCCACAGCTGCCGGGTCGACGGCTCGCGCAGCAGCAGCCGGTCGCCGAGATGCAGCGGCAGTGGGGACGCCAGCCGCAGCCGCGCCGCATGCGCGTCGAGGCGCCTTGCCCGGGCCGGGACCGCGGCCGCGCCGACGTGCACGACCAGCTGCTGGTGGGCGGGTGGCAGGTCGACCACTACATCGAGCTCGCTGCTGGGTTGCCACGCTGCCGGCGTCGTCAGTGCCATGCCGCGGGCGACGGCGTCACGGTCGACCCCGCGCAGGTTGACCGCGACCCGCGCGACGGCGTCGACACACTCGCTCGGCTGCTTGCGCGTCTGCAGGCCGCGGACCGCCACCCGCCGGCCGGTCGGATGCAGCTCCAGCTCGTCGCCCACCCGCAGCCGACCGGCGGCGAGCGTGCCGGTCACGACGGTGCCGGCGCCGCGGATGGTGAACGCGCGGTCGACCCACAGCCGGACCGGCTGGGTGAGGTCGGGCCGGGGCAGCGCCGCGAGGAGGCGGGCGAGCGCGGCGGACAGCAGGTCGAGGCCGGCGCCGGTGCGCGCGCTGACGCGGACGACCTCGGCGCCGCGCATCGAGGTGTCCCCAAGGCGCTCGACGGCATCGAGGGCCACCGGGTCGGGGTCGGCGAGATCGCTCTTCGTCACGACGACGAGGGCGTGCCGGACCCCGAGGGCGTCGAGGACCGCGACGTGTTCGGCGGTCTGCGGCATCCACCCCTCGTCCGCGGCGACCACGACCAGGGCCGCGGGTGCCGGCCCGACCCCGGCCAGCATGTTCGTGACGAACCGCTCGTGGCCCGGCACGTCGACGAAGGCGATGTCGCGCCCGCCCGGCAACGTGGTCCAGGCGAAGCCGAGGTCGATCGTCATGCCACGACGGCGTTCCTCGGCCCACCGGTCGGGCTCCATCCCCGTGAGCGCGCGCACGAGCGCCGACTTGCCGTGGTCGACGTGGCCGGCGGTGGCGACGACGTCCATCAGACGGCGAGCACCGCCTTGACGAGGTCGCGGTCCCGCTCGGTGGGCACGCAGCGCAGGTCCAGCAGACAGCGGCTGCGGTCGAGTCGGCCGACGACGGCCGGGTCGCCGAGCCGCAGCGCAGCGGCGTACCGGTCGGGCAGCGCCACCGCCCAGCCCGGCAGCTCGAGTCCGGGAGCTCCCCCACCGCCGACGACGCCGGCGCTCGGCACGACGTCGGCCGCGAGCCCGGCGGCGGCGAGCTCGGCGGCAACCGCGGCGGTGCGCCGGTGCAGGTCGTCCGGGTCCGCGTGCAGCGCCGCGTGGACCGGCGGGCGTGGCCCGCGCAACGTTGCCTCCAGCGCGGCGAGCGTCAGCTTGTCGACCCGCACCGCGCGGGCGAGCGGATGGCGGCGCACCAGGTCGACGAGCTCGCGGCGTCCGAGCAGGAGGCCGGCCTGCGGACCACCGAGCAGCTTGTCCCCGCTCGCGGTGACGATGTCGGCGCCGGCGCGCAGCGTGGTGGCGGCGTCGGGTTCGTCGGGCAGCAGCGGGTCCGGGGTGAGCAGGCCGGAGCCGATGTCGACGACGATCGGCACGCCGAGGGTCTGCAGGTCGACGACGGAGACCGACGAGGTGAAGCCGGTGACGACGAAGTTGGACGGGTGCACCTTGAGCACGAAGGCGGTGTCCGGGCCGATGGCGCTCCGATAGTCGGCCAGGGAGGTGCGGTTGGTGGTGCCGACCTCGCGCAACCGGGTGCCGGCCGAGGCGAGCAGCTCGGGCAGTCGGAAGCCGTCACCGATCTCGACGAGCTCACCGCGGCTGACGAGGATCTCGCGGCCGGCGGCCAACGCCGTGGCGGTGAGTAGCAGCGCCGCGGCGCCATTGTTGACGACGTGGGCGGCTTCGGCGGGCGGGACGGCCGCGAGGAGCGCGTCGAGGGTGGCGCGGCCGCGGGCGGCGCGGGTGCCGGCCGCGAGATCGAACTCGACGTCGACGTAACCGGCAGCGCGGGTGACGGCATCGACCGCGGCCGCCGACAGCGGCGCGCGGCCGAGGTTGGTGTGCAGGACGACGCCGGAAGCATTCAGGACCGGTCGAAGCGAGGCTGCCGCGGCGGGAAGAGTCGAGACGGCCAGGTCAGCAGCGGCGTCCGGAGCGATGTCTCCGCGGCGTACGGCGTCGAGCGCGGCGCGCACCGATTGCTTCACCAACTCCGCCCCGAGCCGAGTGGCGGCGGCGGCCAGTCGCGGATCCGCGAGCACCGCGTCCGTGCGGGGCGTCGCCCGCCGCCGGTCCGCGGTCATGGCGTCACGATAAGACCTGCTGCACGCTGACGATCACCGCTGGGCCGCACGCGCCGGCACGGCACTGTCGGCTGGCTGACGCCACGGCAGCTTGATCGCTTGCCCGCTTTGCCCCTGGTACGTCAAACTTCGCTGAACCTGAGGGGGGCGCATGCACACGTACGTGTTCGGCACGCATCAAGGTGAGCTTCCGCGCCATCTTGTCGGTCACGGTCAGCCTGGGGACCACATCCGTGCGATGGCTCGCCTCGAAGGGCCCGACCACGACGTGATCTACGCGTTGAACCACGAGGCGGCGGAGTCCCCGGAGCTGCTCGCTGATGTGCTGCGGCATGCCGGCACCTTGGTCGTGGAGACATTCACGCTTTGCGACAGCCGACCCTGCCTGCAAGTCCTTGGCATCGAAAGCCACGTTGTGCCGATCGCCATGCCACCGCTGGAGCACATCCTGTTCCTGATGTTCGAGGCAGACGGGCAGCTCACGTGGCCGGCAGACGTCGCCCCCGGTGAGGTTGCAGCCGCCACCAACGGAGTCGGGCAGTTCCTGGTCGAGTTCGTTGGCAATGACCGACAGCAGCTGACGCGCCAGGCCGAGCAGTTGTTGAGCGAGAACAACACACGCGCTCAGCGGACGTATCACGCCAGCCAGTTGACTCGGCTGTGACCTATGCCTGCAGCGGAGCGAAAGCACCTCACGCTGCTCTTCGCTGATCTCTCCGGCTACACCGAGCTGAACCAGCGCCTCGACCCGGAAGACGTCGCGGCGACCGTCCAACCGCTGCTGCGCCAGCTGACCAAGCTGGCAGTCGACCGAGGTGGGCACATCCAGCTCGTCGCGGGCGACGGCTTCCTTGTGGTGTTCGGGCACCCACGAGCCCTCGAGGATGACACTGACCGTGCGATCGCAGCCGCAGCCGAGATGCTGCAGCACATCAACATCGCCGATCAGAACCGGGACCACGCTCGGCTGTTGGACGTGCACATCGGCATCGCCTCCGGTGAATTGTTGGTGAGCCAGCAAGCCGCCACGGACGCACTCGCCTTGACAGGCGATGCCATCAACGTTGCGGCACGGCTCTGCGATGCCGCCAAACCGGGGCGCGCCTTGATCGCGCGGGAGTGCGCCTTGGCCAGCCGCCACGCGCAGCTCGACCTCAACCAGGTTCAACGGCTGCAGTTGCGCGGCCTCGAGCAACCGGTCGAGGCGATCGAGCTGCATCGCAGGGACCTGTTGCGGTCCGTGCCAGCCGCAAACCAACCTGGCTTCGTCGGACGGCAACAGCACCTCGACCAGCTGCAACTGCGCTTCGACGCCGCTCGGCGCCGGTCGGAAAGCACGGTAGTGCTGATTCACGGTGGCGCAGGAGTAGGAAAGACCCGGTTGCTGCGGGCATGGCTCGATCGCCAGTCAGACTCATTTGCCACGGGCGTTAGTTGCCGCACGATCTCGACCGCGGACCCGGCCGAACTGCTCCGGTTGGCTGTCCAACAACCTTGGGGTGAATGGCGACCGCTGGCGGACGCCTTACCGCGCGCGGCTTCCTTGGCCGACGTCGTGGCTGACGTGCGCCGCGCTCTGATCGACGCCGACCAGTGCCGCATCGTGATCATCGACGATTTCGAATGCGCCGCTCCTGAAGTGCAGGGGGCGGTCCTGGACGCACTGCGACGGCCAGTGGAGACGGCTTGCCTGTTCGTGCTCCTGTCCCGCGAGCCGCTTCCGGATGCGGGCCTTCCAACCATCCACTTGAGTCCACTGTCACCCGCAGAGGTCGAGGAACTGACGATCGAGCTCCTCGACGCCCGACCTTCATCCGCTCTGGTGCAGCAATTGGTGACTCGCACGCAAGGAACTCCGCTACTGCTGACGCACACCTGTCGTTGGTTGCAGGAACTAGCGGCCCTGTCTGTCCGTAACGGGGTCGCGGATCTCCTGGATCCAGCCGCGCTAAGAGTTGTGCCCGCCACCCTGCAAAGCTTCATGGCGGCCCGCCTCGAGCTCTTACCGACGTCGCAGAAGCAACTTCTGTGCCAGCTCACCACCTGCGGTGCCGAGTTCGACACCCGACATCTGGAAGTCCTCTATCCCGAGCGGGATGTCGAGCTGGAACCACTGGTCGAGGCGGGGTATCTCGCACCAAATGCCGATGGAGGGTGGACATTCAGCCACAGCCTCATTCGGGATTGCGCCTATGCGGCACTCCCCCGTTCGGAGCGCAGACTGCTGCACCGACGCTTGCTACGCGCGTTGCCGGCGCAAGCTAGGGCACAGCGGGCGTTCCATGCGGAAGCGGTGTGGAGTCTGTCCTCGGGCACCTCCTACGCGGAAGCGTCCCTGGCCGCGCACGACGCTCTGGTCGAAGTCACTGGTTATGCGCGCGACCTATTGCCGATTCATGCCGCTGCCGCCTTCGCTGTGCAGCGACGACTGCTCCCATGCATCGATGATTACGCAGACGCGCATCCCGTTGAGGCCGCAGCCGCACTCGAACTGCTGGCGAGCTGTCACCACGACCTTGGCCGCTACGACGACGCGCATCTATTGGCCGCCCGCGGTGCTCAACTGACGGCGGGAACATTGGATGGGCAAGATGTGCATCGGGCTTGCATGCTGGCCGACGCGGCCGCGTTGAGTCGGCTTGGCCGGGTTGAAGCGGCGCGGCAGATGCTCGACGAACTGCTGCTGCTCTGCGACACCCAGGACGACCGCAGAACGCGTGGGCTGGCGATGATCGTCTACGGCGACACGTGGCGTCGCGGCTCTTGGCAGCGTTACATCTCCCAAACGGAAGTCGGGTTCAGAGAGCTGCAAGCGGTGGGAGACGCAGCCGCGGCCGCGCGCGCTGCCACGTCACTCGCCTATGTCTTCACCATCGCCGGCGGGCCACGCTATCGGACCTGGCGGGACCTCACGCTGCAGCTCGATCCGACCCCTCGCACTGCTGCGTGGATCAATCTCGCGGATGCTCTGCACGCCCTGTCCACCGGGGACCCAGAGACAGCGTCGTTGCAGGTGGACTCGGCGCTTGCCTGGGCCACCGAAGCCAACCTGTGGGGATTGCTGGCAGAGGCTCTTGCGGTGGCTGCAGATGCAGATTCGGAATTGGCCAGGAACGAGTCGTGCTTGCGCCGGACCGCTGAGCTGGCCGGCTTGGCGGTCGAGCACCGCTCTCCCCGGCACCAACTGATGGCGGCGGTCGGATCCGTGCTTCCGCTGCTACGCACCGGTCAGCTGGATGCATCGCTGGCCGCCTTGGCCCGCGCAGAGGAGATTGCAGCCGACCTCGGACCGAGCGAGCAGACAATGGTCACCACCGCGTCAGCTGCGCACCATCTCGACCGTGGAAGATGGGCCGACGCCTCATCGGCAGCCGAAGCCGCGATCGGTTCCATGGACGCTGTCGCGTTCCGGCTACTTGTTCTGCAGCAACAGCTGCTGTTGGCACGGCTTCAAGTGGCCACGGCGCCTGCGGACGCTGGGTGGCTCCAGGGTCTGCACACCGATTGCATGGCCGCTGGCGCGCCAAGACTCGCGCGACTCGCCCAGTTGCTCGCGGATCAGTGCCTCAACCGCAATCCCGTCGGTCCGCCACCGACCGACGCTCGCGGTTTCCTGCTCGAGTCCGCGATCGATGCCGAGGCACGAGCGTTGGCACAAGACGGTGACGAGACATCATCGGCACCGGCGTGGGCCGCGGCTGCAAAGGTCTGGGGTCAGCTCGGTCGCTCCATCTGGCTCGCCCGGGCCCAGGCGCGCAGTGGGTTCCCCGACGAGGCGATCGAGACGCTCGACCTGATCGGCGCTGACGACCAAGCGCGCGACTGGGCGCTGGGGACCGGCTGAGCCTGCCCGGCCCCACGTCAGTGGGTCGAGCTCAGGCTCTGGTTCCGCGATGCGGTCGAGTTCGGTGGGGCCGCGTGCGGCGCGGGGGCGAGGCCGGCGCGGGCGCGCAGGCCGGGCAGGTCGGTGACGATGATGCGCCGGCCATCGATCGAGATGAGCCCGCGTCCGGCCAGGGTTGCCAGTGCGCCGTTGACACTCTGCCGGCTGCCGCCGGCCAGCTCCGCGAGCTTGCCCTGGGACAGGCCGATGATCGGCATCGCTTCGGGGTCGGCGTCCCGGCGTACCTCCACCAACCGCACCAACGTCTTCGCCACCCGGCCCGGCAGATCCAACAGCGAAGCGTCGGTGAGCTGGTCGGTCAATCGGCGCACCATGCGCCCGAGCTCGCGCAGGACGCCCTGCACCATCTTGGGTTCCTCGGCGAGCAGCCGGAAGAACTCGACCCGCGGCACGACGAACAGGTCGGTTTCCTCCAGCGCCTCGACCGACGCCGAGCGCCGGCCACCGTCACACAACGGGATCTCACCGAACGAGCCCGGCGCCTGGATGACCGTCATCGCCCGGCGTTCGCCGCCCCGCCCAGTGCGGTGCACGAGCACCGAGCCGCGGGCGATGACGAACAACGCGTCGCCGGGCGCGCCCTGCGCGACGATGAGCTCACCGCGGCGAGCCTTGCGCGGCCGGGTGGCACGGGCCAGCAGCTCCCGTTGTTGCAACGTGAGGCTGGAGAAGATCGGCACGGTGCCGAGCAGCTCGGCAATGTCAAAAGAGGTGCGCGGCAGCCGGGGACGGGCCGGGCGCGTCACGGGCGAAACCTAGCAGGTATGGACGATGTGCACACTGCACGGCGCGTGGTGCGCGACCCGGTCTGCCACGCTGCCGAGCAGATAGCGCCGTACGCCGGTCATGCCGCGGTTGCCCACCACGATCAGATCGGCGTCCAGTTCTTCAGCGATGGCAAGGAGGGCGTCCGCCGGCTCCCCCAGGCGAGCCAAGGCAATCGCGCTGACACCAGTCTGCGCGAGCCGCTCCCCAGCTCGGCGGACGACCTCCTCCGCGGCGACGCGCTCGTCGTCGCCGAGCCACGTCGGCGCCGTCACTGCGGCGCCGACCGCCCCCACACCGGCAAGCACGGCGGACCGCACCGGGCGGTACGCCGTCACGACGTGCACCTTCGCGCCACACATCCGGCCGAGCTCACCGGCTGCGTCGACGGCGCGGTCAGCTGTGGACGAACCGTCCGTGCCGACGACGATCGTTCGATACACGTCGCGCTCCCTCTCCCGGCCGGATCGCGGCCACGGCGATCACTGTCGGGCCCGGCGAAGAGCGGCTCAACGCGGCCGCGGCGCAACTGTCAGCGATCTGACGAACTCGGCGGATGTGCGGCAGTTGCGGTGGTTGGCGCAGTCGCTGCCGAACCCGGCTCGAGGTCGGCGACGACCTCACCGATGACCGCGATCGCCGGTGGCACCACGCCCTCCCGGGCAGCCGCGGCGGCGACGTCGGCGAGGGTGGCGCGGACGGTGCGCTGCGCCGGCAACGAGGCGTTCTCGATGAGCAGCGCCGGAGTCTGCGCGGGTCGGCCGGCGCGCTGCAAGGCGGCGCAGATCGGCTCCAGGTTGGCCACCGCCATCAGCAGGACGAGGGTGGCGTCCCCCGCGCCCAGAGCGTCCCAGTCGACGGTCGAGCGGGGATCGCCCGGTGGCACGTGGCCGCTGACGACGGCGAACTGCTGCGTCGTACCGCGCCGCGTCAGCGGCACCCCCGCCAGCGTCGGCGCAGCGGTCGCGCTGCTCACCCCCGGCACCACCTCGACCGGGACCCCGGCGGCCGCGCACGCCGCCACCTCCTCCGCGCCCCGGCCGAGGACGAAGGGGTCACCGCCCTTGAGCCGTACGACGACCTGCCCGGCCCGCGCCCGGTCGACCAGTAGCGCGTTGATGTCGTCCTGGGAGGCGGCGGGGCCGCGTGGGTTCTTGCCGACGTCGACCACCTCGACCTCCGGCGGCAGCGCGGCGATGAGGTCGGTCGGTCCGAGACGGTCGGTGACGACGACGTCGGCGTCGAGCAGGGCGCGGAAACCCTTGAGCGTCAACAGTCCGGGATCGCCCGGTCCGCCGCCGACGAGAACGACGCGTCCGCCCGTGGCCCTGGTCCGGCGGGCTCGCCAGTCGCCGGCGTGCAGGGCCCGCGCGGCTTCGTCCCGCAGCGCGCGGGCGCGACCCGGGTCACCGCCGGCGGTGACCGCGAGCTGGATGTCGTCGACCGCGGCCGTGGCGGGCACCCACGCCGGCGACTCACCGGCATCGTCGGCGCGGGCGCACCAGATGCCGCGCGCGGCCGCGGCGGCGGCGACGGCCGCATTCACCTCGGGGTCGTCGGTGCAGGCGAGGGCGAGCCAGGCGCCGTCGAGATCGGTCTCGACGAACGGGCGGCTGCGCACCGACGCGGTGCTGCTCAGCTCCGCGGCGGCGTCGGGCGCGACGACCACGACGTCGGCGCCTGCCTGCAGCAGCCGCCGGGTGCGTCGGGTCGCGACGGCTCCACCGCCGACGACGACGACGCGCCGGCCGCGCAGGTCGAGGAACAGCGGATAACGCACCGGCACATGGTCGCAGGCGCGCCCGCGGTCACTCCGGTTGGCGACGGCGCCCCACGATCGTCAGGGCGGCGCCGCCGAGCACCATCGCCACCGCGGCACCGACCGTGTCCGGGTTGACGCGGTTGCCGGTGAACGGCAGCACGGCCGCGTGAATGCTGGTCGGGCTCACCTGCGCCACTGGTCGTACCGGGTCGCTCTTGGAGGCCGTCATGCCGAGGACGGCAGTCGCGGCGGTACGGCGGGCATCGGTGCCCTTAGCGCCCCGGCCGGCTGTCCCGTGGCTGGCGGGGCCGCTGCGATGCGTCGTCCCGCCGTGGTGGGCGGCGCCGCCGCTGGAACCGGTACTGGCGCCGCCGGCGTGACCGCCCGTGCTGCCGGCGCTGCCGGTGCTGCCAGCGCTGCCGGTGCTGCTGCCTGCACCTGCCGTCGCGCCGGTGCCGGGGAGCGAGCCCCAGCCCGGAAGACCCCAGCCGCCGGTGCTGCCGGTCGAGCCGGTGCTGCCGGTCGAGCCGGTGCTGCCGGTCGAGCCGGTGCTGCCGGTCCCGCCGGTGCTGCCGGTCCCGCCGGTGCTGCCGGTCGAGCCGGTGCTGCCGGTCGAGCCGGTGCTGCCGGTCCCGCCGGTGCTGCCGGTCCCGCCGGTGCTGCCGGTCCCGCCGGTGCTGCCGGTCGAGCCGGTGCTG
>DASTWK010000070.1:0-5323 GCA_035776655.1 Mycobacteriales bacterium | reverse complement strand
TGGCGCTGGTGCCCTGGCTGCTCGCGCACCCGGACACGCCCGTGGCCGACGTCGCCCGCGAGTTCGGTGTCACCGAGAAGCAGATCCGCGCCGATCTCGACCTGCTGTTCGTTTGCGGGCTGCCCGGTTATGGTCCCGGCGACCTCATGGACGTGGTGTGGGAGGGCGACCGCGTCAGCCTGTCCAACGCCGACACGATCGGCCGGCCACTGCGCCTCACCGCCGACGAGGCGCTGGCCCTGGTCGCTGCGTTGCGGGCACTGCTGGCCGTGCCCGGTCTGGTCGACACGGCCATGGTGGAGGCGGCGCTCGGCAAGCTCGAGGCCGCAGCCGGGGGAGTGGTGTCCGCGGACGAGGTGGCGGTCGCGGTCGACGCCGTCGCCGACCCGGAGGTCGTCACCGGCGTCGCCGACGCGATCGCCAGCGGCCGGCGGCTGCATCTGCGCTATTGGGTGCCTGCGCGCGACGAGGCCACGGAACGCGACGTCGACCCGATCCGCATGTTCACGAGCGACGGCGTCCCCTACCTCGTCGGCTGGTGCCGACTGGTCGACGCCGTCCGGACCTTCCGCCTCGACCGCGTGCTGGCACTGGACGTCCTCGACCTGCCCGCAGAGGTGCCGGCGCCCGCGCAGCCGGCGGGTGGCGACGTCGCGCTCTTCACCCCGTCCGAGGAGGACCAGCTGGTCAGCCTGGAGCTCGCACCCGCAGCGCGCTGGGTCGCCGACTACTACCCGTGCGAGTCGGTCCGGGGCGGGCCGGGCGACACCCTCGTCGTCGAGCTCCGGGGGCGGGACGAGGCATGGCTGCGACGCCTGGTGCTCGGGCTCGCAGGACACGTGCGGGTGGTCGATCCCCCCGACCTGGCCGCGTCCGTGCAGGCCGCGGCGGCCGCCGCACTGGCCGGATACGGCCAGATGGCGCAGTCAGATTAGGCCGCTCGCGCGCTAGTCCTTTTTGTCCCGTCAAGCATTCCGGTACGGCTGCCGAACCCTTCTCTACCGAGCAACCAGCGGACGCCGGAAGGGGATGGCGGCTGTGACGACCATCAAGGCATCGTGCCCCGCCTGTGGCGAGGTCGAGCTCACCAGCGCGGACATCCAGCTGCGCGTCTGCAACCACGCGCCGCTGTCCTACTACGCGTTCCTGTGTCCCGGGTGCCGCGACGAGGTCCGCAAGCCGGCTGACGACCACATCGTCTCGCTGTTGATGTCCGGTGGGGTGCGTGCCCAGGTGTGGGAAGTGCCGGCGGAGGCCCTCGAGCCCAAGCCAGGTCCCTCGCTCACCTACGACGACCTGCTCGACTTCGTCCTGCAGCTGGGCCGTGACGACATGCTCGCCGCCCGAGCCACCGCCGCCGCCCACCACTGAGTCCTCTCCACCTGCTCCGGCCCTCTGCCACCCTTCCGGCAGGGGGCCGGCACCATGCCGGGTGCGGCGCCGGCGGCTACGCTCGCCGGGTGTTCTACGTGGTGCTGTTCGTCACCGTGGGCGTCGCGACGGCGCTCGTGCTGGCGCTGCTGAGCTGGCGGTTGTGGCGCCAGGTCCGCCAGTTCGGGCGGGACGTCGCCGCGGCCGGAGAACGCATCGCCCGCGCGACGGACGAGCTCCAACAGCTCGCTCCACCCGCGGGGCGTGGCTGAGCGGCGTACCATTTTCGGCATGGACCTTGGGTGGCCGGAGATCCTCATCATCGCCGTGGTGATCCTCGTGCTGTTCGGCTCCAAGAAGATGCCCGACGCGGCCCGCTCGCTCGGCCGGTCGCTGCGGATCCTCAAGACCGAGGTCAAGGACCTGCACCACGATGACGAGCCGGCTCGCCCAGCCGCGCCCGCCGAGCTGCCCCCGGCGCCCCCGCCGGCAGCCGCGCCTCCGATCACGACTCCTCCCTCCACCACCGCCCCCGCCGCCGAGCGCCCCGACGCGCGCTGATCCGTTCCGTCACCGGTGGCCGTGATGGCCGTAGCAGGTCGAGCCCGCCGCCGGCCGCGTCACCCCGACGACGCGCGGATGACGCTGACCGAACACCTGCGGGAGCTGCGCCGCCGAGTCATCATCTCGGCTGCCGCGATCGTCGTCGCCACGATCGTCGCCTTCGCGTTCCACCACTGGCTGCTGCACCTGATCACCCGGCCCTACTGCGAGCTGCCGGAGAGCTATCGCGCCATCAAGGGCCGGTGCACGCTGGTGGTCGGCGGCGTGCTCGACCCGTTCACGGTGACGTTGCGGCTGTCGTTGTACGCCGGCCTGCTGCTGTCCTGCCCGGTGTGGTTGTGGCAGCTCTGGCGGTTCATCACGCCTGGCCTCTACGACAACGAGCGGAAGTGGACGCTCGGCTTCGTCGGCGCCTCGGTGGGCTTGTTCGCGGCCGGCGCTGTGGTCGCCTACATCACGCTGCAGAACGGGCTGCGCTTCCTGCTCGGGTTCGCGACCGGCGGCATCGCATCGTTGCTCCAGTTCGACAGCTATCTGTCCTATGTCGTCGCGATGGTGCTGGTGTTCGCCCTGTCGTTCGAGTTCCCGCTGCTGGTCGTGATGCTCAACCTCGTCGGGGTCGTCACCTTCGAGCGGCTCCGCCGCTGGACCCGCGGCATCATCTTCGGTGTGTTCGTCTTCGCGGCGTTCGCCACCCCGAGCCAGGACCCCTTCACGATGACGGCGCTGGCCGTGCCGATCTGTCTGCTCTTCGGCTTGTCGCTGTTGTTCGCCTACGTGCACGACCGCCGGGTCGCTGGCCGCGGGGACACGTCGCCCTATGCTCACCTCGGCGACGACGAACTGTCACCGATCGACGACGAACCGGCGGTGCAGGCATGACGAACCTCGCACTGCTCGTCAACCCGACCGCCGGCAAGGGACGTGCCGCCGCCACCGTCGCCGACGTCACCGAGCGCCTGCGCGCCCGTGGGGCCAACGTCGCGATCCTCGTCGGCAAGGACGTCGAAGAGGCCCGGTCGCTGGCCCGCACCGCCGCCGACGACGGTGCCGACGCGCTGGTGGCGCTGGGCGGGGACGGCATGGTCCACCTCGCCCTCAACGTCGTGGTCGGCACCGACACTCCACTCGGCATCATCCCGGCGGGCACCGGCAACGACCTGGCCCGCACCCTGCAGCTGCCCCGCAAGGACCCGGTCGCCGCAGCCGACCTCCTGCTCGACCGCCTGACCGACGGCGGGCCGCGCGCCGTCGACGCGGTGCGGGTCATGCCGCTCGACCCCGCTGCGGCCGGCGCGCGACCGGTCTGGTTCGGCTGCGTGCTCGGCGCCGGCTTCGACTCCCGCGTCAACGACCGCACCAATCGCATGTCCTGGCCGCGGGGGCGCATGCGCTACAACCTCGCGATCCTCGCCGAGCTCGGTGTCTTTCGCCCCCTGCCGTTCGAGCTCGAGCTCGACGGCGAACGGTTGCAGACCGAGGCCATGCTCGTGGCGATCGGCAACGCCAAGTCCTACGGCGCCGGCATGCAGGTCACTCCCGACGCAGAGATCGATGACGGACTCGTCGACGTCCAGGTGCTCGGCCCGGTCTCCAAGCTCGAGTTCCTGCGGACCTTCCCCAAGGTGTTCAACGGCTCGCACGTCTCCCATCCGGCGGTCACGATGCGGCGTGCCAAGGTCGTCTCCGTCTCTTCGCCGGGTGTCACCGCCTATGCCGACGGTGAGTACGTGGCGGACTTGCCGATCAGATGCGAGACGGTGGCGGGCGCGGTTCGGGTGCTGGCCTGACGACGTAGCCTGGGCAGATGGCCAGCCCCGCGGAGCGGTACGCGGCGGCCCGGCACCGCAGCAGCCGCCCGGCGCTGCAGGACTTCGCCCGTGGTTACGACTTCGACTTCGACGAGTTCCAGGCGCGGGCCTGCGAGGCCCTGGTCGACGGACACGGCGTGCTGGTGGCTGCGCCGACCGGCTCCGGCAAGACGATCGTCGGCGAGTTCGCCGCCCATCTCGCGCTGGCCACCAGCGGGAAGTGCTTCTACACCACACCGATCAAGGCGCTGTCGAACCAGAAGTTCCACGACCTGGTCGAGCGTCACGGCGAGGACGACGTCGGCCTGCTGACCGGTGACAACGCGGTCAACGGCGACGCGCCGGTGGTCGTCATGACCACCGAGGTGCTGCGCAACATGCTCTACGCCGGCTCACCGGCCCTGCGCGGCTTGTCCTACGTCGTGATGGACGAGGTGCACTACCTCGCCGACCGGTTCCGCGGAGCCGTGTGGGAGGAAGTCATCCTGCACCTTCCGGACACGGTCACGCTCGTGTCGTTGTCGGCGACCGTCAGCAACGCCGAGGAGTTCGGCGCGTGGCTGCAGGAGGTGCGGGGCGACACGACGGTCATCGTCGAGGAACACCGCCCGGTGCCGTTGTGGCAGTCGGTCCTCGTCGGACGCCGGCTCTACGACCTCTTCGTCGAGCACCGCGCGAGCGACGCCGGTGAGGTGCAGGAGGACCTCAACCCCGCGCTCACCCGCATCGCCGGAGAGGAGGCGCGACTCGCCCGGCTGCGTGACGATCGCCGTCCGCCCCGCGGCGGACGACGACCGGTGAGCCGGGTCGCGGTGCCCAGTCGACCGCAGGTCGTGGAGACGCTCGACCACAACGGGCTGCTGCCCGCGATCGTGTTCATCTTCAGCCGGGCCGGCTGCGACGGTGCAGTGCGGCAGTGTCTGCGCGCCGGCGTACGACTCACCGAACCCGACGAGCGCACCCGCATCCGCAGGCTGGTGGAGGCGCGCACCGCCGACCTGCCGGAGGAGGACCTGGGCGTCCTCGGCTACGGCGAGTTCCTCGACGCGGTCCAGCGCGGCGTGGCCGCGCACCACGCCGGCCTCCTGCCCGTGTTCAAGGAGGTCGTCGAGGAGCTGTTCAGCGAAGGGTTGGTCAAGGTCGTCTTCGCCACCGAAACCCTCGCCCTCGGCATCAACATGCCGGCCCGCAGCGTCGTGCTCGAGTCGTTGGTGAAGTGGAACGGCGAAGCGCACGTGGACCTCACCCCGGGCGAATACACCCAGCTCACCGGGCGCGCCGGCCGCCGCGGCATCGACGTGGAAGGGCACGGTGTCGTGCTCTGGACGGCCGGGCTGGACCCGCGGCACGTGGCCAGCCTCGCCTCGACCCGCACCTACCCGCTGCGGTCGAGTTTCCGGCCGTCGTACAACATGGCCGTCAACCTCGTCGGCACCCTCGGCCGGCACCACGCCCGCGAGCTGCTCGAGGCCTCCTTCGCGCAGTTCCAGGCCGACCGTGCCGTGGTCGGGCTCGCCCGCCAGCTCAAGCGCAACGAGGAGGCGCTCGAGGGCTACCGCGAAGCCATGCACTGCCAT
>DASTWK010000069.1:0-14279 GCA_035776655.1 Mycobacteriales bacterium | reverse complement strand
CGCGACGCTTCCCCACGTCGGAAGCGCCCGGACCCGTGACCTGCCTCGAACATACGTTCGAGGCAGGGGCGGCGTCAAGTCCCTGCTGGGGAAATCCTGCTCAGCGGATCGACGACGGCAGAGACAGGGGCACGACGAGGTGCCGTGCGGGGCGCGTCAGCGACCCGGCACCGCGGGCTCGGCGGCAAAGGCGGCCGGCAGCAGCATGCGGTCGAACGCGCTGCCCAGCGGCGGCCAGTCCAGGCCGAACGTCGGGTCGTCGGCGGGTGTCGGAGCCGGCGCGACGACGCCGCCGTCGGGCTCGGCGCCGCCGAAGCGCGCCGCGAGCAGGCGCCCGAGCACGAACCCGACCATCAACAGCACGGCGTAACCGACCCCGACCAGTGCCCAGAACGTCATGCGTTCCTGAGTTCGACACGGTGCGCCGATCTCCTGCTCCGGTGCCCTACGGTGCCAGACGTGCATCCGAACGCAGAGCGGGTCGCGGCGGCGCTGCGGGCCGGTGGAGTCGACGCCGACGTCCGCGAGCTGGACGAGTCGACCCGGACGGCGGCGGAAGCCGCGGCGGCGCTCGGGGTGCCGGTCGGGGCCATCGTGAAGTCACTGGTGTTCGCCGCCGACGGTGAGCCGGTCATCGTGCTCGCGAGCGGCGACCATCAGGTCGACACGACGAAGGTCGCGCACGCCCTCGGGGTCGACCACGTCGGGCGCGCCGACGTCGGTCTCGTCCGGGACGCGACCGGCTTCCCCATCGGCGGGGTCGCGCCGGTCGGGCACCCGCATCCGCTGCGCACGCTGGTCGACGAGCACCTGCGCACGTTCGACGTCGTCTGGGCGGCGGCGGGCACCCCGCGATCGGTGTTCCCCACGTCGTACGCCGACCTCGTCCGGCTGACCGCAGCGACCACCGCGGACGTCGCAGCGACGTGAAGTCCACCGTCGACGTCGAGCTGATCGACAGCACCGCGTTCGCTGGCCTGGTCACCGCGGCTTCCCACGTGTACGGCGCCGCGATGCACCGCAGCCCGGAGATGGTCGTGCAACGCCGCGAGATCATGCAGTCACACCTGCATCGCCGTGGTTTCGTCGCCGTGACGGCGGTCGAGCCGCAGGCGCCGGACAGCGACCGGCTCGTCGGGTTCGGCTACGGCTATCAGGGCAAGGCCGGCGACTGGTGGCACGACACCGTCGCGGGAGCACTCGGGCGGGACGCCGCGCGACAGTGGCTGCGCGACGCCTTCGAGCTCGCCGAGCTGCACGTGCGGCCGGACCGGCACGGGCAGGGCGTGGGTCGCCGCATCCTCGACCGGCTGCTCGGCGCGGCCGCGGGCGACACCGTCGTGCTGTCCACCCACGACCGCGAGTCACCCGCGCGTCAGCTGTATCGCTCGGTCGGCTTCGTCGACCTGGTCGGAGGGTTCAGGTTCCCGGGCAGCGCTGAGGTCTACGCCATCATGGGTCTGGATCGGCGGTCTGTGACCACCTGATCTGGTGGGGGGGGGGACGACCGGCGCCACCGGGGTGCTCGTCGCCGGGTCCGGGCGACGCGGTGGGAGCAGGCGATCTCTACAGTGGCCGCCATGAGCAAAGGTGAAGCCGCTTACGAATTGTTCAAGGCCGCAATCGGTCAGCCGGAGGGCACCGGCGACTGGTTCGAGGTGACCCAGGACCGCATCAACGCATTCGCCGACGTGACCGAGGACCACCAGTTCATCCACGTCGACCCCGAGGCGTGCAAGGAGATGTCGCCGTGGGGCGTGCCGATCGCACACGGGTTCCTCACCCTGTCGCTGCTCACCCACCTGTCCGGGTCGATCCCGCAGCCGGCCGAGCGGTTCGACGGCATCGTGATGGGTGTGAACTACGGGTTCGAGAAGGTCCGCTTCATCAACCCGGTGAAGGTCGGTTCGCGGATCCGCGCGTCGAGCGTGTTGACCGCAGTCGACCAGAAGGACCCCAACACGCTGCAGACGACGCGCACCTTCACCGTCGAGATCGAGGGTGAGGACAAGCCGGCGCTGGTCGCCGACTGGATCACCCGGCTCGTCTACGGCTAGCGAGCCGGCACCCGTTCAGATCCAGCGATAGCCGATCGGCCGGCAGGCCCGGGCGATCGGCAGCGCGAGCGCCGGGGCGTCGAGCGGCAGGTGCACGGCCGGCGCGGCCGGCAGCGCGTCGGCCGCGCGCTCCCACAGACAGATCGCCGGGTCGCCGGCGTCCATCGACGAGCGGTACCACAGGCCGTCCACGTCGTCGCACGCCGCGAAGACCGCGCGCGCCCAGGCGCGGGCGCGGTCGCGCGCGCCGCTCGCGATCGCCTGGCTCGCACCGGCCCGGGTGGGCCAGGTGCCGGCGAGGTCGAGCAGCCGCAACGTGCGGGTGGGACGAAACACCGCGAGCCACGGTGCACCGCTGTGCCGGTCGACGACGCGCGCGACCTGGAACGCCTCGGCCAGGCAGGTGCGCAGGGTCAGCCCGGCGTAGAGCACGCCGAAGCCGGGTTGGTCGACCGGCCGCCCGTCCGCAGTGGGTGGGTGCGGGTCGAAGCGCGCACTGGCCACCGGCCCGGCGACGCGGAACTGGTCCCAGCGCGAGCCGTGCGGGCCGGCGGCGCGGTGGACCCGCGCCAGCGCGGTCATCGGCGCGACCGCGACGACGTCGTCGTCCTGCCGGATCTCCTGCAGCCGCTCGACCGGCGGCGGCCAGGGCAGCTTTGCCACGGCGGCGCGACCGCGGTGCTAGAGCAGGACGGCGAGGCCGGCCGCGAGCGCCACGACCGCTGCGGGGTCGCCGCCGCCGGCGAGCCACTGCCGCGGCGACAGCGCCGTCCGCCCGAGCACGAGCTCGGGTTGCGGGGTCAGGAAGAAGCGGGTCGCAACCACCGGGTGCACGTCCGCGGGCAAGGCGCGCAGCACCCGCTCGAGGCCGGGCAGCGGCAAGCCGTCGGGCCCGAACTGCCAGGACGGGAGACGCCAGCCGTCACTGCGTCGTACGCCGAACAGCTGGTGGTCGGCGAGCCGGTGCCGCACCCGCGAGGCGTCCACTCCCAGCCGCTGGGCGGCCGCCGCGACCGGCACGGCGTCGGCGAGCACGGCGGCGACACCCGCCGCGGCGGCCGCGCGCGGGTCGGCCTCGCGCCGGCCGCGGCGCTGCAGGTCGGCCCCGACGGCGGCCAGCGCCTCCCGCTCGGGCGCGGACAGCGCCGCAGCCGGGTCGTCGGCGGGCGCCGGCCCGAGATCGCGCAACGCCGCCGCGACCAGCCGGGCGAACTCGCTCTCGCTGACCGCCACCCCCGCTCGGGTGAGGACATCACCGACCGTGGCCATGCGCCTAGGTTAGCACAACGTGCGGATTCGTGCGGATCACGACGTACGACGGGTGTGCAGCCCGAGCCGCTGGTAGATCTCCCGCGTCGCGGTGGAACGGTTGAGCGTGTAGAAGTGCAGCCCCGGCGCACCCTCGGCCAGCAGCCGCTCGCACAGCTGCGTCGCGTGCTCCACCCCGATCTCGCGCACCGCGTCGGGGTCGTCCTCGACCGCGAGCATCCGCTCCGCCAGCTCCACCGGGAACCGCGCGCCGGACATCTCGGCCGAGCGCTGGATGCCGCGGACGTTGAGCACCGGCATGATCCCGGGCAGGACCGGGACGGCACAGCCCTTCGCCGCGAGGCGGTCCCGCATCGCCGCGTAGTCCTCGGCGTAGAAGAACATGTTCGTGATGGCGAAGTCGGCACCGGCGCGGCACTTGTCGATGAAGAAGTCGACGTCGCTGTCGACGTCCACCGAGCGCGGGTGCTTCTCCGGGAACGCGGCGACTCCGACGCAGAAGTCGCCGACGGACTTCACCAGCCGCACCAGGTCGGCGGTGTAGCTGAAGCCCTCCGGGTGCGGCAACCACTCACCGAGTGGGTCTCCGGGCGGGTCGCCGCGGATCGCCAGGACGTTGCGGATGCCGGCGTCGGCGTATTGCGCCACGACGTGCCGCAGCTCCGCGACCGAGTGGCCGACGATCGCGAGATGGCCCATCGGCGTCAACGTCGTCTCGGCGGCGATCCGCTCGGTGATGCGCACGGTCGTCTCGCGGGTGCCGCCACCAGCGCCGTACGTGACGGACACGAACGTCGGCTGCAACGGCTCCAGCTCGCGGATCGCCTGCCACAGCAACCGCTCCCCCTCGTCGGTCTTCGGTGGGAAGAACTCGAAGGAGTAGGACCGTTCGCCACTCGCGAGCAGGTCGCGGATCGTCTGCATCCGCGTCGCTGGGGCGCGGTGCGCGAGGCGCTCGGTCGGCAGCAGGGGCACGGGGCCAAGGCTACGGAACGGCGGTCACCGCCGTTGCCGGATACTGGCCGGCGTGACCGCGACCGATCTGCGGGCGCGGGTCGATGATGCGCTCGAACAGTTCCTCGATGCGGCGACCCTCCCCATCGATGCGGTCGCCGGTGAGCTGCACGAGCTGACGGCCACCGCCCGCTCGTTCGTCCTCGCCGGCGGCAAGCGGCTGCGACCGGCGTTTTGCTACTGGGGCTTTCGCGCCACCGGTGCGGCGGACGACGAATGCATCATCCGGGCGGCCGCCGCGTTGGAGCTGCTGCAGGCCTGCGCCTTGATGCACGACGACGTCATCGACGCCAGTGACACGCGTCGCGGCTCGCCCGCGGTGCATCGCCGCTTCGCCGAGCTGCACAGGACCGCCGGCTGGTCCGGCGATGCGGCCCGGTTCGGTGACGCTGCCGCGATCCTGCTCGGCGACCTGGTGCTGGTGTGGGCGGACGCGATGCTCACCGGCAGCGGTTTCGACGCGGTCGCGTTGCAGCGCGCGCAGCCGGCGTGGGACGCGATGCGCGCCGAGGTGATGTGCGGTCAATACCTCGACGTGGTCGAGCAGGCCCGCGGCGGCGGGTCGGTCGAACGAGCGCTGCGGGTGGCGCGGTTCAAGTCGGCCAAGTACACCGTCGAGCGCCCGTTGCACCTCGGCGCCACCTTGGGCGGCGCCGCAGCGGACCTGCTCGACGGGTTCAGTGCGTTCGGGCTGCCGTTGGGTGAGGCGTTCCAGCTGCGCGATGACCTGCTCGGGGTCTTCGGCGACCCGCAGCACACGGGCAAGCCGGCGGGTGACGACCTACGCGAAGGCAAGCAGACGGTGCTGGTCGCATTTGCCGCGGAGGCCGCCGACGCCGACCAGCGGCATGCCCTGCGGCACGGCCTCGGCAACCCGCACCTCGACGAGACGGACATCGAGACGCTGCGGACGGTCATCATCGCGACCGGTGCGGCACAGCGGGTGGAGCAGCTGATCGAGGACCGTACGGCGCAGGCGCTGGGGGCTCTGGACGGTCTGGCAATGCCGCACGCCGTCCGAGCCGAGCTGCGCGGGCTGGCCACCGCCGTCACCCAGCGCGCCCGCTGACGGGATCAGAACTCGAACGGCTCCAGCAGGGGCCAGTCGGCCTCCTCGAACGCCGCCTTCAGCTCGCGCACCACCGCATCGCGCACGGTGATGTCGGTCGCGTCCGGGTGCTGCGCGCTGATCTCGCGGAAGCCGTCGGACAGCGCCTCGACCGCCTCCGCCCGCTCCGCGCTGCCGGACCGGATGACGGCGCCGACCTCCCGGACCAGCAGATCGAGCCGCTGGTTGCCCACGTCGTCGACGAGACCGAAGTCGGGAAGGTCGTCCGGCGGCTGCTGCGGCGAAGTCTCGGTCACAGGTGCCACCTGCCCCGCCACACCGTTCCGATAACGGCCCGGCGACGCCGACCCTCAGGTCGGGCTGGCGGCCCGCAGCTTGGCGACGAGCTCGGCGGCAGCCGCCCCCGGGTCGTCCGCCTGCGTGATCGCCCGGTCGACCACGATGCGGTCGGCGCCGGCGTCGAGCACCTCGTCGACGTTGGCGGTGGTGATGCCGCCCATCGCGAACCACGGTTGGGCGGCGCGGCCGCTGGCATAGCTGACCAGCTGCAAACCGGGCGCGGGTTGCTCCGGCGGCGCCCACACCGGCCCGACGCAGAAGTAGTCGACCCCACTGGCCATCGCCATGTCGACCGCATGGGGGGCGTGGGTGGACCGGCCGATGACGACGTCATCGCCGAGGATCTGCCGGGCCGCCGGCACCGGCAGGTCGTTCTGCCCGAGGTGCAGCACGTCGGGACGGGCGATCCACGCGATGTCGGCGCGGTCGTTGATGCTGAACAGCGCGCCGTGCTTGCGGGTGAACGCCCCGAACGTCTCGGCCAGGTCGATCTCGTCCTTGGCCTCCAGCCCCTTCTCCCGCAGCTGGACCACGTCGACGCCGGCGCGCAGCACCGCGTCGAGGAAGTCCTCGAGGTCGCCCTGGCGGCTCCGGCTGTCGGTGCACAGATACAGCCGCGCCGCCCGCAACCGGGCCCGCCGCTCCTCGCCGCTCATCGGCGCACCTCCGGCACGACACTCATTGGCGCGCCTCCGGCACGACGCTCATTGGCGCACCTCCGGCACGACACTCATTGGCGCACCTCCGGCACGACGCTCATCAGAACGCCAGGACCTGGGCACGGCGTTTGACCGCGGTGTCCCGTCCGGCGGCCATCGCGTCGACCGGACGGCCCGGGATCGCCGGATCCTCGGTGAACAGCCACCGCAACGCTTCGTCGTCGTCGTACCCGGCATCGCGCAGCACGGTCAACGCACCCCCCAGCCCCTTGATCAACCTGCCCTCGGTGACGAACTCCACCGGCACCTGTTTCACCGCCGGCTGTCCGCGCGGGACCGCCACCAGCCGCCCTTCGCGCAGCAGCTGCCGAACCTTGCTGAGCGGCCCGTCGATCCGCTCGGCCAGCTCCGGCAGCGTCAGCCACCCGGACACCGCGTCCTCCAGATCCACGTCGCCCACCCTAGGCGCCGGCCCCGACGGCGACCGCGGTGCCGCCGCCGCGGGCGGAGGCGAAGCAGGCGTCCAGCACCGCGGCCGTCGCGCGGGACTGCGCGAGGGGCAACAGCCACCCCGCTCCCCCGGTCATGACGCTCGACATCTCCTCGACCATCACCCGGTAGGGATCCGTCGGCGGGAACGCGCGTCGCTCGGTGGTGCTGCCGTCGGAGACCAGCAGCAGCGTCTCGTCCTCGACCCACGAGGTGTACGCCGCATCACGCAGCTCGAGCTCGCCGTCGTCGCCACTGATCACCAGCCACTGCCGCGGCGGCTCGCTGATGCCCGCGCGGATCTGCGCCTCCCCCGCGTCGAAGCTCAGTACCGCCTCGGTCACGACGTCGACGCCGGATGGTCCGAGCTGCTGGCGCGCCACCACCTCCCGCACCGGCGCGCCGCCGAACGCCCACTGCGCCGCAGACACCGCGTAGCAGCCGACGTCATAGAGCGCGCCACCGCCGCGCGCGACCTCCAGCCGGTAGTTGCCGGTCAGTTCCCCGGCGAAGACGAAGCCGGCGTTGACGTGGTGCACCGCGCCGATCGCACCCGCCGACAGCAGCTCCTGCGCCGCGCGCACCCGCGGATGCCAGCGATACCAGGACGCCTCGACCAGCAGCCGCCCGGACGCTGCGGCTGCCGCCGTCATCGCGTCGACCTCGCCGGAGTTCATCGCGAGCGGCTTCTCGCACAGCACGTGCTTGCCGGCGCGCAGCGCCGCAATGGACCATTCCGCGTGCACGTCGTTGGTGAGCGAGATGTAGACCGCGTCGACGTCGGGGTCGGCGAGCAGCGCGTCGTACGACCCGAACACCGGCCCTCTCGGGTGCAGCCCCCGCGCCCGGTCGAGGTCGCGGGCGGCGACGGCGTAGAGCTCCGCGCCGGCGGCGCCGTGCACCGCCGGGGCCAGCGCCCGGGTCGCGATCCAGCCGGCGCCGAGGAACCCCCAACGCACCGGAGCGGTCACCGGCGGCTCGCCGTCGACGCCGGTGGACGGCCTGCACGTGCCGTCACGTCGGGGTGACCGGTCGACCCGCCTCGCGTGCCGACACCGCAGCCGCTTCCATCACCGCGATGTTGCGGCGCGATCCGGCCGGCGTCACCGACATGGGCGCACCCGAGAGCAGCAGGTCGGCGAGCTCACGGTGGAACGGCTGGCGCGGCGCCGGTGGCAGCGCGAGCGCGGTCACCGACCCGTCGGCCGCGTGCACCGACAACGCGGCAGGTGACTCCGAGGCGGCCAGCGGGTCCTCGACGAGAGTGCCGATCGCGCTGCGGTTGATGACCCGCTCGTGCCGCCAGTCTCCGACCACCGCACCGCGAGTGCCGAGCACGAACCACTTCGGCTTCATCGCGGCCGCGAGGTCGGAGTGGATGAACTCCGCCTCGACCCCGTCGACGAACCGCACCGTCACCCGGGAGTGGTCGGCGTTGGAGACGTCGTGCCAGACCCGCTTGTGGGCGGCGGCAGTGACGTGCTGCACCGGCTGCGGCATCAGGTCGAGCACCCAGTCGAGGTAGTGCGAGCCCCAGTCGTAGATGGCGCCGCCGCTGACCTCTTCGTCGGAGTGCCAGTAGTTGCACGGATGCCCATAGGAGCCGACGAAGGACTCGTAGTGGAAGACCTCGCCGATGGCACCGCCCCGGATCACCTGCTTGAGCGCGAGGTAGTCAGGGTCCCATCGCCGGTTCTGGTAGACCGCGAGTCGACGTCCCGCACTGCTGGCGGCCGCGATCATCTCGTCGGCCTCGGCGGTGGTGAGACAGAACGGCTTCTCGACCACGACGTGCTTGCCCGCCTCGAGCGCGCGCAGCGCCCAGTCGGCGTGGGTGTTGGGCGGCGTCGAGACGATGACGAGGTCGACGTCATCGGCGGCGAGCAACGCCTCGCCGTCGGCGTAGGCCGTCACCTCCCCCGCCAGCGTCCGCGCGGCCGTGATCCGGCTCGGGTCGCGGTCGCAGACCGCCGTGAGCCGCAGACCTTCGACGGCCGCGATCGCTGCGTTGTGCTCGTGCCCGATCGCGCCGTAGCCCAGCAGCCCGACCCGCACCTCGGTCAGGTCGCGGATGGCGAGCGCGTGTCGCAGCCAGCGGTGGACGAGCCGCTGGTACGCCGGGTCGGTGACCGTCTCCGGCGTCGACCCGATGCCGAACAGTCCGATCCCGGTCGACGGCCGCCACGTCATGACGGCGTGGGAGGTGAGGCCACTCATCGCGGTCAGCAGCACCTCGACGTCGTCGACGACCTTGTCCAGGCGCAACCACCCGTCGGTGAGCAGCACGTCGCCGTCGAGGCGCGCGGTCACCTGACCGGCATCGGCACCCGGACGCAACCGCAGCGGGTGCACCGGCAACACGTCGCTCGCCACGACACCGGCAGCGTCCAGCACCGGCGCACACTCGGCGTGTGCCGCCACCGAGGTGCCCGCCAGCAGCAACGGCCGAGCGGGTCCGGAGCCGGCCACGAGCTCCTCGACCCGGCTGAGCGGGAAGTTGCGGTCGCTCCACACGACGACCGCGTCGACGGCGCGGATGTCGTCGGTGACCGAGAACCCGCAATCGCCGAGATGGGCCCGAAGTCGGGCAACGGCGGCCGCGAGCATCGGCTCGGAGAGGTCGACCACCCAGCCCACGCTGCTCATGTGGGCCACCTTAGGTGCCGGTCCGCCGTCCTAGCCACCGACGATCTTGCCCCACGATGCGTTTGACCCTGGCGGCGGCAGCGCACGACACCGGCATCCGCCGAGGCCGGAGGAGGCCCGCATGCCCACGACCACTGCTCCCGTGGAGAGCGTCGTCGACCGGATCGAGAACGCCGGGCCCCTCGACCCGGTGATCAAGGCGGTCCGGTCGGTCGTCGACGCCGCGCTCAAGCCACCGGCGGTGCGGGACGCGCTGCACGGGGTCTGGTTCGGCCACCCGCTGCACCCGCCGCTGACCGACGTGCCCATCGGCATGTGGTCGGCCGCCGCGGTGCTCGACCTCGTGCCCGGCACCGGTCCGGCAGCGGCGACACTCATCGCGGCCGGCTGCACCGCCTCACTGCCCACCGCCGTGACCGGCCTCGCCGACTGGTCGCGACTGCACCCGCAGCAGCAGCGGATCGGCCTGGTGCATGCCGCTGCCAACGTGGTCGCGCTGGGTTGCTACACGCTGTCGCTGACCGCACGGATGCGGGGGCGCAGCGTGCGTGGCAAGGTGCTGAGCCTGGTGGGGCTCGGCGCGCTGACCGCCGGTGGCTACCTCGGCGGCCACCTCGCCTTCCGACAGAGTGCGGGCGCCAACCACACCGCCGACACGATCGACCTGTTCCCGTCCGGCTGGCACCCGATCGGCCGATTCGACGAGCTGCCGGACGGCCAGCCCACGAAGCGGACCGTGGAGGGGGTGGACCTGCTCGTCGTGCGGCGCGGGCAGCACGTCGACGTGCTGTCGGACCGCTGTTCGCACTTGTCGGGGCCGCTCTCCGACGGTGAGTTCAGCGTGGAAGGCGGCCAGGGCTGCATCATCTGCCCCTGGCACGGCTCGACCTTCCGTCTCGCCGACGGCGCGGTCGTGCACGGGCCGGCCACCTCGCCGCAGCAGCGCTTCGCCACCCGCATCAACGACGGAAGCGTGGAGGTGAGCCTCACCGGCGACTGAGCGCCGACGCGCGAGGACGGCCGGCGGCAGGGGCCGACGCCGGCCACCGATCCGGACATCTGGTCACACAGGCACCACTTGTCACAGCAGTCACAACCGCGCTAGCGTGATCACTTCCGTGCCGCCGGGTCGGGAGGCGAACGATGAACGCTGTGCGTGCGCTGCTGCGCCGGCACGCCGTCGTCCCCCTCGCCCTGCTGCTCGCGGTCGCCGTCACTGCGTCCGTCTCGGGCGTTCGGCACTACACGGTGCGCCCCGGGGACACCCTCTCGGAGATCGCCGCGCGCTATCACACCAGCGTGGCCGCGCTGGTCCGGCTCAACCGCCTGCCGGGCAACGGCGACCTCATCTACGCCGGCAGCACGCTGCGCCTGCCCGGCCATGCCCACCACCGGCACGCCACCCGTCACCACGCCCACCACCACGCGCGCACGCACGTCGTGCTGCGCAGCTACGTCGTGCGACCCGGCGACTCGCTCTACGCGATCGCGGCCCGCTTCCACGCGAGCTGGAAGGCGATCGCGCGACGCAACCACCTGCCGAGCTCGCTGGTGGTCATGGTCGGGCAGCGGCTGCAGATCCCGCAGCGGGTGCGGGCCAGCACCACGCCGACACTGGGCCGCGGCTTCCGCGGCCACGTGATCCCCTCCCGCGAAGCCGTCGCCGCGATGATCCGCGCCACCGCCGCCCGCTGGCACGTCGACCCGCGACTGGCGCTGGGCATCTCCTACGAGGAAGCCGGGTTCAACCAGCACATGGTCTCGCGGGTGGGCGCGATCGGGGCGATGCAGGTGATGCCGGCCACCGGCCGCTGGTTGAGCACCTACGTCGTGCACCGCCCGCTGGATCTCTACGCCGCCCGGGACAACGTCACCGCCGGGGTCGCGCTGCTGTCGGTGCTGCTGCGCGAGACCAATGGCAACCTGCGGCTCACCGCGGCGGGTTACTACCAGGGGCTGTCCTCGGTGCGGAGTCGAGGGATGTACGACGACACCAAGCAATACGTCGCCAACGTGCTGGCGCTGCGTAACCGGTTTTAGCCCCGCTGCGCCTTTAGAATCGGCGTGATGAACGCCTTTGCTGTCAGGCGTGTCAGCGACGCACTGCTGGTTGGGCGTGCCATGGACACCCCATCGATTGGCGCCTCATGGACACGACACTGAGCGACCCGCTGGTCGACCGGCTCCTCGACGGCCGCTATGCCATCGAGGCTCGGTTGGCACGCGGCGGGATGGCCAGCGTCTACCTCGCCACCGACGTGCGGCTCGAGCGCCGGGTGGCGGTCAAGGTCATGCACCCCGCGCTCGCCGAGGACCCGGAGTTCGTGGCCCGCTTCAACCGGGAGGCGCGGGCCGCGGCCCGGCTGTCGCACCCCGACGCGGTTTCGGTCTACGACCAGGGCAGCGACGACGGTCACGTGTTCCTGGTCATGGAGTTCGTCGCGGGCTCCACGTTGCGCGAGGTGCTGCGCCAGCGCGGCAAGCTCTCCCCTGGCGAGGCGGTCGCGGTCATGGACCACGTGCTGGCCGCGCTCGCCGCCGCACACGCCGCCGGGCTCGTCCACCGCGACGTCAAGCCCGAGAACGTGCTCGTCACGGCGGATGGCCGGGTCAAGGTCGCCGACTTCGGCCTGGCCCGGGCAATCACCGGCAGCACGCTCACCACCGACGACAGTGTGCTGCTCGGCACCGCGGCCTACCTGGCGCCGGAACAGGTCCGCGACGGCGCGGCCGACGCTCGTTCCGATGTCTATTCCGCCGGCGTCATGCTCTTCGAGCTGTTGACCGGCACCCCGCCGTACCAGGGCGACACCCCGATGGCGGTCGCCTACCGGCACATGAGCGACGACGTGCCCGCACCGTCGAGCCGGGCCCGGGGCATCCCGGCGGAGCTCGACGCGCTGGTGGCCGACGCCACCGCGCGCGACCCGCACCGGCGACCGGCCGACGGTGGGGTGCTGCACCGCCGGCTGGAAGAGGTGCGCGACCGGCTCGGCCTGCACGCCGCCGTGCCCGCCCCGGCCACCGACCTGACCGTGCAGGTGCCGCGAGCCGGCGCCACCGGCGCGGCGACCACCTCCGGCACCCAGACCACGACCGCGCTGCCGCCGGCTCCCCCGGCCGGTGGCGACGACGCCCGGCGGCCGCGGCGGCGCTGGCCGTTCGTCCTGGCCCTGGTGGTGCTGCTCGCGGCCGTTGCCGGCGTCGCCGGCTGGTGGCTGGCCGCCGGGCGCTACACGCACGCGCCGTCACTGCTGGGGCTGACCGCGCAGCAGGCGGAGCAGAAGCTGCACGCCGAAGGACTGCACTGGCGGTTCCTGCCCCGCGTCTACAGCGACTCGATCCGCGAAGACCTCGTCGCGGTGCAGACGCCGAAGGCCGGCGAGCGGGTCGGCAACGGCGCGACGGTGGCCTTGCGGCTGTCGAAGGGGCCGGAGCAGGTGCCGGTGCCGGACGTCAGCGGCAAGACCGTCAAGCAGGCTCGCGCCGCACTCGCCGCCGTCCACCTCACCGTCGACAAGAAGAAGTCCGCCTACTCCGACACGGTCGCGGCCGGCCACGTCATCCGCACCGAGCCATCGAGCGGCACCCGGCTGCACGTCGACACCGGCGTCACGCTCGTGGTGAGCAAAGGCGTGCGGCCGGTGCGGGTGCCGGACGTCACGGGCATGCCGCTGAACAAGGCCGAGCAGCAGCTCACCCGCGCCGGGTTCACCCTCGGCCCGATCACCCGCCACTACAACGACAGCATCCGCGACGGCTCGGTCATCGCTACGAGCCCGGGCGGCAACGCGCTGGTGGCCCCCGGCGCCACCGTGTCGATCGACGTCTCCAAGGGCCCGCACCTCTACCAGGTGCCGGACGTGACCGGCATGAAGATCGGCGACGCGATCAAGGCGATCCAGAACGCGGGCTTCAAGGCCGACCCGAAGCAGATCTTCCCGGCCGGGCCGGGCAAGGTGGTGCGGGAGACACCGACGGGGATGCAGCCGCGCGGGACGACGATCGAGCTCGACTACTTCTGACCCCGGCTGCGCCGCGCCACTCCCGCCGTCACCGTCCGCACGTCCCTGGGATCGCTCGAACCGTCCATGCCTGCACGCAAACCGGCGCCGGTCGGCGCGCACGTCTTCGTCTCCGGCGGCCTGTCCGCGGCGGGGTTGCCCTACGCCGAGCGCATCGGAGCCGAGGCGTTGCAGGTGTTCGTGTCCAACCCCCGCGGGTGGGCCCCTTCGGCGGGTGACGCCGCTGCCGACGAGCGGTTCCGCCGCGAGTGCCACGACCGCCGAATGCCGGTGTTCGTCCACGCGCCCTACTTGTGCAACTTCGGCTCACCGACCGAGGCCACTCGCGAGAAGACCGCGGCCGCGGTGCGGCACTCGCTGGCCCGCGGCCGGCACATCGGTGCTCGCGGGGTGGTCGTGCACGCCGGCTCGGCCGTCGACGCCGGGGCTCGCGAGCCGGCCCTGCGCGCGATGCACGAGCTGGTGCTGCCGCTGCTCGACGAACTGACCGACGACGACCCGGCCGTGTTGATCGAACCCACCGCGGGCGGCGGTCAACCGCTGGCCGCCACCGTCGACGACCTCGGACCGCTCTTCGACGCGCTCGACCACCACCCGCGGCTCGGGGTCTGCCTCGACACCTGTCACGCGTTCGCGGCCGGTCACGACCTGGCGGCACCGGGCGGAGTGCGGCGCATGCTCAACCGGCTGGTGCGCGCGGTCGGCCGCGGCC
>DASTWK010000068.1:0-27613 GCA_035776655.1 Mycobacteriales bacterium | reverse complement strand
GCTGCAGCTGTCGCTGCTCGGGTCACCGGTGGTGACCCGCGACGGCTCTGCCGTCACCTTCGACACGCGCAAGGCCGTCGCGCTGCTCGCCATCCTTGCGGTCGAGCAACGTCCGCAGCCGCGCGACCGGCTCGCCGCCCTGTTGTGGCCGGACGCCGACGCCACCCGCGCCCGCTCCGCGCTGCGCCGCACGCTGTCCGTGACCGGGCAGGCGGTCGGTGCCGCGCTCGAGGTGGCGCGAGCGACGGTCGCGCTCGAGGCGGCGGCGACGACCTGCGACATCGCGGAGTTCCGCCGGCTGACGGCGGCCGGCGACGCCGCGTCGCTGCGCCGGGCCGCTGCGCTCTATCGCGACGACTTCCTCGCCGGCTTCTCCCTCAGGGACTCGGCCGAGTTCGAGGAGTGGCACGCGGAGGTTGCCTCGACGTTTCGACGGCAGCTGGCCGTCGCCCTGGGTCGGTTGGTGGACGCCGAGGTGGCCGACGGGAACCTCGACGCCGGCGTCGAGACCGCCCAGCGGTGGCTGTCCCTCGACCCGCTGCACGAGCCCGCCCACCACATGCTCATGCGCCTGTACGCGTGGCGCGGCGAGCGGTCGGCGGCCATGCGGCAGTTCCGCGCCTGTGTGCGCATCCTCGACAGCGAGCTGGGCGTCGAGCCGCTCGACGAGACCCAGGCGCTGTACGCCGCAATTCGGCGCAACGAGCTGCCACCGAAGCCCTCCGCCCCGGCACCGGTTCCGGCGGAAGCGGTCGCCGCCGCGCCGCCGCGGGTGTCGCTGGTCGGTCGCGACAACGAGTTGATGCTGCTGCGGCAAACCCTCGCCCGCGTCGGCAGTCAGGGAGTCGTGGCCGTCGTCACCGGTCCGACCGGTGTCGGCAAGACGGCGCTGTTGCGGGCGGCGGAGGAGCTGTTGCCGGCCGGGGTGCTCACCCTCGCCGTGCGCTGCCACCCCGAGGAGTCGGCGCTCGCCTATGGCGTGGCGATCGACCTCGTCCGTGGCCTCCTCGCGGCTGCCCCGGACACGCTCGCCGCGCTCCCCCGACACGTCCGGGCCGAGCTGGCCCGGCTCGTCCCGGAGACCGCCGACCTCGACGGACCGGCGCAGACCGCCGATGCCGCGGCGGCCGCCGCGCGATTGTTCGCCGCGGTCCGCGAGCTGATCCAGGCCACCGGCCGTGCGGTCGCCGTCTCGGTCGACGACGCGCAGTGGTTGGACCGCGCCTCCGGCGACCTCCTCGCCTACCTCCTCCGCCGGCTGCCGTCGACGCCGGTGGCGGTGGTGGTGGCGCAGTCGAGCGAGTTGCCAGCGGAGCCCGCGACGCTGTTGCGGGCCGCCCGCGACGCCGTGGCCGACGGCCTGGGGGTCGAACTGCGTCTGCAGGGGCTCGACCGGGCGTCGCTGGCCGCGCTCGTCGGTTCGACGGTCGGTGCCGGAGCCGTCGACGTCGACCAGATCCTGACCGACACCGGCGGGTTGCCGTCACTCGTGACCGCCTATCTCGCGACCGTTGCCGCCGGTGGCGATCCCACCGCCGCGGCCGCATCTCTTGCGGCGGACCTCCTGGCGCAGCGGGTCGCCGCGCTGTCACAGACCGCCCAGCAGGTCCTCGCGGCCGCTGCCATCCTCGCCGGGCGGGCGGATCCCGAGGTGCTGCGGGACACCAGTGGCCGCAGCGAAGCCGAAACGGTCACCGCGCTCGAAGAGGCGCTGCGAGCGGGACTGGTCGTCGAGCTGCCGGGTGGCGTCGCCTACGACCTGCCATTCGAGGCGCTGCGGCGGTGTGTCCTCGACCAGACCACGTTCGCCCGTCGCCGGCTGCTGCACCACCGGGCCGCACGGGCGCTCGCACGGCGGGCGACTGCCCATCCGACGCCTGCCGATGCCGGTGCCGTGGCGCACCATCTGCGCGAAGCCGGCCGCGGCGAGGAAGCGGCCGAATGGCACTGGCGCGCGGCCACCGAGGCGCGGCGATTGCACGCCCACGACGAGGCGCTCGACGACGTGCGCGCTGCCCTCGCACTGGGTCATCCGGCGGCGGAGGGCCGGCTGGCCGAGGGGGAGCTGCTCATCGCGCTCGGCCGCTACGCCGAGGCGCTGACCGCTCTCGAGCGCGCTGCTGCCGTCGCCGAGCCGGTCCCGCAGATGGTGCAGGTGGAGCGGCGGCTCGCCGACGTGCACCACCGCCTCGGTGGCTACGACGTGGCCGACGCGCACGTCGCGGCGGCGCTCGAGCTCGCCGACGGCACGGTCGACGCCACGGTCGTGGCCGATCTGCTGGCCGAGCGCGCCCTGCTCGCCCATCGCCGCGGGGCCTTCGACGAGGCGCGTCGTCATGGCGAGCGCGCAGTCCTGGCCGCCGCGGACTCGCCGAGTGCTCTCGCCACGGCGCTCAACGTGCTCGGCGTGGTTGCCGCTGCCGGCGGTGACGGTCCCGGCGCGCAGATGCTGTTCCGGCAGGCACTGGAGCGCGCCACCCAGGCGGAGGACGACAGCGCGGCCATCGCCGCGCTCAACAATCTCTCTCGGCTGCTCGACCAAGAGGGCGCGCGCGAGCAGGCACTGGCCACCGCGGCGGCCGCACTGGAACGGGGGCTGCGCCTCGGTGACCGACATCGGATCGCCGCACTGCACACCAACCTCGCCGACCTCCTGCGCGCGGCCGGTCGGGAGGCCGAGGCGATGGACCACCTCAAGCAGGCGGCGGTGATCTTCGCCGACCTCGACGACGTCGCCCAACGCCGCCCGGAGATCTGGAAGCTCGTCGAGTGGTGACGGGGGGCGGCTGACGCACCGCGCGCCGCCGGCAGGAGTCTACGAAGCCGTCGTCGAATCTCGTTCGGTATGAGGACCCCCCGCCTGGCATTGCTCAGCGCTGCCCTGCTGGCCAGCGCCGTCGCCGTACCCTCCCTGGCCGCGACCTCCGGCAAGGTGACCGTCACCAACGGCTGCGTCGAGTCGGTGCCCGATGCGGGCAGCACCACCCCGCAGAAGATCTGCTACACGCTGTTCAAGCCGGCCGGCGCCGACGCGCGGCACAAGGTGCCGATGGTGCTGCACAGCCACGGCTGGGGCGGCTCGCGCACGACGGATCCCGCGTCGTTCAAGCCGTTCCTCGACGCCGGGTACGGCGTGCTGTCGTTCGACCAGCGCGGCTTCGGCCAGGACGGGGGCAAGGCCCGCATCGAGAACCCGGCTTATGAGGGCAAGGACGTCGAGAAGATCGTCGACCTGATCAGCAAGCTCAACTGGGTCATCCAGGACGGGCCGGGCGACCCGCGCCTCGGCTCGATCGGCGGGTCCTACGGCGGTGGCTACCAGTTCGTCGGCGCGTTCACCGAGATCGCCGACAAGCACAAGCAGGTCTTCGACGCGCTGGCACCGGAGATCACCTGGTGGGACCTCAAGCAGTCGCTCGCGCCGCAGGGCGTGCCCAAGACCGAGTGGGTGTCACTGCTGACGGCGGCCGGCGTGCAGGCCCTGCCTCCCGAGATCCTCGAAGGCACCGCCTACGCCGCCGCGACCGGGCTGTGGCCCGACGGGACCGTCCCCGGCGTGCCGAACCTCGACGCGTTCTTCGCCAAGAACGGGCCGAAGTGGCAGGTCGGCCAGGGCCGGCGGATCGACGTCCCGGTGCTGTTCCGCCAGGGCATCACCGATGAGCTGTTCCCGCTCGACCAGGGCTTGCAGAACTTTGCCAAGGCGTTGACCCCGCGCGCCCGCAAGCACAGCATCTTCGTCGGTTACAACGGCGGCCACGTGCTGCCCAACGCCTACCCGCTGACCGTGCAGCCCTCCGGCGACCCGTGCAGTGCGCAGCTCACCGGCGGCAAGGACTTCACCGCGCTCACGATCCGGTTCTTCAACCACGTGCTCAAGCACCAGAAGGACACGTTGAGCGGCTACGGCCAATACCACCTCGCCACCGCCGACAACACCTGCACGACCACGGATGCGGTGACGCCGACGCACACGTTCCAGGTGGGCACGGTTGCCACCACCGAGCTCGCCAGTCCGCCGCTCGCGACCAAGGTCGCCGACGGTCCGCTGCGGGTTGCCGGCACGCCTTACCTCGACGGCGACGTCACCGCGCTCGGCGTCAACAACCGGGCGTTCTACGCGCTCGGCATCGGCACCAGCCCGGCCGACGTGAAGATCGTGCAAGGCGATGTGGCGCCCTGGAGCTCGCTCACCCCCGTGAGTGGGCAGCACGAGCGCATCGAGATGCCGTCGGTAGCGGTCAACGTGCCCAAGGGCGAGTCGCTGTACGTCGTCGCGATGGCCACCAACGACATGTTCATCGGCTTCGGCAGCCGCACTCCCGGTGCGGTCGTCGTGCAGAACGCGAAGGTCGAGGTGCCGCTCGTGCAGTGACGACCGCGGTGGGCGATGATGGTGCTCGACTCTGACCGCGTTCGTCTCCCGGAGGCAGCACGTGCCCGACGCCGTCATCTGTGAGCCGCTGCGCACCGCCGTCGGCAGGTTCGGGGGACAGTTCAAGACCGTTCCGGCTCACGTGCTCGCCGCGCAGGTCATCCGAGCCGTGGTGGAGCGCAGCGGCATCCCGGGTGAGGCCGTCGACGACGTGATCCTCGGCCAGTGCTACCCCACGGCCGAGGCGCCGGCGATCGGCCGCGTCGCCGCGCTCGATGCGGGTCTGCCCGTCGAGGTCACCGGCCTGCAGGTGGACCGTCGCTGTGGCTCCGGGTTGCAGGCGATCCTCTACGCCGCCATGCAGGTGCAGACCGGGGTCAGTGCTCTCGTCGTCGCCGGCGGCGCCGAGAGCATGAGCTCGGCGCCGTTCTACTCGACGGCCATGCGGTGGGGTGTGCGCGGACCCGACGTCGTCCTGCACGATGCTCTCGCCCGCGGCCGCACGACCGCCGGTGGTGTGCACCACCCGGTTCCCGGCGGCATGCTCGAGACCGCGGAGAACCTGCGCCGCGACTACGGCATCAGCCGCGCCGAGCAGGACGAGCTCGCCGTGCGCTCGCACGAGCGGGCCGTGGCCGCGCAGACCGCCGGTGTGTTCGGTGAGGAGATCGTGCCGGTCACGGTCGAGGGACCCAAGGGTGCCGCCGTCGTCGACACCGACGAGCACCCGCGCCCGGGCACGAACGTCGAGGACCTGGCCCGGCTGCGTCCCGTGCTCGGCAAGGCGGATCCCGACGCGACCGTCACCGCCGGCAACGCCAGCGGACAGAACGACGGCGCCGCCGCCTGCATCGTGACCAGCCCGGACAAGGCGCGTGCGCTGGGGCTGCGACCGCTCGCGCGGCTCGTGTCGTGGGCGGTGGCCGGTGTGCCGCCGGCAACCATGGGCATCGGTCCGGTGCCCGCCTCCGCCACGGCGCTCGAGCGGGCCGGGCTGAAGCTCGCCGACATCGACCTCATCGAGCTCAACGAAGCCTTCGCGGCGCAGGTCCTCGCCTGCACCCGCGAGTGGGGCTTCGGCCCCGCCGACTTCGACCGGATGAACGTGCATGGCTCCGGCATCTCCCTCGGCCACCCGGTCGGTGCCACCGGCGCACGCATCCTCGCGACGTTGCTACGCGAGATGGAGCGGCGCAAGGCCCGCTATGGCCTCGAGACGATGTGCATCGGCGGCGGGCAGGGTTTGGCGGCGGTGTTCGAACGCGTGGGCTGAGGCCGGCTCTCGTCGTACGGCGGGAAGCTCAGCCGGTCACGGCGTGAACGGTTCGCGGCCCATCTGCTCACGCACGCTGACCACGACCGGGCTGGTGAGGTTGCGGCGCTGCCAGTTGGCGCCGTCGACGACGAGGGTGTGCCCGCTGATGAAACGGGCGTAGGGCGAGGCGAGGAACGTCGCCGCCCAACCGAGCTCACGCGGCCGCCCCACCCGGCCGACGGGTTGGCGGCGGTCCTTGTCGTCCGCGTGCTCGAGGTTGGCCTTGATGTCGTCGGTCATGTCCTCGTGCGGGAACAGGCCGGGGACCAGACCGTTGACGGTGATCCCGTAGGGCCCCCACTCCACCGCGAGAGTCTCGGTGAGGTTCTTCACCCCTGCCTTCGCGGCGGCCGAGTGCGCGAAGCCGGGGCCGCCGGTCCAGGCGTAGGACGCGCCGACGTTGATGACGGTGGCCGGTGAGCCGGCGGCGAGGTGGCGGCGGGCGAACTCGCGGGCGCAGAAGAACGTGCCGGTCAGCGTGATGTCGACCACCGACCGCCAGGCGTTGGGGCTCATGTCCTCGGCCGGCACCGGGAAGTTCGCGGCGGCGTTGTTCACCAGCACCCGCGGCCGGCCGAGCGACTGCTCGACGGCGTCAAAGGCCGCGGACACCTGCTCCGGGTCGCGGATGTCGCAGGGGGCCGAGACCACCCGACGACCCAGCGAGCGGATCGCCTCCTCGCCGGCAGCGAGATGCTCCGGCTGGCGGGAGAAGATGCCGACATCAGCGCCGAGCCGGGCGAACTCGACAGCGATGGCCCGGCCGAGGCCGGTGCCGCCGCCGGTGACGACCACCACGTCGCCGTCATAGGTGCCTGATGGCAGGGCTGCCGCACCCAGCGCGGGCGGCTCCGGGACCGGCATCGTCGTCGCCGGCGTCAGGCGGCGCGGTAGACGACCAGTGACGCGGCGACGTACTGGCAGATGAACCCGATCACCGTGAACGTGTGGAAGACCTCGTGGAAGCCGAACCAGCGCGGCAGCGGGTTGGGCCGCTTGAGCGCGTAAATGATCCCGCCGATCGTGTAGCAGGCGCCGCCGACCGCGAGCAGCGTGAACGCCGCCGCGCCCGCGCCGTGCAGCAGCTGCGGCACGATGAAGCCGGCTGTCCAACCGAGACCGATGTAGAGCGGGACGTAGAGCCACCGGGGTGCGCCGACCCACAGCACCCGGAACAGCGCGCCACCCACCGCCGTGCCCCACACCGCCGCGAGCACGGCGATGCGGGTCTCGTCGCGCAACGCCAGCACGGCAAACGGCGTGTAGGTGCCCGCGATCAGCAGGAAGATGTTCGCGTGGTCGATCCGCTTGAGGCGGAGCTCGACGCGCGGTGACCATCGCCCGCGGTGATAGACCGCGCTGGTCGTGAAGAGCACCACCGCGCTGACCGCGAACGCGGCCGCCGCGGCGGCGGCGGGCGCCGTGGGCGCGAGGGCGATCAGCACGATGCCGCACGCGAGGGCGATCGGTGCCGTCACGAGGTGGAGCCACCCGCGCAGCCTGGGTTTGACGTAGGCGACGGCGGCGGCCGCCATCTCCCGCGGATCGGTGGTCATCGCCGTCCAATCTAGCCGCAGCGCGGATGACCGGCCGAGGCCGAGGGCCGGCCGCGCCTGGTCCCTCGTGGCTCGCCGGCGGACAGGTGCCAGCAACGATTCAGTTTTCATTCAGACCGTCCGGCGATCCTCCTCTAGGAGCACGTCGACGACGCCGTCGGCGACGCCGGCCCACCTGGAGGAGCTGCATGAGCGACGACCTGTTCTGGCCGCGGCAGCGCGACGAGAACGAGCCCGATCCACGGGGCGGCGACCCCGGCTGGCACGCGACGCAGCCGATCGACCGGCCCGAGGCGGACGCGGCGGCCGCACCCGCCGCCGCGTCCCCCTCGGGCCGGTCCTGGCGCACCACCGCCGTTGCTGCCGGGCTCGCCGCGCTCGTCTTCGGCGGCGCGGGCGTCGGTGTCGGGGCCGCCATCGAGGGTGGCGGCAGCGGCGGCAGCGGGTCCGACACGGTGTCCGGCCTCAACGTCAGTCCCACCTCCAACCAGTCCGCGCCGATCAACCCGCGGAGCTACGCCGGCATCGCCGCCAAGGTGCTGCCGTCCGTGGTGTCGATCAACGTCAGCGGCTCGAGTGAGCAGGACACCGGCTCCGGCGTGGTCATCCGGCCCGACGGCTACATCCTCACCAACAACCACGTCGTGTCCGCCGCCGTCGGCGGCGGCAAGGTCGCCGTCGTCTTCAACGACGGGTCGACGGCGCCGGCCCGGATCGTCGGCACCGACCAGGAGGACGACCTCGCGGTGCTCAAGGTGGCGAAGACCGGCTTGTCCGCGGCCACGCTCGGGTCCTCCGCTGCCGTCCGGGTGGGTGATCCCGTCCTCGCCGTCGGGTCGCCGCTGGGTCTGACCGGCACCGTGACCGCCGGCATCGTCTCCGCGCTCAACCGCCCGGTCGACACCACCGACGACCAGCAGCAGAACGCCAACCCGTTCGCGCCCCCGCAGCGCGTCACCACGACCGTCATCAGCGCGATCCAGACCGACGCGGCGATCAACCCCGGGAACTCCGGCGGCCCGTTGGTCAACGCGCGCGGGCAGGTGATCGGCATCAACAGTGCGATCGCGTCCACCGGCGGCGGCCTCGGTGGTCAGCCGGGCAACATCGGTGTCGGTTTCGCGATCCCGATCGACCAGGCTCGCGTGATCGCCCAAGAGCTCATCGACAACGGCAAGGTGTCGCACCCGCTGCTCGGCGTCTCGCTCGCCGACGCGACCGACAGCAGCGGCAAGCAGCTCGCTCGCGTGCAGTCGCTCCTGCGCGGCGGCCCGGCCGCCCGCGCCGGCATCCAGGTCGGCGACATCATCGTCGCCGTCGGCGGACAGAGCACGAGCGGGTCCGACGCCGTCATCGCCGCCATCCGCACCCACCAGCCAGGTGACCGGGTGCCGGTCACCGTGGAGCGCAACGGCGTCCGCAAGACTGTCACCGTGACACTGATCGACGCCGCTTCGGCGCAGAGCTGACCCAAGCCGGGCCCGTGAGCACGCGGCAGCTCGACGTCGAGGGTGCCTCGACGAGCACCTCCGCGCGCGTGCTGGTCGTCGACGACGACCCCCAGCTGCGCGAGGCGCTGGCGCGCGCGCTCGAGCTGGACGGCTACTCGGTCACCACCGCCAGCAACGGCGCGCAGGCGCTGGAGGCGGTGGGCCAGGATCGACCGGACGTCATGGTCCTCGACGTGATGATGCCCTACGTCGGCGGCCTCGACGTCTGCCGCACGCTGCGCGAACGCCGTGATCGACTGCCGATCCTGGTGCTCACCGCGCGCGACGAGGTCGGCGACCGGGTGGCGGGTCTCGATGCCGGCGCGGACGACTACCTCACCAAGCCGTTCGCGCTGGAAGAGCTGCGGGCCCGGTTGCGCGCGCTGTTGCGCCGTACCGCCGACGAGGCCGGTGGCACCGGAGCGGTGCTCCGGTACGACGACCTGGTGCTCGATCCCGTCGCCCGCACCGTGCACCGCGGTGGCCGGCCGGTCGAGCTGACCCGAACCGAGTACGCGCTGCTGGAGCTGCTGCTGCGCAACGCCGGGCGGCCGTTGCCGCGCGACGTCATCATGGATCGCGTGTGGGGATGGGAGTCCGAGCCGACGAGCAACTCCCTCGAGGTCTTCATCGGCTACCTGCGCCGCAAGACGGAGAGCGACGGTGAGCCACGGCTGATCCAGACAGTTCGCGGCGTGGGTTACGTGCTGCGGTCGGAGGCATGAGAAGCCGCGCGGTGGCCTTGCGCGGTGCCGCCGGCCGGCTCGACCGCGACTGGCGCGACCTCCCGCTGCGCACCCGGCTGACCACCGCCGCCGCCCTGTCGGCGACGCTGGCGATCATCGCGGTCATCGGTGTCGCCTACATCGCGGTGCGGCACGAGCTGCGCGGCCAGATCGACCAGCAGCTGCGCCGGCAGATCCACGAACTGCACGTCGACTCGTCGTTCAACCCGTTCAACGGCACCGGCAGCTTCACGCTCAACCCCGGCGCGGGAGAGATCGGCGGCTACGCGGCCGTGCTCACCACCAACGGCCAGCGCGCCAACGGCAGCGACCTGCTGCCGATGAGCCGGCGCGACCTGCGCATCGCCCGTAACGGCAAGGGAACCCTGCTGCGCGACACCCACTTCCAGGGCCGCCACGTGCGGATGATCACGGCGGCCCTCACGCTCGTCCTCAATGGCCAGACCGTGCCGGTTGCGGTGCAGATCGCGTTGCCGCTGGGCGAGGTCGACGAGCAGCTGCACACGTTGGCGGCCGCGTTCGTGGTGCTCGCGGTGGCTGGTCTCGCGCTCACGGTGTTCGCGTCCTGGGGCGCCGTACGCCGGGTCATCCGTCCGGTGCAGCAGCTGACGGAAACGGCGGAGGAGATCGCCGCCACCCGCGACCTGACGGTGCGCATCGCCAGCGAGAGCAACGACGAGCTCGGTCGACTGGCGACGTCCTTCAACACGATGCTCGACGCACTCGAACGTTCCCTGGCGGCGCAGCGCCAGCTGGTGACCGACGCGAGCCACGAGCTGCGGACGCCGTTGGCGAGCCTGCGCACCAATGTCGAGGTCCTCAACGACGTCGATCGGCTCAGCCCACAGCAACGCACGGCAGTGCTCGACGGCATCATCACCCAGCTCGACGAGCTGACCGGCCTCGTCGCCGACGTCGTCGAGCTGGCCCGCGGCGAGTCACCGCCGTCGGACCACGACGACGTGGCCTTGGACGAGCTCGTCAGCCGCGCGGTCGAACGCGCTCGCCGGCACTGGCCGAACTTGACGTTCCGGCTGCACACCGAGCCGGTGCTGGTGCGCGGGGTGGCGAGCCGGCTCGACCGCGCGGTCGCGAACATGCTCGACAACGCCGGCAAGTTCAGCCCGCCCAACGGCACGATCGAGCTGCGCCTCACTGCCGACGGCGCCGTGACGGTCAGCGACGAGGGTCCCGGGGTTCCGGACGCGGCGCTGCCGCACGTGTTCGACCGGTTCTTCCGTGCGGACGAGGCCAGGGCACTGCCGGGCTCCGGGCTCGGGCTCGCCATCGTCCAGCAGATCGCGGAGGGGCACCGTGGCTCGATCTCGCTGAGCAACCGGCCGGGTGGCGGCGCCGTTGCCACGCTCCGGCTGCCACCCTTGGCACCGCCGGAGCCGGGCGCGGTCGACGTCGAGCCCCCGCCGACGGCCGAACCGGCTGCCGGGCAGAGCGTGCCGATGCCGGTGGAGCAGTCGCTGTTCCGCTGACACCGGCCCGGCCCCCGGATGGCGCTAGCCGCAGTCGGCCGTCCGAAGAGAGCGCTGTGGCGCACGGGCCCGCTGTGGCGGGCCGGGTTCTAGGGTCGAGGACGTGTCCTGGTTCCGCCTCGACGTCACCAGCGCGACGGTCGTCGCAGCTGTGCTGGTGGTCGTCGCGCTGGCGCTGCGGCCGTTCCGCCGGCGGTGGTCGACGTGGCTGGCGGCGGCCGCGGTGGAGACCGCGCTGGTCTGCGGCCTGTTCGCGCTGTGGCAGCTCGCCAATCGCGCCACCCACACACACGTCTCCGGCGGACTCGCGAACGGCCGCGCGGTGTGGCGGGCCGAGCGGTGGCTGCACGTGCCGAGCGAGACCTGGCTGCAGCACCTGATCCTCGGCCAGCACTGGCTCGTGCGGGCCAGCAACTACTACTACGCCACCGCCCACCTCACCGGCATGTTCGTGTTCCTCGTCTGGCTCTGGTTGCGGCACCACGACCGCTACCCGCAGTGGCGCAACGTGCTCGTGCTCTTCACCGGGTTCGCCTTGCTCATCGAGATGATCCCGGTGGCACCGCCGCGGCTGATCGGTCACACCGGGCTGGTGGACACGGCGATGGTCTATGGGCAGAGCGTCTACGCGTTCGTCGGCAGTGGCATCGCGGACCAATACGCCGCGTTGCCGTCGATCCACGTCGGATGGGCGTTGCTGATCGCGGCCGCGTGCTGGACGAGCAGCCGGAGCCGGTGGCGCTGGATCGGCGTCGCCCACGGCGTACTGACCGTGTTCGTCGTCGTGGCGACAGCCAACCACTACTGGTTCGACGGTGTTGCGGCCGCGACCGTGCTGGCGGTCGCGTGGCTAGTCAACCGCGTGGCGACAGCGGCGTGGGTGCGCTGGCGGCGGGTGCCGGCACCGGCCCCCGCACCTGCGCTGGTGCCGGTCGACGCATGAGCGGCACCGCCGGCGCGGTCACCTTGCGCATGACATCGCCCGGACGGACGGTGCCGGCCACCACCACGCTCGTGTTGACGCCGCGCAGCCGCAGCTGTCGGCCGAGGCGGGAGTTGACGAAGCGCATCGCCTCGCTGCCGAACCGCGCCACGAACTTCTTGCAGCCCAGATGCGGCTCCGGGCTGACCTGCAGCACTGCGTCGCCGACGGCCAGGAACGATCCGGCGGGCACGTTCTCGACGCTCAGGTCGAGGTCGACGTAGAGCTGGTCGCCGCACAGCGGCAACCGTTGGGCACCCCCGGCGACCAGCTCGGCCACCCGCACGTTCATCACGGTGACCTGCTTGCTCTGCTCGGCGTCGCCGTCCGGAGTGTGCCGGCTGCCGCGGGCCTTCCAGCTGTCGCCGACGAGACCCATCTCGACGTCGAGCCGTCCCTCCGCGAGCACCACCCGCTCACCCGGGTGCGGCCGCGCGACGACGTAGCGCAGCGCGCCGTGGTCCGAAGGTGCGGCACGGAGGTGATCGAGGGCAGCCTCGAGCGACTCCCGGGACAGGTTCATGCCTCCATCATCGCCGACGTCGGCGTCGAGA
Organism: Mycobacteriales bacterium; assembly: GCA_035776655.1. Taxonomy (GTDB): domain Bacteria; phylum Actinomycetota; class Actinomycetes; order JAFAQI01; family JAFAQI01; genus DASTWK01. The sequence goes on along the minus strand of DASTWK010000068.1, from coordinate 15,108 downwards.
GACGACGCAATCAGCTCGACCGAACGGTCAGATCCAGCACGGCGTGACCTCGTGGTGCTGGTTGCGATCCTTGTCGCCGCAGCTGTGCAGCCACATCCGCTGGTTCCACTGGTCGTAGGTGATGACCTTCCCGGACAAGACCGGATAGAAGTAGGCGAAGTTGCCGATGACGGCCAGCAGGTAGGCGCCGGCGACGACCGCGCCGATCGCGCGCCGGCGCTGGCTCGCCGTCCGGTGCCCGAGCACCAACCCGATGCCCATCGTCACCGCCAGCACCATGAACGGCAGTGACGGCAGCAGGTAGAACAAGAACATCGTCCGGTGCTCGTGGTCCTCGTAGAACCAGGGGAGATAACCGGCGAGGAACGCGAGCAGGATCGCCGCGGCCCGCCAGTCGAACCTCGCGACCGCCCGCCACAGCACGACGACCAGCGCCGGGATCGACATCCACCACAGGGCCGGCGTGCCGATGCCGAGGACCTCTTGCGAGCACGCGGACGCGCCGCAGGTGTGCGGGGAGGCGTAGAAGTAGGCGACCGGTCGCGCGAGCAGCAGCCAGCCCCACGGCCGGGAAAGGTAGGGGTGCGCGGCGTCGAGGTGGCTGTGGAAGTTCCAGATCTCCCACTGGTAGCGCAGCCACCCGCCGAGCACCGCTCGGTCGTGGGTGAACCACGACTGGCCGGCCCGCACATACCGGTCGTGGTCGTAGGCGTGGGCGCCGTCGGAGAGGAACCAACCGGTCCACGACCCGACGTACATGACCACCACCAGCAGCACGAACGGCGCGAGCGCGAGCAGGCCGTCGAGCAGCAGCATGTCGCGCAGGGGACGGCGCGAACCGGCGGTACGACGAGCACCCCAGTCCCAGAACAACGCCAGCGCCAGGAACAGCGGGATCCAGAACACGCCGTCCCACTTCGTCGCTGTGGCCGCACCGAGGCAGAACCCGCAGGCCCACCGCCAGGGGCGTCCGCCGAGCCACGGTCCGCGCCGGTCGCTGTTCAACGGGCCGCCCATGACGTCCAACCGGTCGGCGAGCCGTCTTCGGCCGTGGTCGCGGTCGAGCAGCAGGCACCCGAACGCGGCGAGGATCCAGAACATCAAGAAGATGTCGAGCATCGACACCCGGCTCTGCACGAACTCGAGCCCGTCGAACATCAGCAGGATCGCGGCGACGCAGCCGAGCAGGGTGGAACGGAACAACCGGCGCGCGATGCGCGCGATCATGAGGATCGCCAGGCTGCCGATGACCGCGCTGGAGAACCGCCATCCCAGTGGGTTGTTGCCGAAGATGCCTTCGCCGACGGCGATCATCCACTTGCCCAGGGGCGGATGCACGACGAACCCGGGGGCGGTGTCGTTGTTGTTGGCGTTGAGCTCGACACCGTGTTTGAGCAGGTTCCACGCGTCGTGCGCGTAGTAGGTCTCGTCGAAGACCTTCGAGCCCGGCCGCGTGATGCGCCAGAACCGCAGCGCCGTGGCGATCGCAGTGAGACCCAGCGGGAGCAGCCAGCCGAGCCACCGGTCGGCCGGCATCGGGCGCACGAGCCGGTCGCGCACCCGGCGTAGTGCCTCGCGGTCGACGTCCGCCGCTGCGGGTGTGACCGCGATGTCGGACATGCTGGTCATGGTAGGTGCGCATGCGCTCTGCGTCGGCGCACTGCGAACATGGCCGGGTGCCCCTGTTGCTCGCGGCGACGCCGATCGGCAACATCGCCGACGCCTCGCCGCGGTTGCGGCAGGCGCTCGCCGACGCGGACGTCGTCGCGGCTGAAGACACCCGCCGGCTGCGTCGGCTGGCCAACGACCTGGGCGTCGACGTCAAAGGCCGCGTCGTCTCCTACTACGACGCGGTCGAGCAGACCCGCGCCGAGCCGCTGCTCGAGGAGCTGCGGGCGGGTCGCGTCGTGCTGCTGCTCACCGACGCCGGCATGCCGCTGGTGTCCGACCCGGGTTATCGGCTGGTCTCGGCGGCGACGGCCGACGGAGTGCCGGTGACGGTGCTGCCCGGCCCGTCGGCCGTGCTGGCGGCGTTGGCGGTGGCGGGGCTGCCGGCGGACCGCTGGTGCTTCGAGGGCTTTCTGCCGCGGAAGGCGGGGGAGCGCCGGCATCGGCTGCGGGAGCTCGCGGCGGAGTCACGGACGTTGGTGCTCTTCGAGGCGCCGCATCGCCTGCCGGCGACGCTCGCCGACCTGGCGGCGGCGTTCGGCGCGGACCGCGCGGGTGCGGTGTGCCGAGAGCTGACCAAGACCCACGAGGAGGTGCGCCGGGGCGGCTTGGGTGAGCTGGCCGAATGGGCAGCCGGCGGCGTACGCGGTGAGGTGACGCTCGTCGTCGCCGGTGCCGAGGCGCGACGCGAGCAGCCAGCGCCGGCGGAGCTCGCGGCCGCCGTCGCGCGACACGTGGCCGCCGGCGGCAGCCGCCGCGACGCGATCGACGCCGTCGCCGCCGAGCACGGGCTGGCCCGGCGAGTCGTCTATGCAGCGGTGACCGGCCGGCAGTGAACGAAAAAGCAATGGCGCTCGGTCAATAGGCTGGAGGCATGCCCCGGCACATCCTGACCGCTGTCGCTTGGCCCTATGCGAACGGGCCGCGGCACATCGGCCACGTCGCCGGGTTCGGAGTCCCCTCCGACGTCTTCAGCCGCTATCACCGGCTCGCCGGCAACAACGTGCTGATGGTCAGTGGCACCGACGAGCACGGCACGCCGATCCTCGTGCAGGCCGATGCGGAAGGCGTCCCGCCACGCGAGCTGGCCGACCGTTACAACCGCGTCATCGCCGAAGACCTGCAGCAGCTGGGGCTGGCCTACGACCTGTTCACGCGGACGACGACGCGCAACCACTATCGCGTCGCGCAGGACCTGTTCCTCCAGCTGCACCGCAACGGCTACATCACGGAGCGGCCGACGATGTCGGCCATCTCGCCGTCCACCGGGCGGACGCTGCCCGACCGTTACATCGAGGGGACCTGCCCGATCTGCGGGTACGACGGCGCGCGCGGCGACCAGTGCGACAACTGCGGTAACCAGCTCGACCCCGATCAGCTCATCAACCCGCGCAGTCGCATCAACGGGGAGACGCCGCAGTTCGTCGAGACGCAGCACTTCTTCCTCGACCTGCCCGCGTTCGCGGACGCGCTCGGCTCGTGGCTGCAGACCCGCACCGACTGGCGGCCCAACGTCCTGAAGTTCTCGCTGAACCTCGTCGACGACCTCAAGCCGCGGGCGATCAGCCGTGACCTCGACTGGGGCGTGCCGATCCCGCTGCCGGGCTGGGAGGACCGGGCGGACAAGCGCCTCTACGTGTGGTTCGACGCCGTCATCGGTTATCTCTCCGCGAGTGTCGAGTGGGCCCGTCGTACCACTGATCCCGAAGCCTGGCGCGCGTGGTGGACCGACCCCGACGCCGAGTCCTACTACTTCATGGGCAAGGACAACGTCACGTTCCACTCGGTGATCTGGCCGTCGATCCTGCTCGGCTACAACGGTGAGGGCGCGCGTGGCGGCAGTCCCGGCGACTTGGGCCGGCTCGACCTGCCGACGGAGGTCGTGTCGAGCGAGTACCTCCGGATGGAGGGGCGCAAGTTCTCCTCCAGCCGCAACGTGGTCATCCACGTGCGCGAGTTCCTGTCCCGTTACTCGGCCGACTCGCTGCGCTATTACCTGTCGGCGGCCGGGCCGGAGAGCAGCGACATCGACTTCACCTGGTCGGAGTTCGTGCGGCGCAACAACGACGAGCTGGTCGCGGCGTGGGGCAACCTGGTCAATCGTTCGCTGTCGTTCACGGCGAAGAACATCGGCGAGATCCCGTCGGCAGGGGAGCTGACCGCGGCCGACCACGCGCTGCTGCGTGCGACCGAGGGTGCCTACGGCGCGGTGGGTGCGCATCTCGAGCGGTCGCGGATGAAGGCCGGCATCGGCGAAGCGGTGCGCGTCGTCTCCGAGGCCAACAAGTACCTGTCCGAACAGGCGCCGTGGAAGCTGCGCGAGTCGGATCCCGGTCGGATGCGGACGATCCTGCACGTCGCCTTGCAGGCCGTCAGCGACTGCAACACGCTGCTCGCGCCCTTCCTGCCGCACTCGGCGCAGCAGGTGCACCAGATGCTCGGGCGATCGGGCGTGCTCGCGCCGGCACCGCAGCTGGTTGACGTCGACGACCTCGACGGCGGTCCGTCGTACCCGGTCCTGACCGGTGACTACGGCACCGAGGCGCGCTGGTCCCGCACGCCGATCACGCCGGGCACGCCGGTGGCGCCGCCGTCTCCGTTGTTCGCCAAGCTCGATGGTTCCGTGGTGGACGAGGAGCTGGCGCGGATGGAACGGGCGTGATGAAGTCGTCCTCGGGTCGGGAGCGGTACGACGCCGCTGGTGCCGCCGAGGCGCCGCCCGCACCTGAGCCGCTGGGCGTGGCGGCGATCGACGCGCACTGTCATCTCGACCTGATGGGGCTGCCGGTCGACGAGGCAGTGGCCGCAGCGCAGGCCGTCGGTGTGGCCCGGGTGGTGACGATCGGCATCGACGTGCCGTCGTCGGAGTGGCAGGTGCGGGCCGCGTCGTCGCACCCGGACGTCTTCGCGACGGTGGCGATCCATCCCAACGAGGCGCACGCTGCCGACGAGGTGGCGTGGGAGCGCATCGCGGAGCTGGCTCGGTTGGACGATGTCGTCGGGATCGGCGAGACCGGGCTCGACCACTTCCGCACCGAGGAGAGCGGGTGGAAGCAGCAAGAGGAGTCGTTCCGCCGGCACATGGTCATTGCCCGTGAGAGCGGCAAGGCGTTGGTCATCCACGACCGCGATGCGCACGACGACGTGCTGCGGGTGCTGGAGTCCGAAGGCGCGCCGGAACGGGTCGTCTTCCACTGCTTCAGCGGTGACGAGAGCTTTGCGCGACGCTGTGTCGAGCGTGGCTACGTCTTGTCCTTCGCCGGCAACGTGACGTTCAAGAGCGCCGGTGAACTGCGCGCCGCCGCTGCCGTGACACCGCTCGAGCAGATGCTCGTCGAGACCGATGCGCCGTTCCTGACGCCGACTCCCTATCGCGGTCGGCCGAACGCGCCGTACCTGATTCCGCTCACGGTCCGCGCGCTCGCCGAGGTCACGGGCGCGTCGGCCGACGAGGTCGCCGCGGGAGTGACCGCGACCGCAGCCCGCGTCTTCGCGTGGTGAGTGCTGCTCGGCATCACCGGCGTTGCGGCCGGTCGGTGTCGCGGCCAGAACCGGACGTTTCCGCTGTTGCGTCACAGCAGCACCAGGAGTATCTCGTCGGGGTTGTCCGGATTTGTCCAGGGCGGGCGGATACCTCTAGGGTCAGCGGCTGACCGCCGGATCGAGCCTCCCGCAGCGTCCCGCGCGTCGGCCACAGCCGACAACACCGCACCAGTGGACCTGCGCCGCCCGTGCCCGGATCGACCGACGTTCGGAGTCGTGTGCGCCGCTCGCCGATCGCCCTCGTCCTGCTCGCCGCAATCCTCGCGTCGCTCACCGCTGCCGCGACTGCCTTTGCGGTCATGGAGAAGACGGTCCGCGTCGACGTCGACGGACACCGCATTGCGGTCCGCACGTTCGCCGGCAACGTCGCCGGCGTACTTCGCAAGGCTCATCTCACCCTCGGCCCACACGACACGGTGGCGCCCGACCTCGCGGCTCCCGTCCACGACGGATCGGATGTGATCGTCCGGCACGGGCGGCTGCTGCACCTCATGGTCGACGGCGAGTCCCGCGACGTGTGGGTGACCGCGCTCTCCGTCAACGGCGCCCTCGACCAGCTCGGCCTCAACAACCGCGACGCCTGGCTCTCCGCGTCCCGCTCGTTGGCGGTCCCACGCCGGGGCCTCTCCCTGCAGTTGCGCCTGCCCCAGCACGTCACGGTCCTCGTCGACGGCAACCGCCACGTGGCCGACACGACCGCGCCGGACGTGCGGGCACTCCTGCGCGAGCTGCACATCCGCTTGCACCGGCTCGACCACGTCAGCACACCGCTGACCCGCTACCCCACCGATGGTCTCGTCGTCAGCATCGACCGGATCAACCAGCGGACCGTCACCCGCAGCCTCGCGATCCCCTTCCGCACCCGGCACGTCCACTCGTCGTCGTTGTACGTCGGTGACAGCAAGATCGTGCGTTACGGCCAGCCGGGCGTGCGTGAGAACACCTACCGGCTGACCTGGAAGAACCACAAGCTCGTACGCCGACACCTCACCCACAGCCGGGTCAAGCGGCATCCGGTCGCTCAAGTGGTTGCGGTCGGGACCAAGCCGCGGCCGCGATACGCGCCCGCTGCCGACGGGCTGAACTGGCCGGCCCTCGCCAACTGCGAGTCCGGCGGCAACCCGCGCGCCGTCTCCGGCAACGGCATGTACCGCGGGCTCTACCAGTTCACGCTGGGCGCCTGGCACGGTGTCGGCGGCAGCGGCGACCCCATCGATGCCTCGTCGTCGGAGCAGACCTACCGCGCGCAGCTGCTCTACCGCCGCAGCGGCGACGGCGCCTGGCCCCGGTGCGGCCACTACCTCTATACCTGACACGTCCGGCCGCATCGCCTCGCGCCCGGCAGCCGCGCCCGGAAAAGCGGGCGGGGAACCCGGGTCCGGAACTCGAGCCGCGACACTGAAGCGGTGACGGATCCGGCGGACGACGTGCGCCGGCGCGGCGAGCGCGAGCCCATGCTGCTGGGCCCGGCCGAGGTGCGCCGCATCGCCGCCGACCTCGGCCTGCGCCCGACGAAGCGGCTGGGGCAGAACTACGTCATCGATCCCAACACCGTCCGGCGCATCGTGCGCACCGCCCAGCTGCGCCCGCACGACGTCGTCGTCGAAGTCGGCCCCGGTCTGGGGTCGCTGACCCTGGGTCTGCTCGGGGCGGCGGCCCATGTCATCGCTGTCGAGATCGACCCGCTCACCGCGGGGGCGTTGCCTGCGACCGTGCAGGAGCGTGCGCCGGACCAGTGCACCCGGCTCACCGTCCGCAACATCGATGCCCTCGCACTCGGCACCGACGATCTGGCCGTGGACGCAGACCGGTCCCCGTCATCGGTGGGCGCCCCGACGGCACTCGTCGCGAACTTGCCCTACAACGTCGCGGTCCCCGTCCTGCTGCACCTGCTGGCGACGTTTCCGACGATCGAGCACGGGCTGGTCATGGTGCAGGCGGAAGTCGCCGATCGGCTGGCCGCGGCGCCGGGTTCGCGCACCTACGGCGTGCCGACCGTCAAGACCGCCTGGTGGGCCGCAGCGCAGCGCAGCGCGACGATCGCCCGATCCGTGTTCTGGCCGGTCCCCAACGTCGACTCCGCGCTGGTCCGGCTCGTCCGCCACGACCCCCCGCCGACCGCCGCGACCCGCGCCGAAGTGTTCGCACTCGTCGACGCCGCCTTCGCCCAGCGCCGCAAGTCGCTGCGCGCCGCCCTGGCGGGTTGGGCCGGATCGCCGCAGGTCGCCGAGTCGATGTTGCGTGCCGCCGGCATCGCATCGTCGGTCCGCGGCGAGTCGCTCACGGTGGCGGACTTCGCCCGGCTGGCCGAAGCCGCCCGCGCCGTACGATCGATGGCGTGAGCGGCACCGGCATCACCGTCCGCGTGCCGGCGAAGGTCAACCTCCACCTCGGCGTCGGCCCGGTGCGCAAGGACGGTTTCCACGAGCTGGTGACCGTCTATCACGCGGTGTCGCTGTACGACGAGGTGACGGTGGCCGCGGCGGACCAGCTGACCGTCACCGTCACGGGTGAAGGTGCCCGCGAACTGCCGCTGGACGATCGCAACCTGGCGGTGCGGGCGGTGCGTTCGGTGGCCGCCGTTGTGGGCCGCGACCCGCACGTCGCGATCACGATCCGCAAGGGCATCCCGGTCGCCGGCGGTCTCGCCGGCGGCAGCGCCGATGCGGCCGCGGCCCTCGTGGCCGCCGACGCGTTGTGGGGCGGTGAGCTCGACCGCACGATCCTCGAAGGGCTCGCCGCCGGCCTCGGCAGCGACGTGGCCTTCCTGTTGCACGGCGGCTCTGCCCTCGGCACCGGCCGCGGCGAGACGATCTCACCGGTGCTCAGCCGCGGCAGCTATCACTGGGTGCTCGCCCTCGCCGACGACGGATTGTCGACCCCCGCCATGTATGCCGCGCTGGACGAGATGCGCGCCGATCCCGACCTGGCGCCGCCCCCGATCGGCGCCCCCGATGGGGTGCTCGGCGCCCTGCGCGCCGGTGACGCCGTCGCCCTCGGCACCGTCCTCGCCAATGACCTGCAGCCGGCCGCGCTGCGTGCCCGCCCGCAGCTGCAGCGGGTGCTCACCGCCGGCCGCGAGCTGGGTGCGATCGGCGGCATCGTCTCGGGCTCGGGCCCATCGATCGCGTTGCTCGCACGCTCTGCCGACGACGCGGTGAGCATTGCCTCGGCACTGGCCGGCCTCGACGTTTGCCGCACCCTGCGTCGCGCCGACGGGCCCGTCGCCGGCGCACGCATCGTGCCCGCCGACGACCTCGTCGGCTGACGACGGGCCCGCGCCGTGGCCGCTACTCCCCTCAACCTCGTCAACCTCGAGGCGGTGAGCAAGGCCCACGGCACGACGACCGTCCTCGACGGTGTCTCCCTCGGCGTAGCCGCCGGTGACCGCATCGGCGTCGTCGGCCGAAACGGCGGCGGCAAGTCGACGTTGCTGCGCACTCTGGCCGCAACGGAGCCCATCGACAGCGGCCGCGTCACGCTCGCCGGCGGCACCAGCATCGGCCTACTCGCCCAGCACGACGCCCTGCCCGGCGAGGCCACGATCCTGTCGGCCGTCGTCGGTGACCGCGCCGAGCACGAGTGGGCCGGCGACGCGCGCGTCCGCGGCGTGCTCGACGGGCTGCTCGCCGACCTCGACCGCGGCTCGCGCATCGGCGACCTGTCCGGCGGTGAGCGGCGCCGGGTCGCGCTGGCGGCCCTGCTGGTCCAGGACCCCGACCTGCTACTGCTCGACGAGCCGACCAACCACCTCGACCTGGAGGCGATCGCGTGGCTCGCCCCTTGGCTGAGCCGTCGGCGCGGCGGGCTGGTCGTCGTCACCCACGACCGCTGGTTCCTCGATGCGGTCTGTGCGCAGACCTGGGAGGTCGCGCACGGCCAGGTCCACCGGTACGACGGGGGCTATGCCGCCTACGTCCTCGCCCGCGCCGAGCGTGAACGGCAAGCGGCCGCGAGCGAGGAACGACGACGCAACCTGTTGCGCAAGGAGCTCGCCTGGCTGCGTCGCGGCCCACCGGCTCGCACCTCGAAGCCGCGGTTCCGCATCGATGCCGCCAACGCGCTCATCGAAGGTGAGCCGCCGCCGCGGGACAGCGTCGAGTTGCAACGCTTCGCCTCCGCTCGGCTCGGCAAAGACGTGGTCGAGCTGCATGACGTGACCGTGCGGCTGGGTGATCGAACGATCCTCGACGGCCTCGACTGGCAGCTCGGGCCCGGCGACCGGGTGGGCATCCTGGGCCCCAACGGTGCCGGCAAGTCCACGCTGCTGCGAGTGGTCGCCGGCCAGCTGCCGCCCGACGGCGGCCGGGTGCGGGTCGGCCGCACCGTCGTGCCGGCGACGCTGTCGCAGGAGGTGGCCCAGATCGACCACACGCTGCGGGTGCTGCAGGCGGTGGAGCAGGTCGCGCAACGGGTCGAGCTCGGCAAGGGCCGCGAAGCCACCGCATCGCAACTGCTGGAACGGCTCGGGTTCCCGGCCGCTCGGCAGTGGACGCCTGTGGGGGACTTGTCGGGCGGCGAGCGGCGGCGCCTGCAGCTGTTGCGACTGCTGATGGGTGCGCCCAACCTGCTGTTGCTCGACGAGCCGACCAACGACCTCGACGTCGAGACGCTGGCCGAGGTCGAGGACGTGCTCGACGGTTGGGCCGGCACGCTCGTCGTCGTCAGCCACGACCGTTGGTTTCTCGAGCGGGTGTGCGACACGTTGTGGGCTGTGCCTGGCGACGGCACGTTGCGCCATCTGCCGGGCGGGGTGGAGGACTATCTCGCGCTGCGGGCGCAGGCACCTGCCGGCGTACGACGGGACGCCGGCAGCGCGACCGGTGACGCGGACCGAAGTGCGACCGGCGGGGACGTCGGCGGGCCGACGGGCGGCGTGGACCGCAACGCGGCCGGCGTCGGTGCGGCGCGACCCCGGGCCGGTGACCAGCGCGCTGCGCGCAAGGAAATGCAACGGATCGAACGGCGACTCGACCGGCTGGCAAGCGAGGCCGAACGGCTGCACGCCGAGCTGGCCGCCCACGCCACCGACTACGAGAAGGTCAGCGAGCTCGACGGCAAGTTGCGGGCCGTGGAGACGGAGCGTGGCGAGCTGGAGGAGGCGTGGCTCGTCGCCGCAGAGGATGCGTCGTGACCCACGACCAGGCGATCGACGCCGGCGGGCGCACGACGCCACCGACGTCGCCGGTCGCGGTCGGGGCAGCGGCGACGCAGCCTGCCGCGGCAACCGCGGGACCGACGCTGTTCACGATCGGCCACGGCACCGCCGAGCAGGACGAGCTGCTCGGCCGGCTGCGCGGGGCGAAGATCGCGGTGGTGGTCGACGTACGCATCGCGCCCGGCAGCCGCCGTCACCCGCACGTCTCCCGGGATGCGCTCGCCGAGTGGCTGCCGGCCGCCGGCATCGGCTACCGCTGGGAGCGGCGCCTCGGCGGCTTCCGCAAGGCGGCGCCGGACTCACCCGACGTGGCGATGCGCAACGAGTCCTTCCGCGGCTACGCGGGTCACATGCGCACACCCGAGTTCCTCGCCGCGATCGATGAGCTGCTCGGGGACACGACCGCGCGGCCGACCGCCGTCATGTGCAGCGAGACCGTGTGGTGGCGCTGTCACCGCCGGCTGATCGCCGACTTCGTCAGCCTCGCTCGCGACCGCGCGGTCCGCCACGTCATGCCCGGCGGGCGGCTCGAGCCGCACCGGGTCACCGCCGGGGCGCGGCTGGTGGAGGGTCTGGTCGTCTACGACGACGTCGCTGCCGCGACCCGCTAGACCGCCGGGTCCGGCTGTGTCGGCCGGCGCTGCCCTTCGAGCACGAACAACGTCCCGGCGAGAGCCAGCGCCCACAGGGGCAGGCCCAGCGCCAGCCGGACCGGCGCGAGCCAGTGCACCTGGTCGTGCAGGTAGAGGTAGCCCTGCACGATCGCGCGGACCGAGAACACGGTCGCCCACATCGCCGTCGCGATCGTCGCGGCCCGGCGCAGCGGCGGGTGATCCCGCCAATGCGCGTAGCCGCGGTCGATGACCGCGGCGACATAGCCGAGCAGCGGTCGCCCGGCGACGATGCTGACGATCGCCAGCACGGCATAGCCGGCGTTGGCGAGGATCCCGGGCAGGAAGTAGGTCTTGGCGCTGCCGGTGAACGCGGCCAGTGCGGCCGCTCCCGCCAGACCGCCCAGCCCCATCGCGGCCTGGCGCATCGGCTCGCCCCGCAACCGGCGTACGACGGCCACGACCGCCGCCGCCACGAGCGCGGCCACGATCGCCCACCCCAGCGGCGCGAACGTGTCGACGATGACGAGCAGCAGCCCCGGGATGCTCGCGTCGATCACGCCGCGGCGACCGCCCAGCATCTCGCCCAGGTCGAGGGCGGGGGTCGGTGCCGGAGCGCGGGAGGTGTCGGCCACGACTCCAGTGTGTCAGCCGCCGACGGCGGCGATGCGGTTTCGCACCTCGAAGCCGAGCTCGGGCCGCTCGGCCGGGACTCGGCTGACGGTGCGCCCGCGCTGCGCCACCTGGTCGGCGAACGTGATCGCGTCCTCGAGCGCCGCGCAGCCGGGATCGTTGTTGAAGTAGACGAACATGTCGCTGCCGTCATCCGGGAACTGTTCGACCACCGTCGCCGCCCAGCCGTCGAGCTCCGCCTCGGTGTAGAACGGCCACGGGTGCGCGGTCCCTTCGTGGAAGCGGAGATAGCCCCAGTCCGCGGTCCGCCACAGCGGCGTGATCGCACCCTTGCGATCGGCCCAGCACAGCGCGGCATTGTGCCGCTCGAGCACCCGACGAACGTCGTCCACCCACCACGACGGGTGCCGCGGCTCCACGGCCAACCGCACCCCCGGCGGAAACGCGGCGAGCGTGGCATCCAGCGCCGCGACATCGACGGTCAGGTCTGGTGGCAGCTGCACCAGCACCGGGCCGAGCTTCGCCCGCAACGGCCGGATGCGGTCGATCAGCATGTCGACCGACGGCTCCGGGTCGCGTAACCGCTTGACGTGGGTGAGATAGCGGCTCGCCTTCACCGTGATGATCGCGTCGGCGGGAGAGCGCTCGTACCAGCCGGCGAACACCTCCGCGCGCGGCAGGCGGTAGAACGTGACGTTGAGCTCGACCGTGCGGAAGTCGCGCATCACCTGCTCGAACCAGCGGTTCTGCGGCGTGCCCGGCTTGAAGTAGCACGGCCGCCAATGGCGATATTGCCAGCCGCTCGTCCCCACCAGCACCGTCACAGTTGTCTTGTGCCCAGTTTTCGTGGCCGGCTGTCGGGCACGCCGTTCTGCATGCGAGCTGTGCGCTGGAAAGGTCCGCGAATGGTCAGCGTCGACGACGTCGACGACCCCCGGATCGAGGAGCCCACCGACGCGATCATTCGGGTCACCGCGAGTGGCCTGTGCGGGTCTGATCTGCACCTCGTCGACCACGGGGCGACGATGGCGGTCAAGCCCGGCGACGTCCTCGGCCACGAGCCGATGGGGGTGGTCGAGGAGGTCGGCAGCGACGTCACCCGGCTGAAGAAGGGCGACACCGTCGTGGTGCCGTTCAACATCTCCTGCGGGTCGTGCTTCATGTGTGCGCACGAGCTCTACTCCCAGTGCGAGACGACGCAGAACCTCGGCGGGCGCAAAGGCGCGTCGTTGTTCGGCTACACGCACTTGTACGGCGGGGTCGACGGCGGCCAGGCGGAGTTCCTCCGCGTTCCGCAAGCCCACTTCGGGCCGATCAAGGTCGACCTCGACGAGGTGCCGGAGCTCGGCGCGCTGTTGCTGTCGGACGTGCTGCCGACGGCGTGGCAAGCCGTCGACTACGCGCCGTTCGATCACGGCGACACGGTGGCGATCTACGGCCTCGGCCCCATCGGGCAGATGTGCGTGTCGATCGCAAAACACCGCGGGGCCGGACGCGTGATCGGCATCGACCGGTTCGCCGACCGGCTGTCGATGGCGGAGAAGCGCGGTGCCGAGGTCGTGGACTACAGCAGCGTCGACGACATCGCCGACTGCGTTCGCGAGATGACCGGCGGTCGTGGTGCGGATGCCGTCATCGACGCGGTGGGCATGGATGCAGACGGCTCCTTCGCCGATCGGCTCTTCCAGACGTTGAAGATCCAGCCCGACCGGTTCGCCGCGCTGCACGCCGCGCTCGCCTCGTGCCGACGCGGCGGCAACGTCTCGGTGACCGGGGTCTATTCGATGTGGATGCTGAACTTCCCGATCGGTGACTTGTTCGACAAGCAGATCGGGTTGCGGTGGGGCCAGGCCAACGTCAAGCGCTGGACCGGTGGGCTCTACGAGCTGCTCAAGGACGGCGATCCGCTCGACGCGGCCGGCCTCGTCACCAACGTCGAGCCGCTCGAGAAGGCGCCGGAGATGTACGACCGGTTCAAGAAGAAAGAGGACGGCGTCATCAAGGTCGTCTTCCGGCCGTAGCCCGGCGTACTAGTTCTTGTGGGGCATTTTTCCCACGGTGGTTCGGTGTCATCGTGACCGCGCCGATATCTGGAGAGTAAGCGAGCGAGGTCGGTGACGGGCATGTCGGACGGCGGCGCCGACGCGGAGCAGCGGCGGCTGGATCCGCGGGAGATCGAAGCGCGGCTGAACGACGTCCTCGACCGGCCGGAGTCCTTCGCGCTGGCCGGCATCAACCACCATGGCCTGTTCGTGCCGCTGCCGCCGACCGTCGACCTCCGGCACCACCGCGCACTCACCGGCTACGCGTCGGCTCTGGACCTGGTGGTGGCTGAGGACGCGACCGCGGTCATCGAGCTCTGGGAACGCGCGCTCGCGACCGGTGCTGCCTCGGGGGAGGCGCGACTGGCCCGGGCCGCGGGTCACCCGGTGATGCTGCACGTGTTCGACACGACACCGCGGCACGGGATCTACCTCGGTGTGGTGGACATCTCGGCCTCGGCCGAGGTGGCGCTCGACGGCGGCGACAACCCGGCGCTGCGACCGCGGGTGGGCTGGCTGCGCAAGGACCAGCTGGCGGTCGTGGTCGAGGTCGATGACGCCGTGTCGTTGATGCTCGGCTGGACCCGCGAGCAGCTGCTCACCACCCGGACCCTGGACTTCCTCGACCCCGATGACCACACGCTGGCGATCTCGAGCTGGATGAGCATGCTCGCGGAGCCCGGTTCACGACGACGAGTGCGGCTCCGGCACCGGCACGCGGACGGCTCGTGGCGATGGTTCGACGTGACGAACCACAACCGGCTCAACGACCCGGCGCACGGGGACGTGCTGACCGAGATGGTCGACGTCACCGACGAGATGGAAGCGCAGGAGGCGCTGCGGTCGCGGGAGAACCTGTTGCGCCGCCTCACCGAGACGCTGCCGGTGGGTCTGTTGCAGTTCGACCGCGACCTGCACGTGCTCTATCGCAACGACCGGCTCGGCGAGATGCTCGGCGAACGGCACGGCGCCACGGTCCCCGACCTGCTGGACGCCCTGCCCGACGGGGATCGGGAGGCGCTGCTCGCGCAGCTGCGCGGACTGCTCACCGACGGCGCCGACCGCGGAGTCGAGGTGGCCGTGTGTGTCGACGGGGCCACCCGCCGGTTCACCGTGGCGTTGCGAGCGTTGTGCGACGACGCGGAGGTTCCGACCGGCGGCATCGCCTGCCTCACCGACGTCACCGAGAGCGTGGAGCTCCGTGAGCAGCTGGCTGATCGGGCGACGTACGACGCCTTGACGCGATGCCAGAACCGCGCGTCGATCCTCGCCACCTTGCAGCAGCGGCTCGACCTCGAAGCCGCGCGCGGCGTCGCCGTCGTGTTCGTGGACCTCGACCGGTTCAAGGCCGTGAACGACGAGTTCGGTCACGTCGTCGGTGACCAGGTGCTGGTCGAGGCGGCGCGTCGGCTCACCACCGGCGTACGCGGTGACGACGCCGTCGGTCGGCTCG
>DASTWK010000067.1:0-127267 GCA_035776655.1 Mycobacteriales bacterium | reverse complement strand
TGTCCGGACCAGCCTTGGTCAGACGTCGGATGTAGTCGGTCCCGAACTCCAGGAGCGGGTGCTCTGGCGCAGGCTCGGGCTCCTCCTCGATCGTGGCGAACCCGACGCCCTTCACCCACCCATCCGGCCAACGCTGCCCGTGGGCGTCGACCAGCGCCATGAACTTCCGCGCGGCCCGCTCGTCGACGAAGGTCTCCGACTGCCACGGCGCGCCACGCCGACCGCCGAGTCTGAACTGGACCTTGTACGTGATGTCGCCGCTCTTGTGCCGGCGGGTGACGACGCTGGCCATCGGGGCCTCCAAGATCAACCGTGATGCCCCGGTGATGCCTTGGAAGCGACCGTAGGGAGGTCCAACGACAGAAATCCCTGCTCAATCGGGATCTGTGGATGGTGGGCGAGGGGGGAGTTGAACCCCCACGTCCTTACGGACACACGGACCTGAACCGTGCGCGTCTGCCTATTCCGCCACTCGCCCGAGCGGGCCACCACGATAGCAGCGCTCGCCGCGCGACCGGCCGGCTCACGCTGACGGATACGATCACCACGCGGCGGGGAAGGGACGCTTTCGTGGGAGTCCTGCAGCGGTTCGAGCGACGGCTCGGCGGCCTGGTCGAGGGTGCCTTCGCCAAGGTCTTCAAGGGCGATGTGCAGCCGGTCGAGATCGCTGGAGCGCTGCAGCGCGAGACCGACGACCGCAAGACCGTCGTCGCGCAGGGCAAGGTGCTCGTGCCCAACGACTTCGTCGTCGAGCTCGGCCAGCACGACTTCGACCGCCTGCACCCGTGGGCCGAGCCTCTCGGCGCGGAGCTCGCCGCGATGGTGCAGGAGCACGCGGCCGAGCAGGGCTACACGTTCGTCGGACCCGTGACCGTCGCCCTCGACCTGATGCCGGACGTCGACACCGGCACCTTTCGCGTCCGCAGCGGCGTCACCGCCGGCGACGTCATCGACGGGGGTCAGCGCGTCGTGACCTCTTCGCCGGCCAGCGACATCGCCGGGGCCGGCGCCGCCACCAGCCGGCTGCCGGGACGGCCACGCCTGGTGGTCTCCACCGGCGGCAAGGCCCCGGAGCGGTCTCCAGAGTCGCGCGGGGAGGAGCGCGCCTACCACCTCACCCACAGCGTGACCGTCCTCGGTCGCGCCGCGGAGGCCGACCTCCGACTCAACGATCCGGGCGTCTCCCGCCGGCACGCCGAGATCCGCCTGGAGAACGGTGAGTTCGTGGTGCTCGACCTCGGCTCCACCAACGGCATCCGCATCAACCAAGTGCCGGTCGTGCGCAGCGCGCTGCGCGACAGCGACCGGCTCGAGCTCGGGTCGACGACCCTCATCTTCCGCCGCGACCAGGACTGACCGGGGCATGACCGCAGTCCTGTTCCTGCTCCGCGCCATCGTGCTCGTGCTGCTGTGGGCGTTCGTCATCGCTGCCGTCGTCGCCGTCCGTCACGACATCTTCGGCACCCGGCGCACCGCACCCAGTCCCGCCCCACCGCCGGTCCGCCGGGCGCCCAAGCCGGAAAAGTCGCGCACCAAACCGGCCGCCTCCGCACACGCGCGCAAGCTCGTCATCGTCGACGGCGCTCGCACCGGGCACACGATCCCGCTCAGCGGCACTCCCATCACCATCGGCCGAGCCGACGACGCCACGCTCGTCCTCTCCGATGACTACGTGTCGAGCCGGCACGCCCGCCTCCTCCCGCGAGGCGACGCGTGGGTGCTGGAAGACACCGGCTCCACCAACGGCACCTACCTGGATCGCAAGCGCATCAACGCGCCGACACCGGTTCCCCTCGGCGTCCCCATCCGCATCGGCAAGACCGTGCTGGAGCTGCGCCCGTGAGCCTGTCGCTGCGCTATGCGGCCCGCAGTGACGTCGGGCTGCTGCGGGAGGGCAACGAGGACTCCATGTACGCCGGGCCGCGGCTGCTCGCCGTCGCCGACGGCATGGGTGGACACGCCGCCGGTGAGGTCGCCAGCCGCGTCGTCATCGAGACGATCGCCGGACTCGACACGCAGCCGCCGGGCGGCGACCAGCAAGCGGCGCTGCAGCAGGCGGTCCAGACCGCGAACGGCTACCTGCGCGACATGGTGGCCGCTGACGCGGCATTGGAAGGCATGGGTACGACGCTCACGGCGCTGCTGTGGGTCGATCAGCAGCTGACCCTCGCGCACATCGGCGACTCCCGCGCCTACCTCTTCCGCGACGGCGCCCTGCAGTTGCTCACCCACGATCACACGCTGGTGCAGAACCTCATCGACGAGGGCCGCATCAGCCCGGACGAGGCGTCCACCCATCCGCAACGGTCCTGGATCACCCGCGCGCTCGACGGTCGCTCCGAGGTCGACCTCGACCTGTCCGACCGCGACCCGCGAGCGGGCGACCGCTACCTCATCTGCAGCGACGGCCTGTCCAGCTACGTCTCCGAAGACACCATGGCCGAGGCACTCGCCGCACCCGACCCACAGCTCGCCTGCGACCAACTGGTCGAGCTCGCTCTCCGCGCCGGCGGCCCCGACAACATCACCTGCATCGTCGCCGACCTCACCGAGGCCGGAGATCCCGACGAGCAACCGATCGTGGGCGGCGCGGCCGCAGATGACGCCGTCGGCACCCGAGCGCCCGACAGCCCGGCCGCCCGCGCCGCCGCGATCGGCGGCCGGGCCGAGCCGGCCAGCACTGCTGCCGCCCCCGCCACACCCCCACCGGCAGGCGACGTCGACGACCACGCTCCGGCACCGACCGACAACGAGAGCAGCGGCGGCTCACGCCGGGTGGCGCTGGTGCTGGGCGCGGCCGTGCTGGTCGTGCTGCTCGGCGTCCTCGGCACCTTCCTCTACATCCGCACCCAGTACTACGTCGGCGTCGCCGACGGAGCCCCCGCGACGGTCGGCGTCTACCGCGGTGTCACCGGCAGCGTGCTCGGCATCGACCTGTCCCGGCTCGCCGACCGCAGCAACCTGCCGGTGCAGGCGCTGCCGGACTACGAGCGGCCGAGAGTCAGCGCCGGCATCCCCGCCGCGAGCCACGACGACGCGCGCCGGATCGTCGCCAAGCTGCGGCAGGAGGCCTGTCCGTCACCGGCACCGTCGCCGCGGCCGACAGCCACCCGCACCTCAGCGACGTTCCGGCACCACGCGCGCCACCGCCGCGCCGTACCCTCGCCGCGTCCGAGCCCCTCCCCGACCCCCCGTCCCTATTGCACCGCCAGCCCATGACCCCGCCCATGACCGCACCCCTGCCCCGGACCTCATGAGCAGCGCCGCAGCCACCACCGCGTCTCCGTTCGGCCGCAGCCGCGGCACCGAGCTCGCCCTGATCGCGTTCGGCGTCGTCGTCACGGTGGTGGCCTACGCCAACGTCGGGCTCGCGCACGACCAGCACCTGCCGCCCGGCACCTTCGGGTACGGCGCGGGACTGGCGGCCCTGTTCGTCATCGCCCATCTCGCCGTCCGACGACTGGCGCCCTACGCCGACCCGGTGCTGCTGCCGATCGCGACCGCCCTCAACGGTCTCGGGCTGGTGCTGATCCGCCGGCTCGACCTGGCCGCGGCCGACAGGTCCCGCGCCATCACCGGCACCACCTCGCACGGGGCGGCACCGCTGCAGCTGGAGTGGACGGTCATCGGCATCGCGCTGTTCGTGGCGGTGCTGCTCGTCGTGCGCGACCACCGCCGGCTGGAGAGCTACACCTACACGGCGATGGTGGTCGGGCTGGTGCTGCTCGCGGTTCCGGCGCTGCTGCCGGCGAGCCACAGCGTGGTCAACGGCGCGCGCATCTGGGTGCGGTTCGGCGGCTTCTCGTTCCAGCCCGGGGAGATCGCAAAGATCGCGCTCGAGATCTTTTTCGCCGGCTATCTGGTCCGCAAACGCGAGCTGCTGGCGCTCGCCGGCCGTCGGGTTGCCGGCATCGACCTGCCGCGGGCGCGGGACCTCGGTCCACTGCTCGTCGGGTGGGGCTTGTCGCTGCTGATCCTCATCCGGGAGAGCGACCTCGGCTCCAGCCTGCTGTTCTTCGGCATCTTCCTCGTCGTGCTCTACGTCGCCACCCAGCGCGGGTCGTGGTTGCTGATCGGGCTGGCGATGTTCATCGTCGGCGCGCTCCTCGCCGCGACGTTCATCCCGCACGTGCACGACCGGTTCGGCGCCTGGCTGCACCCGTTCGACGAGCACATCTACAACCGGGCGGTTGGTGGCAGCTATCAGCTGGCGCAGGGGTTGTTCGGGCTGGCCACCGGCGGCATCTTCGGCACCGGCCTGGGCCAGGGCCGCCCGGGGATCGTGCCGTTCGCCAACACCGACTTCATCGTCGCGACCCTCGGCGAGGAGCTCGGCCTGGTCGGCGTCATGGCGGTGCTCACGCTCTATCTGCTCGTCGTCGCCCGCGGCATCCGGGCCGCCATCGGCACCAGCGACGCCTTCGGCAAGCTGCTCGGCGTCGGTCTCGCCTTCGGGCTCGCGTTGCAGGTCTTCGTTCAGGTCGGCGGCGTCACCCGGCTGATCCCGCTCACCGGGCTGACACTGCCGTTCCTGTCCTACGGCGGGTCGAGCCTGGTCACCAACTGGATCGTGCTCGCGCTGTTGCTGCGGATCAGCGACGCCGCCCGGCGCCCGGCCGAGGCGACGCCGCGACCACCGACGCCGGACGAGGCGATGACGATGGTGGTGCGGCGATGACGGCGGCTGGGGCAGCACGATGAACCGCGCGCTTCGCCGGGTGGCGCTCGCCGCGCTCGTGATGTTCGCGGCGTTGCTCGTCAACGCCAACGTCGTGCAGGTCGGTGAGGCCAACTCGCTGAAGAACAACCCGCACAACGCGCGGGTGCTGCTGAGCGAGTACTCCCACCAGCGGGGCCCGATCGTCGTCGCCGGCCGTGCGGTCGCACTGTCGAAGAAGACCAACGACGCCTACAAATACCTGCGGACCTATCCGGGCGGTGCGCTGTACGCGCCGGTCACCGGCTACTACTCCCTCGTCGTCGGCACGACCGGCATCGAGCAGGCGGAGAACTCGATCCTGTCCGGCGACTCCGACAAGCTGTTCGTCCGCCGGTTGTCCGACTACTTCACCGGCCGCACACCGCAGGGCGGCGAGGTGGTGCTCACGCTCGACCCCAAGGCGCAGCAGGCGGCCTTTTCCGCTTTGAACGGTCGACGCGGTGCAGCGGTGGCGCTCGACCCGCGCACCGGCGCAGTCCTCGCCATGGTGTCGACGCCGTCGTACGATCCCACGCCCCTCACCACCCACGATCCCAAGGAGATCCAGCGGGCCTACCGCAACCTGCTGCAGCAGCCGGGCTCGCCCCTGCTCAACCGGGCGATCTCCCAGACCTACCCGCCGGGCTCGACGTTCAAGGTCGTCACCGCCGCCGCCGCGCTGTCCAGCGGCCGGTTCCGCCCGAGCTCGCAACTGCCCGCACCCAACCAGCTGTCGCTGCCGCAGACGACGCACAAGCTGCAGAACTTCCAGGGTGAGCAATGCGCCGGTGGCCGGCAGATCAGCCTGGCGGATGCGCTGCGGGTGTCCTGCAACACGGCCTTCGGCGCGCTCGGCCTCAAGCTCGGCCAGGACCGGCTGCGGGCGCAGGCGCAGGCGTTCGGCTTCGGCTCGAGCTTCGACATTCCGCTGCCCGTCGCCACCAGCGTCTTCCCCTCCGACATCCCGCCGCCCCAGGTGGCGTTCTCCGCGATCGGACAGTTCAGCGACGCGGTGACGCCGCTGCAGATGGCGATGGTCGCGGCCGGCGTCGCCAATCACGGCGTGGTGATGAAGCCCTATCTGGTGCAGAAGACGCTCGCCCCCGATCTGTCCACGTTGTCGACGGCGCAGCCGCAGCAGCTGTCCCGTGCCGTCAGCCCGGGCGTCGCCGCGCAGCTGACCCAGATGATGGAAGGGGTCGTGCGCAGCGGCACCGGCACCGCCGCGCAGCTGCCGGGGATCGCTGTCGCCGGCAAGACCGGCACCGCGGAGAACGTCCCCGGCAAGCCGACGCACGCGTGGTTCATCTGCTTCGCGCCCGCGCAGAATCCGCGGGTCGCGGTGGCGGTGCTGGTGGAGAACGGCGGCACCGGCGGCGTGGCCGCGGCGCCGATCGCGCGGCAGATCATGCAGGCGGTGCTGGGGCCGTGACGCTGGCTCCGGACGCCACGATCTCCGGCCGCTACACGCTCGTGGAACGGATCGCCGTCGGCGGGATGGGCGAAGTCTGGCGCGCGCGCGACGACGTGCTCGGCCGTGCGGTCGCCGTGAAGGTCCTCAAGGAGGAGTACGCCGCCGACCCGACGTTCCTGCAACGGTTCCGCGACGAGGCGCGGCACACGGCGGCGCTGTCGCACCCGGGCATCGCCAACGTCTTCGACTACGGCGAGATCGACGGCACGGCGTTCCTCGTCATGGAGCTCGTCGACGGTGCGCCGCTGTCCGCGCTGCTGGCGCAACAGCGCCCGCTGCCGGTCGGGCGGGCGCTCGACATCGTCGGGCAGGCGGCGCTCGCGCTGCAGGCGGCACACGACGCGGGTGTCATCCATCGCGACGTCAAGCCGGGCAACCTGCTGATCCGGCCGGACGGTGTCGTCAAGGTGACGGACTTCGGCATCGCCCGGGCCACCGACGCCGCGCCGGTGACGCAGACCGGGCTGATCGTCGGGACCGCTGCCTACGTGTCCCCCGAACAGGCCGGCGGCCGGCCGGTCACCCCGGCCAGTGACGTCTACAGCCTCGGCGTCGTCGCCTACGAGTGCCTGGCCGGCGAGCGGCCGTTCGGCGGCGACTCCGCCGTCGGCGTGGCCACCGCGCATCTGCACTCGCCGCCGCCTCCGCTGCCCGCTGCGGTCCCCCCGCTGGTCGCCGACTTCGTGCTGCGGGCGTTGGCGAAGGACCCCGCTCGTCGGCAACCGTCGGCCGGCGACTTCGGCCGCACCGCGTTGGCGCTCGCGGCCCAGCTGCGCGACCCGGCCGAGTCCGTCGGCGTACCGGCACCCACTCCGGCACCCGCACCCACATCCACGCAGGCACCGGCACCGGCACCGGCACCCACCCGGATCGAAACCGCGGCCACCGCCACGGATGACGAGGCCGAGCGCCGGCGGGTGCGCAACATCTTCATCGCCATCGGCGCCGCGGTCGTCATCGTCGGGTTCCTGCTGTTGCGGGCCTGTGCCGACACCAGCACGCCGGCACACCGCTCTGCGACGCCGTCAGCCAGCGCACACCCGCCGGCGCGGGTCACCGTCCGAGCAAGTGACTACATCGGCCGCCCCTTCGAGGAGGCCCGCCGGTCGTTGCGGCACCAGCACCTGCGCGTCGACCGGATCTTCGGCCCGGCGATCGCGCCGGCGGGTACCGTGACCGGAGTCGACCCGACGGGGCCGGTGAAGGAGGGCGCGACCGTGACGTTGACGGTCGCGGCCGCACCGGCTCCCACCCATCCGTCCCCGCGCAAGGAACACGGTCGGGGCCACGGAGAGAAGC
Organism: Mycobacteriales bacterium; assembly: GCA_035776655.1. GTDB lineage: Bacteria > Actinomycetota > Actinomycetes > JAFAQI01 > JAFAQI01 > DASTWK01. The sequence goes on along the minus strand of DASTWK010000067.1, from coordinate 119,795 downwards.
ACGGGCATGACGACTGACGCCCACCTGCTCGGCGGCCGGTACGAGCTCGGCGAGGTGCTGGGCTACGGCGGCATGGCGGAGGTCAGGCGCGGCCGGGACGTTCGGCTCGGGCGGGACGTCGCCATCAAGGTGCTGCGGGCCGACCTGGCGCGCGACCCCGCCTTCCAGAGCCGGTTCCGCCGGGAGGCGCAGTCCGCCGCTTCGCTGAACCACCCGTCGATCGTCGCCGTCTACGACACCGGCGAAGACGTCCGCGACGGCACGGTCTCGCCCTACATTGTCATGGAGTACGTCGAGGGCCGCACCCTGCGCGAGGTCCTGGCCAGCGAAGGCCGGCTGCTGCCGCAACGGGCGCTCGAGATCACCGCCCAGGTGTGCGCGGCGCTGGAGGTCGCGCACCGGGCCGGCATCGTGCACCGCGACGTCAAGCCCGGCAACGTCATGCTCACCACCGCCGGCGAGGTCAAGGTCATGGACTTCGGCATCGCCCGCGCCGTGACCAGCTCGACCGCGACGATGACGCAGACCGCCGCCATCATCGGCACCGCCCACTACTTGTCCCCGGAGCAGGCGCGGGGCGAGCACGTGGATGGGCGCAGCGACATCTACTCCACCGGCTGCCTGCTCTACGAGCTCGTCACCGGCGCTCCGCCGTTCAGCGGTGAGTCGGCGGTCGCGGTCGCCTACCAGCACGTGCGTGAGGACCCGGTGCCGCCGTCCCGGGTGGAGCCCGAGGTGCCGGCAGCGGTCGACGCGATCGTGCTCAAGGCGATGGCCAAGAACCCGGCCAACCGCTACCAGACCGCCATGGAGCTGCGCGCCGACCTCGAGCGGGCGCTCGCCGGCCGTCCGGTCGAGGCGACTCCGGTGCTGACCGAGGACCCGGCCGCCCTGATGCCCGCACCCGCCACCACCGTGCTGCTCCGCCAGCAGCCACCGCGCACCGGCCGCGCCGCCGCCTACACGCTGCTCGCGTTGGCCACGCTGGCGGTGTTCATCATCGCGCTGCTGGTGGCGCGCAGCCTGCTCGGTGGCGGCAGCAGTGAGGTGAACACTCCCAACGTCGTCGGCCAGACGCTGAGCGACGCGCAGGAGATTCTGGCCGGCAAGGGGCTGAAGGTCGGGCAGATCACCCCGCGCTACAGCCCGACGGTGCCGCGCAACTCCGTCATCAGCCAGGACCCGAAGCCCGACATCCTGTTGAAGAAGGGCGACTCGGTCGCGCTCGTGGTCTCCCGGGGCATCCACTACGTCACGGTGCCGGGCCAGCTGGTCGGGCTCACCGCGGACGAGGCGAAGACAGCACTGCGTGCAGCCGGACTCAAGGGCAAGGTGGTGCCACAGAACTCCGCGGCACCCGCCGGTCAGGTGCTCGACACCGACCCGGCCAGTGGCAGCCAGGCACCGATCGGCAGCGCCGTCACGCTGTTCGTGTCCAACGGCCAGGTCAAGGTGCCCAACGTCGTGGGCAAGGACGAGGCGACCGCGACCGCGCTGCTGCAACAGCACGGGTTCACCGTCGATGCTCGCCCGTCCGCCGAGTTCGACAAGCATCAACCCGAAGGCACGATCATCAGCCAGACACCGGTCGGGGGCACGTTCGCCTCCACCGACCCCGACCATCCGGTGACGATCTACTACAACGCCAAGCCCACGCCCTCACCCACGCCCTCACCGACCCCGAGCTCACCGTCGCCGTCACCGTCGGAGTCGCCGTCGGAGTCGCCGTCACCGTTCCCGTCGTTCTGACCCGGGCACCCGCACGCCGGCACCGCGGCTGCCACCGTCGGACCTGACCGCGGGTCAGTCAGCCTTCTCCGCGCTGACGGCCGAGCGCCGCCGCCAACGCCGGCACCCGCGCGCGGGCCGAGTCGTCACCGCAAGCCGCGAGCCAGTTCGCGAGCAGCAGGTGCCCGCCTTCGGTGAGGACCGACTCCGGGTGGAACTGCACACCTTCGATCGGCAGGTCTCGGTGCCGCAGCCCCATCACGACACCGCCCGCGGTACGCGCCGTCACCTCGAGCTCCGCCGGCAACGAGTCTTCCCGCACCGCCAGCGAGTGATAGCGGGTGGCGATGAACGGGTCGTCGAGCCCCCGCAGCACGCCGTCGCCTCCGTGGTGCACCTCGCTGCACTTGCCGTGCAGCAGCTCCGGCGCCCGCTCGACGACGGCGCCGTGCGCGACGGCGATCGCCTGGTGCCCGAGACAGACCCCGAGCACCGGCGTCTCGGCGCCGACGCGGCGCACCAGCTCCACGCACACGCCGGCCTCCTCCGGTCGGCCCGGGCCGGGCGAGAGCAGCACCCCGTCGACGCCGAGCTCCCGGGGCGTGTCGATAGTGAGCTCGTCGTTGCGGCGTACCTCGACCTCGGCGCCCAACTGCGCCAGGTAGTGCACGAGGTTGAACACGAAGCTGTCGTAGTTGTCGACGACGAGCACGCGGGTCACGACGTTCCCTCCGAACCGCTCAGCTCCTCGGCCAGCAGGATGCGCCGCAGCGCCTTGCCCATCGCCGAGCGCGGCAGCTCCGCGCGCACCTCGACCAGCTTCGGCACCTTGTACGCCGACAGCTTCGCCGCGCAGTGCGCCTGCACGGCGGCGGTGTCCAGCTCCGCACCGGGTTGCGGCACCACGAATGCCTTGACGGTCTCACCGCGATAGCGATCAGGCAGCCCGATCACGCAGCAGTCCGCGACCCCGTCTAAGCCGGTGATGACCGCCTCGACCTCGGCCGGGTAGATGTTGAAACCGCCGGCGATGATGAGGTCCTTCTTGCGCTCGACGATCGAGAAGAAGCCGTCGCGATCCATGACCGCAAGGTCGCCGGTGAGCAGCCAGCCGTCCTCGAGCAGCACCTGCTCGGCCGGCTCCGCCTCCTCGTCCGGTCCGGTCCAGTAGCCGAGGAAGACCTGCGGCCCGCGAACCGCGAGCTCGCCCACCTCGCCCGGCGGCAGCACCTGGCGCGGGTCCGCCGGGTCGACCACGCGCGCCGCGGTGCCCGGCAGCGGGACGCCGACCGAGCCCGGCTTACGCAACCCCTGCACCGGGTTGCAGTGCGTCGCCGGTGAGGCCTCCGTGGTGCCGTAGCCCTCGACCAGCCGCGCGCCGGACAGCGCTTCGAACCGGCGTTGGGTCTCCGGCGGCAGACGCATCGCGCCCGAGACACAGACCCGGATGGAGGAGAGGTCACCGCCGTGGCTGCGGACGCCGTCGGCGATGGCTTGGTAGATCGGCGGGACGCCGGGAAAAAGCGTCGGCCGCTCGTCCGCGATCGTCTCGAAGAGCAGGCCGAGCTCGAACCGCGGCAGCAGCACGAGTCGGCCGGCGAGCAGCACGGTGGTGAGCAACCCGAGGGTGAGCCCGTAGACGTGGAACAGTGGCAACACCGTCAGCGTGGTCTCCCGACCGGTCGTGGCTTCGGGCAGCCACAACCGCATCTGGTAGGCGTTGGCCACCAGATTCGCGTGGCTGAGCATCGCCGCCTTGGCGACGCCCGTGGTGCCGCCGGTGTATTGCAGGACAGCCACATCTCGCCCGGGATCGAGCGGCTGCTGCCGAGCGGGCGGTGAGCGGCGGATCAGCGGCTGGAACCACACCACGCCGGCGTCCCGCGGCACCGGCCCGGTCAGCCGGTTGCGTTCGGCTCGCACCGACGGCAGTGGCAGCCGCAACCGCAGCTGCTCACGACGGGGCAGGTAGTCCAGGAGGGTGGTCACGACCACCGCCCGCAGGTCCAATGACCCGCGCAGCGACTCGACGGTGGGCAGGCTCTTGTCCAGGCAGACGACGACCGAAGGCCGGCAGTCGGTGAGTTGGCGGCTCAGCTCGTCGGCGGTGGCGAGCGGGTTGCACTGCACGACGACGGCGGCCAGGCGCAGCACCGCGAAGAACGCGATGACGTGCTGCGGGCAGTTGGGCAGCACCAGCGCGACCCGGTCGCCGGCGGCGACGCCGAGCCCGGCCAGGCCACCGGCCAGCCGGTCGACCTCGTCCCGCAGCTGCCGATAGGTCAACGTCGCGCCGCCGAGGGCCACGGCCGGGTGATCGGGGAAACCGCTCACCGCCTCGTCCAGCAGCTGGGTCAGCGCCACCGCCGGGAAGGGGAAGTCGGCCGGCACGTCAGCGGGGTAGTGCGCGAGCCAAGGCCGGGCATCGTAGGCCGCGGCCGCGCCGTCCGCGTCGTCCACTACCGCGGCCGCACCCTCTGCGGGCAACTCCTCACCGTCCGGCACGCAGGCAGTCTGACACGGCCAGCGCGGCAGGCGGACCGGTCAATGGGCGGGGGAGGCGGGAGCGCTGGAGGAGTGGCTCGGCGACTGGTCCACGGTGACGTCGTTGAACGGCAGTCGCGGCTCGATCCACGGGAAGACGACGAAGAACAGCAGCGCGGCGACACCGAGGAACAACACGAGGCTGCCGAACGCCTTGCCGAGGAAACCGCCAGGCAGGTGCCGCCAGATCCAGACGTACATGGCTCAGCCCTCCAGCGCCGGCGGGACGACGTCGCGGCCCTTGCGCAAGGTCTGGGTCAGCACCGCGTGCACGACGATCCGCTGCGCGGCGGAGTACTTGGGGTTGCACGAGGTGAACGTCAGCAGGCGAAGCGTCGGGCGCTTGTTGGGGTCGGGCTGGTCCGGCACGGGATAGGCGACCGCGACATCGCTCGGGTCGACGATCTCCTGGTAGGGCACGTGCGGGTAGCCGCGGGTCGGCGGCACGTTCTCGACGCGGTAGGTGAACCAGGTCGTCTTGGTCTCGAGCACGATCGCGTCCCCTGGCCGCAGCGTGTCGATCCGGTTGAACGGCGCGAGGTAGGTGGTGCGGTGCCCGGCGACGGCGAAGTTGCCGACCTGCCCCGGCAGCGCGGTGCCGGGGTAGTGCCCCGGCCCCTTCTTCAGGTCCTCATAGCCGGTGCCCTCCACGATCACCATGTGATAGCCGCGCCCGAACCGCGGGATCCGCAGCACGGCGATGCCCGATCCGAGCGGCACGTGCTTGACGTGGAAGATGTCCGGCGCCCGCGGGTTGCTCCACTGTTGGTGGATGCGGTGCTCGAGCTGGTTCTGCTGCTGGCTGGTGTAGAGCCCGGTCCCCCACAGCTCGTAGGCGACGAACATGAGGATCAGCACGCCGAGGGTGATCAGCAGCTGCCCGACTCCGCGGGCGGCCATCCGCCACCCGTCGCCGCGGCTCGTGGGCGGGTGCGGCGCCGTCGCCGTCTGTGTCATCGCCGCTCCATGGTCACACCGCTTGTCTCGTCAGAATGCGCTTTTCGCGTGAGGGATCAGGACGCGTTGTCCGCGTGAGTCAGCTCGAGCGGCCCGCTGTACGGCGGGAGCGTCGCGCGGCCGGTCGTCACCCGATAGCGCAAGCCATAGGCCGCGACGTACTGCTGAAAGACCTGGACGTCGGGGTCCGCGGCCAGCGCTCGGCGCAGCCGGCTGGGATCGCCGATCGCGGTGAGCACGAACGGCGGGCTGTAGACCCGGTCGTGCAGCAGCAGCGTGTTGCCGACACAGCGGATCGCGGTCGTGGCGACCACGCGCTGCCCCATGATCGTCATCGCCGTGGCGCCGCCCGACCACAACGCGTTGGCCACGCCCTGCACGTCCTGTTGGTGGATGACGAGGTCGTCGGGCTGGGCCCCGGCGTCGAGGTCGCGCTGCTGCTCGGAGCGAGGGACGTCGTCGAGGCTGACGGTCACCGCCGGCCCGGTGACCGCGGTGAGGCCGGCCGCGGCGGCATACCGGCCGGCCGCCGCTTCCGCTGCCCGGACCCGTCGGCTGCCGAGGGCGGCCTGGGCCGTGGCGGCGGAGATCCGGCCGCGCAGGTCGGCGGCCTCCTGACTCAGCTCAGCCAGCGTCTGCTGTTGCCGCTGCACGAGCTCGCCGAGCTGCAGCGTCCGGCTGGACCGCAGGTCGGTGCCGCGAGCGGTGACGGCGGAGCTGACCAGCAGCAGCCCGGCGCCGGCGGCCGCCACCGGCACCAGCGCCCGCCACAGCAGGCGGGTGCGGCCGGGTCGGCTCATCGGCAGGGGCTCCTCGACGCGGCAGGGACTCGGGCTGGACCCCTACGCTAGAGGAGGACAGCGCCCGGACTCCCCGGGCCGGCATCGACCGAAGGGGACCATTCGTGCCGAAGTCTCGGGTACGCAAGAAGGCCGCCTACACGCCGCCGCCGACCCGCTCCGCGAAGAAGCGGGTGAGCCCGCCGTGGGTCGCGCCGCTGATGGTCGGCCTGTTCCTCATCGGCATCATCTGGCTGATCTTGTTCTACGTGACCAACAACGCGTTGCCGGTCTCGGCGCTGCAGAACTGGAACCTGCTCGTGGGCTTCGGGTTCATCGTCGCGGGCTTCGCGGTCTCCACCCAATGGCGCTGACGGCAGCCGCACGCGCAGCGCACAGCAGCGTAGTTGCACCGGTGTCATTTCCCCACAGGACTTGTCCACACTGGGGATAGCCGGTGCCGATCTACGTCTTCCGCTGCCGAACCTGCGGCGCTGAGAGCGAGGCGCTACTCGCCCTCGGCGACACGTCGGCACGGGCATGCCCGGACTGTGGCGGCCCCATGCAACAAAAATTCGGACGAGTGGGCATCAAGTACGCGACTTTTGGCTTCACGGCCACGGATTCGCTCGTCCGCGACCCCCGGGGCAAGGACTTCAAGGCCCTGAGGGACAGAGCCGAGCAGATCAGCGACACCTGACAGCGGGTGCGGCGCTGGGCCCCGCGACAGGCGGCGCAGCCGCCAGTTGCTCAAAGCAAGGGAGCGGGGCTGGGGCCCCGCGACAAGCGGCGCAGCCGCCAGTTGCTCAGAGCAAGGGAGCGGGGCTGGGGCCCCGCGACAAGCGGCGCAGCCGCCAGTTGCTCAGAGCAACTCGAGAATCGTCGCGTTGGCCATGCCGCCGCCCTCGCACATGGTCTGCAGGCCGTAGCGGATGCCGTTGTCGACCATGTGGTGCACGAGCCGGGTCATGAGGATGGCGCCGGAGCCGCCCAGCGGGTGGCCGATGGCGATCGCGCCGCCGAGCGGGTTGAGCGCCTTTGGGTCGGCGCCCGTCTCGGACAGCCACGCGAGCGGGACGGGCGCGAACGCCTCGTTGACCTCGAACGCGCCGATCTCGTTGATCGACAGGCCGGACTTGGCCAGCGCTTTGGCCGTGGCGGGGATCGGACCGGTCAGCATCATGATCGGGTCGTCACCGGCGAGCGCGAACGTGTGCAACCGCACGAGCGGCTTCAACCCGAGCGACCGCGCCTTGTCGCTGGTCGTGATCAGCAACGCGCCCGAGCCGTCGGAGATCTGCGAGGAGTTGCCGGCGTGGATGACGCCGTCCTCCTTGAACGCCGGCTTGAGCGAGGCGAGCTTGTCCAGCGACGTGTCCCGGCGAACTCCCTCATCAGCCTCCAGGCCAGTGCCCGGCACGACCGCGTACTGGCCGGCGAAGGCCCCGCCGTCGATTGCCGCGGCCGCCTTCTCGTGCGAGGTGAGGGAGAACTCGTCGAGCTGGGTTCGCGAGAAGCCCCACTTCTCCGCGATCATCTCGGCGCCGAGCCCCTGGTTGATCTGCTGGCCCTCATAACGGGCGAGCATCTTCGGGCCCATCGGGAACCCGACGTCCTTGCCGAGCGAGGATCCCATCGGCACCCGGGTCATGACCTCGACGCCACCGGCGATGGCGACATCGACCTGCCCGGCGATGACCGCGGCCGCGGCGAAGTGCACCGCCTGCTGCGACGAGCCGCACTGCCGGTCGACGGTGGTGCCGGGGACCGACTCCGGCCAGCCGGCACCGAGCACCGCATTGCGCCCGACGTTCATCGCCTGCTCGCCGACCTGGCTGACGACGCCCCACACGACGTCGTCGACGACGGCGGGGTCGATGCCGGTGCGGGCGGCAAGGGTGGCCAGGACATGGGCCGACAGGTCGACCGGGTGGATGTCACGGTAGCACCCGTTGCGCCGGCCCACCGGCGTCCGGACGGCATCGACGATCACGGCGTCACGCATGGTGGGTCCTCTCCTGAGCGGGGCGTCGGCCGGGCTCGGCTCGCGGGATCGCGCCGGTAGAAATGGTACGACGCAAGCAGAACGCCGTTCGGTTGCGCCTGATTCCGCCCTCAGCCGCCGGGGTTGAAGCCGGCGTTGGCGCAGACCGCGAAGCCGGTGCCGGTCGTGGGATTCCGGCATTCGTCCTGGACGTGCCGGGCGCCGGCGAACCCGGCGGCCGCCAGCAGCAGGGCGACCCCGAGGCATCCCAGCGCCTGCACCCGGTCGCGCTGCGGCCCGGCCGGTGCCCAGGCCAGCGCGATGCCGATCAGCGCCCCGACGGCCAACCCGCCGACGTGCCCGCGCCAGTCGATGTTGGCGACGGTGAACGACAGCACCAGGTTGATGACGATCAGGCCGACGATGCCGCCCGTCTCCAGACCCCGACGGCGAGAGATCACGAAAAATGCTCCGAACAGCCCGAAGATCGCGCCGGAGGCCCCGGCGGCCTGGCTGACCAGCGGGCCGGTCGCGAACGACAGGATGCCGCCGCCGATGCCGGACAGGAAGTAGAGGACCACGAACCGCAGCCGGCCGAGCCACGCCTCCAGCGGGGAGCCGATGACGTAGAGCGCCCACATGTTGAACGCGATGTGAAAGATCCCGTAGTGCAGGAACATCGACGAGATCAGCCGGTACCAGTCGCCGTCCGCCACGTCGGTCGGGATGAGCGCGAACCGGTCGTAGATCGGCGACGTGCCCCCGCCGGACAACGTTCCGGCCCCGCTGGCAGCGGTGATCAGGAAGATGACGACGTTGATGCCGATGAGCACCCGCGTCGCGTCGATGCCGCCGCGGCGCAGGTTGCCGCCGTACATCGTGCGCGCCGGGCGGACGCTCTTGCGCCCCTCGCTCACGCACTCCGGGCACTGGAAGCCGACGGAGGCCGGCACCATGCACTGCGGGCAGATCGGCCGGTCGCACCGGGTGCAGCGAACACCGGTCTCGCGGCCGGGGTGGCGATAGCAGCGGGCGGGATCGGTGCTCGCGTCGGGCAGCGCGCTGGTGGTCTCGCCCGGCTCGCCCCCCACGGCTGGTGTGGTCACGTCAGGCAGGCACCCGCTCGACCGAGACCTTCTCGATGACGACGTCGGTCTTGGGGCGGTCCTGGGCGCCGGTGGCGACCCCGGCGATGCGGTCGACCACCGCACGGCTGTCCGCGTCGGCGACCTCACCGAAGATCGTGTGCTTGTTGGTCAGCCAGGTGGTCGGCGCCACGGTGATGAAGAACTGAGAGCCGTTGGTCCCGGGACCGGCGTTGGCCATGGCGAGCAGGTACGGCTTGGTGAAGGCGAGCTCGGGGTGGAACTCGTCGTTGAAGCGGTAGCCGGGGCCGCCGGTGCCGGTGCCGAGCGGGTCGCCACCCTGGATCATGAAACCGCTGATCACCCGGTGGAAGATCGTCCCGTTGTAGAGCGGGTCCTTGGTCCGCGACCCGGTCCGCGGGTCGGTCCACTCGCGGCTGCCCTCGGCGAGCTCGACGAAGTTGGCGACCGTCTTCGGCGCGTGGTCGGGGAAGAGCTTCAGCCGGATGTCGCCTTCGCTCGTCGACAGCGTTGCGTAGAGGTCTTCGGCCACGATGCTCCTCGATGGTGCGGGGGCGAGCTGCTGGGCCCGCGTCGGTCCCGCCATCCTTGCACGGTGCCGCGGCCCTGCAGCCGCGACGGTTGTGAGCAGGTGGGGCTGGGAAGGGGCGGGGTGAACAGCCCGCCCGCCCCCGGAGGTTCACCGTGTTGCGCACCAAGGCCGACGTCGACGTCGCGAAGGACCGGCTCACCGAGACGTGGGAGACGACACGGGAAGCGCTGGCGCCGCGGCTGGCCGCGGCACGGGTCGCCATGACTCCGTACGTCGACACGGCGGCCGCCCGCGTCAGCCCGATGATCGACGAGGCGCGGGAACGGATCACGCCCGCGGTCGAGCGCATCGGCCCCGCCGTCGAGCGGCTCGGTCCGGCTGTCGACCAGGCCAAGGTTCGATTGCGGGACGACGTCGTCCCGACCGTGCGGACCGCGGCCGAGACCGCGATGGTGGCCTCGGCGCCGGCCCGGGCCGAGGCCAAGGAGCGCGCCGCCGCCGCGATGCTCGCGCTGCGCGGTGAGAAGCCCCAACCGGTCCGGCGCTGGCCGGTGGCACTCGTCTGCCTGCTGGCAGGTGCCGCGGCTGGTGTCGTCGCCGGCGCGATGACCCGCTCGTCCAGCCCGCCCACGCCGCCGCCGACCCCGTTCCCCCGGCCGCAACCGGCGGAGGCCGACGATGCGGCGCACAGCTCCGGACCCACCGGGACCTCCACGCTCGGCTGACTTCCACCCTCATGGATCGCGAGGCCTCGGTCGCGCTCGATCCGGATCCGCTCGCCGCGCGGGAGGCGCGCGAGTTCGTCACCACAACCGTGTGCCGGTGGGGACTGTCTCGTCGCGCCGACGCCGTGCCGCTGCTGAACACGGCCGCGCTGTTGACCTCCGAGCTGGTGACGAACGTGGTGCTGCACGCGCGTACGCATCTGGGCTTGTCGGTGCACATGACCGACGAGCAGCTGACCGTCAAGGTGCACGACGACGACCCACACCCCCCGGTCCCGCGCGGCGGGCGGCTGGACCTGCTGGCCGACATCGACGCGCTCATCGAGCGGGCCGCCGACGACCCCGCATCGGACGAGCGCACTCCGCGGGCCGCGGTCGGCCCGGCGGGAGCCATCGGTGCCGGCCGCGGCTTGCTGCTGGTCGACTCCCTTGCCGATGCCTGGGGCGTCGAGGAGGACCGCACCGGCAAGGCCGTCTGGTTCCGCCTGTCGGTCGCCTGAACCGGCGCCGGCAGACGGACCCGACATCGGTGGAGCTGAGGGGACTCGAACCCCTGACCCCCTGCTTGCAAAGCAGGTGCGCTACCAACTGCGCCACAGCCCCGCGAACCGGTGATGCCGGTCCAGGTTAGGGCCTCGGAGCGGTCGCCTCCCGCCACAGCTCCGCGTCGGCCTTGCGGGTGCGCCACGACTTCGTCGCGGATGCGACGGCCCCGATCGCCGCGATCAGCACCAGTAGCCGCCTCATGCCGCCACCTCCCCGCCGACCGGGCCCACGACAACGCCCGCACAGCCCGACCGAAAACCAGTTTTCGCCTCGCGAGGCCGCAAAGCGTGGCGTGGGCTGCGGCCCACGAGGGACCGAGAACGAAGCGAGACGGAAAGCGGTGGGCCTGGATGGACTTGAACCATCGACCTCTTCCTTATCAGGGAAGCGCTCTAACCGAGCTGAGCTACAGGCCCTGGGCGACGCTCGACGAGGGTACCCCAGCCACTGTGGCGTGGGTCGGCGCTGTCAGTTGCGGTCGGCGAGGGTGACCTCGACTCCACCGACGACGTCCGTGCAGACGTTGTAGATGAACGCCGTCACGGTCGCGAAGGCGGTGAAGAGGATGACGTTGACGATGCCGACGACGAAGGCGACGAGCAACACTCGGCCGAAGCCGAGCCAGTCGGCGATCGAGCCACCGCTGCGGCTGCCCTCCACATCGTTGAGGAACGTGCGGATCGAGTCGATGACGCCCATCGCGTCGACGATCGCGTAGAGCGCCACCACCGCGACCAGCAGCACGATGAGCCCGGCCAGTGAGTAGACGAAGGAGAACTTCAGCGTCGACCACGGGTCGATGCGCTTGACCGTCAGCCGGGCCCGCCGGCCGCCCTTGGTCCCGGCCGCCGCGCCGACAGTGATCGGCCGGGTCGGCGCGGCGGTCGCGGCAGAGCCAACCGGCGGCGCCGGGCGCGACGCCGTCGGTGCCGGGCCGGCCGGCGCCGGTGTCGTCCGGGCCGGAGCACCAGGGCCGGCGGACCCCGCGCCGGGTCCGGTCGGCCCACCGCCGTACGCCGGGCGCGGCGCCACCGGAGGGCCGGGGAACTGCCCGCCGGGTGGAGGATGCCCCTCCGGGCCGCTGGTCATGATTCGTCGGCCTCGCCTTCGGCTTCGGCATTGCGCGCGACCGCGACGACGGTCTCCTCCGGCGGCAGGTTGATCAGGCGCACGCCCATAGTCTGCCGTCCCGCACGCCGAACCTCGCCGGCGGAGGTTCGGATGACCCCGCCGTCGGAGCGGATCGCGAACAGCTCGTCTTCGGGCCGGACCACCAACGCGCCGACCAGGCCACCACGGGTGGAGACGATCTTGGCGGTGAACACCCCGCGGCCGCCTCGCCCCTGCGGCGAGTACTCGCGCACCCGCGTCCGCTTGGCAAAGCCGCCATCGGTCGCCACGAGCAGGTCGACCTCGGCCTCGTCAGACCCCTTGACCACCACGTCCATCGACAGCAGCTCGTCGCCTTCGGCGAACCGCATGCCGATGACACCCGACGCCGGGCGCCCCATCGGCCGCAGCGTCTCGTCGTCGCCGTGGAACCGGATCGACATGGCCTTGCGGCTGACCAGCAGCAAGTCGTCGTCGCCGGACATCAACGCCGCGGAGATCAGCTCGTCGCCTTCCCGGAGGTTGATCGCGACGATGCCGCCGGAGCGGTTGGAGTCGAACTCGGTGAGCGCCGTCTTCTTGACCAGCCCGTGCTTGGTGGCGAGCACGAGGTACGGCGCGACGCCGTAGTCCTTGATGTCCATCACCTGGGCGATGTGCTCGTCCGGCTGGAACGCCAGGATGTTGGCGACGTGCTGGCCGCGCGCCGCTCGGGTGGTCTCCGGCAGCTCGTGCGCCTTGGCCCGATAGACCCGGCCCTTGTTGGTGAAGAACAGGATCCAGTGGTGGGTCGAGGTCACGAAGAAGTGCTCGACGATGTCGTCCTGCTTGAGCTGCGCGCCCTGCACGCCCTTGCCGCCGCGCCGCTGCGCCCGGTAGAGGTCGGTCTTGGTCCGCTTGGCGTAGCCGCCGCGCGTGATCGTGACGACCACGTCCTCTTCGGCGATGAGGTCTTCCATGCTCATGTCGCCCTCGTAGGCGACGATGCGCGAGCGGCGCTCGTTGCCGTACTTGCCGGCGATCTCGCCGAGCTCCTCACCGATGATCGACCGCTGCCGCTCCGGGCTGGCGAGGATCGCCTCGTATTCGGCGATCTCCGCCATCAGCTCGTCGTACTCGCTCTGCAGCCGCTGCCGCTCCAACGCGGCCAGGCGCCGCAGCTGCATGTCGAGGATCGCGGTGGCCTGCACCTCGTCGATCTCCAGCAGCTGCATCAGGCCAGTGCGGGCGGCGTCCGCCGACTCACTGCCGCGGATCAGCGCGATGACCTCGTCGATGCGGTCGATCGCCTTGAGCAGGCCGCGCAAGATGTGCGCGCGCTCCTCGGCCTTGCGCAGCCGGTAGCGAGTCCGCCGGACGATGACCTCGACCTGGTGCGCGACGTAGTGCCGCACCATCTGCGCCACGTTGAGTGTGCGCGGCACGCCGTCGACGAGGGCGAGCATGTTGACGCCGAAGCTGTCCTGCAGCTGGGTGTGCTTGTAGAGGTTGTTGAGCACGACCTTCGCGACCGCGTCGCGCTTGAGCACGATGACCAGCCGCTGGCCGGTGCGGGCGCTGGACTCGTCCTTGACGTCGGCGATGCCGGCGACCTTGCCCTCGCGCACCAGCTCGGCGATCTTCTCGGCGAGGGCGTCCGGGTTGACCTGGTAGGGCAGCTCGGTGACGACGAGCTGTTGCCGCCCGCGCTTGTCCTCCTCGACCTCGACGACCGCGCGCATCCGCACCGAACCGCGGCCGGTGCGCAGCGCCTCCTCGATGCCGTCGCGGCCGACGATCAGCGCGCCGGTGGGGAAGTCTGGGCCCTTGATGCGCTGGACGCACGCCTCGAGCAGTTCTTCGTCGGAGGCATCGGGGTGTTCGAGCGACCACTGCACCGCCGCCGAGACTTCCTGCAGGTTGTGCGGCGGGATGTTGGTGGCCATGCCCACGGCGATGCCGGCGGCACCGTTGACGAGCAGGTTGGGGAACCGGCTCGGCAGCACCAGCGGTTCTTGCGACCGGCCGTCGTAGTTGGGCTGGAAGTCGACCGTGTCCTGGTCGATGTCGCGCAGCGTCTCCATCGCGACCGGGGCCAACCGGCACTCGGTGTAACGCATGGCGGCCGGCGGGTCGTTGCCCGGCGAGCCGAAGTTGCCCTGACCGTCGACGAGCGGCAGCCGCATCGCCCATGGCTGCGCCAGGCGCACCAAGGTGTCGTAGATCGCGGAGTCGCCGTGCGGGTGGTACTGGCCCATCACGTCGCCGACGACGCGGCTGCACTTGGAGTAGCCCCGGTCCGGGCGGTAGCCCCCGTCGTACATGGCGTAGAGCACGCGTCGATGCACCGGCTTGAGGCCATCGCGCACGTCGGGCAGCGCGCGCGACACGATGACGGACATCGCGTAGTCGAGGAAGCTGCGCTGCATCTCGACTTCGAGGCCGACCGGTTCGATCCGGTCGCCGGGCGGCGGGGTGGTGACCTCGGTCACGGGGTCCCTCTCAGTTCAGTACGACGGACAGCGAACGTGCGGCGGAGCGGAGGCCGGCGCCGCGGCTGACGGTGGCTCAGATGTCGAGGAACCGCACGTCCTTGGCATTGCGGGTGATGAACGACCGGCGGGCCTCGACGTCTTCGCCCATGAGCACGCTGAACAGCTCGTCGGCAGTGGCCGCGTCGTCGAGGGTGACCTGCAGCAGCACCCGGGTCGCCGGGTTCATCGTGGTCTCCCACAACTCCTCGGCGTTCATCTCCCCGAGGCCCTTGTAACGCTGGATGCCCTCTTCCTTGGGCAGCTTCTTGCCCGCCTCCTGGCCGGCGGCGATCAGGCCGTCGCGCTCGCGGTCGGAGTAGGCGTAGTCCGGCGCGTGCGGCTTGTTCCACTTGATCTTGTAGAGCGGCGGCTGCGCGAGATAGACGTAGCCCAGCTCGATGAGCGGCTTCATGAACCGGAAGAGCAGGGTCAGCAGGAGCGTGCGGATGTGCTGGCCGTCGACGTCGGCGTCGGCCATCAGCACGATCTTGTGATACCTGAGCTTCTCGACGTCGAAGTCGTCGTGGATGCCGGTGCCGAGGGCGGTGATCAGCGCCTGCACCTCGGTGTTCTTGAGCACCCGGTCGATGCGGGCCTTCTCGACGTTGATGATCTTGCCGCGGATCGGCAGGATCGCCTGGTTCATGGGGTTGCGGCCGCCCTTGGCCGAGCCGCCGGCGCTGTCCCCCTCGACGACGTAGATCTCGCACTCGTCCGGGTTGGTCGACTGGCAGTCGGCGAGCTTGCCGGGCAGCCCGCTCGACTCGAGCAGTCCCTTGCGGCCCCGGGCGAGATCCCGCGCCTTGCGTGCGGCGATGCGCGCCTGGGCCGCAGACGCCGCCTTCTGCACGATCGTCTTGCCTTCGCGCGGGTTGCGCTCGAACCACGAGCCGAGCCAGTCGTTGCACGCCTTCTGCACGAACGACTTGGCCTCGGTGTTGCCCAGCTTGGTCTTGGTCTGGCCCTCGAACTGTGGCTGGGCGATCTTGACCGACACGATCGCGGTCAACCCCTCGCGGATGTCGTCACCGGTGAGGTTGTCGTCCTTGTCCTTGAGGATCTTCTGGTCGCGCGCGAACTTGTTGACGACGGTGGTCAAGGCGGCGCGGAAGCCCTCCTCGTGGGTGCCACCTTCGTGGGTGTTGATCGTGTTGGCGAACGTGTAGACGCTCTCGGCGTAACTGCCGTTCCACTGCATCGCCACCTCGATCGCCATGCCGTCGGCATCGCTGGAGAAGTGGATCACGGAGTCGTGCGCGGCCTGCTTGGTCGCGTTGAGGTGCTTGACGAAGTCCTCGAGCCCACCCTTGTAGTGGTAGACGATCTCGGTGGGCACCTCGTCGCGCTCGTCGCGCAGCGTGATCGAGAGGCCGGCGTTGAGGAACGCCATCTCCTGCAGCCGGCGAGCCAGCGTCTCGAACGAGTAGGTCGTCGTCTCGAAGATCTCCGGGTCGGCCCAGAACGTCACGGTGGTCCCGGTCTGCTTGGTGGCCGCGCCCTTCTTCAGCGCCGCCTCCGGCTTCCCGCCACCGACGAACGCCTGCGTCCAGACGAACCCGTCCCGCCGGATCTCGACCTCGAGCCGGGTGGACAGCGCGTTGACGACGGAGACGCCGACACCGTGCAGGCCACCGGACACCGCATAGGACTTGCCGTCGAACTTGCCGCCGGCGTGCAAGGTGGTGAGAACGACCTCGACCGCCGGCCGCTTCTCCACCGGATGCTTGTCAACCGGGATCCCGCGGCCGTTGTCCTCGCAGCGGACGCCGCCATCGGCGAGCAGGGTCACCACGATCGTGTCGGCATGTCCGGCGAGAGCCTCGTCCACGGCGTTGTCGACCACCTCGTAGACCAGGTGGTGCAGACCGCGTTCACCGGTCGAGCCGATGTACATGCCCGGCCGCTTGCGCACCGCCTCGAGGCCTTCGAGGACGGTGATCGATCGTGCGTCGTAGGACAAGGACGTCTCCCCAGTTCCCGGCGCACGCGGGTCGCGCGCCGTGATGATCCGTGATCCGTAGCTGCAGGCCGTCAGAGGCACGCTGAAGGCGCGTCAGTGGCGGGATGTGCTCTCCAGTCTACCCGTGCCGGACGACAGGAAGGGCATTCGCGGGCACCTGTGGACCCGCGTGGCGCCCGTCTGCGGTCGGGTCAATGTCCCCCCACCGGGGGCGACCATCCCGAGCGCCCGGAGCGGGATCAGCCGTAGGTGTCTCGGGGGCCGCGACCGGTCACCCTCAGCGGTCCATGCCGCCAGTCGGGAGCCGTCGGCCCGTGCACCCGGATGCGCGTCACGACCGCCGGTCCCAACTCGTCCGCGATGCGCGCCAGCAGCTGCCGGGACAGGAGCCGGATCTGGGTGGCCCAGGCCGTCGACTCGGCCACACAGACGAGCTCACCGGCCTCGAGCCGCTCCGGTCGGCAGTGCTGAGCGACCTCGGCGCCGACGATCTGGTCCCAGCGACTGAGGATGCCGGCCGCGCGCAACGTGCGGTCCCAGTTGCGCTCCCGCACCAGGTCGGCCGCCGCCGACCCGAGCGCGGCCGGATCACGAGCGTCGGGGGCCGCACCGCTCCACGGCTGCTCCTCCGGAGACACCCGGCGCGGCCGCGCCGGCCGCCGGGCCGGTGCCGCTCGCCGCGCGCGGTCGAGCAGCCGGCGCGCCTGGTCCCGCGCGTCCTCTGGCGCGTCACCGGACACGACGTCCTTTGGCGCGTCACCGGACACGACGTTCTTTGGCGCGTCACCGGACACGACGTTGTTTGGCGCGTCACCGGACACGACGCACCTCCCCGGCGGCGACGTCGTACCGCGCTCCGGACAGCTGCACGGGCACGTCGCCCGCCACCGCTGCGGTGATGAGCACTTGTTCCGCCGGCGCGACGACCCCGGCGAGCTGCTCGCGACGCCGGTCGTCGAGTTCCGCGAAGACGTCGTCCAGGATCAGCACCGGCTCGCCACCGTCCGCGCGCAAGAGGTCGTACGACGCCAGCCGCAACGCGAGTGCGACCGACCACGATTCGCCGTGGCTCGCATAGCCCTTGGCCGGCAGCTCGCCCAACGTCAGCAGGAGGTCGTCGCGGTGTGGCCCCACCAGCGTCACACCGCGGTCGAGCTCGGCGTCCCGGTTGGCCGCGATGGCCGCCGCCAGTGCGGCCGCGAGGACATCGCGGTCACCGCTGGCCAGGCTGTCCGCCGGCAGGGTCGACACGTAGCTGATGCCGGCGCTGGCACCACCGCTGCTCACGGCGGCATAGGACTTGTCCACCAGCGGCCGCAGCACCTCCACCACCTCCAGCCGGCCGGCCAGCAGGGCCGCGCCGGCCGTTGCCAGATGCGCATCCCAGACGTCGAGCGTCCGTAACGCTGAGCCGCCTGCACGCCGAGCCGCACCCGCGGTCTTCAACAGCGCATTGCGTTGCTTGAGCACCCGGTCGAAGTCCGACCGCACTGCCGCGAAGCGGGGCGCCCGAGCCACCAGCAGCTCGTCGAGGTACCGCCGGCGTTCGCTGGGGTCTCCCTTGACGATCGCCAGATCCTCCGGGGCGAACAGCACGGTGCGGACGGTGCCGAGGATCTCCCGCGGCCGCGGCACCGGCGCGCCGCCGAGCCGGGCGCGGTTGCTCTTGCCCGGCGTGATCTCCACCTCAACCCGGGTCTCGCGACCGTCGCGCACCACTACCGACCGCACGACCGCCCGCTCGGCTCCCGCGCGCACGAGCGGCGCGTCGGTCGCGACCCGGTGGCTGCCGAGGGTCGCGAGGTAACCGAGCGCCTCCACCAGGTTGGTCTTGCCCTGCCCGTTCGGCCCCACCAGCGCCGTGATGCCCGGCTCGAGCGCCAGCTCGGCCTGCGGGTAGGACCGGAAGTCGGTGACAGACAGGTGCCGGACGAACATCTATCCCGCGTCCGCGCTCTGCTGGTTCGAAGGCACATCCGCACTCTGTATCCCAGAAGGCGCATCTGCGCTCTGCTGGTTCGAAGGCGCGTCCGCACTCTGTATCCCGGAAGGCGCATCCGCGCCGGGCGCGTCGGCACCCTTGGCGACCGACCCGGCGGCAGAAGTGACCGCATGCCCACCGAACTGGTTGCGCAATGCGGCGATCATCTTCATCGCCGGCGAGTCATCCTGCCGTGAGGCGAACCGTGCGAACAAGGCCGAGGTGATCACCGGCAGCGGCACCGCGTGGTCGATGGCCGCCTGCACGGTCCACCGCCCCTCGCCGGAGTCCTGCGCGAAACCGCGCAGCTGCTCCAGGTGCTCGTCCTGGTCCAACGCTCGCACGGCCAGATCGAGCAGCCAGGAGCGGATCACCGTGCCGGTCTGCCACGACCGGAACACTTCGCGAACGTCGGTGACCAGATCGGTGGCCTCCAACAGCTCCCAGCCTTCGGCGTAGGCCTGCATCAGGCCGTACTCGATGCCGTTGTGCACCATCTTGGCGAAGTGCCCGGCGCCGACCGATCCCGCATGCACGAAACCCGTGTCTCCCGTGGGCTTCAACGCGTCGAAGATCGGCATCAGCCGCTGGACATGCTCCGCATCGCCGCCGCACATCAATGCGTAGCCCTCGGTCAGCCCCCACACCCCGCCGGAGACACCGCAGTCGACGAAGCCGATCTGCTTGGTTCGTAACTCCTCGGCGTGACGGATGTCGTCGGTGTAGCGGGAGTTGCCGCCGTCGACGACGACGTCACCGGCCTCGAGGAGGTCGCCGAGGGCAGTAATCGTCTGGTACGTCGGCTCGCCGGCCGGCACCATCACCCACACCGCTCGAGGTGCGGCCAGCCGCTGGACCAGGGCCTTCAGCGAGTCGACCTCGCGCGCGCTCTCCGGCGAGCGGTCGTAACCCACCACGGTGTGCCCGGCGCGACGCAGCCGCTCGGCCATGTTGCCGCCCATCCGACCCAGGCCGATCATGCCGAGCTCCACCGCTGCCTCCTCGCTCGCCGCCGCTGCCCACATCGACAGCTGAGCCGGCTGCCGCGCCGGCCCGCTCTTGCCCTCCGGGATCGTGCCCGGTCGGTCAGCCGGCCAGACGCACCGGCATCAACAGGTAGCGGTAGTCACCGGTGCCGTCCGCGCCCGACTTTCCCGTGAGCACGGCCGGCTTGGTGGAGCCGGTGAAGGACAGAACCGCCTCGTCGGAGTCGATCGCGCCGAGACCATCGAGCAGGTACGTCGGGTTGAACGCGATCGTCAACGCCTCGCCCTCGAACCCGGCCGGCAGCGCCTCCGCAGCCTCGGCCTCGTCGACCCCGCCGGCCTCGAGCACCAGACCGTCGGCACTGAAGGCCAGCCGGACCGGTGACGTGCGCGTCGCCACCAGCGAGACCCGTCGCACCGCATCGACGAGAGCCGCGGTCTCGATCCGCGCGGTCGCGGAGGCGGAATCCGGGAGCAGCGAGCGGTATTTCGGGAACTCGCCGTCGAGCAGCCGGGTCGTCGTCCGGCGCGACCCGCCGGACAGACCGAGCATCCCCTCCCCGCTGCCACCGACCGACAGCGCCAGCGTCACCTCGGCGCCCGAGGTCAGCGACTTCGCCGCTTCGGCGAGCGTCCGAGCCGGCACCAGCGCGTTGGCCTGCAGACCGGGGTCCACCGGCTTCCAGCGCAGGGTGCGGACCGCGAGGCGGTAGCGATCCGTAGCGGCCAGGGTCACGTCCTCGCCGTCGATCTCGACGCGGACGCCGGTGAGCACCGGCAGCGTGTCATCCCGGCCGGCGGCGACGGCCACCGACGCGACCGCGACGGCGAACGCGTCGCTGCCCATCGTGCCGCTGACCTCCGGCATCGCCGGCAGCGACGGGTACTCCTCCAGAGGCAGCGTCGGCAGCGTGAACCGCGCCGACCCGCAGGAGAGCTGGACCCGGGTGCCGTCGGTCACCAGGTCGACCGGCTGGTCCGGCAGGCTGCGGGTGATGTCGGCCAGCAGCCGGCCCGGCACCAGCACCGAACCGGCCTCGTTCACCATCACGTCCAGCTCTGCCTCGGCCGAGACCTCGTAGTCGAAGCCGGAGAGTCGGAGTGCTCCGGTGGCTTCGGCGTCCAGGCGGAGTCCGGACAGTACCGGGAGCTGGCTCTTCTGCGGCAGGATCCGGGCGGCCCAGGCGACAGCGTCCGCAAGGACGTCCCGCTCGACTCGAATCTTCATGACCTACCGCCTTTCGCGCCGGCCGCGGCGTTGTCCACCGTCGGCCTGGTCCCACAGTGAAGAAATGGTCTGACAAGTTTTGAGAGCGACGTCGTTGTCATAGGTGCCGTGGATGCTGGGGATGACCAGCGTTCGTGCAGGTCAGCGCCGGTGCCGAGCGCCGCGATCGATGTGGACCGGGTGGTGGACGGCTGCCGGCGGCTGCGGATGACCAGGACGGTGCTGCCGGTGATCACAGCGTCCACAAGGTTGTCCCCAGCCTGTGCACGCGGACCAGCCGAGTTTGGGACGCACGACAAATCCGACCTGCTCGCAATCCGGGTAATCATCCCCGTGCCTGCGACTTGATCCGGTTTGTCAGCTCGCTGACCTGGTTGTAGACCGATCGGCGCTCGGCCATCAGCGAGCGGATCTTGCGGTCCGCGTGCATGACCGTGGTGTGGTCGCGGCCGCCGAACTGCTGCCCGATCTTCGGCAGGGACAGGTCGGTGAGCTCGCGACACAGATACATCGCGATCTGCCGGGCCGTCACCAGCACCCGGCTCCGCGACGAGCCGCAGAGGTCCTCGATCGTGACACCGAAGTAGGCCGCGGTCTGCGCCATGATCGTTGCCGAGGTGATCTCCGGCCCCGCAGCGTCGGCGATCAGGTCCTTGAGCACGACCTCGGCCAGCGCCAGGTCGACGTGCTGGCGGTTGAGGCTGGCGAACGCCGTCACCCGGATCAGCGCACCCTCGAGCTCCCGGATGTTGCTCGCGATCTTGCTGGCGATGAACTCCAGCACCTCGGGCGGCGCATCCAGCCGTTCCTGCGCCGCCTTCTTGCGCAGGATCGCGATCCGGGTCTCCAGTTCCGGCGGCTGGACGTCGGTGATGAGGCCCCACTCGAACCGGTTGCGCAACCGGTCTTCCAGGGTCACCAGCTGCTTGGGCGGCCGGTCACTGGAGATCACGATCTGCTTGTTCGCGTTGTGCAGGGTGTTGAAGGTGTGGAAGAACTCCTCCTGCGTCTGTTCCTTGTTCTCCAGGAACTGGATGTCGTCGACGAGGAGGACGTCGATCTCGCGATAGCGCTTGCGGAACCCGTCCGCGCGACCGTCCCGGATCGAGTTGATGAAGTCGTTGGTGAACTCCTCGGAGCTCACGTAGCGCACCCGGCTGCCCGGGAACATCTGCTGGGTGGCGTGGCCGATGGCGTGCAGCAGGTGGGTCTTGCCGAGGCCGGACTCGCCGTAGATGAACAGCGGGTTGTAGGCCTTGGCCGGTGACTCCGCGACTGCGACGGCGGCAGCATGCGCGAACCGGTTGCTCGAGCCGATGACGAACGTCTCGAACTGGTACTTGGGGTTCAACCGCGCCGGCTCCGGCCGGCCCGTCGTGCGCGGCGGCGTCGGAGCGGCCACCCGTTCGGGCGCCGGCTCGGGCTCTTCGACCGGTTGGTCGACCTCCGGCTCGGGCTCGACCGTGACCGCCACCCGGACGTCGCGGCCGAGCTGGCGGGACAGGGCGTCGACGATCAACGGTCGCAGCTTGGTGTCGAGCACCTCGCGGGCGAAGTCGTTGGGTGTGGCCAGCACGGCGGTGTCCTGCACCAGCGCGAGCGGCTTGGTCAGCCGCATCCAGGCACGGTGCTGGGCCGGGAGCACGTCGTCACCGAGATCGGCGATCGCTCGCGTCCAGACGGCCTCGAGGTCGAGAACCTGGTCAGTCATGGGTGCTCCCGCAGAGCATCGGAGTGTGTGGATCGCTGCTCAGCAGCACGGACAGCACCCCGATCGACGTTGCGAACAACCGGACAAATCGCCCGATCAAGGGCCGGGAGGCCACGTCGTCCACACGTGCATCCACAGCTTGTGGACCGCTGGTGGAGAGGCGGCGACCGGCCCGCAGAACACCGACGCACACGCAGCGGGGGCGTGCGCCGTCCGGTGAGGGACGACGGGGGAAGAGCCGGTGCCGGGCACGCTAACAGCCGCTGATGGAGCGCTTCAAGCGGTTCTCCACAAGCCGCGGGGAATCTGCGGACGATGGTCGGCGTGTCGTCTTGACGGACCCCGCGCGGGCAGCGAGCTCCACGTTTGACCGTGCCCGCGCTGCGCCCGTACCGTGGTCGACGCCGCCTGTCCGGGTGGCGCACGCCTGTCCTTTCCCGCCGGCCACGGCGCCCCAGCTGCGGGGCGCACCTGGGCCGGTGACCGCGCGTTTGGAGTTTGTCGGTGAGCAAGCGGACGTTCCAGCCGAACAACCGTCGGCGGGCCAAGACCCACGGCTTCCGGCTGCGGATGCGCACGCGCGCAGGTCGGGCGATCCTGTCGGCCCGCCGCGCCAAGGGCCGCGCGCGGCTGTCGGCCTGACACCGACCACCGAAGTGCTGCCGGCCGCGGCGCGTCTTCGTCGCAGCGGCGACTTCCGCGCGGCGGTCCGTTCCGGTCGCCGCGCGGGCACTCCGGCGCTCGTGGTGCACCTCGCCGCCTCGTCCGCCTCGGGCCAGGATGCCCACGCGGAGGCCACTGCCCGGATCGGGTTCGTCGTGAGCCGGGTCGTCGGCTCCGCCGCGACCCGCAACCTGGTCCGCCGCCGGCTGCGGCACCTCATGCGTGACCGGCTGACGAGCCTGCCGGCAGGCAGTCGCGTGGTCGTGCGGGCAACTCCGGCGGCCGCGGTGACGCCGTGGTCCGAGCTGGGCCGCCAACTCGACCGTGCCCTCGACCGGATCCGCTCCCGTCCGTGCGCACCTGCCGCTGATCGCCCGGGCGGCGGGTCGTGACGAGAACACTGCTCGCTCTGCTCGCGGCGTACCGCCGGCTCGTGAGCCCGCTGCTCGGCCCGCGCTGCCGGTTCGTCCCCTCCTGCAGCGCCTACGCGGTCGAGGCGCTCCAAACGTACGGCGCCGGGCGCGGCAGCTGGCTGGCGGTGCGACGCGTCGCGCGCTGCCACCCGTTCCACCGCGGCGGCTTTGACCCGGTGCCGGCCCCTCGAAAGTCCACCTCGAGCTCACCGCCTGCTCCGCTGTTCGGCGGCCAGCGTGCCTCGACCCCCAACCTGCGGAGCAGGACGTGACACCGTTCTACGAGGCCATCGCCTGGCTGGTCGTCCACATCCACGCCGGACTCGCTCCGGTCTTCGGCAAGAGCAGCGGTGCCTCCTGGGCGCTGTCGATCGTGCTGCTCACGATCGCCATGCGCCTGCTGCTGTTCCCGCTGTTCGTCAAGCAGATCCGCAACCAGCGGGCGATGCAGCTGCTGCAGCCGAAGATGAAGGAGCTGCAGGCGAAGTACAAGAACGACAAGGAAAAGCTCAACCAGGAGATGATGGCGCTCTGGAAGGAGCACGGCGCCAACCCGTTCTCCGGATGCCTGCCGATCATCGTCCAGATCCCGGTCTTCTTCGCGTTGTTCCGGGTGCTCAACTCGATCAAGCCGGCCGGCGACTGCAAGGCTGACAGCAGCGGCAGCATCGCCCACTGCTTCTCCGCGCACTACGGCATCAGTGCCGACCTCGTGCACTCGGCCGCCATCGCGAAGATCTTCGGGGTCCCGATCTCTGCAGCATTCGACTCGAGCAAGGACTTCCTGCGGCTCGTCGGTGGTGATCCGACGGCTACGAAGGTCCTCACCGTCGTGATGATCGTGCTCATGGGCGCCTCGACGTTCTTCACCCAGCGCCAGCTGATGGCGCGTAACAAGCTCACCGGCGGCGACACCCAGATGGCGCAGCAGCAGAAGATCCTGCTCTACGTCTTGCCGTTGACGTTCGCGGTGTTCGGCTATCGGTTTCCGGTGGGCGTGCTGCTCTACTGGCTCACCACGAACGTCTGGAGCATGGGCCAGCAGGCGATCGTGATCCGGCGCATGGACGCGGCAGCGGCGCCGGCCGGGCCGGCCGTCGTGGTGAGCGGCCCCGCGCCCGGTGCCAAGCCGGTGCGGCCGGCCGCTGCGCCGGCGAAGTCCACGCCGGCTGCTCCCTCGACGCCGTCGAGCTCCACCACCGGCCCGGGACCGACCAACGCCGCGACCGTGCCACCCAAGCCCGGGGGCAACCGCCGGCCGGCGAACCGCCGGCGCAACCGGCGACGGCGCTGACCGGCCAGCGCACCGGACCTGACTGCACCGATCGTTTTGCCTGGGAGTGACTTGTGACCGAGGACGTGACGTCCGTCGACGCGGCGCCATCCGATGACCTCAACGCCCCGCGCGATGCCGCCTTGCTGGAGCGCGAGGGAGACATCGCCGCGGACTATCTCGAGGGGCTGCTCGACATCGCCGACCTGGACGGCGACATCGACATCGATGTCGAGGGCAACCGGGCGGCGGTGTCGATCGTGGGCGCGGACCTGAGCGCACTGGTCGGCCCCAACGGCGCGACGCTGGAAGCGCTGCAGGAGCTCACGCGGCTCGCCGTACACCGCGAGACCGGCGTGCGCAGCCGGCTCATGCTCGACATCGGCGGTCACCGCGCCCGGCGTCGTGAGCAGCTCGTCGAGCTCGGCACCACGACCGCGCAGCGCGTCCTCGACTCCGGCGAGCCCGTGCGGCTGGACCCCATGACCCCGTTCGAGCGCAAAGTCGTCCACGACACGGTCTCCAGCATCGACGGGGTGCGCAGCGAGTCCGAGGGCGAGGAGCCCGAGCGGCGGATCGTCGTCTCCCCCGCGTGACACCGGCCGGGGCTGCAGACCTGGCCGCCCTCGCTGCCGCCGCTCCCGATCCCCCGCTCGAGGCCGACGCGGTCTTCGGCGCCGAGCTGCCGCGTGCCCGTGCCTACGCCGGCCTGTTGTGCAGCCGGGGCATCGACCGCGGCCTGCTCGGCCCACGCGAGGCGGAGCGGGTGTGGCCTCGGCATGTGATGAACGCTGCTGCTGTGCGCGGCGAGCTGCCATCGAGCGCCGAGGTGATCGACCTCGGGGCCGGTGCGGGTCTGCCCGGCGTCCCGCTGCTGCTCGCCCGGCCTGACCTGCGGATGCAGCTGGTCGAGCCGTTGCTCCGGCGGGCAGAATTCCTGACCGAGGTGATCGACCTACTGCAGTTGCCTGCCACCGTCCGGCGGGCCCGAGCCGAGGAGCTGGCGCCGGAGACGGCAGATGCCGTGGTCGCTCGTGCGGTGGCACCCCTGCGCAAGCTGATCCCACTCGCCCTGCCGGTCATCCGGCCCGGCGGGTGCCTACTCGCGCTGAAGGGGAGCACGGCCCAGGCCGAGCTGGACGAGGCGCAGGGTGAGTTGGGTCGCTGGCCGCACACGCGGGCGAAGGTGCAGACCGTGGGTGAGGGGATCGCCACCGCGACTATCGTCCGGGTGGACCGACTCGCGCCGGCATCCAGGAGTGGGCGATGACCGCTGCACGCACGGGGCTCGGCTGGCCCCGCGCAGCGGCCGCGCCAGGCCCGCAGGTGGGGTGGCCGCCGGCTGCCCAGCCCGAGCAGGAGCCAGCGGGGGCCGGCGGGCACCACGAGCCCGGCGCCACCGATGTTTCACGTGAAACGCCGAACCGGCAGGAGGATCAGATGCCCGCCCCGCCCGAGGTCGGTTCCATCCCACCCGTTCCCGCCGTGGACGTTTCACGTGAAACGTCACCCGAGAACGGTCGCTCCCCGCAGCGCTCGAGCGAGGTGTGGCCGCGTCCGCCGCAGACGCGCGTCTTCGGCATTGCGAACCAAAAGGGCGGCGTGGGCAAGACGACCAGCGCGGTCAACCTGTCCGCCGCGCTCGCTCAGCACGGCGCGCGTGTCCTCGTGGTGGACCTGGATCCGCAGGGCAACGCCTCCACCGCGTTCGGGGTCGAGCACCACGCGGGGACACCGTCCATCTACGACGTCCTGGTGGACGGGCAGCCCCTGAGCGCAGTGGCGGTCGAGGCCCCGCAGATCCCCGGCCTGTTCTGTGCGCCGGCGACCATCGACCTCGCCGGCGCCGAGATCGAGCTGGTGTCGGTCGTCGCCCGCGAGTCCCGCCTGAGCAAGGCGGTCGCGGCGTTGGACCGGCCGTTCGACTACGTCTTCATCGACTGCCCACCCTCGCTCGGCCTGCTGACCGTCAACGCCCTTGTCGCCGCGCGGGAGGTCCTGATCCCGATCCAGTGCGAGTTCTATGCGCTGGAGGGTCTCAGCCAGTTGTTGCGCAACATCGAGCTGATCCGCGCGCACCTGAATCAGGGGCTGCACGTGTCGACGATCCTGCTGACGATGTACGACGGCCGGACGCGCCTGGCCGATCAGGTCGCCCAGGAGGTGCGCAGCCACTTCGGCGACCTCGTCATCTCGGCGACGATCCCCCGCAGCGTGCGCATCTCCGAAGCGCCCGGGTTCGGCCAGTCGGTCTTGACCTACGATCCCTCCTCGCGAGGGGCCCTCGCCTACGTCGATGCGGCGCGCGAGATCGCCCAACGCTCGGCCGCGATGGCGGCCGGCGGCGCACCCAACGCCGGGGACAGGAGGAACGAGCCGTGACCGTTCGTCGTGGGGGGCTGGGACGCGGACTGGGAGCGTTGATCCCGACCGCTCCCGCGGAAGGCGAGGTCGACGCGGGGGCCCGGTTCGAGGAGCTGCCGGTCACCAGCATCGAGCCCAACCCGCGCCAGCCCCGTGAGGTGTTCGACGAAGACGCGCTGGCCGAGCTGGTCACGAGCATCCGTGAGGTCGGCGTGCTCCAGCCGGTGGTGGTCCGCGAGACCGACCCGGGTCGCTACCAGCTGATCATGGGGGAGCGGCGGTGGCGGGCCAGCCGGGCGGCCGGCCTGGAGCTCATCCCCGCGATCGTTCGCGAGACGGCCGATGACGCGCTGCTGAGAGACGCGCTGCTGGAGAACCTGCACCGCCAGCAGCTGAACGCGCTGGAGGAGGCGGCGGCCTACCAGCAGTTGTTGGACGAGTTCGGCGCCACGCACGACGAACTGGCCGACCGGATCGGTCGCTCTCGGTCACATGTCAGTAACACTCTGCGACTGTTGAATCTGGCACCGAGCGTGCAGCGGCGGGTAGCGGCCGGTGTCCTCAGCGCCGGCCACGCCCGGGCCCTGCTTGGGCTGGACTCCGTCGATCGGCAGGAGCAGCTGGCCACGCGCATCGTCGCCGAGGGCCTGTCGGTGCGGGCGGTCGAGGAAATCGTCGCCGTCGGCGAACGCGAACCCGCGGCGAAGCGGCCCCGCTCCCGCCGTGCGCCCAGTCCGGAGGTGGGTGTCCTCGCCGACCGGCTGTCCGACCGGCTGGAGACCCGGGTGTCGATCGACGTCGGTCGGCGGCGGGGAAAGCTCGTGGTGGAGTTCGCCTCGCCCGAGGACCTGCAGCGGATCGTCGGCATCCTCGCCCCCGACCTCGCCGGTCCGCCCCCGGCCGAGGGCTGAACCCGCGGCGGGGGTCCCGGCGTCAGGCGGCGCGCCAGCGCTCGAGGAAGCGGCTGAGCCGGCCGATGGCGTCGGTCAGGTCGTCGACCGCGGGCAGCGTGACGATCCGCAAGTGGTCCGGCGTCGGCCAGTTGAAGCCGGTGCCGTGACCGATCATGACGTGCTCCTCGCGCAGGAACTCGATGACGAAGGCCTCGTCGTCGTCGATCCGGTAGACGCTCGGGTCGAGCCGGGGGAACACATAGAGCGCCCCGAGCGGCTTCGTGCACGACACGCCCGGGATCTCGTTGAGCAGACGGTGGGCGGCGTCGCGCTGCTCGTGCAACCGCCCACCGGGCAGCACCAGCTGGGTGATGTCGCGGGATCCGCCGAGCGCCGCCTGGATGCCGTGCTGGGCGGGCACGTTCGGGCACAGGCGCATGTTGGCGAGCAGCGTCAGGCCCTCGATGAAGCTGCGCGCGTGCTCCGTGGGACCGGACACCACCGCCCAACCGGCCCGATATCCGGCAACCCGGTAGGACTTGGACAGGCCGTTGAAGGTGACGCAGAGCAGATCAGGGGCCAGCGCAGCGAGCGCGACGTGCTCGGTCCCGTCGTACAGGATCTGGTCGTAGATCTCGTCGGCGAGCAGCAGCAACCCGTGCTCCCGGGCGAGCGCGACGATCTCCTCCAGCAGCGGTTGCGGGTAGACGGCGCCGGTGGGGTTGTTGGGGTTGATGACGACGATCGCGCGGGTGCGATCGGTGATCTTGCCGGCGAGGTCGGTGACATCGGGAAGCCAGTCGGACTGCTCGTCGCAGGTGTAGTGGACCGCCTGCCCCCCACACAGCGTCGTGATCGCGGTCCACAACGGGTAGTCCGGCGCGGGGATCAGCACCTCGTCGCCGTCGTTGAGCAGGGCTTGCAGGGTCATCGTGATGAGCTCTGACACCCCGTTGCCGAGCCACACGTCCTCGACGTCGATGCCCTCGACGCCCTTGCTCTGGTGGTACTGCACCACCGCGCGCCGGGCCGGCAGGATGCCTTTGGAGTCGCTGTAGCCCTGGGCGGTCGCCAAGGTGCGGGCCATGTCGGCGACGATCTCGTCCGGCGCGTCGAAGCCGAACGGCGCCGGGTTGCCGATGTTGAGCCGCACGATGCGGTGGCCGGCCGCCTCCAGCCGCATGGCTTCCGCGAGCACGGGCCCGCGGACGTCGTAGGCGACGTGAGCGAGCTTGTCCGACTGGCGGAGCTCCATGCCCGCAGCCTATCGAGCGGCTCGTGGGGCCTCGATCCAATTCTGTCCGGTTGCGCACCTGTCGCGAAACCTCGTGGCGCGTTAGGATCTCGCGGGGTTTGCGGTGGAGGGATGCGGATGACGCGCCGGCTGGCGAACATCACGCTCGACAACCTCGACGACCTTCCCCGCCGGTGCCGCAAGTGCGTCTTCTGGGAGCTCGACCCGGTCGCCGGCGCGCGGGCGGCGGAGACCGGCGACACCGAGCTCGAGAAGGAGGCGTGGGTCTCTGCGGTGCTGCTGGAGTGGGGCAGCTGCGGCAAGATCGCCTTCGTCGACGGGGTGCCGGCGGGATACGTGCTGTTCGCGCCGGCGGCATATGTGCCGCGGTCCGTGGCCTTCCCCACCAGCCCGGTCAGCGCCGACGCCGCGCTGCTGATGACGGCGCAGGTGCTGCCTGAGTTCGGCGGCGGCGGCTTGGCTCGCATGCTCGTCCAGGGGGTGGCCAAGGACCTCACCCGCCGCGGCATCAAGGCGGTGGAGGCCTTCGGGGACGCTCAATGGCAGGGCGTCGGGCACTGCGTGCTGCCCGCCGACTACCTGCTGGCCGTCGGCTTCAAGACTGTCCGGCCGCACCCGCGGTTCCCCCGGCTGCGGCTGGAGCTGAAGACCGTCGCCTCCTGGCGGGAGGACGTCGAGGTCGCCCTGGAGCGGCTGCTGGGCTCGATGAGCCCCGAAGGCGCGCTGCGGCCGGTGTGAGCGGCTTTCTCAGCGGCTGAAGGCCGGCATCCGGAACTGCCCGGTCGGGATGTCGTCGCCGTCGGGCAGGTAGAGCCGCTGCACCGCGGCCACGACCGCTTCCGCAACCGCGTCCCGGAACTCAGGTGCCGCCAGCCGGGCCGCGTCGTGCTCGTTGGTGATGTAGCCGACGTCCAGCCGGACCGCCGGCATCCGCGTCAGCCGCAGCAGCTGCCAGGCCTTGGGGTGAGTGCGCGCGTCGAGCAGATCGGTGCGGGCCACGATCTCGCGCTGCACCAGCCCGGCCAACCGCTCCCCCACCACCGAGCTGACCACGCGGTGGGGCAGCTCGGCGCCGTAGTAGTAGGTCGCCAGCCCACACGGCCGTTCGCTCGAGGCGGCGTCCGTGTGCAGGGAGATGAACAGGTCTGCCCCGGTGTCGTTGGCCAGAGCGGCCCGCGCCGCGTCGTCGGGACAGCTGTCGGCGCCGCGGGTGAGCAGTGCGTGCACTCCCAGCGGTCCGAGCCGGCCCTCGATGCGCGTGGCCAGGTCGAAGGCCACGTCGGCTTCGGCGACTCCGTGGCCGTAGCTGCCGAGATCGTCGCCGCCGTGTCCGGGGTCGAGCACGATCGTCCGTCCGCTGAGGGTGCCGCCCCCGCCGCGCAGCCGCTCCTCCTCACGCTGCTCGGAGGGGGAGCCGCCGGTGACGGTACGGCGCAGCATGTCCAACGCCTTCAACGTTGCCGGGCCGACCGTGCCATCCGCCTGCAGCCCGACGTTGCGTTGGAACTCCCGCAGCGCGCTCTCGGTCTGCTCGCCGAAGATGCTGTCGCACCGGCCCGGGTCGAAGCCCATGTCCAGCAGCCGCTGCTGCAGCATCGCGACGTCGTCACCGACGAACGGGTGACCCGCGGTGTAGGACAACACGCGGTCGCCCAGCCGCCAGTGAGCGCCGTCGAGAGAGCGGTAGGTCTCGGTGCCGACGACGCCGTCCACCCGCAGGCCGCGTCGCTGCTGGAACGCGCGGACGGCCCGATCCGTGCCGTCGTCGAACAGGTCGTGCTCGGCGTCGCCGACCGGGAGCAGGCCCAACCGCTCGAGCTTGGCTCGAATGGCCGCTACCGCAGGGCCGCGGTCACCGCGTCGGAAGACCTGCACTCGCGGATGCTAGCCCCGGACCACCCGGCCGAAACGGCCCAGTGGATGCAGATCTGAATGGCGTCCGGACGGTCAGACGAAGGCTTCCAGGTCGCGAAGCAGCGCGGCCTTGGGCTTGGCGCCGACGATGCTCTTGACGACCTCGCCGCCGGAGAACACCGACATGGTCGGGATCGACATGATCTGGTAGCGCCGCGCGATCTCGGGGTTCTCGTCGATGTTGACCTTGGCGACGGTCAGCTTCTCGGCATGCTCGCTGGCGATCTCCTCGAGCACCGGAGCGACCATCTTGCACGGTCCACACCACTCGGCCCAGAAGTCGACGAGCACCGGCTTGTCGCTGCCGAGCACCTCGGTGTCGAAGGTGGCGTCCGTGACGGTCTTGGTGGCCGCGCCCATGTCATCTCCCTCGCTCAGGTCGTGCTGGTGGGGCAACGATCTCGTTGCCGCTGTCATTCCCCGCGCTCGGCCAGGAAGTGCTCGGCGTCCAGCGCGGCGGCGCAGCCGGTGCCGGCAGCCGTGATCGCCTGCCGGTAGGTGTGGTCGACGAGGTCGCCGCAGGCGAAGACGCCGGGCACGTTGGTCCGGGTCGACGGCGCATCGACCACGACGTATCCGCTGTCGTCCAGGGTCACCTCGCCGCGCACCAGCTCGCTGCGCGGGTCGTGTCCGATCGCGACGAACAGACCGGTGACGTCGAGGGTCGAACCCTCGCCGGACAACGGGTTGCGCACGGCCAGGCCGGTCACCTTGTCCTCCCCGAAGATGTCCTCCACGACCGTGTTCCAGTGCACCTGGATCTTCGGGTTGGACAGGGTCCGCTCCTGCATGATCTTCGAGGCGCGGAACGCGTCGCGCCGGTGCAACAGGTGCACCTTGTCGGCGAACCGGGTGAGGAACGTCGCCTCCTCCATCGCCGAGTCGCCGCCGCCGACGACCGCGATCTCTTGGCCGCGGAAGAAGAAGCCGTCGCAGGTCGCGCACGCCGACACCCCGTGCCCCATCAGGCGCGCTTCGTTGGGCAACCCGAGCATCCGGTAGGCGGAACCCATGGCAAGGATGACGGTGTGGGCGCGGTAGGTCTCGCCGCCGACCACGACCTCTTTCACCGGCCCGGTGAGCCGTAGCTCGGTGGCGTCGTCGGTGAGCATCTCGGCGCCGAACCGCTCCGCCTGCTTGCGCATGTGGTCCATCAGGTCCGGACCCTGGATGCCGTCGACGAACCCGGGGAAGTTCTCGACTTCGGTGGTCTGCATCAGCGCCCCGCCGTACTGCACACCCTCGATGAGCAGGGGCCGCAGGTTGGCGCGAGCGGTGTAGACACCGGCGGTGTAGCCGGCCGGGCCGGAGCCCACGATGATGACGTCGCGGATGTCGCCGGACGTCTGGTCGCTCTCGCTCACTGACACCACCCACTCTTGACCGCTGCCGTTCGCGGGAACGCGAGTCTACGGACGGGGATTCCCGTGCGAGGCTTGCGTCATGACCGTGGCGCCGGGGGTGGGTGTGCGCTGCGCCGTGCACCCGGCGCGGCTGGCCGCCGACGGCTGCCCGGTCTGTGGCCGGCCGCGGTGTGGCGCGGACGTCGCCAGCCACGGAGGGTCCGGCTGCGCGGCCTGTGCGGGTGCGGCCGTTGGCCGGCCGGCGCGCAGCACGCTCGAGCTGGCGGTGCGGGCCGGGCTGGCCGGGATCGTCGTGGCGCTCGCCGGCGGCTGGGTGGCCACGCAGTACGTCGGGGTGCACGTGATGTCACTGGTCGCGCCGGCGCTGATCGGGCTTGCCGCCGGCGCCGCCACCGCGGCCGTCACCGGCCGGCCCCGCCCACCGGCCACGCCCGGCATCGTGGTGCTGGCGATCGCCTTGGGTGCCGCGGTGCTCGGCACCGCCCTGGGCTTCCGGTTGACGATCGGCGGCGGCAGTCCGCTGCACCCGGCCGGGGACGTGGGCCCGCCGTACCTCGCCGCGCTGGGCGGTGTCCTCGCCTGGCCGGTGCTGTTCGGCCCGCCGCGAAAGTCGCGCCGCGCGGATCAGCCCGACGCCGGCACCGTCTGGTAGAGGTACAGGTCGTTGTTGTCCGCGGTCGCGCAGGCCGGACCCACGATCCACGCCTCGTCCTTGCTGGGGTCGGTGCCCGGGAGCAGGATGACCAGCGCGGGCTTGTTCACCCCTACTGTCTTCTTGTCGCTATAGCGCCCGAAATCGACCGCCAGCGGCCGAGTTGTCCGGTTGCCGGTCAGCGCGGCGACACACTGCAGCAGCAGTGCCCGGTTCGTGAACAGCGGTTGCAGCGCCGCCGGCACGGCGGGAGCAACGGTGGCCGCGCCGGCGCCGGAGGAGCTGCCGCTGGGCGCGCTGCTGCTCCCGGCGGCGCGCAGCGGTGCTCCGGCGCCCGGCGTGGGAGCAGTCGCCTGGGGTTGGGCCGCGGTCCCGGCGGCGCCGCCGGTTGCGGCCGAGACCAGCTGCTGGGCGAGCCGGGCCGCGTTGGTGCGGGTGTAGCGCTCGCCGCGGGTGAGGACGGGGAACGTAGCCGGTTGAGCGAGTGTCGCGGCCGGTCCCCGGGCGCCCGGAGCTCGCGAGGCGCTCTCGCCGTTCCCGGATCCGTGGGTCGTCGTCCCGACGACGATCGCGGCGATCAGCGCGGCCGCCGCGGCGACGGCGCCGAGCGCCGCCGCGCTCGGGTGTCTGCGCCACCGGCCGGATGGCCGCTCGAGCGGTACGACGGTGGGAGTGGCCCCGCGCAACGTGGCGGCCAGGCGCTGCTCGACTGCGGGCGGGATGGTCACGGCCGGCAGCTCCCGCAGCACGGTCCGTGCCGACTGCACCCGGGCCGCCCGAGCCTGGCACTCCGCGCAGGTGGCCAGGTGGGCGGCGTGCAGCTCGGCCGCAGC
This sequence comes from Mycobacteriales bacterium, assembly GCA_035776655.1. Lineage (GTDB taxonomy): Bacteria > Actinomycetota > Actinomycetes > JAFAQI01 > JAFAQI01 > DASTWK01. Next base: position 85,781 of record DASTWK010000067.1, on the reverse strand, counting down.
CTCCGGGAGCAACCCCTCGTCGAGGTCGGCCAGCGCATCCAGGTCGAGGTGGCCGTTGAGGTCCGCGCTGCCGCGGGCGTCGTCGGTCACCGTCGCTCCTCGTCATCGGGCAAGGGTTGGTCGGAAGTCTGGTCGGCAGCGAGGCCGCCGGCGGCAGGACCGTCGGCGCGGGGGGCGCTGTCTGGTTGGACGGGCACCGCCGCGGCTGGGTTCCTGGGGTCGAGATGCACCAATGTGGCGGCGAGGCGGGCGCGGCCGCGGGCGCACCGGCTCTTCACGGTGCCGATGGGCACCTCGAGCATCGTCGCGACATCGGCGACGGGATAGCCCTCCACGTCGACGAGCACGATGGCGGCCGCTTGTTCGACCGGGAGCTCGCGCAGCGCCGCGAGCACGTCGGAGGCGGTCTCCCACGCCTCGACCCGATCGGCTGCCGGCTGCCGTGCCGCGGCGGTTTCGTCCAGCGGCCGCGTGGGTCGGGACGCGCGGCGGCGGGCCAGATCGAGGCAGGCGTTGACGACGATGCGGTGCAGCCAGGTGGTGACAGCCGCGTCCCCGCGGTAGCCGGCCGCCGCGCGGTACGCCGACAGCAGCGCGTCCTGCAGGGCGTCCGCGGCATCGTCGGGGTCGCCCAGCGTCCGCAGCGCCACCCGCCACAGCCGGTCCTGGTGGCGGCGGACCAGCGCGGGGAACGCGTCCCGGTCACCGGAGACGTGTCGGCGCAACAGCTCGCGGTCGTCGACCTCGGATGTGGCCGCCGCCGCCGGCCCGTCCACCGGCCTGCTCATGCGCCCCCTCCGGACAGCTGCAGCGCAGCGTAGCCCGCCACGCGGCATGAGCCCGGTCGCCCGCGCGGCGCGTCATCCCAGCAGCGCAAGCTCCGCCACCCCGATCTGGTAGTCACCGGCCGGCGTGCGCGGCAGGCTGGTAAACCACACGAGCCAGTAGCGGGCCCGGGTGGGTGGGGACACGTCGAGCCGCACGTGATCGCCGGCGTCGGCCCGGCTGGCGACGACCGGCAGGTCCGCCGCCTGCTGCGGCCGGACGTCACCGGCGCGGATCTCGACATCGGAGCCGGCCGCCGTCAGTGCCAGCTCCGCCACCCGCACGGTGGTCGGCCGGTGGAGGTCGAGCAACAGCCCCACGCCGGACTTGAGGCCCCCGAACCGTGGGTTGCCCCGGTAGGTCGCGCTCTCCCAGGCGGTGGTCGCGTCCCGATCGACGGCCAGTCCGACCGCGTCCTCGTCCTCCTGGCCGTCGCCTTCGGGATCGAAGCTGGTGATCGCCGGCGGCCGGTGCCAGACCAAGGTCGCGTGCGGCGCACCGGAAGCGGAGGCGCGGGCCGGTGGGAGAGCGGCGTGCGGCTGTCGGGCCGGTCCCGGAACCCGGCCGAGATCACTCCCGACGGCCCAGCCGGTGAGGCCGATCGCCACCACGACGAGCGGGGGGACCACCCGCCACAGCCAGCGCGACCAAGCGGACTCGCCGGGGGGTGCCGGCGGCTCGGGCGGCGCGTCCAGCGGCCGTGAGGGCAGGACCGACAGCGCGCGGACGACGGCGTGCGCGTCCGGCAGGCCGCCGGTGAGCGCCTGGTGCGTGATCGTGTCGAGCTCACGGCCGATGCCGGCGCGGATCACCCGAGGGCGGGCCTGGCGGGCGAGCCGACCGTCGACCGACGGCAAGCCGAGCCAGTCGGGCAGCGGCCACCGGCCGGTCAGCGCCGCGAACAACAACGCGCCGAGGTGGCGGGCATCCTGTTCGGCCGGCGCGAACGGCGGCGCGGGCGTTCCTGGTCCCGCACCGCCCGCCCGCCGGGCCGCCGTCCCGGCCGTGGCGAGCGCCGACGCGACCTCCAGCCCCGTGATCCGGGGCACCCCGTTGACCGGCAACAGCACCTGGTCGGGGTGCAGCCGGCCGTGGTGGCAGCCCGCAGCGGCAGCCGCCACCAGCGCCTCCGCGCACTGGCGGACCACCTCGGTCGCCACATCGGGCGGCAACGGCTCACCGCGCACGGTCGCGGCCAACGACGGCGCCTCGACCCACTCCGTCGCGATCCACGTCGTGACGCCCGAGTCGAGGTCGACCTGGCCGACGTCGAGGATGCGCACGAACCGACCGTCGGTGACGGCGCTCGCGCGCGCCGCCGCCCGCACCACCCGGTTGTGGCCGGCTGCGGTCAGGCCGGTGCCCAGCAGGATCGCGACCTTGCGCTCCAGGGACTGGTCGACCGCCCGCCAGAGCACTCCGTGCACCGACGGACCCAGCGGGTGCTCGGTGCGCACCTGGTCGAGCCGATACCGACCGTCGAGCACCAGCCCGCGGGCGGCGGGGGGAGCGGCCGCATCCTCGGCCCGCTTCACCACGAGCTCACGCTAGCGCGGCCGAGGCTGCGCGCCCGGCTGATGTGAGCGGCGGACCGGCCGCGCCGGTCAGTGCACGTAGGGGCGGGTCGCGCCGATGTAGCCAGACATGTAGACCGGCTGCACCTTGACCACGTCGCCGGTGTGCGGCGCGGCGATCATCATGCCGTTGCCCAGGTAGATCGCGACATGGTGAATGGTCGCTGGGTTCGTGACGTCGGTGGCCCAGAACAGCAGGTCGCCCGGTTCGAGGTCGGCGAGCGCGACGTGCGGACCGGCGTTCCACTGGTCCGCCGCCACCCGGGGCAGCTGGACCCCGACATGGGCGTAGGACCACTGGGTCAGGCCGCTGCAGTCGAAGCTGTGCGGCCCGGTGGCACCCCAGACGTAGGGGTCACCGAGTCGGCTGCGCGCGGCGGCGATGGCGCCGGCGGCCGTCGCGTTGGGCGGAACGGTGCTGCCGTCGAGGGTGCCGCCGGCGGCGCGTAGGGCGGCGGTGAAGTCCGCGGCGCTGGCAGCGGCCAGCGCGGCCTGGCGGGCGGCGAGCAACCGGCGGACCTCTGCGGTCGCCGCCGACAGGGCGCGCTGCTGGGCCAGCAGCAGGGAACGCACCCGACCGGTAGCGACCGCCGCCGCGTGCTGCAGGCGGGTGACCTCGCTGGCGGCAGCGGTCAGCTGCGCGGCCAGCTGCCGGGCGCGGTCGGTGGTCCGAACGGCGGCGGCGACGCCGGCGTCGTCGAAGGACAGGATGTTGCTCACGACGTGCAGCCGGGCCAGCGCGTCGGCCGGGTCGGTGCCGGTCAGGACGGTGGCGAGCAGCGAGGCGCGACCACCGGACTCGTACAGCGCCCGCACTCGTGCGGTCACCTGGTCGGCCGCAGCCGTCGCGCTCTCTTGGTCGGACTCGACCTGGCGTTCGGCCAGCTCCTGGCGGATGACCGCTTGGCCGAGCTGCGCCTCCACCGCGTCGTAGCGCTCGGTCGCGACCTCGGCAGCGACCTGCAGCCGGTCCACGGTCTGCGCCAGCGCGGCGGCCCGGGCCCGCGCATCGCCGACCGGGTCGGCGACCGCGCGTCCCGGACCGACGCCGACGGCCGCCGTGGCGGTCGCCGCGACCGCGGCGGCGAGGGCGGCGAGCCGGAGCCGGGGAGACGTCACGACGCGGGCGGAGTGGCCTCGCCCGCCGTGGTGAAGACCGTGTACTTCCGCAGCGGGCCGATCCGGTGCAGGACGAGGGTGGTGGCTGTTCGCTGCAGCAGCAGGTGGACGGTGCCGTTGGGCTCGATGCTGAAGCCGCGGGTCAGCACTTCCTCGGAGCTGTTGGTGAGGCTCTCCGCGGCCGCGTTGTAGGCGGACTGCACGTTGTGGGAGTTCATCCAGTCGCTCTGCGCGGCCGACGCTGCCTGGTTGGCGTCGTCACTCGCGCTGACGTGCGCCGCCCCGACGGACAGCGCGTCGAAGGCCATCACGCCCACCACGGCGAGCGCGACGACGAGCTTCGTCAACCACCCGACGACGATGCTGCCGGTGTCGTGACGAAAGTCAGTGGTGCCGCAACCGCGGCGGGCCGATGTCATGATCCCTCCTGCCTTCGTTGTCGGCCGGAAGGAGCAGCCGCTTTACCCCAGACGGAGCCGGCGGCGGACGACCAAGGCCATCTCCTCGAGCTCCGGCACGCGCATGCGCCGGGCCAGGCCCAGGAAGACACCCGCTCCGGCGCTGGTGCCGACCACCACCGCGACCAGCGCCGCTTCCACCCCCAGCCCGAGACCGGCGGTCAGCAGGCGGGCGATGACGTAGGTGGGGACGACGGCGACCAGCGTCGCCGCGGCCAGCCGCGTGTGCGTCTGGGTCACCCGGCGGTCGGCCCGGCCCAGCCGGTGCCGGAGCAGCCGCGCGAACACCAGCGTTCCCACGGCGTACGAGATCGAGAACCCCACCGCGAGGCCGGCCACCTTCGCCCGCGCCGGCAGCACCTCGTAGAGCGCCACGTCCGCGCCGACGTTGAGCGCGGTGATGACCACATTGACCACGAACGGCGTGCGCGAGTCGCGCAGCGCGAGAAAGGCGCGCAGCTGCACCTGGAAGGCGGAGAACGGGACCAGCCCGATGCCGAACCCGGCCAGTGTCCAGCCGATGAGCCGAGCGCCGGCCACCGGGATGCGGCCGTGCGCGAACACGACCGTCGCCAGCAGGGGCCCGAGCGCCACGAGCACGGCCGTGGCCGGGACCAGCAGCACCGCGGACAAGTTGAGACCGTGGGCCATCGTGTCGGCGACCGAGCGGCGGTCGCCGGCAACGGCGCTGCGGCTCATCTGCGGGAACAGCGCCGTGATCACCGACACCGAGATCACGGCGTAGGGCAGGGAGAACAGGATGAACGCGTAGCTGTAGGGGGAGAAGCCGAACCCGGGCTGGCCCCGTCCCTGCGCACTCGCCGACGCGAGGTTGACGATCACGATGTAGCCGAGCTGGTTGGTGACGACATAGCCGATCATCCAGCCGGCGAACCCGCCGGCGGAGCGCAGCCCGGCGCCGCGCCAGTCGAAGCGCAACCGCAGCCGGAACCCCACCCGACGCAGCGCCGGCAACAGCGCGACCGTCTGCACGATCACACCGGCGGTCGTCCCCACCGCGAGCACCAGCGTGTCGCCGGTCGACAGGTCGGCGGCGCTGGCGTTGTGGTGGGTGAGGACGAGGAACAACACGCCGGAGGCGATCACGACGAGGTTGTTGAGGACCGGCACCCACATCGGCGGGGCGAAGCTGCCGCGCGTGTTGAGGATGGCTCCGAACACCGCGCCCACGCCGTAGAACAGCACCTGCGGCAGGAAGTAGCGGGCGAAGGTGGTGGCCAGCCGGTCGTCCGGGCCGGGCAGGCTGTGGCTGTAGAGGTGCACCAGCTGGGGGGCCAGCAGCACGCCCACCACCGCCGCGACCGTCAGCGTCGCCACGACCATCGTCACGAACCGCTGCGCGTAGGCCTCGCCGCCGTCCTCGTCGCGGGCCGCGGCCGCGACCAGGAGCGGCACCACGACGCTGGACAACACTCCGCCGAGCAGCAGGTCGTAGAGGATGTTCGGGATCGTGTTGGCGATGTTGTAGGGGTCGCCGAGCGTCTCGCCCAGGGCCACGGCGATGACCACCGTCCGCAGGAATCCGCTGCCGCGGGACGCGAGGGTGCCGATCGCCATGGCGACGCCGGAACGGGCCAGACCCGGGCTCGCGGAGCCGGCTGCCGTAGCGGTGTCGGCCGCTTCGGCCTGCGGGTCTCCCGCCTGCTGTCCGGTCGTCATCGGCGGGAGCTCAAGCGGCTGGGTGGCGGCGAGCGGAGACGGCGCGGCGGCCTAGGCGCAGGGCGACCGCAAGGAGGAGTACGGCGGTGGCACCGCCCGTGATCAGCAGCGCGGTCGTGCCGTAGGCGGTCGACTTGACGAACAGCTGCACGCTGTCGCCGTACCGCTCCCCCTCGGGTCCCGGCGTGTAGAGCCGCACGGTCAACGGGAACACGCCCGAGGTCTGGGCCGCCGCCCGCACGTCGACCGGCACGCGCCGGTGCGGCGGGATCGTCTGTGTCACGCCGCCCCCACGCACCTGCAGGTGTGGAGTGCGGTCGATCCGCACCTCCACCCGCACGGGTGTGTCGAGGTCGTTGGCGACCGTGACCGGAACGGTGCCGCTGTGGCTGGTGAGGGTCACCAGGCTGCCTTCGTGGGAGGCGATGTAGACCTGGCTCATCGTGTGGGTCACCTCGGTCAGCAGGCTCGCGCGGCGACCGCGGGCGGTTGCCGGATCGTTGCGCCAGGCCGAGGACAGCAACCGGAGTACGGCGGAGTGGTAGGCGTTGGCCTGCCCGTCGTCCGGCGGCAGGATCGCGGCGAGCGCGTCCACCTTGTGCTTCAGCGCACGCACGCTGTCGAGGTAGTTGCGGGAGAGCTGCCGCTGCCGTTCGGAGGCGGGATAGGTCAGCTGCCCACGCTCGACGCGGGTGTCTGCCGGCGTGGCCGCAACTGTCGACAGCGGGACCGGTTGGATCCAGGGCACCTGGCCCGAGGCGGCCAGCAACGTGGCGGCGTAGGCCGGTGCGGGGTTCCAGCGCCGGCCGGGCGCGATCACGAACGACCGCTGGTCGAACGGTTGCTCCGCCTGGATCATCAGCAGCTCGCTGAGCACCCGCTGGATGTCCAGCGGTCCCTGGGCTCGATCGAACGCACCGGCGTCGACCGTCGCGGTCAGCACGTGGTCGGCGAGCAGCGCGTCAGGGTTGCCGTCGCGGGCGTGGATCGTCGTGTGCGCCCCCGGCGTCTCGCTGGGCTCACCGTTGAGGTAGGGCACCGCGGCGGAGTCGAGCACCACGGTCGTGATCCCGGTCGCGAACATCGCGTCGAGCGCGCGCTGGTCGATGAACCCGTCCGGTGGCCAGGAATAGGGCAGCGGCGTCGCCCGGAGCGCCTGCCCCAGCAGCTTCTGCCCGGTCGTCGCCGCGACCTGCACCTCGGTGGTGAGCCCGGACTTGACGGCGGCCGTGACGTCCGGGTCGGCGTAGGGCAGCGCGAGGACCTCGGCGCCCGATGTCGCCGTCTTGAGGCCGGCCAGCCAGGCCCGGGCGGCGGTCTGCCCGTGGCCGGGGCGGGCGGCGGCTCCGGCGCCGACGCGATAGCCGCGCTCCATCAGCGCGGCGTCCTCGACGAGCATCGGGTCGATCGCCCAGGTCACCGGAACGGGGCTGATCGTCGGGCGGGGAGGCGGGGGTGGTGCCGGTCGCCGGTGACCGCGCCGGTGCTTGGGCTTCGGCACGGGAGGCGGTTGCTGGGACTGTGCCGCCTGCGCCGCCCGGAGCAGGTTGTCCAGCCGGCCGCCGGTGGCGAACGCCGAGGCGAGCCCGTCGTCGGTCCAGCCGCCGCCGTTGCGGTGCGGCCGGTCCACCAGCGGCCACACCCACGCCAGCTGCGTGGGCTTGCCGACGCCCGGCACGCCGACGGGAGCCCAGGGCAGGAACGACCGCAACCGGCCGAGCGTGCCCAAGCCCGCCGGTGCGGTGCCGGTCACGGTGATCGCGAACTCGTAGACCTGCCATGCCTGCGGCAGGTGCAGGTCGTCCACCTTCACCGCGAGGTGGAACGGCTCGCTGCCCGCGGGTGGCAGTGACGGCCGCGGCACCGTCGCCGTCGCGGTCGGCAGCGCCACGGCATCCGCCGGCGGCGGTCCGTCCGGCGTTGCGGCGTAGCCGTCGAACTCCCCGCGGGACCCCACCTTGCTGCGGGAGAGCACGAGGTGCAGCTGCAGGTCGTCGACCGGCGCCGCGGAGACGTTGCGCAGGCTGCCGTCGAGCTCGAGCGTCTGCCCGGGTTGCGGCGCGAACGGCCGCAACCGGGTGAGGGTGACCGCGACCGGCAGCACCGGTTCGGCCGACACCGACGGGTTCGGCACCGGAGTCGGGCTGGCGGTGGCCGGCAGGCTCGCGGCGAGGATCGATCCGCAGGCACAGGCGAGGGCGGCGACGCCCCGGCGCAGACGCACGCCGGCACCAGGACGCCGGCCGTGCGCTCGACTCATCCGGCCGCCTCGCCGCGAGGGCTCACGCGCTCTCCGCGAGCAGCCGTGGCACCTGCTGGATCAGCCGCCGCTCGTCGGCATAGGCCAGCCGGTCGGCCAGCTCGGCGAGGGGGACCCACTCCACCTGCTCGACCTCGATGTCGTCGGCGGACAGCTCACCACCTAGTGCCAGCAGGAGGAAATGGTGCACGGTCTTGTGGATCCGCCGTCCGTCGGCAACGAACCAGAAGTCGATCGTGCCCAGGGGGGCGAGGACGCGGCCGGTGATGCCGGTCTCCTCGGCGACTTCCCGCACGGCTGCTGCTTCGTTGGTCTCGCCGACCTCGACGTGTCCTTTCGGCAGCGACCACAGCAGGCGGCCGCGGCGGTCCGTCCGGCCGATCAGCGCCGCGTGCGGTGTCTCCCCGTCTCGCCGGTCGACGACCAGCCCACCGGCCGAGGTCTCCTCCACCCGTTGCAGCCGGCGGCGGGCCGGAGCGCTGCCGCGGCGAGACGTTGACGTCCGCCGCCGGCCGGTGCCGCCGCTGTCGCCGGGGGACGACGAAGGCGGAGGACTGGCCATGACCCGATCGTAATGTCGGGCCGGCGGCTGTCCGGGCGGCTCGCGGGCGGGCTCAGCGCCAGTCGCGGCGGTGCGCCAGGAGCGGAGTCAGCTCCGGCGCCAGGTCGTCGGTCAGTTCCAGCGACAACCCGTCCGGGGCGCACAGCTCGGTGGCGAGTGCTCCGCTGGCGGTGAGCAGCCAACGGGTGGAGATGCCCAGCGCCGTACCCCCGTCTCCGGTCGCCGCGTAGACCACGTCGACGTGGCCGACGCACGCGTCGGCCAGGACCGGCATGGACGGCGGCAGCAGGACCGGCGACACCAGCGAGGCGGCGAAGTCGGTGGCCGCGCTGACCTCGTCAGGCGCCGCGACCCGCAGCGTGCGGGCGCCCAACGCCTGCAGCACGGCAGCGGGGTGGGGCAGCTCCCCGGCCCGCACGATCACCCCGACCAGCTGGTCATCGGCCTGGTAGACCCGGACCACGACGCATCGCTCCCGCGGCAGCTCCAGCACCTGGGGCACCTCGTCGGCGGAGAGGACCAGGCGGGGCAGCCGCACCACCTCGTGGGGCACCTCGCGCGCCAGCAGCGCACGGTGGACGTCGAGCGCGTCCTTCATCCGCTGCCTCCCGGGGGCGTGGGGCACGGCTGTGCAGCGGAGCCTAGGTCGCCGCAGCCGCTGCGGCTAGTGGTCGCCGGGCTCGTAGTCTGTAACCCCGTGCCCGCTTCCCGTGCTGTCTCCGGCCGCACCCCCCGTCGGGTGCCGGACGCCGCCCGGCTCGCGGTGCGCGAGCTCCTGCGGGTCGCTCCGGTCACCGAGCGGCTGGCGGAGCGATTCGGGCGCGCCGGGCACGAGCTCTACCTCGTGGGCGGCCCGGTGCGGGACGCGCTGTTGGGGCGGTTGCACGACGACCTCGACTTCGCCACGGATGCCCGCCCGGAGCAGATCCTCGCCCTGGTCGCCCCCCTCGGCCCGACCTGGACCACCGGCATCACGTTCGGCACCGTCGGCGTGCAGCTCGGCCATGACGGCGCGAGCCATCGCTGCGAGATCACGACCTATCGCAGCGACACCTACGACCCGGACAGCCGCAAGCCGGAGGTCAGCTTCGGCGACTCGATCGAGGCCGACCTCTCCCGCCGAGACTTCACCGTCAACGCCATGGCGATCCGGCTGCCGTTGCAGGCCGCCCACCCGGTCGTGGACCCGTTCGGCGGCCTGGACGACCTGGCCCGTGAAGTCCTGCGGACCCCGGTGCGGCCGGAGCAGTCGTTCGACGACGACCCGTTGCGGATGCTGCGCGCCGCTCGGTTCGCGGCGCAGGTCGGCTTCTCGGTGGACTCCGCGGCACTGTCGGCGATCACCGAGATGGCGCCACGGCTGGGCATCGTCAGCGCCGAACGGATCCGCGACGAGCTCAGCAAGCTCGTGCTGGGCGCGCACCCTCGGCTCGGGCTGGAGCTGCTCGTGGTCACCGGACTCGCCGAGCAGTGCCTGCCGGAGCTGGCCCGGCTCAAGGAGACGGTCGACGAGCACCACCGGCACAAGGACGTCTACGCGCACACGCTGACCGTGCTCGACCAGGCGATCGCGCTCGAGGACGACGGACCGGACCTGATCCTTCGGCTGGCAGCGCTGTTGCACGACATCGGCAAGCCCAAGACGAAGTCCATCGGGCCGCGCGGGAAGGTCTCCTTCCACCACCACGAGGTCGTCGGCGCCGCGATGACGCGGCAGCGGTTGATCGCGCTGCGCTATCCGAAGGACGTCGTCGACGACGTCAGCACGCTGGTCGAGCTGCACCTGCGGTTCCATGGCTACGCCGACGGCGAGTGGACCGACGCTGCCGTTCGTCGTTACGTGCGGGACGCGGGGCCGCTCCTCGCTCGGTTGCACAAGCTGACCCGGTCGGACTGCACCACCCGCAATCCGGCCAAGGCGCGCGCTCTGGCCCGCGCCTACGACTCGCTCGAACGGCGGATCGCGGAGCTCGAAGAGGAAGAGGACCTGGCGCGCATCCGGCCAGACCTCGACGGCAACACGATCATGGCCGAGCTGGGGATCCGTCCGGGGCCAGTGGTCGGCCGCGCCTACCGGCACCTGCTCGACCTCCGGCTGGAGCGTGGGCCACTGCCCCACGACGACGCGGTCGCCGAGCTGCACCGATGGGCTCGGGAGCAGGGGCTCGAGCCGGGCCGCGACTCCGCCGAGTAGCCGCCGGCCGCCGGCCGGTCACTACGCGCTGATTAGTCACATCGGGCCATGGAGCTCGGGGCGAGCCATGCCGGATCATCAGCACATGGGGCAAACGACGCATGTCGGCTGCCGGGCCGGTTGGTCCGCCGCGGTCGCAGCATCCGTCGTGCTCGTCGTCGGCTCGCTCACTGCCGGGTGCAGCTCGCCGGTGTCGGCGCGAGCCACCCAGCTGCACGAGCCGGTGGGTGTCACCGTGGTGCGGCCGAACGGCACCACCGTGCGGGGCGTCGACGGACTGACGCTGCACGGCGGCGACGTCGTACGGACCGCGGGGGGCACCGGCCGGGCCGAGCTGGTCACCGAGTCTCGGACCGTCTACGTCGGGTCCGCCGCCGCCGTCGAGGTCGTCAACGGCGCCGAGCAGTCGTTGCGTGCCGGCGCGGTCGTCGTCGATGCTCAACACGGCCCCGGCCTGCAGCTGACGGTCGGCGGCTTGGCCGTGCACACACCGGCCGGTGTCGCCACCCGCGCCGAGCGCTCGGTGACGGTCCGCATCGGCGCTCTGGCCGGCGCGACCGAGGTCACCAGCAGCACCGGCCGGCGGCTGACGATCCCCGCGCTGCACCAGACCGTCGTCGGCGGTGACGCGCTGCCGGACCTCACCACGCCGTTGCGACTGACCGACGACGACGGTGAGGCACACGCCGTCCCGCAGCTGGTGCGCGACGACCGCACGCTGGTGTCGCTGGCACTCGGCATCGACGAGACCGGCCGGTCGACGACGCGGGTCGTCACGGCCGCGATGCAGCGGCCGTTGAACGCGCCGCCGGGTCTCGACCGCAGCGAGCGGGTGCTGCCGGCGGTGATCGCGGCCGCGGGTCCTCGGTCGGGGGTCGTGCAGCGGTACGACGCGGCGGTGGGCTATCGCGCCGCGGGAGGCTCCTGGGGCGTGGTCGCTCACCTGGTCGGCGTCGGCGCCGGTGCGGTCGTCACCACCCTCGCCGATTTCGAACGACACCAGCCACCGGGCCGGATCGGCAGCGTCGGTGCGGTGCTCGCCAGCGCCACCGGCGGTCCGGCCGGTGCGACCGGCGCCGGCACTGGGACGGGCCCGGCTGGTGGCAGCGGCGGCGGCAACGGTGGCGGCAGTGGTGGTTCCGGGTCCGGCTCGGGCGGCGGCGGAGGCGGCGGCGCAACACCCACACCGAGCCCCAGCCCGAGCGGCGGCAGTGGTGGCGTGGTGGGCAGCGCGATCGACACCGTGTTGTCGTTGGTGCCGACACCGACACCGACACCGACGCCGAGCGGAGGCTCGGCCTCGACACCGGTGATCACGCTGCCGTCGCTGCGGCCGCTGCCGTGACCTCCGGCCGCGGCGACCGTTCGCTCGCGCCGTAACCGATCGCCGCCAGCGCATACCCGGCGACCACGGCGAACAGCACCGGGTAGGACTTGCCGGTGGTCGGCAGCGCGAAGGCGGCCACCGCTGCCGCGGCCACGAACGTCAGGTTGAACAGGGCGTCGTACAGCGAGAACACCCGGCCGCGGAACGCGTCCTCCACCTCTTCCTGGACGACAGTGTCCACGCAGATCTTCGTGCCCTGGATCGTGAACCCGAGCAAGGCCGCGCCGACGAGCAGCGGAGCCATCGCGAACGGCAGCCCCGTTGCGAGCTGGGTGGTGCTCGCGATGCTCAGCAGCACCACGATCCACCGCTGCTTGCCCAACCGGGCAGCCACCACCGGTGTCAGCACCGCCGCCGCGACATAACCGACCGCGGCGGCCGCGAACGCCTGACCCAGGCCGACGAGCCCGGCGCGCAGGGCGCCCTCGTCGTGGAAGTAGTTCCGGTACAGCAGCAGGGTCGCGATCGTCGACAGACCGAACAGCAGACGGGTGGTGCCCATGACCGCCAACGCGCGCGCTGCCCGGGGCCGCGCGATCACGTGCCGCGCGCCGGCCGCGAGGCCGCGCGCCACGGTCGACAGCTGCCGGTGCAGTGGCTGCCGCTCCACCCGGCCTGGCCCGAGGAGCTCCATCGGCATGGTCGCGGCGACCGCGGCCGCGGCCAGGTAGACGACACTGGCCAGCATCGCGATCGCGGCGCTGCCGGCATCGCCGGCGCCCGCCAGCTGACGGACGCCGAGACCGATGCCACCACCGACGATCGCGATGAACGTGCCGGCGGTGGTGGTGACGGAGTTGGCGTGGATGAGCTGTTCCGGGCCCACCACGTGCGGCAGCGCCGCCGAGAGTGCCGACAGGCACAGCCGGCTCATCGAGAGCGCGGCCAGCGCCGCGACGTAGAACGGCAGCCCGCGGGCGCCGGTGGTCAGGAGCAGGCCGGCCGTGGTGAGGATGAACCCCGTCCGCACGAGGTTGGCCCGGACCAGCACCTGCCGCCGCCGCCACCGGTCGAGGAAGACGCCGGCGAACGGGCTGACCAGGCTGTAGGGCAGCAGCAGGACGACGAACCCGGCGGCCGCCTGGTGCGGATCGGTCTGGTGATCGGGGTTGAAGAACACAGCGCTGGCCAGGCTGGTCTGGAAGATGCCGTCGGCGCACTGCGCGACCAACCGGGTGGTCAGCAACCGTGGAAACCAGGTACGGGCGAACAGCTCCCGAACGCCGTCGCCCCGCCGCACGCGACCAATCTAGGTCGGTGCGGCGGGGCGGACGGTGTCGCCTGAGGGGGAGCGGCGAGCGCGGCCTCAGCCGGCGATGAACGACTCCAGCTGCTGGCGCGCCCGGGTGTCCTCGATCTGGACCGGAGGCGACTTCATGAAGTACGCCGAGGCGGGCAGGATCGGCCCACCGAGACCGCGGTCCATCGCGATCTTGCAGCAACGCAGGGCGTCGATGACGACGCCGGCGGAGTTCGGTGAGTCCCAGACCTCGAGCTTGTACTCCAGGTTGAGCGGCACGTCGCCGAACGCGCGACCCTCGAGGCGGACGTAGGCCCACTTGCGGTCGTCGAGCAAGGCGACGTAGTCGGACGGCCCGATGTGCACGTTGCGGTCCTGGACCTTGCCGGCGAGCGGCCCGGTCTCGAGGTTGGACGTCACGGCCTGGGTCTTGGAGATCTTCTTGGACTCGAGGCGCTCACGCTCGAGCATGTTCATGAAGTCCATGTTGCCGCCGACGTTCAGCTGGTAGGTGCGGTCGAGGATCACGCCGCGGTCCTCGAACAGCTTGGCCAGCACCCGGTGGGTGATCGTCGCGCCGACCTGGCTCTTGATGTCGTCACCGACGATCGGCACGCCAGCGGCGGTGAACTTGTCCGCCCACTCCTTGGTGCCGGCGATGAACACGGGCAGGCAGTTGACGAAGCCGACGCCGGCGTCGAGGGCGCACTGTGCGTAGAACTTGGCAGCGTCCTCCGAGCCCACCGGCAGGTAGCAGACCAGCACGTCGGCGCGGGACTCCTTCAGCGCCTGCACGACGTCGACCGGGGTCTCGTCGGACTCCTCGATGGTCTGGCGGTAGTACTTGCCGAGCCCGTCGAGAGTGTGTCCCCGCTGGACGATGATGCCGGTCGGTGGCACCTCGGCGATCTTGATCGTGTTGTTCTCGCTGGCACCGATCGCCTCGGCGAGGTCACGACCGACCTTCTTGCCGTCGACGTCGAACGCGGCGACGAACTCGATGTCGCGCACGTGGTAGTCGCCCAGCTGCACGTGCATCAGCCCCGGGACGCGCGCCGACGGGTCGGCGTCCTTGTAGTACTCGACGCCTTGGACGAGCGACGCCGCACAGTTGCCGACGCCGACGATGGCTACTCGAACCGAACCCATCCCGGTGTTCTCCCTATTGCTCGGTGGTGCTGGTGCTGGTGGTGGTGGTGCTCAGGACTGTGTGCTGCGGGGACGTACGCCGACACTGCCGCGCTCAGTGGCGATCAGCTCGTTGAGCCAACGGACCTCCCGGTCCACCGACTCCAGGCCGTGCTGTTGCAGCTCGAGGGTGTAGCGGTCGAGCTTCTCCCGGGTGCGCGACAAGGCGCTGGTGACCTTCTCCCGGCGTTCCTCCAGCCGGCTGCGGCGACCTTCGAGGATCTTCAACCGAACATCTGCGTCGGTCTGGGCGAAGAACGCGAAGCGGACGCCGAAGCTCTCGTCGTCCCAGGCCGACGGACCGCCTTCGGCGAGCTGCTCCTGCAGCCGTTCCTTGCCCTCGGCGGTCAGCTTGTAGACGATGCGGCTGCGCCGGCCGGCGCCGGCCTCGCTGGCCTCCTCGTCGGCGGCGATCAGGCCCGCGCCGAGCATGTCCTTGAGGCACGGGTAGAGCGAGCCGTAGGAGATCGCGCGCAACGGGCCGAGCAAGGCGTTGACGCGCTTGCGCAGCTCGTAGCCGTGCAGCGGAGACTCGTGCAGCAGCCCGAGGACGGCGAGCTCCAGCACGCCTGACCGCCGGCTCATCGCTGCGGGTCCGCCTCTCGACGCGGGACCGACCGAGGCTTACGGCCGGATGTATCAACTCGATACATCGCAGACCTTAGCTGCCGGTTCCGAATTTGGCAACTTGCGCACTGCCGCGCGTTCCCCTGCCGGCGGGCGGCCCGGCGTACGCTGACCGCCATGGCGATGCGCCCGGCGCACCCGTCGCCGCGACCGGCCGCGGCAGCGGTCGCCCGAGCGCGCCGTGAGGTGGAGGCCCAGGCGCGCAGCGTCATCGACTACGCGTTGGTCCGGCGCTCGACGCTGGCGAACGTGACCAGCGGGCGGGTGTCGCTCACCGACGTCTGCGACGCGCAGCCCTACCTCCTGCGGGCGGCGCGCTACCACGGCGAGCAGACCGACGAGCCGTGCCCCATCTGCAAACGGCCTGGCCTGGCCAACGTCTCCTACACCTACGGCGACTGCTTCCGCGCCGACGTCAACGGCCGGGCCCGGGCGCCGCGCGAGCTGGCGGGGCTGGCCGGCGAGCACCCGGAGTTCACCGTCTATCTCGTCGAGGTCTGCGCCGAGTGCCGCTGGAACCACCTGCTCGCGGCGTACGTCCTCGGCACCGGCCTACCCAGCGGCCGGCGCGCCCGGTCCTGACCGGCATCATCTGCTCGTGTCGATCACAGTCGAGGCGTACGTCGGGTTTGCCGTCATCACCGGCCGGGGGACATCGCCGGCATGAGCCGCTCCTCGGGCGCTGCCGTGGCTCCGAGCGGGTGGCGTCGGGTCCTGCCACGTCGCCGGCAGATGCTGTGGGGTCTGTTGGGGGCGTTCATCGCCGCCGTGATCCTGGTCGGCATCGGTTACGCGACCACCCCCATCCCGAATGCCAGCACGTTCTCCACCGCACAGGCGACGACGCTCTACTACAGCGACGGGAAGACCCCGCTGGCCCGGCTGGGCAGCACCACGCGGGTCGACGTGCCGCTGTCGAAGGTGCCGGTCAGCGTGCAGCACGCCGTGCTCGCGGCCGAGGACCGGCAGTACTACAGCGAGCCCGGCATCTCCCCGACCGGCATCCTGCGGGCGCTGTGGACCGACCTGCGCGGCGGCGAGATCGCCCAGGGCGGTTCGACGATCACCCAGCAGTACGTGAAGAACGCCTACCTCAACTCCGCGCGCACCTTCACCCGAAAGTTCAAAGAGATCTTCATCGCGGTGAAGCTGGCGAACACCAGGTCCAAGCGCGAGATCCTCAAGGACTACCTCAACACCATTTACTTCGGCCGCGGTGCCTACGGCATCCAGGCGGCGGCGCACGCCTACTTCCGCACGGACGTCTCGAAGCTCAACGCGGCGCAGGGGGCGGTGCTGGCGGCGACGATCAGCCAGCCATCGGTCTACGACCCGGCCGTCGACCCGTCCGCGGCCAAGGCGCGCTGGCGCTACGTCATCAACGGCATGGTGCAGCAACACTGGCTGCCCGCGAGCGCACTGCACGACATGCAGTACCCCAACGTGAAGAAGCCGCCGCGAGCCCGCGGGTCCGGCTGTGTCGGGCCGGTCGCGTTCATCTGTCAGGCGGTGCGGGTCGAGCTCGCCCGGCAGGGCTTCGACGACGCCCGGCTGTCGACCGGTGGTTACAAGGTCATCACGACGATCGACAAGAACGCGCAGGCCGCTGCTGTCGCCGCGATGAAGGCGAACAACGGTGGCTACCAACGCAGCGGCCCGGACAAGGGGCGCGAAGCCGCCCTGGTCAGCGTGCAGCCGGGTGACGGCGCCATCCGTGCCATGTACGGCGGAGAGAAGTTCTGCCCCAGCCACAAGCACCCGGACTCCTGCACCGACCTCACCGGCGTCTCCAGCAGCTTCGCCCGGCCCGCCGGGTCGTCGTTCAAGCCCTACACGCTCATCGCCGCGTTGAAGGAGGGCATCAGCCTCGACACGACGTTCCACGGGCCGCCGCACATCCCGTTCCCGGGCACCAACGGTCAGGGCATCAGCAACTCCGAGCAGGAGAGCTGCGGCACCTGCACGTTGCTCGAGGCGTTGGCGAAGTCGATCAACACGATCTTCGTCCCGCTCGCGCAGCAGGTCGGCCCGGCGAAGGTGGCGCAGGCGGCGTACGACGCCGGCATCCCCAAGTCGGTCCACCTCTCCGAGGTGCCGGTCATCACCCTCGGTGTCGACGACGTCTCGCCGCTCGACCAGGCCGACGCCTACGCCACCATCGCGGCACAGGGCGTGCGGGCGCAGCCCTACCTCGTCGCGAAGGTGGAGACCCGCAAGAACCAGGTCGTCTACACGGCCAAGAAGAAGACCGAGCGGGTCTTCGACCCCGACGTGATGTCGGACACGACCTATGCGATGACCAAGGTGTTCGACTGCGGCATGGGCGGCACCGCCTGCGGGCACGCGCTGACCGGACGACCGGCCGCGGGCAAGACCGGCACGAACGGCGAGACCAAGGGCAACAGGGACGCCTGGTTCATCGGCTTCACCCCTCAGCTGTCGACGGCGGTCTGGTATGGCAACGCGGACCGGAACAAGCCGGTGACGAGCAACGGCGCTCCGCTGTACGGCGGAATGCTGCCCGCAGCGACGTGGCAGCAGATGATGAACGCCGCGCTGCAGGGCCAACCGGTCAAGACGTTCCCGGCGCCGGCGCACGTCGGAAAGGTGGCGTCCTCCGCATCGCCCGAGCCGTCGTCGTCGACCGGCGAACCGCAGCAAAGCGAGACGCCGACGAACCAGCCGACGCAGACGTCCTCGCCGACGTCCGCGCCGACTCCGACCCGCACGACGATCCTGCCGAGCCGGTCCCCGTCCCCGTCGCCGTCCCCCACACCGAGCGCGACGGCGACCGCCGCCGCACCACAGCGAACACCTGCATCGCCGTAGCGACCGGTCGATAATGCGCGGGTGCAACAGACGCCGGTAGAGCGCGGACCGGTCCACCCACCTTCGCAGGACGATCCGATCGTCTCCGGCGGAGCCCGTCTGCTCGGCGGCGCGTGGGGGCGGCACGCGACCGGGCGGTCGGCCTGGTGGTGGACACCGCTGCGAGCGGTCCTCGTCCTCACCGTGCTGACGTCGGTGCTGGGCTACCTGCAGAAGGAGCCGTGCCGAACCCACTCCTGGGGCGACGAGTACCAATACACCCGGGTTTGTTACACCGATGTCTTCGCGCTCTACTTCGCGGAGCACCTCGGCGGCAACGGGAACAGCCGCATCTCCGTGCCGTATCGCGACCAGCCGGTGGAGTACCCGCCGGTCATCGGCGGCCTCATGTGGGCGGCGGCGGAGCTGACCAACCTGGCGCATCCGGACCAACCGAAGGCCACCGCCGCCGGCGTCGTCGACTTCCGCGCCCGCACGTTCTTCGACGTCACCGCCCTGATGCTCGCCTTGTTCGCCCTGTGGACCACGTGGAGCGTCGCGCGCATCGCCGGGCGCCGACGGGTGTGGGACGCCGCGATGATGGCACTCGCGCCGACGCTGCTGTTCCACGCCTACACCAACTGGGACCTCGCCGCCGTAGCCCTGGCAACCGCCGCCATGTGGGCGTGGAGTCGCCCCTGGCCCCGCCGCCGGGCGCCCATCGTCGCCGGCCTCCTCATCGGGTTGGGAACGGCGACGAAGCTCTACCCGGCGCTGCTGCTGGTGGCGCTGCTGTTCCTGTGCTGGCGGGCCAAACGCTTGCGCGACTGGGCCTGGTGCGTGGCCGTCGCGGCCGGAACCTTCGTGCTCGCCTACGTGCCCGCGATCGTGCTGTCGGCCGAAACTCCGGCGGCGCTGCGGCGTACCTCCTTCCTCTTTCCGTTCACCGGCTGCCCGACCGCCCACTACCTGCCCGGGTGGCGGTGGTTCTGGGCGCTCAACAGCACCCGCGGCGCGGACTGGGACTCGCTGTGGTTCCAGTTGCAGCACGCCCGCGGCCAACCGCTCGACCAGACCGCGTGCGGGCAGGCGCCGCAGTGGCTCAACCTCGGTGTCGCCGTGGCGACGGTGTGCGTCGTCATCGGCGTCGGGCTGCTCGTCGTCGTCGCCCGTCGTCGCCCGCGGTTGCCGCAGGTCGCGTTCCTGCTCGTGGCCGGCTTCCTGCTGGTGAACAAGGTCTACTCGCCGCAGTACGTGTTGTGGCTGGTGCCGTTGGCGGTGTTGGCGCGGCCGCGCTGGCGAGCGTTCCTGGCCTGGCAGGCGGCCGAAGTGCTGCTGTTGTTCGCGCGGTTCTACTTCTTCGTCGGCAACGACGCATCGACGGCCGGCCGTGGCGCCGAGGGGTTGCCGATCGCCTGGTTCTTCGGTGCCGTGTGGCTCCGTGACGTCGCGCTTGTCGTGCTGATGGGGCTGGTCGTCCGCGACGTCCTTCGCTCGAGGCACGACGTGGTGCGCGTCGACGGCGTCGACGATCCGGCGGGTGGTGTGCTGGACGGCGCCGCGGACCGGCCGGTGCCGTTCGGGCGGAGCCGGGTGCCGGCCACCGTGGCCGCCCGGTGACCGACGCGTCCGCGGCCGGGACCCGACGTCCCGCAGCCGGCAGCGGTGTCGACCGGTCCGTGCTCGCGGTCTGGGTGGCCAGTCGTGTCGGCGTCGGGGTCGCCTCGGCCGCCGCGATCTGGATGGTCATCGGAGATCGCGCCGGCAACCTCCCGTCGTGGGTCGCCTCGTGGGACCGGTGGGACGTCGGGCTGTTCGTCAAGGTCGCCAAGTTCGGCTATCTGGGGCGACCCGAGCACTACTCCGACCGCGGCATCGTCGCGTTCTTCCCCGGTGAGCCGCTGCTGCTGCGCGCGGTGCATGCGGTCATCGGCGACTGGATCGTCGCCGGCCTGCTGATATCGGCGGTGGCCGGGGCGGTGGCATGTGTTGCTCTCGCCCGGCTCGGCGACTTGGAGTGGGACGCGTCGACGGGCTCCCGGGCGGCGCTCTACCTCGTGCTGTCGCCGTTCGCGGTGTTCCTCGCTGCCGGTTACTCCGAGGCCTTGTTCCTCGCCTTGGCGTTGCCGGCGTGGCTCGCCGCTCGCCGCGGCCGATGGTGGTGGGCCGGCGGACTCACCGCCCTGGCCGGCACGGTCCGCATCACCGCGGTCTTCCTCGCCGTGGCACTGGTCGTCCAATGGCTGGTCGACCCGCTCGGGGCGCGTCCGGACGGAAGCTCCGCGGCGGCACGACGCCGACCGGTGCACGTGCTCGCGCTCCTGTCCGCGTTCGCGGGCACCGCCGCCTACTTCGGCTACCTGCGGGCCATCACCGGCGACTGGCTGGCCTGGGCGCATGCGCAGCGCGCGGTGTGGGATCGATCGCTGACCGCGCCCTGGACCGCCTTGCACGCCACCTGGTCCGGGGCGACCGACCCCACGCAGGGCGCCGCCTACGCCTGGTCCTTCCGCGCGGAGATCGTGGCCATCGCCGTCGGTGTGCTGCTCTGTCTCGTCCTGCTCGCGCTTCGCCGTTGGGCCGAGGTGGTCTATGTCGGCGGGCAGGTCGTCGCCCTCGGGACCTCGTCGTACTTCCTGTCCGTGGCTCGCGCCTCGCTCCTGTGGTGGCCCCTGTGGCTGCTGCTCGCGCGCGCGGGAGTCCGCCACCGGTGGGTGCACCTCACCTACGTCGCGGTGGCGCCGGCGCTGATGGCGGTCGGCGTCGTCACGTTCGTCAGCGGCCACTGGGTGGGATGACCCGCTGACGTCACCACGGCAGGAGTTGCCGGCGGCGGCGACGAAGTGTTCCCGGCGCCTGCCCGTTTCCCCGCCGGTACGAAAGGTCCCACCGTGCACCGTCGCCTTCTCGCTGTTGCCGCCACCGCCAGCTTGTTGGCGGCGCCGGCTGCCTCCGCCGCCGTCGGGCGGGACGCCCGTCCGGCTGCCGGCGGCTACGACACCGGCGGCGCAACGCTCAACATCCTGCCGCCCGGATCCAACGGCAACGTGACGGCCGGGGACCTGGTGACCTTGGGGGTCGGCAACGCGCCGAACCTGTTCGACAACCCGGGAGACCCCAAGTCGGCGCTCGCCACCGCGACTCCCACCGAACCTCGCAACTTCGCCGACCAGCTCGAGCTCTACGACGCGCTCAACACGGTGGCGCCGTACTCCTTGCACACCGCCGATCTGACGAAGTACTTCAAGGACGCGGCCATCGGGCTGCCGGCCCATCCGGTGAGCACGGAGACGCCGAAGCCGGGCGTGACGATCGCGCGCGACAGCTTCGGGGTGCCGCACATCGTCGGCCAGACCGCCGAGGACGTCGCCTACGGCGCCGGCTATGCCGGGATCGAAGACCGGATGTTCCTCACCGACGTCCTCCGGCACACCGGTGCCGCGCAGATGGCTTCGTTCCTCGGACCGACCGACAGCGACATCGCGATGGACCAGGCGCAGCTGCAGCTCGCGCCGTACACACCCGCCGAAGCCGAGGCACAGATCAACAGCGTGGTTCGGCGCTACGGCGCCGAGGGCAGGGCGCTGCTGGCGCGACTCGACGCGTTCATCGCGGGCATGAACGCCGCCCAGGAAGCGCTGTGTCCGGGCGCGTTCGACGCCAACGACGCCGGTGGCCAGGCACCCGGCGACAACGGCGCCGCATTCGGGCCGAACTGCCCGGTGGAATACGCCGCCCTGCAGAAGGCCCCGCGCCCCTACACCCGCGCCGACATCGTCTACATCGCGTCGCTGGTCGGCGGCATCTTCGGCAAGGGTGGCGGCGGCGAATACCAGGACGCGTTGTTCTACGAGGCGCTGCGGGCGCAGTTCGGCAGCCACCGCGCGAAGCAGATGTACGACGACCTGCGCGAGAAGAACGACCCCGAGGCGTTCACGACGTCCTCGTTGCGCTTCCCGTACCTCGACGGTGGCGTTGCGCCCGGACGGCCCAGCGTCGCGCTGCCGGTCGTCGGCGCGCGGACCACCCCCGGCACCGGTGCACCCGCGACCGGGGACGAGCCGGTGGCGTTCGAGGCTCCGCCGGTGCCCGGCACGGCGGCGTACCAGCGCTGGCAGGCGCGCCTCGGGCACCTACGCACGCCGGTCGGGGCACTCGACCTGTCCCGACACCCGACCAACGAGAGCAATGCCTTGCTCGTCGACGCGAAGCACTCCGCCGACGGTCACCCGGTCGTCGTCTTCGGCCCCCAGACCGGCTACTACACACCGCAGCTGCTCACCGAGGTGGACCTGTCCGGGCCTGGCATCAAGGCGCGCGGTGTGTCGTTCGCGGGGACGCAGTTCATCGTCGAGCTCGGTCACGGCGTCGACTACGCCTGGTCGGCGACCAGCGCCGACGGCGACAACGTGGACACGGTGATGGAGCGGTTGTGCAACCCGGACGGGTCGCCGGCCACCACTCGGTCCACCCACTACATCGACAACTCCTCGGGGCGGGCCGAGTGCGTCCCGATCGACACGTTCACCCATGACGAGTCCGTGGTGGTGCCGACGGCAGGCGGCACCGGCACTCCGGAGGTGCTGTCGTTCACCGTCATGCGCACCCGGCACGGGGTCGTGCAGTTCCGCACCCTGGCGCACAAGGGCCACCACAAGGTGCCCGTGGCCGTGGTGACCGAACGCTCCACGTACGGACACGAGGCCGACTCCGCGATCGGCTTCGCCCGCATCAACAACCCGGACTACACCCATGACGCGAGTGACTTCGAGAAGGCGTTCGCCGGGGTCGACTACACCTTCAACTGGTTCTACGCCGACGATCGCGACATCGCCTACAAGGTGTCCGGTCTGCTCCCGCAGCGAGCAGCTGGGGTGGAGCCGGACTTCCCGCGCTGGGGGTCTGCGGCCTATGACTGGACCGGATGGTTGCCGCAGTCACACCTGCCGCATCAGATCAACCCGCCGGCGGGCTTCCTCACGTCCTGGAACAACAAGCAGGCACCGGCCTTCGGCGTGGCCGACGACCAGTGGGGCCAAAGCGGCGTCCACCGCGTCAACCTGCTGGCAGAGCGCATCCGGCGGCTGTTCCGGCACGGACCGGTCACCCGCGCCGGTCTGGTCGGGGCGATGATCGACGCCGCGACCGTCGACCTGCGGGCGGAGAAGCTGTTGCCGCTCGCGCTGCAGGTCGTCGGCCACGACCGGCGGGATCGTGCCGCCGTGCGGCTGCTGCGCGGCTGGGTGGACGATGGCGCGCACCGAGTCGACCGCAAGCGCACCGGGCACTACCAGGACCAGGCCGCGATCGCCTTGTTCGACACCTGGTGGGACGACAACGGCAGCGGTCGCGGCGGGCTGGCGAAGGCCTCGTTGCGGTCCGGCCTCGGTGGGCTGGTCGACGCGATTCCCTATACCACCGACGACCACCCCCGCAAGGGTCTCGGCTCGTCCTGGGACTCGGTCGCCTGGTACGGCTACGTCTCCAAGGCGCTGCGCCAGTCGCTGGACCGACCCGTGCGCGGAGCCTTCTCCCGCAGCTACTGCGGCCCGCTGCCGACCTGCCGCCGGCACCTGCGCCGGTCGCTGCACGTCGCCGTGCAGCGTGCGCTCCGGGCGCAAGGCGTGGCGAGCGTGCAACAGCTGACCTATGACAAGAGCATCGACGACATCGCGCCGGTCACGGCGGGCATCGTCGGGACCCGGCGGCTGGACTGGCAGAACCGGCCGACGTTCCAGCAGGTCGTCAACTTCACCTCGCACCGGCCGCGATAGCCGCGGCGAGGGCCGCGCAGTGGGGCAGCATGGTGTCGTGTCCCGACGTCCTGGGCTGCCACTGCGACTCGCCGTCACCGCGACCGCGGTGGTCAGCGGTCCTCTCGTGGTGGCTGCCGCCGGGACCGGTACGGCGCAGGCCGATTCGTGCAAGGTGATGACGGTCGGTTATGCGTTCACCGCGGGACGCGTCATCGCGTTGGATCCCGACCACTACGACATCGCCTACGGCGGGTGCGTCCAGTTCGCGAACAACACGGCCGGCCAGGTGACGATCACCGTCGGCGCGCACTACCGGCAAAGTCTCATGGGCGGCGGGTCCACGCCGGTGTCTGCCGCCTACGTCGGTCGCGACCCCGGCCGGCAGCCGGTCACGGCAAGCAGTGGCCCCACGTCCGCCTCGGGCAGCATCACGGTGGCGGCCCCCCCACCCACCACGCCGGCCAGCCGACCGTCGCCGACGCAGTCCGCGTCGCCGGCAGCACCCACGTCTCGCTCGGCCGGCGGGCGGCACGGCGGCGAGAGTGGCGGTGCCGGCGATGGCAGCACCCCCGGGCCGCGGGTGGCCGCGACCGTGCCACCGTCCGGTGCAGAGGTGCGCGCCGAGCGGCGGCGGCCGACGCCGACCAGCGCTCCGGTGCCGGTGCTGACGCCGGTCGTGCCCACCACGGTCGCACCCTCGACGACGCCGTCCCCGGCGGTCGTCGCCGGCCCCCTCGAGCCGCCGAGCGGGCGCGGCCGCGGCCTGCCGGCGGCCGTCGCTGCGCTGCTGATCCTCGGCGCGGGCGGCGCCCTGCTGCGGGTTCTGTTCGACGAGCCCACGTCCGTGGCTGTGGACAGCCGCCCGACTGTCGGCGGGGCCACATAGCCTCGGGCGAGACGAGAGGGCGCCCGAGTCAGCGTCGGGTCGGCGACCGCGATCCGCTGCTAGCCTGGGCGGCGCTCCCCCTCGTTGCGAGGAGGGAGCGAGCGACCTCCTGCCACGGCTTCCCGCATCCACGGGGGCGTGGCCGCCAACTCGACGGCAGCCGCCGCCGGGTTCCCGAGTCCGAAGGAGGAGTGGTCCGCTCATGCGTCGCTACGAACTGATGGTCATCCTCGACCCCGATCTCGAGGAGCGCACGATCGCGCCCTCGCTCGACCAGTTCCTCGGGGTCGTCCGCCAGGGCGGTGGCAGCGTCGACAAGGTCGACGTGTGGGGCCGGCGCCGGCTCTCCTACGAGATCCAGCACAAGGTCGAGGGCATCTACGCGGTGCTCGACGTCACCGCGGAGCCCGACACCGTCAAGGAGCTCGACCGCCAGCTCAACCTCAACGAGGCCGTGCTGCGCACGAAGCTCACCCGGCTGGACACGAAGTAGGGGGCGGGCATGGCTGCTGGTGACACCACCATCACGCTGGTCGGCAACCTCGTCGACGACCCCGAGCTGCGGTTCACGCCGAGTGGCGCCGCGGTCGCCAAGTTCCGCGTTGCCTCCACCCCGCGCTATCTCGACAAGCAGACCAACGAGTGGAAGGACGGCGAGAGCCTCTTCCTCACGTGCAACGTCTGGCGTCAGGCCGCCGAGAACGTCGCGGAGTCGCTCCAGCGCGGCATGCGCGTCATCGTGCAGGGCCGGCTCAAGCAGCGGTCCTACGAGACCAAGGAAGGCGAGAAGCGCACCGTCTTCGAAGTCGAGGTCGACGAGGTCGGCCCGTCGTTGCGCAACGCGACGGCGAAGATCAACCGCGGGCAGCGCGGCGGCGGCAACGCCGGCAACGCCGGTGGTTTCGGCGGCGGCGGCTTCGGCGGTGGATCCGCACCCGCCGGCGGTGCCGCGGACGACCCCTGGGCCTCGCCCGCGCCCGGCGGCGACTTCAGCGACGAACCACCGTTCTGACCGCGCCGGGCTCCTCGCCCTCGCGGCCCTGACCACTGACCACATTCGCAACGAGACTTCCGGAGCTCTTCCCGATGCCCAAGCCCACGACTCGCAAGCCGAAGAAGAAGGTGTGCGCCTTCTGCAAGGAGAAGGCCACCTCCGTCGACTACAAGGACACCAACCTGCTGCGCAAGTTCATCTCGGACCGCGGCAAGATCCGCGCCCGCCGGGTCACCGGCAACTGCTCGCAGCACCAGCGCGACGTCGCCGTCGCGATCAAGAACAGCCGTGAGATGGCGCTGCTGCCCTACACCAGCACGGCCCGCTGAGGAGGGATGACTCGATGAAGCTCATCCTCACCCAGGAGGTCGGTGGCCTCGGTGGTCCCGGCGACATCGTCGAGGTCAAGGACGGCTACGGCCGCAACTTCCTCGTCCCGCGCGGGCTGGCGATGAAGTGGTCGCGCGGCGCCGAGACCCAGGTGGCGCAGATCCGCCGTGGCCGCGAGGTGCGCGAAGTGCGTGACCACGGCCAGGCGCAGGAGCTCGCCGCGCAGCTCGGCGCGCTCAAGGTCACGTTGCCGTCCAAGGCCGGCCAGGGTGGCCGGCTGTTCGGCTCCGTCACCGCCGCGGACATCGTCGACGCGGTCAAGAGCGCGGGAGGTCCCGCGCTGGACAAGCGACGCATCGAGCTGCCGGCGGCGCACATCAAGACCGTCGGCACGCACACCGTCTCCGTTCGCTTGCATCCCGAGGTCGTGGCCACCGTCGACGTGGATGTCGTGGCCGAGGCCTGATCCGCCCGCATCAACAGTTGTGCCGGTCGCCCGCACGGGTGGCCGGCACAACTTTTTGCTCCTCCACAGCCGTGGACAGTCAGGCGCGCAGGTCAGGGCGCGTGTCGCCGCCGCGCCGTACGGCGGGATCCACAACTGTTCCCACGGCTGTGCACAACGACGCGACCTGCCCTCCACACCCGCTGCACCTGGTCGTCCCCAGCCGGGCGTGGGCCACGGCCGGGATCGGTGAAAATCGTCGGTGCGCTCCGCTAGAACTCTCTTCGGCGCACCGTTTCGCGCGCGCCGGGAGAGGAGGGGTCGGTGAGCGTCGCGGACGTCGTCACGATGCCCGGCGGGGACGGCGGGGGCCGGCTCGACCTCGACCGCACCCCACCTCAGGACATCGTCGCGGAGCAGAGCGTCCTCGGCGGCATGCTGTTGAGCAAGGACGCCATCGCCGACGTCGTCGAGGTCGTCCGCTCCACCGACTTCTACCGCCCGGCCCACCAGACCATCTACGACGCCGTCATCGACCTCTACGGCCGCGGTGAGCCGGCCGACCCGGTCACCGTCGCCGCCGAGCTGACCCGCGCCGGCACGCTGGCGAAGGTCGGTGGCGCTCCCTACCTGCACACCCTGATCGCGTCGGTGCCCACGGCGGCCAACGCCGGCTACTACGCCGAGATCGTGCGCGAGCGCGCGATCCTGCGCCGGCTGGTCGAGGCCGGCACCCGCATCGTCCAGCTGGGTTACGGCGCAGCCGGCGGCAGCGGTGGCGACGTCGACGACGTGGTCGACCGGGCGCAGCAGGCCGTTTACGACGTGACCGAGCGCCGCACGAGCGATGACTACGTGCGGCTCGAACACGTGCTGCAGCAAGCCTTCGACGAGATCGAGGCGATGGGCAGCCGCGGCAACGAGCTCTACGGGGTGCCGACCGGCTTCCGTGAGCTCGACGAGCTGACCAACGGCTTCCACCCGGGCCAGCTCATCGTCATCGCCGGACGACCGGCAATGGGCAAGAGCACCGTCGGGCTCGACGCCTTGCGCTCCGCCTGCATCAAGAACGGCATGACCGGCGTGCTGTTCTCACTGGAGATGGGACGCAGCGAGATCACGACGCGGTTGCTGTCGGCGGAAGCGCGGATCCTGCTCTCCCACCTGCGCACCGGTCAGATGACCGACGACGACTGGAACCGGCTGGCGCGCAAGATGGGCGAGATCGCCGACGCGCCGCTGTTCATCGACGACTCACCGAACATGTCGATGATGGAGATCCGGGCCAAGGCTCGGCGGCTCAAGCAGCGGCACGACCTCAAGCTCGTCGTCGTCGACTACCTGCAGCTGATGAGCAGCCCCAAGCGGGTGGAGAACCGTCAGCAGGAAGTGGCCGAGATGAGCCGCTCGCTCAAGCTGCTCGCCAAAGAGCTCGAGGTCCCGGTCATCGCGATCAGCCAGCTCAACCGCGGCCCCGAGCAACGCACGGACAAGCGCCCACAGATGTCCGATCTCCGTGAGTCCGGCGCGATCGAGCAGGACGCCGACATGGTGATCCTGCTGCACCGGGAGGACTTCTACGAGCGCGAGTCGCCGCGCGCGGGTGAGGCCGATCTCATCGTCGCCAAGCACCGCAACGGTCCGACCAAAGACGTCGTCGTGTTGTCCCAGCTACACTACTCCCGCTTCGTCGACCTGCAGCAGACCTGACGGTCTCCGGCCGACCCGGAGCCGTCAGCCGGGGTTGGTGGGGCTGACGCGGGCGCCCTTCTGTTGCGGCACGGACGGGTACGCCGGCGCTCCCGCGTCGGTCATGGCGAGCTCGACCTGCAGCGCCTCCAGCAACGCGCGCACCCGAGGCAGCCGATGACCCGTCGCGGTCGTGCGCACGGCGGCGAGAAGGTCGGTGACCTCACGGTCGTCGAGACCACGGCCCTGCCGGGCCAGCGTCGCGGCCAACCCCAGCCGGGCCTGAGCGGCGAACGACACTGCCGCCGCCACGTCGCAGCTCGCGATCGCGATTCGGAAGTGCCGCTCGGCGTCGGCGTACCGACCGAGGCACAGCGCCAGCTCACCGAGAACGCGGTCGATGCTGCCGACCGTCAGCGGCAGGACGACCGCCCACTGGTCGGTCAGCGGGACCAACCCGTCGTAGAGCTCGGCGGCCGCAGCGGTGTCTGCGAGGCGGGCGGCGGCGAGGCCGAGGAAGCACATCCCCGGTGGCCACAACGGCTCGGCCGGGTTGCGCGCATAGCCGGCGTCGAGGATCTGCCCGAGCAACTGCGTGGCTTCCGCGGTGCGGCCGAGCTCCACCAACGCCAGGGTCAGCGGCGGCGGCCACGTGTAGACCGCGGCGCTGCCGGCCAGCTCGGCATCGATGAGCTCTTCGAACTCGTCCATGCGGCCTTGCTCGAGCCGGATCATGAACATCTGCACCGCGAACCAGGACGCGGTGTCCGGCTGATCGGTGGCCTGCCCGAGCTCGAGCGCCTGCGCCGCCAACCGCTCGGCGGCGTCCAGCTCGCCGGACGCGGTGGCATGGGTCGTTCGCAGGACGGCGAACAGCCACTGCAGCACGGGCAGCCGCATCATCGTCGCGAGCGCGTCACCGCGCTCGATCGCCATGGCGGCGTCGCTGAGCGCGCCGTCGCCGAAGCGGCGGAGGACGGTGACGACCTCCACCATGACCTGGCGCAGCGGGTCGTGCAGCCGGTCCGCCAGCGTCCGCAGCTCCGCGAGCTCGCCGGCCGGCTGCCGCGGGCCGGGTCGACGGCCCGCCATCGAGCGCCACAGCCGGACGTCGAACTCGGTCTGCGGCTCGCCGAGCAGCTGCGCGATCCGCAGCGCCTCCTCGGCCACCGCGAACCGTTCGTGCGGCCGGTCGCTGTAGACCAGCTCCGAGGACAACGTGGCCAACAGTTCCGCGCGCAGCGATGACGGTTGCGGCCCCACCGCGGCAAGGGCCGCTTCGACCAGCGCCAGCTGCTCGGGCTCACCGCCGCTGCTGACGATGCTGGAGAACCAGCGGGTGCGGGCGAGCGCCGCCCGGGCCAGTCGTTCGGCGTCGCCGATCTTCTGAGCCAGCGCCGCGGCTTCGAGCAGGGTCGACCGGTGTTCGGCGTCACCGGCCAGGCGCTGGGCGTGGCCGAGGCGCAGCAACAGCTCGCAGCGCAGCTCGTCGTCTCGCGTGTGGGCGAGCAGATCGAGGGCGGCGGCGTACCAGCGCGCGGCCTCGTCCGGTGCGCGCGCGAGCAACGCCTCGTCGGCCGCGGCCGTGCAGGCCGCCACCGCGCGGAGCGGGTCCACGAAGTCGTCGGCGGCCAGCCAGTGGGCCGCTGCGGTGCTGGCCGACTCCAGCCGTTCCGTCGCCTCCGCGGCCGCCCGGTGCAACCGGTGCCGGCGGGCGTTGGACAGGTCGTCGTACAAGGTGTGTTGCACCAACGCGTGCACGAACCGGAAGCGCGAGCCGCCGGGCACCTCGCGGAGCACGGCCGCGGCGACGGCCGCCTCCACGAGGTCGAGAGCGGTGTCGGCGGGCATGGCGGCGACGTCGGCGACGGTCTGCAGGTGGAACTCCACGCCCAGCACGGACGCCGTCGACAGCAGCTGGGTGACGTCGGGCCCGAGGCGGCGCACTCGTCGCCGGACGACCTCACGGACGGTCGGCGGCAGCTGCACTTCTCCGCTGCCGGCGGTGAGGTCACCGCTCTCCTCGAGGTGGCGCAGCAGCTGCACCGCGAAGAACGCGTTGCCGTCGGTCTCGCGGTGCACGAGGTCAGCCAGCGAAGCGAGCACGTCGGGTTGCGCCGCGAGCAGCGCGGCCGCCAGCTTCTCCACCTCGACCGGCGTCAAGCCGTCGAGGTCGATCCGCCGCACGCCCTCGAACCGGTGCAGCTCGGCCAGCAGGTCGCCGAAGCCGCTGCTGGCGGCCAGGTCGGTGTCGCGGAACGCGGCGATCACCACCAAGCCGGGCAGCTCGAGCGTCGTCAGCAGGTGCCTGAGCAGCAACACGGTGCCGCGGTCGGCCCAGTGCAGGTCGTCGAGCACGAGCACCACGCTCGTCTCGGCGACGACGTCCTCGAGCAGGGAGGCCACGGCGTCGAACAGCAGGTAGCGGTCCGCGCTCTGTGCGGTGGAGCGCGGCGGTGGGACCCGGCCCAACCGCTCGACCAGATCGGGGACCAAGACCGCCAGGTCGCCGCCGTGCCGGCGGACGTAGTTGTCCAGCGCGGCGGTCGGTGCATGCCGGACGAGGTGGCGCAACGCGTGCCCGAGGGGCTGGTACGGCGGGCGCAGGTCCTCGTCGCAGGCGCCGTAGATGACGACGGATCCGTGCTGCTGCTGAATGCGCCGGGCCAGTTCCGCGGCGAACGCGGTCTTGCCCACCCCCGCCTCGCCGGAGAGCAGGAGGACCTGCCGCGGCGCACCGGCGTCGATCCGGTCGAGCAGGTCGGTCAGCTCCGCCTCGCGGCCGACGAACTGGCCGGGCAAGGCCGTGGCCAGCCGCCCCGGCAGCGGGATGCGACTCCAGCCGGAGTCCCGCGGCTGCCAGTCGACCCGCCAGGCCGTGACCGGCTCCCGCAGCCCGCGCAGCTCGCGTTGTCCGGCCGGAGTCAGTGGCGCATCGAGTCCGTGCCGCGCCAACGCGCGCACGACGTCGGTGACGAGGATCTCGCCGGGTCGGGTCTCGGCGCACAACCGCACGGCCTCTGCGACCGGCAGGCCATAGCAGTCGTCCGCACCGACGGAGATGTCACCCGCGGAGACCGCCAGCCGCACCGCGAGATCCGTCGCGGCGCCGCGCCGGCGCATCTCGTCGAGCCCCCGTTGGAGTCGAACCGCGGCAGCGAGTGCGTCGGTGGCGGACTCGAAGACGGCCAGGGCGCCGTCGCCGAGGCCCTTGACAACACTGCCGCCGTGCGTGCCGACGACGTCGCGGGTGATGGTGTCGAGCAGTCGCAGCAGCCGCTCACCGTCTGCTCCGAGCCGGACCCGGACGTCGGTCGAGTCGACCATGTCGCAGACGAGGACGCAGAGGCTGCGGAACCGGCCCAGGTCACCGGTTGCGCCGGTTGCGGGCAGGCCGGGCTGCGGGTCCGAAGCTGGTGCTTCCGGCACCGGTCGCCCCCCGTCCGCCCCGTGCAACCGCACGCCGGCAGGTCAAGCGGCGCGCGGCTGAGTTCACAATTGCACCATGTGCGGATAGATCGGACAAGGGACTTAGCGCGGTTCGTCCCGCTTCCGCGACTGCTCGGCCAGGAACCGCTCCAGCTCGGCGCCGAGCTCGTCGCCGGTCGGCAACGATGCCGTCTCGGTCAGCGAGGCACCTCGATCGGCGACCGCGGCGTCGTACTGGCTCTCGAGGGTCTGCACCAGCTCGGTGAGCTCCTCGGACTGCCCGATCAGGCCCGCGATCGACTGCTGCATCTCCCGCGCCGCCTCCTCCAGCGGACCGACCGGCAGCACCAGCCCGGTGGCACGGGCGATGGCGCGCACCAGCGCCTCCGCCGCGGGCGGGTAGTTCGCCTGCGCGAGGTAGTGCGGAACGTGCACGGCGAAGCCCATCGAGTCGAACCCCGCTTCGGCCAGCCGGTGCTCGAGCAGGTGACCGGCGCTGCCCGGCACCTGCACCGTGCCCACCCATGGCGCGTAGTCGGCGATCAGCTCGTGGCGTGCCGCGTGCGCGGTCAGGCCGATCGGCCTGGTGTGGGGGACGGCCATCGGGATCGCGTTGGTGCCGACGGTCAAGTGCACCCCCAGCCGGCGGGCCACCAGGAGCACGGCGGCGGCGAACCGCTCCCACATCACGTCGGGCTCCGAGCCGGAGAGCAGGAGGTACGGCGCACCCGCCGCGTCGGTGAGCCGCCGGATGTCCAGGGTCGGCGGCTCGTAGGACTCCCAGTGGTCCGCCGCGAACGTCATCGGTGGCCGGCGGGCCCGGTAGTCGTGCAGCAGGTCGACGTCGAAGGTCACGACCGTCTCGGGCTCCGCACCGCCGAGCAGGTGGTCCCGGGTCAGGCGGCGGGCGCCCCCCGCGTCGATGAACCCGTCGAGCGCCTCGATCAGCACCAGACCCTGCAGCTCCGACACGTCACCCGTGATCTCGAACAGCTCCTCCGGTGGCACCGCCACCACGTTGCCTCCCTCAGTCGGTGGGGACCGCCCGTACGGTGTCCGGCCGGCCGCAGGCCCGGCCGGCAGTCAACCCGGCTGGCGGTCGGGCCGCTTTCCCTCGTTAGCATCTATCGGACCGAGCGCGGTTCGGACAGCGCCCTTTCCCTCGGTAGGAACGGCGGACAGACGTGATGGATGCCCGGTGAGGCCGTTGCGCATCGCGCTGCTGTCCTATCGCAGCAAGCCGCACTGCGGCGGACAAGGCGTCTACGTGCGCCATCTGTCCCGGGAGTTCGTCGCTCTCGGCCACCACGTCGAGGTGTTCAGCGGCCAGCCCTACCCCGACCTCGACCCGGGCGTGAGTTTGCGGCCGCTGCCGAGCCTGGACCTCTACCGCGACGACGACCCGTTCCGCACCCCCCGGCTGCGCGAGTTTCGTGACCCGGTCGACGTGCTCGAGGTCGCCACGATGTGGACCGGCGGCTTCCCGGAGCCGCTGACGTTCTCCGCCCGGGCCGCGCGTGCGCTCTCGGCCCGCCGGGACGACTTCGACGTCGTGCACGACAACCAGTCGTTGGGTTATGGCCTGCTCGGCCTGCCCCGCCTCGACCTGCCGTTGGTGGCGACGGTGCACCACCCGATCACGGTGGATCGGCGGCACGAGCTGGACGCGGCGGCGAGCTTGCGTCGGCGTACTTCCCTGCGCCGTTGGTACGGCTTCACCCGGATGCAGGCGCGGGTGGCGCGGCGGATCCCTCGGATCATCACGGTCTCCGAGAGCTCGGCCAACGACATCGTCAGCGACTTCGGCGTGCGTCGTGCGGCGGTGCGGGTGATCCCGGTCGGGGTCGACGCCGAGCTGTTCCAGCCGCCGACCCTGCCGAGGGTGCCGAACCGGATCGTCGCGGTCAGCAGCTCGGACAGCCCGATGAAGGGCGTGCGTGTGC
Organism: Mycobacteriales bacterium; assembly: GCA_035776655.1. GTDB lineage: Bacteria > Actinomycetota > Actinomycetes > JAFAQI01 > JAFAQI01 > DASTWK01. Next base: position 52,387 of record DASTWK010000067.1, on the reverse strand, counting down.
TGCTGGAGGCGGTGGCGAAGCTGCGGACCGAGCGCGACGTCGAGCTCGTCGTCGTCGGGCGGCCGAAGCCGGACGGGCCGGTCGCCCGAGCGGTCGACGACCTGGGCATCGCCGACGCCGTTCGGTTCGTCACCGGGCTCCCGGACCCTGCGCTCGCGGACCTGTTCGGCTCGGCAGCGGCCGCGGTGGTGCCGTCGCTCTACGAGGGTTTCTCGATCCCGGCGGTCGAGGCGATGGCCTGCGGGACGCCGCTGGTGGCCTCCCGGGCCGGCGCGCTGCCTGAGGTGGTCGGCGACTGCGGGGTCCTGGTCGAGCCCGGCAACCCCTCGGACCTGGCCGCCGCCCTCGGCAGCCTGCTCGACGACCCGGCGCGGCGGGACGTGCTCGGCGCCGCCGGCCGGCGCCGGGTGCTGGAGCGGTTCACCTGGCGCTCGACCGCATCGGCCACCGCCGAGGTGTACGCCGAAGCCGTCGCCGCGCGGGAGGGCGCATGCTGACCGTCGACTTCTCCCGCTTCCCGATCCATCCCGGCGAGCAGGTGCTCGACCTCGGCTGCGGCTTCGGCCGGCACGCGTTCGAGGCCTATCGCCGCGGCGCGCACGTCGTCGCCGTCGACCGCAGCGCCGACGAGGTGGCGCAGGTGACCGCGATGTTCCGCGCGATGGCGGCCGCCGGTGAGGCCCCGCCCGACGTGGTCGCACGGGCCGTGCGGGCCGACCTGCTCGCGCTGCCGTTCCCCGACGCGTCGTTCGACGTCGTCATGGCGTCGGAGGTGCTCGAGCACATCCCCGCCGACGAGCTGGCTATGGCCGAGATCGCCCGGGTGCTCCGTCCCGGGGGTCGCGTCGCAGTGACCGTGCCGCGGTTCTGGCCCGAGCGGGTGTGTTGGGCACTGTCGCGCGAGTATCACGACGTCGCCGGCGGCCACGTGCGGATCTATCGCGGCGACGTGCTGGCCGAGCGGCTCAACCGGGTCGGCCTGGTGCCGCGGGGGACTCACCACGCGCATGCGCTGCACGCGCCGTACTGGTGGCTCAACTGCGCGCTGGGCAAGGAGAGCCTGCCTTCGCGCGCCTATCACCGGCTGCTGGTCTGGGACATCATGAAGCGCCCGTGGCTGACCCGGGTGACCGAGCAGACCTTGAACCCCGTCCTCGGCAAGAGCCTGGTGCTCTACGCCGACAAGCCGGCGCGCGCGCAGGCGAGCAGTGTCGCAGCCTGAAACGAGGGTCGGCACCGGCGCGGACCGGCCCCAACCGCCCGCGCTGCCCGGCCTGCTGAGTGCGGACGACGTCGTCGCCACTGCGCGCTCGATCGTGCGCGCTCAGGAGCCGTCCGGCGCCATCCCGTGGTTCCCCGGTGGACACACTGATCCCTGGGACCACGTCGAGTGCGCGATGGCGCTCACCGCTGCGGGCTGCACCGACGAGGCTGTCCGCGCGTTCGACTGGCTGCGTCGGACGCAGCGCGCCGACGGGTCCTGGCCGGCGAAGGTGACCTCCGGCGTCGTGGACGACCCCGCGGCCGAGACCAACCAGTGTGCCTACGTCGCGGTCGGCGTTTGGCACCACCTGCTGGTCACCGGCAACGATCCGTTTGCGGCGCGGATGTGGCCGACCGTGCGGCGGGCCGTGGAGTTCGTCCTGCGTCAGCAGACCGACCGGGGAGAGATCGGCTGGCTGGTGGGCGTCGACGGCCGGTCGACCACCGATGCGCTGTTGACCGGCTCGTCCTCGACCTACCAGTCGTTGCGGTGCGCGCTCGCGCTCGCCGACTGGGTCGGCGACCCGCAACCGGACTGGGAGCTCGACGCCGGGCGGTTGGCGCACGTCGTCGCCGAACATCCGGAGGCGTTCCTCGACAAGAGCCGGTTCTCGATGGACTGGTACTACCCGGTCCTCGGTGGCGCGGTGCGTGGTCCGGCGGCGCTTTCCCGCCTGGCCGAGCGGTGGGACGAGTTCGTCGTGCCGGGTCTCGGTGCACGGTGCGTCAGTGACCAGCCCTGGGTCACCGGCGCCGAGACCTGCGAGCTGGTGCTCGCCCTCGACACCGTCGGCGAGACCGACCGGGCGCTCGACCTGCTGACCGCGATGCAGCACCTGCGCGACGTCGACGGCGCCTACTGGACCGGCTGGCAGTTCCGCGAGCAGGTCAACTGGCCGGTCGAGCACTCCACCTGGACGGCCGCGGCGGTGATCCTCGCCGTGGATGCGCTGTCGCGGACGACGCCGGGCAGCGGGATCTTCCGCGCCGAGACGTTGCCGGCCGGCGTTGACCTGATCCCGGATCCGGCCTGCGGCTGCCCGTCAGCGGTCGGGCTTGAGGAGCACTCGTAGCGATCCGACGTGGCGGACCTCGGTGCAGCCGTCCCGAAGCGCGGGCAGGTAGATGTGCTCGTACGGCGCTTGTCCCCCGTCGGCGGGATCGGGGAAGACGTCGTGGATCGCGAGCACGCCGCCGGGCATGAGGTGTGGTGTCCAGCCGGCGTAGTCGTCGATGCAGTGCTCGGCCGAGTGCCCGCCGTCGATGAACAACATCGCGAGCGGAGTTGACCACAGCGACGCCACCGTGCGGCTGCGACCGACCACGGCGACGACGACGTCTTCGAGCCCGGCCGCGTGCATGGTGCGCCGGAAGAACGGCAGCGTGTCCATCGCCGCGACGGCGCGATCCACGAGCTCCGGGTCGTGCCATTCCCAACCGGGCTGGTTCTCCTCCGAGCCGCGGTGGTGGTCGACCGTGACGACATGCCCGCCGCGGGCTCTGGCTGCGGCGCCGAGATAGGTCGCGGACTTGCCGCAGTAGGTGCCGACCTCGAGCAGTGGGCCTCGCCGTGCCGTCGCCCAGGCAGCGTCGTAGAGCGCGGCGGCTTCGTCCGGCGGCAGGAACCCCTTGGCCGCATCAGCCACCCGCCGCAGCTCGGCCGGCATCGGCACGGGCGCCGGCGTGGCCGGGTTCTCCGCCGTACGGGCTTCGGTCACGGACGCAGACTATGCGCGCGTCCCGGTGTCATTTGCCGACGGTGAACGTGACGCTGGACGGGTCGGTCTCGTCGATCACGACGGCCGGCACTGCACCGGTCAGGGTCTGGGCGCTGATCGCGCTGAACGTCGTGCCGACCGGGAAGACCGTCAGCGGCAGCCGCCAGGTGAGGCTGTTGCCCTTGACCACCGCCGCGGGCACTCCCCCGACCTCCTTGCTGGGGGTCGAGTCGGTGCACAGCGCGCGGTTCTGGGCGTAGAGCGGCACCGGGTTGGTGTCGTAGATGAACTCCAGCGCCTTGCACGTCTTCGTCGTGACGGTGACGACGTAGAAGTGGTTGCTGTCCGGGGCCGCCGAAAGGCTCAACGTCATCGTGGCGCCGGTCGGCACCCGGCGGTGGTGCGACGTCTTGTACGTCGTCGCGAGCGCCAGTGACGTGATGTCGCCGTTGCTGTCGTCGACCGGTGTGGCGGTCGACGGCGGGGCGCCGATGCCGAAGCCCTGGTCGTTGATGCCGTTGGCGTCGCCGGCCGGGTCGGTGATCTGCGGCTTGGGAGCTTTGGCCGCGTGCGCCGGAACGACGGCTGCGACGACGCCGAAAGCCGCCGCCAAGGTCAGGACGCGAACGCGCATGTCGATGGCCCCCTCGGAGAACTCTTGCCGGTCGAGGAGTTCGCCGTGCTGGCCGCTTCTCCTGCTCAGGCGCGTCCGGCGAGTGCGAGCTGACGGGACTGCGCCACGAGGCGCCCGGTGGAGTCCCAGACCGAGACGTCTTCGTCGAACCAGCCGTCCGCGACGAACGTCGCCTCGGCCCGGAAGGAGAGCCAGCCCGGTGCCGGCAGCCCGCGCAGCAGGAACGTCAGCTCGACCGTCGGTGCCCACCCGAGGCGGCCGAGGTGGAACACGGTCGGCGGCATCGCGTCCACCGCGAGGGTCAGCGCCAGCGCATCCGGGTCCGTGCCATCGCGCAGCCGCACCCAACCCTGGATCAGCGGCCGGCCGGTCGGGGCCGGGAACGGCGCGGTCGCCGGGTCGAGTCGAACGTCGACGTGGTCGAGCAGCTCGACCCGCATCGGCACCTCGGAGCGGTCGGGACACAACTCCGGCGGTGGCAGCACCGGCGGCGTCCCCGCCGCGTAGTCCACCGGCCCGCCGCTCAGCTCGCCGGTGGTGACGAGCGTGTCGAGACACGGCCGATCGTCCTGCCACAGCGTGGCGCGCACGGTGGTGGCGGTGCGGCCCGCCTTCACCAGCTCGGTGCGCACCTCCGCCGGCCCGCCGCTCGGCGGGCGCAGGAAGTGGCCGGACACCGCCAGCGGGTGCGGCCGCCCCGCCGCGTCGGTGGCCGCGCGAGCGAGGACGGCGAGCAGGTAGCCGCCGTTGGGCTTGCCGCCGATCGACCAGCCGGCGTCCAGCACGGCGTCGTACCGCGCCTCGGCAAACACGGCGTCGTACCGCGCCTCGGCAAACAGGGCGTCGTGCCGCGGCTCGTCGCGCCGGCACACGGCGGTGGCAGCGGCGAAGCCGCTCGTCCGCTCCAGGGTCACAGCGCCAGCAGGGCCGGGGCGAGTTCGGCCCACTCCTTGCGCGGCAGGCCGCGACGGTCGTCGACGAGCACCTGCACCGCCACGTGGTCGGCCCCGGCGTCGAGGTGCGCTTTGACCCGGGCGCAGACCGCGTCGACATCCCCCCACGCGCAGATCGTGTCGACGAGCCGGTCGTTGCCGCCGTCGGCGAAGTCGGCGTCGTCGAAGCCGAACCGCTTGAGGTTGTTGGTGTAGTTGGCCAGTCGCAGGTAGGACGTCGTGTGTCGGCGCGCCACCTCGCGCGCCAGCACCGGGTCGGTGGACAGCACGCAGACCTGCTCCGGCACCAGCAGCTTGCGCGGGCCCAGCACCTCGCGGGCCTTGGCCGTGTGCTCGGGCGGGACGAAGTAGGTGTGCGCGCCGTCCGCGCGTTGGCCCGCCAGCTCGAGCATCTTCGGCCCGAGCGCGGCGAGCACCCGCGGCGGCACCGGGTCGGGCGCCACCGCCCGGTAGACGTCGTAGCCGTGGTCCATGCCCGCGAGGTAGTCGCGCATGAATGCCAGCGGCCGGCTGTAGTCGAGGCCGCGCACGTCCAGCAACGGCTGGTGCGACACCCCGATGCCGAGGATGAAGCGCCCCGGGAACGCCTCGCCGAGCGCCAGCTGGCCCGCGGCCATCGCCAGCGCGTCGCGCGCCCAGATGTTCGCGATGCCGGTGGCGACGACGAGCGAGTCGGTCGCGGCGAGCAGGAGCTGGGCGGCGGTCAGCACCTCGCGGCCGACGGCCTCGCCGGTCCACAGCGCGCCGTACCCGAGCTCCTGCACCTCACGGGCGGCGTCGCGCACCACCGGCGCGGGAGAGAAGTCGAGCTGGCCGGACCAGATGCCGACCCGGCCGATGCGTTGCTTGAAGAGATCGACGGAGCTCACCGCGTGACGCTATCCGACCGGTCGCTCACTTCTTCTGGTCGAACGCCTTCGACAGCCCTTGCAGGGCGGCGGTCAGCTCGCTCGGCACGACCCACACCTTCGATGACTCCGACGCCGCGATCTGCGGCAGCGTCTGCAGGTATTGGTAGGCCAGCAGCGCCGGGTCGGGCGAGCCGTCGTGGATCGCCTGGAACACCGTGGTGATCGCCTTCGCCTCGCCCTCCGCGCGCAGGATCGCCGCCTCCCGCTCGCCTTGCGCGGTGAGGATCGCGGCCTGCTTCTCACCCTCAGCCGTGAGGATCTGCGACTGCTTCACGCCTTCGGCGGTGAGGATGGCGGCCCGCTTGTCGCGGTCCGCGCGCATCTGCTTCTCCATCGACTCCTTGACGCTGACCGGCGGATCGATGGCTTTGATCTCGACCCGGTTGACCCGGATCCCCCACTTGCCGGTCGCCTCGTCCAGCACCCCGCGCAGCTGTGCGTTGATCTGGTCGCGGCTGGTCAGGGTCTCCTCGAGGTCGAGCCCACCGATGACGTTGCGCAGGGTCGTCACCGTCAGCTGCTCGATCGCCTGGATGTAGTTCGCGACTTCGTAGGTCGCCGACCGTGGATCGGTCACCTGGAAATAGATGACCGTGTCGATGCCGACGACCAGGTTGTCCTCGGTGATGACCGGTTGCGGCGGGAAGCTCACGACCTGCTCGCGCAGGTCGAGCAGTGGCCGCATCCGGTCGACGAACGGAACGAGCACCGTCAGGCCCGGCGTACAGGTCCGCTGGTAACGCCCGAGCCGCTCGATGATGCCGGCCGTTGCCTGCGGCACGATCCGCACCGTCCGCACGAGGGTGACCAGTACGACGAACGCGACCACGGCGGCGGCGATCAAGGCTGCGCTCATGAAGCCTCCAAGGGGAGTACGACGGCGGTTGCGCCGTCGATCTGCGCGACGTCGACCGCCGCACCGGCTGGGATCACGACCCGCTCGTCGTAGCACCGGGCGCTCCAGACCTCGCCGCCGATGCGGACCTGCCCGCTGGTGCCGTCGACGGTGGTGAGCGCGGTGCCGCGGCGGCCGACGAGGGCTGCCGCGCCGGTGCGCAGCGGGGCCGGGAGGTGCCGGTGGCGGTGCGCCACCGGCCGCACCACCCCGAGCAGGAGGACCGCACCGGCGGCGAAACCCGCCACCTGGACCGGGACCGGTGTGCCGACCCCCGCGAGAATGCTGCCGAGGAGAGCTGCGACCGCGAGCATGCCCAGGACCAGGGTCAGCGTGAGCACCTCGGCCGCCGCCAGGGCGCCGGCCGCGATCAGCCACACCAGCCAGTCCGCCATCACGGCGGAGGGTAGACCGTCGGGATCGCTGTCGCGGGGTTCTCGACGTGTCGTCCGGCGCGGGCACCGGCCAGCCCCCTAGGCTGCCGGCTCCGGCGGAGATGGCCGGCTTTGGCCCGAACCCGTCTGATACGTAGGGTTATTGCCCGGGTACTCTCCGTAGAAGATGCGTGAGATGCTCCAGGCATCTGGCCGACCTTCAGCGGCGAGAGGGTGATGGCGTGACGGCGTTGCGGGCCGTGCCCTCACGGGTGTGGGCTGCGGTGGCCGCGCTGGCCGTGCTGGCGTCGCTGTCGGTGCTCGCCCTCATCGGGGCGGGACTGCGGGTCTGGCAGGGAGCCGTCGGCCGCCCTGCGAACGCCACTCCCCAGGCCGTCACCGACCTGCCGCGGACGGGGGTCGTCACCATCCCTGGCGCCGTGGGTGCCGCGGCCGGACCGGGAGGCGGGTCGAGCCACGCCGGTCCTCCCGCGACCGACTCCCGCGTTGGCGCGCCGGTCACGCAGCGCCCCCCGACGCTGACCGTGCCGACGGTGACCGTGCCGGCGCCGGCGACCACCGGTGCCCGGGTCGCGCCCGCGCCCGACCGCGCGGAGGCGTCGCAGCCCGCTTCCTCGCGTCCATCGACGAGCGGATCGAGCGCGGCCGGGCCCGCCGCGCGGTCGGCCTCCGGACGCGGCCCCGCCGCCGGTCCTGCGACCGGGACCGGTCTGGCTGCCCAGCCCGCACTCGCCCCCGCCGACCGACGGTCGCAGGTCGGCGGGTCCACTGCGCGCCCCACCCGCGAGGCGGCGCCGGCCGCCCTGCGTTCGGGGCACGGCCGGCACTGGACGTCCCGAGCCCGTGGTCATGGCCATGCCGGTCGGGCGCACGACGTCGACGAACCCGCATCCCGCGGCGAGTCGCCCGACGGCCGGCACGGGCACGGACCGCGCGGCCACGGCGTCCACGGCCACGGCGTACCCGGCCACGGCGCCCACGGGCAGGGCGCCCACGGCGTCGGCGCCCATGGCCACGGCGGCCACGGCGACGGCGAGCCCGGACGCTGACGGAACTGCCGAGACTCGCCCGACCGGGCGAAGCCTTGGACCGCAGCCGCTACCGTCTGCGACGATGAGCCGGTCGGGGGCTGCCCCGACCCCCCGCCCCGGCCACAAGCCACCTCGGCGGGAAACCCCGTGCGGCGGAGACCCCGCTGCCGCCGACGACCACGAGGAGTGGCAGATGTCAGGCGCCACTGGTGACGGCAACGGCGCCGTCCCGCCAGCGTCCGAGTCCGTGTTCCCACCGTCGCTGCAGGCGGTGCAGCCGAGTGAGGGCCCAGAGCTCGTCCAGCTGCTGACGCCGGAGGGTGAACGGGTCGACCATCCCGACTACTCCCTCGACCTGACCGCCGAGGACTACCGCGGGCTCTACCGCGACCTCGTGATGGTCCGCCGGATCGACACCGAGGCGACCGCGCTGCAGCGGCAGGGCGAGCTCGGCTTGTGGGCGAGCCTGCTCGGGCAAGAGGCCGCCCAGGTCGGCGCGGGCCGCGCGCTGACCGGCCGCGACTTCGCCTTCCCCACGTATCGGGAGCACGGTGTCGCGTATTGCAAGGGTGTCGACCCGGTGACGCTGCTCGGGCTGTTCCGCGGGGTCAACCAGGGTGGCTGGGACCCCTACGACAAGGGCTTCCAGCTCTACACGATCGTCATCGGCTCCCAGACCCTGCATGCGACCGGCTACGCGATGGGGTTGCAGCGCGACGGGTCGGACGGCGCCGTGATGGCGTTCTTCGGCGACGGCGCGTCCAGCCAAGGTGACGTCAACGAAGCCTTCGTCTGGTCGAGCGTGTTCCAGGCGCCGGTGGTGTTCTTCTGCCAGAACAACCAGTGGGCCATCTCCGAGCCGCTGGAACGGCAGAGCCGCATCCCGCTCTATCAGCGCGCTCGTGGCTTCGGCTTCCCCGGCGTCCGCGTCGACGGCAACGACGTGCTCGCCGTGCTGGCCGTCGCGCGGGACGCGCTCGACCGCGCCCGCGAGGGCAGCGGCCCGACTTTGATCGAGGCCTTCACCTACCGGATGGGACCGCACACGACCTCCGACGACCCCACCCGTTACCGGCTCGCGGCCGAGCTGGAGACCTGGAAGCTCAAGGACCCCATCGAGCGGATGAAGGCCTACCTCTCCCGCAGCGGCATGGCCGACTCGTCGTACTTCGAGCAGGTCGACCGTGAGGCGAGCGAGCTCGCCACCCACATCCGCGCGGGCTGTCTGGGGCTGCCGGATCCGGACCCGCTGTCGCTGTTCGACCACGTCTACGCCGGGGGATCCACGTTGCTCGACGAGGAACGCGAGCAGCTCGCGACCTACCTCGCGTCGTTCGAAGGCGCGCACTGATGGCGACGCTGACGCTGGCGAAGGCCCTCAACGAAGGACTGCGCAAGGCCCTCGAGGCCGACCCGAAGGTGCTCGTCATGGGTGAGGACGTCGGCCGGCTCGGCGGCGTCTTCCGCGTCACCGACGGCCTGCAGAAGGACTTCGGCGAGGACCGGGTCATCGACACCCCGCTTGCCGAGTCCGGCATCATCGGCACCGCGATCGGCCTTGCGATCCGAGGGTTCCGGCCGGTGTGTGAGATCCAGTTCGACGGCTTCGTGTTCCCGGCCTTCGACCAGATCGTCAGCCAGGTGGCGAAGATGCACTACCGGTCGGCGGGCAACGTCAAGCTGCCGATCACCATCCGCATCCCGTACGGCGGCGGCATCGGCGCGGTGGAGCACCACAGCGAGTCGCCCGAGTCCTACTTCTGCCACACCCCGGGGTTGAAGGTCGTCAGCTGTTCCAACCCGGTCGACGCCTACTGGATGGTGCAACAGACCGTCGCCAACGACGACCCGGTCGTGTTCTTCGAACCGAAGCGCCGGTATTGGGACAAGGCCGACCTCGACGTGGCGGCGGGGCCGCCCACCGGGCTGTGGGACGCGCGGGTGGTGCGACCGGGCACCGACGTCACACTGCTGACCTACGGGCCGTCGGTGAAGACCTGTCTGGAGGCTGCTGCGGCGGCCGAGACCGAAGGCCGCGACATCGAGGTCGTCGACCTGCGCGCGCTGTCACCGATCGACTGGGACACGGTGCTCGCCAGCGTGCGCAAGACCCAGCACGCGATCGTCGTCTCGGAGGCTCCGGTCTACGCCTCGCTCGCCGGCGAGGTCGCGGCGCGGGTCAGCGAGCGGTGCTTCTACGAGCTGGAGGCTCCGGTGCTGCGGGTGTGCGGCTTCTCCACGCCGTATCCGACCGCGCGGATCGAGGAGGACTACCTGCCCGACCTCGACCGCATCCTTGACGCCGTCGACCGCTCGCTCGCCTTCTGAGACGGGACCTGCGCACATGCCGACCTACCAGGACTTCAAGCTGCCCGACCTCGGTGAGGGGCTGACGGAGGGCGAGATCCTCAAGTGGTTCGTCCAGCCGGGCGACGAGGTGACGCTCAACCAGCCGATCGTCGAGGTGGAGACCGCCAAGGCTGCCGTCGAGATCCCCTCGCCCTATGCGGGTGTCGTGACCGCGCTGCACCATGCCGAGGGCGAGACCGTCGACGTCGGGTCGCCGATCATCACGTTCGACACCGATCCCTCCGGTGCGGCCGGGGAGGCCCCCGCGGGCGTCGACGGCGGGGTGGCCGCGCCGGCGCAGACCAAGGTGGCGGCGGCCGCGGACCTCGTCCCGCAGATCCCGTCGGAGCCCGGTCTGGTCGGCGGTCCCGCGCCCAAGGCCAACACCGAGGAGAAGATCGAGGTCCTCGTCGGGTCCGGTCCCAAGAGCGGCAAGCTCACCCGCCGACCGCGCAAGGCAGTGGCGACCGCCGCGCCCGCGGCCGCGCGACCGGCGCCGAAGCCGCCGGCGCGGGTCTCGGCTGCGGCGGTGGGAGCGCACGCCGCGGAACTGGCCGGCGAGGTGCGGGTGCTGGCCAAACCGCCGGTGCGCAAGCTCGCCCGTGACCTCGGCGTCGACCTGCGGGCGGTGCACGGCACCGGCCCGGCCGGCACGATCACTCGCGACGACGTCGAAGCGGCGGCCAGCCCCGGCGGGTCCGAGGCTCCCGCCCGGCTGGTCGCGGCCGCATCGGACGCGGGTGCCGAGGAGCGCCTGCCGATCAAGAGCGTGCGCAAGCAGATGGCGAACGCGATGGTTGCGTCGGCGTTCACCGCCCCGCACGTCACGGAGTTCGTCACCGTCGACGTGACCCCGACGATGGAGATGGTCGAGCGGCTGAAGGCGGCCCCGGGCTTCGCCGACGTTCGGGTCACGCCGCTGCTGCTGGTCGCCAAAGCCCTGCTCGTGGCGGTTCGCCGCAACCCGTTGGTGAACTCGACCTGGGACGAGGCGGCCCAGGAGATCGTCGTCAAGCACTACGTCAACCTGGGCATCGCGGCGGCCACACCGCGCGGGCTGCTCGTGCCGAACATCAAGAACGCCGAGCGGCTGTCGCTTCCCGAGCTCGCCGGGGCCCTGGGCGACCTCGTCGTCCTCGCCCGGGAGGGCAAGACGCCGCCCGCCGACATGCAGCACGGCACGATCACCATCACCAACGTCGGCGTCTTCGGCGTCGACAACGGCACGCCGATCCTCAACCCCGGCGAGTCCGCGATCCTGTGCTTCGGTGCCGTCCGCGACCAGCCGTGGGTCCACGACGGTGAGCTGGCGATCCGCAAGGTGACGCAGCTGTCGTTGTCGTTCGACCACCGTGTCATCGACGGCCAGCTCGGGTCGCAGTTCCTCGCCGACATCGCCGCGTTGCTGGCCGACCCGACCCTGTTCCTGGCCTGGTCCTAGACACCAACGTCGAGCCCCGGGCAACACTGCTCGCCAGCGATGGGCATGCGAAGGGCCGGTCCGCACCTGCGGACCGGCCCTTGCGTTACCCCGGAGAACTGCCAGGTCTCAGTAGGTGGTGGGGCGCTCGTCGTACGTGCGCTCCGTGACCACACCGGCGCGGCGGCGGGGGGCGAACACCAGCAGGGTGATGATCAGGCCCAGTGCCCCGACGGCCATCAAGATGATGCCGATCGTCTGGATGCTGAAGCCGTTCACCGCTGTGTCGACCGCGAAGGTCAGGATGGCGCCGACCGCGATGAGGAAGATGCTGACGCCGATGCCCATGGCTGGCTCACTCCTGTCGTCGTGGGCCGACCACATCGTCGGCCGCGTTGGCGACCGACTCATACCCGATGCGCGCCAGCACACACGCCGCCGACCGGGTGAAGCGAGCACGTCGCCGCAGGTCAGCCGCCCGTCGCTGCGGCCGGACCGGTCGGCGACCGCTCAGAAAGCGGCCTCGTCCAGGTCCATGAGCTCGAGGTTGCTGCCGTCGACGACCGCCCGCTCCGCGGTCAGCAGCGGCAGCCGGGTCTGCGCGAAGAACTTCGCGGCCGCGACCTTGCCCTCGTAGAACCGCTCGTCCTTCGGGTTGGCGCCCGCGGTCAGCTTCAGCAACGCGACCTCGGCCTGGCGCAGCAGCAGCCAGCCGATGACGAGGTCGCCGAGCGCGAGCAGCAGCCGGGTGCTGTTCAAGCCGACCTTGTAGAGGTTGCGGACGTCGTCCTGACTGCCGGTGAGGAAGCCGACCATCGAGCCGACCATGGCCTGCACGTCGTCCAGCGCTGTCGCCAGCAAGCGCCGCTCGTTCTTCAGCCGGCCGTTGCCGGCTTCGGAGTCGATGAACGCCTGGATGTCGGCGGCCAGTGCGGCGAGCGCCTGCCCCTGGTCACGCACGATCTTGCGGAAGAACAGGTCCATGCCCTGGATCGCGGTGGTTCCCTCGTAGAGAGTGTCGATCTTGGCGTCCCGGATGTATTGCTCGATCGGGTAGTCCTGCAGGAAGCCCGAGCCGCCGAGAGTCTGCAGCGACTGCGACCCGAGCAGCTCGTAGGACCGCTCGGAGCCGACGCCCTTGACCAGCGGCAGCAGCAGGTCGTTGAGCCGCTCCGCGGCCTCGTCCCGTTCGCCGGCGGCTTCCGCGATCTGCACCGCGTCCTGCTGCGTCGCCGCGAAGATCATCAGCGCGCGCATGCCCTCCGCGTAGGCCTTCTGCAGCATCAGGCTGCGCCGCACGTCCGGGTGGTGCGTGATCGTCACCCGCGGGGCGGTCTTGTCGGTCATCTGCGTGAGGTCGGGCCCCTGCACCCGCGCCTTGGCGAAGTCGAGCGCGTTGAGGTAGCCGGTCGACAACGTCGCGATCGCCTTGGTGCCAACCATCATCCGGGCCATCTCGATGACCTGGAACATCTGCGCGATGCCGTCGTGCACGTCACCGACCAGCCACCCGACGGCCGGCTCCCCTCCCGTGGATGACACGGCGCCGAAGGTCACCTCACAGGTCGCGGAGACCTTGAGGCCCATCTTCTTCTCGACGTTGGTGACGTAGACGCCGTTGCGGGCGCCCAGCTCGCCGGTCTCCCAGTCGCAGAGGAACTTCGGTACGACGAACAGCGACAGCCCCTTCGTGCCCGGGCCATGTCCCTCCGGACGGGCGAGCACGAGATGGACGATGTTCTCCGGCACGTCCCACTCGGCGCTGGTGATGAAGCGCTTGACGCCCTCGATGTGCCAGGTGCCGTCGGGCTGCGGGGTCGCCTTGGTGCGACCGGCACCGACGTCGGAACCGGCGTCGGGCTCGGTGAGGACCATGGTGGCGCCCCACTGCCGCTCGATCATCGTCTCGGCGAGCTTCTTCTGGGCGTCGTTGCCGAGCCGGTGCAGGATGTGCGCGAAACCGGGGCCGGCGGCGTACATGTGGATCGCCGGGTTGGCGCCGAGGATGAACTCACCGGCCGCCCACGTGATCGACCGCGGCAGGCCGGGCCCACCGAGCTCGGCCGGCAGCGTGAGCCGGTCCCAGCCGCCGTCGAGCAGCGCCGCGTAGCTGCGCTTGAACGACTCGGGCAGCGTCACCGTCTTGGCCTCGGGGTCGTAGACCGGCGGGTTGCGGTCGGCGTCGGTGAACGACTCCGCCAGCGGCCCCTCGGCCAGTGCCCGCACCTCGTCGAGGATCGTGCGGGCGGTGTCCTCGTCGAGGTCGGCGAACGGGCCGGTGCCCAGGATCTGGTCGCGCCCGAAGACCTCGAACAGGTTGAACTCGGTGTCGCGGAGGTTGGCTTTGTAGTGGCCCATTGGTGGATCACCCCGGGAGTCACGACGGGTCGGACGGTGCTCCACCGGCCGGTTACTGACGGGTAACAAGTGCAGGCTACCCGCTAGTAACCTTCGGCATGCAAATCCCGGCCCTTGATGTCGCGAGTCGCTGACCGCGACCGATTCGGGTAGGGATTTCCCCTGTGCCCGCAATATTTCTGGTCCGTCACGGCGAGACCGCGTGGAGTCGCGCGGGCCGGCACACCGGTCTTACCGACGTGCCGCTGACCCACGAGGGCGAGGCACAGGCGCGGGCGCTGGCGGCAGCGGTGCAGCCGGTCGCCTTCGCCCTGGTGCTGACCAGCCCGTTGGCCCGAGCGCGACGGACCGCCGAGCTCGCCGGACTGCACCCGCCGGCTCGCCCCGACGTTCAGGTGGAGCCGGGGCTGGCGGAGTGGGACTACGGCGGCTACGAGGGACGGACGACCGCCGAGATCAGCACGGAGCTCGGCCGGCCGTGGACGCTGTTCGCCGATGGCGTCCGGGCCGGCGAGACCCCGGGGGAGTCGCTGGCGGCGGTCGCGGCGCGAGCCGAGGCGGTGCTCGACCGGGTGCGGCCGGTGCTCGCGGGCGGGGGGAACGTCGCGCTCGTCGGGCACGGCCATCAACTGCGGGTGCTCACGGCCTGTTGGTTGGGAGTCGACCCGGGGTTCGCGGCGCACCTGCGCCTGGCCGCCGGAACGCTCAGCCGGCTCGACACCGAGCACGACGTGCCGGCGATCGACCAGTGGAACGTGCGCCCGCCGGCGCGCTGACTCGCCGGCGTGGCCGGCTCAGCTGGCGCCGCCGGCGTGGCCGGCTCAGCTGGCGAGAGCCGTCTCGACCTGCTCCGCGCGAGCGGAGCGGACGGCGTCGAGGTCTTCGCGGGCCAACTGCTCGATGACGTCGAGCGAGGCTGCGATGTCGTTGCCGAACAGCTCCGTGGCGGAGACGGCCGAGCGCACGGCGCTGGTCACACTCGAGATCGGCACCGTGTCGTACTCCTCCGCGAGTCGGCGGGTGAGCTCGAACACGAGAGCGCGCGGGTTGGACCGGCGTACGGCTGGCACTGTCTCCTCCGGGGTTCGTTGGTGCCCCGTCTGTTCCGCTGCGGGACGTGCCCCAAACGGACGCCCGCTGCCGGTCTTGCCGCCCTTAGGCTGAGCCGCCATGACCGAGAGCTTTCCGCGGCAGGCCGCGCGCACCAGGCGGTTCACCCTCGGCGAACCGCGCGGCTTCACGATCTGCCCCGCGGGCGGCCGGGTGCTGTTCCTGCGATCGTTGTCCGGCAGCGACCCGCGCACCGGCGTGTGGTCGCTCGACCTCGCCACCGGCCAGGAGCGGCTGGTGGTGGACCCCGCGCGGCTGGGCGACGACGCGGACCTGCCCCCGGCGGAACGGGCCCGCCGGGAGCGGGTGCGGGAGACGGCGTCGGGCGTGGTCGCGTTCACGGCCGACGAGGCCGGGCGGACGGTGGCATTCGCCGCCGGCGGTCAGCTGTGGGTGGCCGACGTGGACACGGGTACGGCGCGGACGCTGCCGGCCCGACCCGGTGTCTACGACCCACGAGTGGACCCGACCGGCTCCCGCGTCGCCTACGTGAGCGGACGCGAGCTGCGGGTGGTGACGGTCGACGGTGGCGACGACCGGCTCCTCGCCGGCGAGGCCGACGAGGCGGTCAGCTGGGGCCGCGCGGAGTTCGTCGCCGCGGAGGAGATGGACCGCACCCGCGGCTTCTGGTGGGCACCCGACGGCAGTGCGGTGCTGGCCGCCCGCGTCGACGAGTCGCCGGTCACGCAATGGTGGATCGCCGATCCGGCGCACCCGGCGCAACCGCCGACGCCGGTGCGCTATCCCGTTGCCGGCAGTGACAACGCGGCCGTCTCGCTGCACCTGCTGCGGCTCGACGGCACCTGCGTCGACGTGGTTTGGGACCGCGAGGGGTTCCCCTATCTCGCCCGGGTGGTCTGGTCGCCGGAGCACCCCCCGCTGCTGCAGCTGCAGTCGCGCGACCAGCGGTGCACCCGGTTCTGCACGGTGGACGTCGACACCGGTGCCACCGCGCAGCGGCACGAGGACAGCGACGACGTCTGGGTCGAGCTGTTCAACGGCGCACCGACCTGGTGGGGCGGGCAGATCGTGCGTGTCGCCGACATCGGCGGTGGCCGGCGGCTCGTGGTCGGTGACGAGCCGGTGACCGACCCGGAGCTCTATGTCCGCAGCGTCGTCGGGGCGAGCGACGACGGCATCGTCTTCACCGCCTGCCGCCACACCCCGAGTGAGGTGCACGTCACCCGCTGGACCCCGGCCGGACTGGAGCGACTGACCGAGGGACACACGGTGAGCGCGGCGGTGGCCGCGGGACCGGTGACCGTGATCTCCACGGCGTCGCTGGACTACGACGGCTATCGGCACCGCGTGCTGACAGCCGATGCCGAACACACCATCGCCTCCGTCGCGGAGCAGCCCAGCCTGGTGCCGGCGGTGCGGCTCCTGCGGCTCGGCCCGCGGGAACTGTCCGCTGGCCTGCTGCTGCCACGTGACCACGTGCGCGGAACCAAGCTGCCGGTGCTGCTCGACCCCTACGGCGGACCGCATGCGCAGCGGGTGCTCGCCGCGCGCCGGACCTGGCTGGAGTCGCAGTGGTGGGCTGACCAGGGGTTCGCCGTCCTCGTCGTCGACGGGCGCGGAACTCCCGGACGCGACCCGCACTGGGAACGTGAGATCCACCTCGACGTCGCCGGTCCCGTGCTCGACGACCAGGTCGAGGCGCTGCACGCGGCCGCCGACCTCGAGCCCGATCTCGACCTCACCCGCGTCGGCATCCGCGGCTGGTCCTTCGGTGGCTATCTCGCCGCGCTCGCGGTGCTGCGGCGCCCGGACGTGTTCCACGCCGCCGTCGCCGGCGCCCCGGCGGTCGACTGGGCGCACTACGACACGCACTACACCGAGCGCTATCTGGGCCGGCCTCAGGACAACCCGAAGGTCTACGAGCAGACCTCGCTGCTGACCGACGCCGCCGCGCTGTCCAGGCCGTTGCTGTTGATCCACGGTCTCGCCGACGACAACGTCGTCGCCGCGCACACGCTGTTGCTGTCGCAGCGGTTGACCGAGACGGGGCGCCCGCACTGCGTGCTGCCGCTCACCGGCGTGACGCACATGACTCCGCAGGAGGCGGTCGCCGAGAACCTGCTGCTGTTGCAGCTGGACTTCCTGCGCCGGTCACTGCCGGCGGCCCACGCGGGGTAGCACTGCGGGCGTGACCGCCCAGCCGCCGCCGGTGCTGTCGTCGTACGACGACGAGGTGCCGCACCCCGGCGCCGACGCCGAGCTGGCGGCGCGCTTCGCCGGGCTGCGCCGACGGCGCACCGCGGCGCACACGACGCCGGCTGCCGACGTCGTGCTGGTCGTCGGCAGCTCGCGCGGCGGCACGTCCCTGCTGACCGAGCTGTTGCGCGCGCACCCGGATCTGCTGTCGCTGCCCGGGGAGATGAACCCGGCCGTCGTCATCGCCCAGCTCGCCGGCGGTGACGCCGGTGTCTTCCGCGCGGAGCTGATGCGGCAGGTCGGCCACCCCGCGCGGCCCGACGAGGTGGACCGGGACCAGTTGGTCGCCGACGTCCAGTGGCGGCTGACCGCGCAATGGCCCCGGCTGAAGTTCGACGACGACCTGCCCGCCGACTGGGTGGACGCCGCGCTGCGGACCGGCGGTGCTGACCCGGCGACGTTCGGCGCCGGGCTGCTCGAGCGAGTGGCGGCGGCGGAGCCGGCCGTGTCCCTCGCGGCGTACGACGGTTCGGCGGGCTCGATGTCCGATCCTGCGCCGCCGCCTGCTGCGCCGGTCGTCGAGATGACGCCATACATCGGCTTTCGACCCTGGCGCCCGGCGACCGGCAGTGAGCTCCGACACCAGCCGGTCGTGATCGCCGCTCCGCGCAACAGCTATCGGCTCGACTGGCTGGTCGGGCAGCTCGCGCCGGCCCGGGTGCGGGTGGTGCACCTCACCCGCAATCCCGCGGCCAGCGTCAACGGACTGATCGACGGGTGGCACCACCCGGCGTTCTTCTCCACGCCGGTGCCGCAGCGGTTGGACATCGCCGGCTACACCGAACTGGGTGCCTGGGGCCGCAGCTGGTGGAAGTTCGACGTGCCGCCGCGGTGGCGTGAGCTGACCACGGCACCGCTGGCGGCGGTGGCGGCCGAGCAGTGGCGCAGCACGCACGCGGCGGCGCTGGACTTCGCTGCCCGTGGCGATGCGCCGGTGCTGCGGGTGCGTTACGAGGATCTCGTCGGCCCGGCGGCGGCGCGAGAGGCGGTGGTGCTGCAGCTGGCGGAGTTCATCGGCGCGGACCCGGCACCGTTGCGAGACCGGGTGGTGGCGGGTATCGATCCGGTGATGGCCACTGCGCCACCCCGGCAGCGCCGCTGGGCCGCAGGGGTCCATGACCTGAGTCCCGCGCTGGCGGAGCCGTCGGTGTGGGAGATCGCCGTGGCTCTCGGCTACGAAGCGGAAGAGGCGCTGTGGATCTGACGCCGTGGTCGCCGGCGCGCGAGCAGGCCGCGGCGGTGGTGCGGGGAAGGGTGAGCAGCCGCGAGCTCGTCGAGCAGATGCTCACGCGCATCGAACGCTCAGATCTCAACGCGGTCGTGACCGTCGACGCGGACGCTGCCCGGGCCGCCGCCGACCGGTGTGACGCGGCGGTGTCGGCGGGATCGGCGTTGCCGCCGCTGCACGGGGTGCCGATCACGGTGAAGGACGCCTGGGCGGTGCGGGGGATGCGCAGCACGTCGGGACTGCCCGAACTGCGCGCGGACGTGCCGGCGTACGACGCCGTGGCCGTGGCCAGGCTGCGGGAGGCGGGCGCTGTCATCGTCGGCAAGACCAATGTCCCGCCGGGCATCACCGGACAGGAGACCGCGAACTGCCTGTTCGGGCGCACGCTCAACCCGTGGGACCGGCGCCGGACGCCCGGCGGGTCCTCCGGCGGTGCGGCAGCGGCGTTGGCGGCGGGGCTGACCCCGCTGGAGCTCGGCAGCGACAGCGGCGGGTCGATCCGTCAACCGGCGCACTGCTGCGGCGTCTTCGGGCACGTGCCGACGCACGGCGTGGTGCCGTTGCGCGGACACCGTCCGCAGGTGCCGTGGGAACACGTCGGCAAGGACGTCGACCTGATGACCGCCGGTCCGCTCGCCCGCTCGGCCGGCGATCTCGCGCTGGCGCTGGACGTGCTGGCGGGCGACGATCCAGCGATCGGCGGTGGCATGCGGTTCGACCTGCCGCCGGCGCGGGTGACGGCGTTGCGGGGTGCACGCATCGGGGTGTGGCTCGACGACCCGTTCTGCCCCACCGACGCGCTGGTGCTCGACCGGTTACGCGCGGTCGCCGATGCGGTCGCCGACCGCGGGGCGGTGGTCTCGGAACGCCGGCCGCCGGTGTCGCTGGCCGAGGCGTGGGACGTCGCGTTCCCGCTGTGGGTGGCCGCGTCCTCGGCGCGCACGTCGGAGGAAGAACTGCATCGGCTGCGCGGTCAGCGGGACGCCGACGGGCTGGCCGGTCAGCGGGCGCGGGCGGAGACGATGACGCACGCCGACTGGTTGCGGTTGGACGAGCAGCGGCACGAGCTGCAGCGTCGGTGGGCGTCGGTGTTCGACGACGTGGACGTGTTGCTGTGCCCGGTGATCCCGGTCGTCGCGCCGGAGCACGACCCGGTCGACGACCTCGACGAGATCGCGTCGGTGGACCACCGGCTGGCGCGCACGATCCGGGTCAACGGAGCCGACCGGCCGTATCTCGACCAGCTCACCTGGAACATCGTCGTCGGGCTGGCCGGGCTGCCGGCGACGGTGGCGCCGGCCGGGCTGTCTGCGGCGGGGCTGCCGGTGGGGGTGCAGATCCTCGGCGACCGGTACGCCGACCGGACGACGATCCGAACGGCGGAGCTGCTGGAGACGGAGGTGGCCGGCTTCGTCGTACCGCCGGCGGCTTAGCCGGCCAGCACCCTCAGCAGCAGGACGACGCGGTCGCGGTCGCGACCGTCGGCTCGGCGGGCAGCGGCGCCCCGCAACAGGTCTCGCCGGTCGCGGTCGCGGCGGCGAACGTGTCGCTGTCGGCCAGCACGGTGTAGATCTCCCACCGTTCGCCGCTGGGCGCGCCCTCGACCCAGAACTTGTCCTGCCGGGCATAGCAGCAGGTGGTGCCGCGCTCGTCGACCGAGGCCAGCTCGCTCGCGGCGAGGCGGGTCTGCTCGGCGTCGACGACGTCGGTGGACTCGACCTCGACACCCAGGTGGTTGAGCGTGCCACCCTGCCCGGGGTTCTCCAGCAGCACCAGCTTCAGCGGCGGGTTGGCGACGGCGAAGTTGGCGTAGCCAGGTCTGGTCTTGGCCGGTTGCGCGTCGAACAGCTTCGAGTAGAACGCCACTGCTGTCTCGAGGTCGTCGACGTTGAGCGCGAGCTGGATCCGCGACATTGCTGCCTCCCTGGGTCTTCGACGTTCGTCTAACAACTGGCACGAGCCTGGCAGCATCTTTGACGTATGTCAAGAAGGTCGGCACCATGGAGCCATGCCCAAGGCGTTGCCGGTCATCGACACCACGGCTCCGATCTGCTGCGCGCCGGTGGCGGCGGCACCGATGAGCGAGGCGGATGCGCTCGAGGTGGCGCTGCGGTTGAAGGCACTCGCCGATCCGGTCCGCGTCCGGTTGATCTCGTTGCTGCTGGCCGAGGGCGAGCTCTGCACCTGCGACCTCGCGCCGGCGGTCGGCGTGACCGAGGCGACCGTCAGCCACCACCTGTCGGTGTTGAAGAAGAGTGGTCTGGTCAGCGACGGCGAGCGGCGCGGCATGAACGTCTACTACCGGGCCTGGCCGGAAGCTCTCGGCGCCCTGTGCCGCGTCATCGATCCCAGTTGCTGCTGAGGCACTCCGGCGGCATCGAGCAGGAGTCACAGAGCAGAGCGGGTGACGAGAATCGAACTCGCACTGTCAGCTTGGGAAGCTGATGTTCTGCCATTGAACTACACCCGCGCGCGCCGACTCGGGGCCGGCGACGCTTGCGAGGATAGCCTCCACGCGTGCTGCTGAGCGACCGCGACCTGAGGGCCGAGATCGACGCCGGTCGCCTCGTCATCGACCCGTTCGACCCCGATCTGGTGCAACCGTCGAGCATCGACGTGCGGCTCGACCGGTTCTTCCGCGTGTTCGAGAACCACCGCTATCCGCACATCGATCCGGCGGAGCAGCAGGACGAGCTGACCCGCCTGGTCGAGGTGCCGGTGGACGAGCCGTTCATCCTGCACCCGGGTGAGTTCGTCCTCGGATCGACCTACGAGACCATCACCCTGGCCGACGACATCGCCAGCCGGCTCGAAGGCAAGTCCAGCCTCGGCCGGCTCGGTTTGCTGACGCACTCGACGGCGGGCTTCATCGACCCCGGCTTCAGCGGCCACGTCACCCTCGAGCTCAGCAACGTCGCGACGTTGCCCATCAAGCTCTGGCCGGGCATGAAGATCGGGCAGGTCTGCGTCATGCGGCTCAGCTCGCCGGCGGAGCATCCCTACGGCTCCGCTGTCTACGGGTCGCGCTACCAGGGGCAGCGCGGGCCGACGCCGTCGCGGTCGCACGTCAACTTCCGCCGCGGGAGCATCTGACACCCGCGCCGGACGGTCAGGACGTGACGGTCAACGTCTTCGTCGCGACGACCTGCGCGGCCGCCCGAGCCGAGCCCGCGGCGGTGACCCGGAACAACCGCACCTCGTAGCGACCCGCCGGCAGCGCGATCCCGAAGGCACCGTGGTCGGTGCAGCCGGAACTGGTCCGGCGCACGCCGGTGGAGCGCACGTCGCTGCGCGCGACGCCCGCGTCCGGCACTGTCGTCAGTTGTCCGTTGGTGCCTTGCTCCAGCAGGGTGCGCGCGCCGATCGTGAGAACGAACGGCGACCGCGCCGGCCCGGTGACCGCCCAGCGCAGCGTCGCGTGCGAAGAGACGGAGTACGACGAAAGCGCGAAGGCCGGCGTCGTACAGCTCGTCCGCAGCGGTGGCGGGGAGCTGCCCTGCTGCCCCGCGCGCAGCAGGATGATCACCAGCACGATCACCGCGATGATCGGCACCCGGCGAAACGTGGACGACCGTCGCCACCACTCCGGCTCGTCCTCCGGTGGGCGGCCGCCGGGGGGTGCCGGGCGGCTCACGGCGCCGGCCTACTCGTTGCTGTCGCGCGGCTGCGTGCCTTCAGTGGCCTGAGCCTCCGGATTCGGCGTCGCCTGCATGCCCAGGTTCTCGCCCTGGTCGCCGGTCGAGGTGTCGCGCACCTTCTCCTCGTCCTCGGGGTGCCGGTTGGACGGGTCGACCACCGTGGGGCCGTCGACCGCGCCCTCAGTCGTCGGCCCGGTGCCGGTGGAGCCCTCCAGCGCCGGCTCGTCGCCGTGTGCGCCACCGCCGGACGGCGGCGTGGACGGACCCGTGTCCGCGGCCCTGTCCGCGGCCGTGTCGGCCGCCGCCTCCGCCGGCGCGCCGGCCATCGCGGGCACCTTGCGCAAGCCGATCGAGTCGGCCAGCACCTGAGCGATGTCGATCACCTTGACGCCGCCCGCCTTGCCCTCGCTGCGCCGCTGGTTGACGGCGTCGTCGAGCATGATCAGGCAGTAGGGGCACGAGGTCGCGATGACCTCGGCGCCGGTGCCCAGCGCCTCGTCGGTGCGCTCGACGTTGACTCGCTTGCCGATCCGCTCTTCCATCCACATGCGCGCACCGCCGGCGCCGCAGCAGAAGCCGCGCTTGCCGTGCCGGTGCATCTCCACCCGCTGCAAGCCGGGCACGGCGTCGAGCACGGTGCGCGGCGCGTCGTAGACGTCGTTGTGCCGACCGAGGTAGCAGGGGTCGTGGTAGGTCAGCTTCGCCACGATCGGGTCCTGCGGTGAGAGCTTGCCGTCGGCGACCAGCCGGCCGAGCAGCTGCGAATGGTGGACGACCTCGAAGTTGCCACCGAGAGCGGGGTATTCGTTGCCGATCGTGTTGAAGCAGTGCGGGCAGGACGCGACGATCTTCTTCACGCCGGCGCCCTGCAGTGTCTCGATGTTGGCCTTGGCCGTCTCCTGCCACAGGTACTCGTTGCCGATCCGCCGGGCCGGGTCACCGGTGCAGTTCTCCTGCGGACCGAGGATCGCGAACTTGAGCCCGGCGGCGTGGAAGACCTTCGCGATCGCCTGCGTCGACCGCCGGGCGCGATCGTCGAGCGCGCCCGCGCAACCGACCCAGTAGAGCCACTCGATGTCGTCCGGGATGTGGTCGGTGACGACGGGGATCTCGAAGTCGACCCCCTCGGTCCACTCCAGCCGCGCACCGGCGGACATCCCCCAGGGGTTGCCGTTGTTCTCGATGTTGCGCAACATCACGCCGGCCTCGCTGGGGAACGAGGACTCCATCAGCACCTGGTAGCGGCGCATGTCGACGATCGCGTCGACGTGCTCGATGTCGACCGGGCACTCCTCCACGCACGCGCCGCACGTCGTACACGACCAGAGCACGTCGGGGTCGATGACGTCCGGCACCAGCGCCACCGGCTCGTGCTCCTGGTCGACCGAGCCGGCGCCGACCTTCTGCGCACCGATCAGCCGGTCGGCCTCGGCGAACATCTGGTCACGGATGCTCGTGATGACGAGCTTCGGGTTGAGCGGCTTGCCGGTGTTCCACGCCGGGCACTTGTCCTGGCACCGCCCGCACTCGGTGCAGGCGAGCGTCTGCAGCAGCTGCTGCTTGTGGAAGTGCTCGACCTGACCCGCGCCGAGGACGGCGTTCTCGTCCTCCATCAGCTGCTCGAGGTCGGGCGTCGTTCCCAGCGCGCCGAGCCCCTTCGGCTGCCGCTTGACGAAGACGTTGAGCGGCGCGGTGAAGATGTGCATGTGCTTGCTGTAGAGCACGAGGACCAGGAAGCCCATCACCGTCGCGATCTGCCCGACGATGAACGCGGTCTCGAAGCTGATCGAGTCGGGACAGATGTACGACGTGGCCTTCGACGCGAACGCCCACCAGCCGTCGTCCTGATACGGGAAGACGTGGGCCTGGATCTGCGCGCCGCGGTAGAGCACCAGTGTCGCGATGACCAGGAAGATCATCCCGAGCACGATGTAGGCCTGGTCGACATGGGAGCCGTAGAAGCGCGAGCGGCGCTCGAGCCGGGCCGGCGACTGGGCGATCCGGATCGCGGTGAAGACGACCAGCGCGACGAGCACGAAGACCGCGAACAGGTCCTCGATGAACCCGAGCGCGGCCGACCGGCCGATGCCCGGGATGGCGAAGTCGCGCTGGAACAGCGCCCCGTAGGCCTCGATGATCGTCAGCAGCAGGACGATGAAGGCCCAGAACGTCAGCGCGTGCGCCCAGCCCGACAGCGGGCGCTTGAACAGCTTGCGCTGGGCGAAGACGTCGACGACCTGTGCCTTGATCGCGCCGGCGATGCTCGGCCGGCGCTCCGGCGGGATGTCCGCCCCGGCCCAGACCAGCCGGCCGAGCCACTGGACCCGGGCAGCGGCGACCGCCAGGGCGATCGCCGTGACGAGGAGTCCGGCAATGAGACGTGCGGTCACAGGGCTGCTCCAGGAGAGAGAAATCTGCCGCGGAAGCGTAACGATTGGCCGCAGCGGCGAGAGGAACCGGGCGAGGAGTTGTCCGCGGCCTAGAGGAAACGGGCCAGGAAGTGGACCAGCGGCAGCACCACCAGCGGCGCGGTCAGCACCACCAACCCGACGATCACGAGCGCGGCGAGCGTGCGGGTGCGCAGGTTGGGCTCGCCGCGCCGGTCCTGCAGCCGCCCGAGCATGACCGGAGCCTACGACGCCCACCCGGGCCGCGGCCCCTGCGTCGTACCCGGAAAAAATCTTGAGCGATATCGGCTCAACCGGAATTGACAGCGGTGCCGAGCGCGTTGAGCATGAGTGAACGAGGCTCAAGTTGAGCCGCGGCAGCACACCTGATCCACCCCAACAACGGAGGACATCCATGGCACGAGCGGTCGGCATCGACCTCGGGACGACCAACAGCGTCGTCACCGTGCTCGAGGGCGGGGAGCCCAACGTCATCGCCAACGCCGAGGGCTCAC
Organism: Mycobacteriales bacterium; assembly: GCA_035776655.1. Classification (GTDB taxonomy): domain Bacteria; phylum Actinomycetota; class Actinomycetes; order JAFAQI01; family JAFAQI01; genus DASTWK01. The sequence goes on along the minus strand of DASTWK010000067.1, from coordinate 27,365 downwards.
GCACCACGCCCAGCGTGGTGGCGTTCGCGAAGAACGGCGAGGTGCTCGTCGGCGAGGTCGCCAAGCGGCAGGCGGTGACCAATCCCGACCGCACCATCCGGTCGGTCAAGCGGCACATGGGCACCGACTGGTCCGTCGACATCGACGGCAAGGACCTCACGCCGCAGCAGATCTCGGCGTTCGTCCTGCAGAAGCTCAAGCGCGACGCGGAGGCCTACCTCGGCGAGCCGGTGACCGACGCCGTCATCACGGTGCCGGCGTACTTCTCCGACGCGCAGCGGCAGGCGACCAAGGAGGCCGGTCAGATCGCGGGCCTCAACGTCCTGCGCATCATCAACGAGCCGACTGCGGCCGCGCTCGCCTACGGGCTCGACAAGGAGTCCGACCAGACCATCCTCGTCTTCGACCTCGGTGGTGGCACCTTCGACGTGTCGCTGCTCGAGATCGGCGACGGCGTCATCGAGGTCAAGGCCACCAGCGGTGACAACCACCTGGGCGGCGACGACTGGGACCAGCGGGTCGTCGACTGGCTGGTCGAGAAGTTCAAGAACGGCCACGGCATCGACCTGTCGAAGGACAAGATGGCGATGCAGCGGCTGCGTGAAGCCGCCGAGAAGGCCAAGATCGAGCTGTCGTCGTCCGGCGAGACCACGATCAACCTGCCCTACATCACCGCCAGCGCCGAGGGCCCGCTGCACCTGGAGGAGAAGCTCAGCCGCGCCGAGTTCCAGCGGATGACCTCCGACCTGCTCGACCGGACCAAGGGCCCGTTCCAGCAGGCCATCAAGGACGCCGGCATCTCGGTCAGCGACATCCACCACGTCGTGCTCGTCGGCGGCTCGACCCGCATGCCCGCGGTCATCGACGTCGTCAAGGAGCTCACCGGCGGGCGCGAGCCCAACAAGGGCGTCAACCCGGACGAGGTCGTCGCGGTCGGCGCCGCGCTGCAGGCCGGCGTGCTCAAGGGCGAGGTCAAAGACGTCCTGCTCCTCGACGTCACACCGCTGTCGCTCGGCATCGAGACCAAGGGCGGCATCTTCACCAAGCTCATCGAGCGCAACACGACGATCCCGACCAAGCGCAGCGAGATCTTCACGACCGCGGACGACAACCAGCCGTCGGTGCAGATCCAGGTGTTCCAGGGCGAGCGTGAGATCGCGGCCTACAACAAGAAGCTCGGCATGTTCGAGCTGACCGGGCTGCCGCCGGCGCCGCGGGGCGTGCCGCAGATCGAGGTGACGTTCGACATCGACGCCAACGGCATCGTGCACGTGTCCGCCAAGGATCTCGGCACCGGCAAGGAGCAGTCGATGACGATCACCGGCGGCTCGGCACTGCCGAAGGACGACATCGAACGGATGATGCGCGAGGCCGAGCAGTACGCCGAGGAGGACCGCAAGCGCCGCGAGTCGGCCGAGGCTCGCAACCAGGCGGAGACGCTCGTCTACTCCACCGAGAAGTTCTTGTCCGAGAACGGTGACAAGGTGCCGGACGACGTCAAGACCGAGGTGCAGAGCGCAGTCGCCGACGTCAAGAAGGCCCTCGAGGCCGACGACGTGGACGCCATCAAGCGCAGTGTCGAGACGCTCGGCACTGTCAGCCAGAAGATGGGTCAGGCGATGTACGCCGCCAACCCGGGCGCGACCGACGCCGGCGCGGCCGGTGGTGCTGCCGGCACCGGCTCCGGCGAGGACGAGGTCGTCGACGCCGAGATCGTCGACGAGGACGGTGGTCAGGCGTGACCGAAGCTCCTTTCGAGGAGGGCCCGGTCATCCGCGACAAGCGCCGCATCGACCCGCAGACCGGTGAGGTCCGGCCGGGAGCCGACGGGCCGGGTGAGGGGGCGGCAGGCGCCGAGCCTGCCGCCGCCGAGCCGGTGACGGAGCTGGAGACCCAGCTCGCCGAGCGGACCGCGGACCTGCAGCGCGTGCAGGCCGAGTTCGCGAACTACCGCAAGCGGGTCGAGCGAGACCGGCAGGCCGTCGCCGAGCAGGCGCTGGCGTCGGTGCTGATCGGTCTGCTGCCGGTGCTCGACGACCTGGACCGGGCCCGCGCGCACGGCGAGGTCGAGGGCGGCTTCAAGCTCGTCGCGGACGGGCTCGAGACGACGCTGACCAAGCTCGGGTTGCAGCGCTTCGGTGCGGCCGGAGAGCCCTTCGACCCGACCGTGCACGAGGCACTGACCCATGGCCTGTCCGAGGACGTGCAGGAGCCGAGCTGCGCCGAGATCTACCAGCCCGGCTACCGCGTCGGTGAGCGCATCCTGCGGCCGGCCCGGGTCGCGGTGCTGGAGCCGTCCGGTGCCGCACCCGCCCAACCTGCGACGGACGACGCCGGGGTGACCGGCGACGAGTGATCGGGAGGAGGGACGCCGATGAGCACGCGTGACTATCTGGAGAAGGACTACTACGCCGCCCTCGGCGTCCCGAAGGACGCCAGCCAGGCGGACATCAAGAAGGCCTACCGCAAGCTGGCGCGCACGTTTCACCCCGACGCCAACGCCGGCGACGCCAAAGCCGAGGAGAAGTTCAAGGAGATCTCCGAGGCCTACGACGTGCTCTCCGACGAGAGCAAGCGCAAGGAGTACGACGAGGCGCGCACGCTCTTCGGAGCTGGCGGATTCCGCATGCCGGGCGGCGGCGCCGGTGGCGGCACGGGTGGGGTGCCGTTCGACCTGTCGGACCTGTTCGGTGGTGCGGCCGGCGGGGGCGGCATCGGCGACATCTTCACCTCGATCTTCCGAGGTGGCCGCGGCGGCGGCGCCACTCCGCGTCGAGGCCAGGACGTCGAGGCGGAGGTGACGCTGTCGTTCACCGACGCGTTGAGCGGCGTCACGGTGCCGATCCAGCTGACCGGCGCCGGGAGCTGTCCGACCTGTCACGGCAGCGGTGCCAGGCCGGGAACGCAGACGCATGTGTGTCCGCGTTGCAGCGGCACCGGCATGTCCAGCCGCAACGCCGGCGGGTTCGCCTTCGCCGAGCCGTGCCGGGAGTGCCGCGGTCGTGGCCTCGTCGTCGACGACCCGTGTCCGACGTGCGCCGGCACCGGGCAGGCGCTGTCCACCCGGACGTTGCGAGCGCGGATCCCGGCCGGGGTGCGCGACGGGCAACGGATCCGACTGAAGGGCAAGGGTGAGCCCGGCGACCGCGGCGGCCCAGCCGGCGACGTCGTCGTGCTCGTGCACGTCCGGTCGCACGAGGTGTTCGGCCGCAAGGGCGACAACCTCACGCTGACGCTTCCGGTGACGTTCCCCGAGGCCGCCCTCGGCGCGACCGTCAAGGTGCCGACACTCGACGGGCCGCCGGTCACCGTCAAGATCCCGGCCGGCACGACCAACGGCCGCACCCTGCGAGTTCGCGGCAAGGGCGCGCACAAGCGCGACGGGAGTCGTGGCGACCTGCTCGTCACCGTCGAGGTCGCGGTGCCGCAGCAGCTCTCCGACGCGGCAAAGGACGCGCTGACGTCGTACGCCGAAGCGCAGCCCGACGACCCTCGAGCCCATCTGACCGCGATGGCGGCCGGCCATGAGTGACCACCACGTCAACCGGCAGGCGTTCGACACCGGGTTCCCCGACGACGCGCCGGTCTTCGTCATCTCGGTGGCGGCGACGCTGGCCGGGATGCACCCGCAGACGCTGCGGCAATACGACCGGCTCGGGCTCGTCTCCCCCGGCCGCACCTCGGGTCGCGGCCGGCGCTACTCCGCGCGCGACATCGTGCTGCTTCGCGAGGTGCAGCGCATGAGCCAGGACGAGGGCATCAACCTCGCCGGCATCAAGCGCATCCTCGAGCTGCAGACCCACGTCGACGCGTTGCGCGCCCGAGTCGTCGAGTTGCAGGCCGAGCTCGAAGCCGCGGCCGCGGAGATGACCCGGCGGGAACAGCAGGTGCACGCCTCCTACCGGCGTGACCTGGTGCCGCTGACCCGCACCGAGGTCATCCGCTGGCACCCGCAACCCCCACCCCGTGACTCCTGACACCTTTCACATGTTTCTGAGGAACTGATGGCTGAATACAAACTCACGACCAAGAGCCAGGAGGCACTCTCGAGCGCCGTGCAGTCGGCGGCGTCGGCCGGCCACCCGCACGTCGAGCCGGTGCACCTCCTGGTCGCACTTCTCGCCCAGACCGACGGCATCGCCCGACCGTTGCTGCAGGCTGCCGGCACCGATCCCGCAGCCCTCGCGCAGGAGGCGTCCGGCTACGTCGGCCGGTTGCCGTCCGCGACCGGCGCCACCGTCGCCGCGCCCGGCCTGTCCCGCGCCGCCATGGCGGTTGTCAATGCCGCCGCCGGGGCCGCGCAGTCGCTCGGCGACGACTATGTCTCCACCGAGCACCTGCTCGTCGGCCTCGCCCAGGCCGGCGGCTCGCCGGTCACCGGGTGGTTGCCCGAGCCGGAGGCGATCCTCGCCGCATTCGAGCAGGTGCGGGGGCATCGGCGGGTCACGAGCGAGGACCCGGAGTCGACCTACCAGGCCCTGGAGAAGTACGGCGTCGACCTGACCGCCCGCGCCCGGGACGGCAAGCTCGACCCGGTCATCGGCCGCGACACCGAGATCCGTCGCGTGGTGCAGGTGCTGTCTCGTCGGACCAAGAACAACCCGGTGCTGATCGGCGAACCCGGCGTCGGCAAGACCGCGGTCGTCGAAGGTCTGGCTCAGCGCATGGTCGCCGGTGACGTGCCCGAGTCGTTGCGGGGCAAGCGGTTGGTCGCGCTCGACTTGGCGGCGATGGTCGCCGGTGCGAAATATCGCGGTGAGTTCGAGGAGCGGCTCAAGGCCGTCCTCGAAGAGATCCGCGACAGCGAGGGCGAGGTCGTCACCTTCATCGACGAGATGCACACGATCGTCGGCGCCGGTGCGACCGGCGAGGGTGCGATGGACGCCGGCAACATGCTCAAGCCGATGCTCGCGCGTGGTGAGCTGCGGATGATCGGCGCGACCACGCTGGACGAGTTCCGCGAGCACATCGAGTCCGACCCGGCGCTGGAGCGGCGGTTCCAGCCGGTGCTGGTCGGCGAGCCGTCGGTGGAGGACACGATTGCGATCCTGCGCGGGCTCAAGGGCCGCTACGAAGCGCACCACAAGGTGGAGATCGCCGATGCCGCCCTGGTCGCCGCCGCGACGTTGTCCAATCGCTACATCACCTCCCGGTTCCTGCCGGACAAGGCGATCGACCTCGTCGACGAAGCGGCGTCCCGGTTGCGGATGGAGATCGACTCGCGCCCGGTGGAGATCGACGAGCTGCAGCGCGCGGTCGACCGGCTCAAGATGGAAGAGCTCGCGCTGGCGCAGGAGTCCGACCCGGCCTCCGTGGAACGGCTGGAGCGGCTGCGGGCCGAGCTGGCCGACAAGGGCGAGCAGCTGGCCGCGTTGAACGCGCGCTGGGAGCGGGAGAAGAGCGGGCTCAACCGTGTCGGCGAGCTCAAGCAACGGCTCGACGACCTGCGGACGCAGATGGAGCGCGCGCAGCGCGACGGTGATCTGGAAGCAGCGTCCCGCTTGCAATACGCCGACATCCCGGCGGCTGAACGCGAGCTGGCCGCCGCCGCCCAAGGCGAGCAAGACGAGCTGACCGAGCCGATGGTGAAGGAGGAGGTAGGTCCGGACGACATCGCCGAGGTGGTCGCGTCCTGGACCGGCATCCCCGCCGGTCGACTGCTCGAAGGTGAAACTGCAAAGCTACTGCGGATGGAGGACGAGCTCACCCGTCGCGTCGTGGGCCAGGACGAAGCGGTTCGGATCGTCTCCGACGCGGTGCGCCGGGCCCGCTCCGGCATCAGCGACCCGGACCGACCGACCGGCTCGTTCCTGTTCCTCGGCCCGACCGGTGTCGGCAAGACCGAGCTGGCCAAGACGCTGGCGGCGTACCTGTTCGACGACGAGCGCGCCATGGTGCGCATCGACATGAGCGAGTACGGCGAGAAGCACAGCGTCGCCCGGCTGGTCGGTGCACCGCCAGGTTACGTCGGTTACGACGAGGGCGGTCAGCTGACCGAGGCGGTGCGGCGCCGGCCCTACACGGTGGTGCTGCTCGACGAGGTCGAGAAGGCGCACCCGGATGTCTTCGACGTGTTGTTGCAGGTGCTCGACGACGGGCGGCTCACCGACGGGCAGGGCCGCACGGTCGATTTCCGCAACACCATCCTCATCCTCACGTCCAACATCGGCTCGGTGTTCATCAACGACGCCGGTTTGTCGGAGGAGCAGAAGAAGGAAGCGGCACTGCGAGCGGCGCGCGAGCACTTCAAGCCGGAGTTCATCAACCGGCTCGACGACATCGTCGTGTTCCACTCGCTCGCCACCGAGCAGCTGACGTCGATCGTCGACATCCAGGTCGCCCGGCTGCAGGCCCGGCTGACCGACCGCAGGCTCGACCTGCAGGTGACCGACGGAGCGCGCGAGTGGCTAGCCCTCAACGGCTTCGACCCCGTCTACGGTGCCCGGCCATTGCGTCGGCTCGTCCAGACCGCGATCGGCGACCGGCTCGCGCGGGCGCTGCTGTCCGGCGAGGTGCGTGACGGTGACACCGTCGTCGTCGACGTCACGGACGACAGGTCCGGCCTGACCGTAGCGACGCGCACGCCCACGCCGGCCTGACGAGCGCCGACGCGGTCGCCCCGGAGCGTCCGGACCGGGTTGTCACAGCCGCGGTGACTGTCTCGTCTCACCGGTGAGGAGACGACGAGAGGAGACGACGGTGGCGCATCTGCCGCTCATCGACTCACCGCGCGGGTTGTTGCGTCGCTATGCCTGGCGCTACTCCCGCAAGGTGTTCGGGCACGTGGTCGAACCCGTGCAGGCTCAGGCGCACCACACGGGTGTGCTGCTGGCGTCCGGCGCCCTGGAGATGGCCGTGGAGCGACGGTGGAAGGCGCTCGACGAGCACCTGCGGTGGCTGGCACTGCAGGCCACCTCGGCGGCCATCGGCTGCTCGTGGTGCATCGACTACGGGTTCTACGAGAGCGTTCAGGCCGGGGTGGATCCGCGGAAGGTTCGCGACGTGCAACGGTGGCGGGACAGCGACGTCTATGACGAGCGCGAGCGGTTGGTGTTGGAATATGCCGAGGTGCTCAACGCGACGCCGGCAGGGGTGTCGGCCGAGCTGGTCGACCGGTTGCGCACTCACCTCAGCGACGAGCAGCTCGTCGAACTGACCGGGTGGATCGCGCTGGAGAACTACCGCTCGCGGTTCAACGCCGGGCTGGGGCTGACGAGCGAAGGCTTCTCGGACCGGTGCGAGATCCCGGCGACCGCGCCGTCATGACCACGGACGCCCTCGAGGAGTTTCTCGCGCTCAAGCCGAAGTTGTTCGGCGTCGCCTACCGGATGCTCGGCAGCGTCGCCGACGCCGAGGACGTCGTGCAGGAGGCGTTCCTGCGCTGGCAGGCCACCGAGCGCGAGGAGGTCCGCGTCCCGGAAGCCTTTCTCACGACGGTCATCGTCCGGCTGTCGCTCGACGCTTTGCGTTCCGCGCGGGCGCGGCGCGAGACCTATGTCGGTCCGTGGCTGCCCGAGCCGCTGCTCGTCGACGATGCGGATCCGGCTCGGGCGGCCGAACTGTCCGACACGCTGTCGATGGCGTTCCTGGTGCTGCTCGAGTCCCTATCGCCGGCTGAGCGCGCGGCGTTCCTGTTGCGTGAGGTGTTCGGCTACGACTACGAGGACATCGCCGCGATGCTCGACAAGGCGCCCGCGGCCTGCCGGCAGCTGGTCACCCGGGCCCGGCGGCACGTCGAGGACCGCCGGCAACGCTACGACGCCGACCGCCACCAAGGCGCGGAGCTGGCGCGCCGGTTCACCGCGGCCTGCGTGAGCGGCGATGCCGCCGGCGTCGTCGCCCTCCTCACGGAGGACGCCACCTTGTGGACCGACGGCGGCGGTGTCGTGCGGGCCGCACGGCGGCCGATCGTCGGGGCGGCCAAGATCGCCCGGTTCCTGGTGGCCGTGACGCCGACGCTGCCGCCGACGGCCGTGGCGCGGGACGCGGTGGTCAACGGGCAACCGGGGCAGGTCCTCCTCGACGCCGACGAGCCGATCATGGCGATGGCCCTCGACGTCCGCGACGGCCGCATCGTCGGCATCCGGGTGGTCTCCAATCCGGAGAAGCTGACCGCCTTGCGCCCCCGGCCGGCCGGGGGCGGACCGACGCAGGGTGGCCGCGGATAGGGTCGCAGCCGTGAGCGACCGGGACGAGCTGCTGCAGCGCATCAAGGACGACGCGGTCGTCCATGGCAAGGTCACCCTCTCCTCCGGCAAGGAAGCCGACTACTACGTCGACCTGCGTCGGGTGACGTTGGCGAGCAACGCCGCGCCGCTCGTCGGGCGGGTCATGCTCGACGTCACCAAGGACTGGGACTACGACGCTGTCGGCGGGCTCACACTCGGCGCCGATCCGGTGGCGACGGCGATGCTGCACGCCGCTGCTGTGCAGGGTCGCAAGCTCGACGCCTTCGTCGTCCGCAAGGAGGGCAAGGCCCACGGCCTGCAGCGCCGCATCGAAGGCCCGGATGTTGCCGGGCGGCGGGTGCTCGCGGTGGAAGACACCTCGACCACCGGCGGATCCGTGCTGACCGCCGTCGAGGCGTTACGCGAGGCCGGCGCCGAGGTGGTGGGCGTGGCCGTCATCGTCGAGCGCGGGGCTGCCGACGCCGTCGCCGCCGCCGGGCTGGGCTATCGCGCCGCCTTCTCCCTCGCCGATCTCGGCCTCACGTAATCCCAGGCTCCGCACCGCCGGACGCGTACTCTCCGCCCCGTGAGGGGGTCGTCGTTCTTCCTGCTGGTGGTCGCTGCTGCGGCGGCGATCGCCCTGCTTGCCTATCGCAACTGGAAGAAGGAACGACAGCGACGCGACCTGTTGTTCGTCTGGGCCACCAACAGCGGCTACACCTTCTCCGTCGAGGACGACAGCTGGTGCGAGCGCTGGCAGGGCGCGCCGTTCGACCAGGGTGACCATCGCCGGGCGCGGAACGTGGTCACCGGCCGACTCGCTGACTTCCCGCTGACCGCGTTCGACTACAGCTTCGAGACGCACAGCTCCGACGGCCGGGGCAGCCGGACCACGACGACACACCGGTTCGCCGTCGCCGCCCTGCAGCTGCCGGGCTACCTGCCGACCTTGCAGGTCACCCCGGAAAATCTCCTCACCCGCATCGGCAACGCCATTGGACTGGACGACGTCGAGCTGGAGAGCGAGGAGTTCAACCGCGCGTTCCGCGTGCACGCCACCGACCGCAAGTTCGCCAGCGACGTGCTCACGCCACGCACGATGGAGTTTCTGCTCACCCGCCGCGACTTCAGCTGGCGGATCGAAGGTGCCGACATCATCGGTTGGCAGAACGGCGAGATGACCCCCGCTGTGGCTGTCGCCATGTCATCGACGTTGCAACGGGTCGCCACCGGCATCCCGTCGTTCGTCTGGAAGGACCACTCGTGACCGGACTCTGGATCCTGATCGCGGTCGTCGTGCTGCTCGTTCTCGCGATCGTCGTGTCCTACAACCGCTTCGTCCGCCAACGCAACCTCGTCCAGGAGTCGTGGCGACAGATCGACGTCGAACTACGCCGTCGGCACGACCTGATCCCCAACCTGGTGGAGACCGTGAAGGGCTACGCCGCTCAAGAGCGCGGTGTGCTCACCGCCGTGACCGAGGCACGGGCGCAGGCCGTGACGGCGCTGCAGGCGACGGGCGGGGGCGTCGCCGCTCAGGCGCAGGCTGAGAGTGTCCTCGGGCGTGCTCTCGGCGGTTTGTTCGCGGTCGCGGAGAACTATCCGGACCTCAAGAGCTCCCAGAACTTCCTGGCTCTGCAGCAACAGCTGGCCGAGACGGAGGACCGCATCGCGGCCGGTCGCCGGTTCTACAACGGCAACGTGCGGGCTCTGAACACCCGCGTCGAGGCATTCCCGTCATCGCTGATCGCGGGCTGGTTCCACTTCACGAAGGCCGACTATTTCGAGGTCGAGGAGCCCGAGGTGCGGGCACCCGTCAGCGTCGACTTCTCCTCGCTGGTGCCGGGGCAACCGACGCCGGCTCAGAGCGAGTCGACCCACCAGTCCGACTCGACACCACAGACCGGGCAAGCGCCCTCGTAGTCGACCGGCAGCAAGGCGCCGCAGGCGCGTCCGGTGCAGCGCACCACGTCGACGTAGGCGTCCACGACGACAGGCTCGGCCGGCCGCTGCGCCGGCACGGTGAGCTCCGGCCGCCCTGGTTGGCGCCGCCGAGCCAGCTGTCGTTCGGCGTGCCGCCGGTCGAACGGCACGATCACGCACTCCCCGCCGGTTTCGACGATCCGCTGCCGGCGCGACAACCGGCCGCCCCGGATGACCAGGCAAGGCGTGTGCGCCTGCCCGTCCCACCAGTCCGGCGTGAACGCGAGTACCTCGAGACCGGGCAGGTGCGCCCCGGCGCGGGTCAGTCGTTGCCGGGTGAGCTCGTCGCGCAACGCAGAGGCTGCCGCCATGTGTCGATCATGAGTGCGACCAGCTCAGTGGTCGCGGCGACACGCCCTAGTCGCTTTCCAAGGCGTCGGTACGGCGGGCCCGTCGCGCGCTCACGCCACGTCGGCTCATCTCGAACAGGATCGGCACCACCGACAGCACGACCACACCCAGCACGAGCAGCTCGATGTGCCGCCGTACCACGCCGATCTGACCCACGCCGTGTCCGAGCAGGATCAGCCCCACCGTCCAGAGCAGCCCACCGACGATGTTCCACACGAAGAACCGGCGTCCGGACATGCCGACGATGCCGACCAGCGGGTTGAGGAACGTGCGGACGATCGGTACGAAGCGGGCGATGACGACGGCGCGACCGGAGCCGAACTGCTCGAGCACGCCGCGGGTCTTGTCGACGTACTCCTGCCGGAACAACCGCGACTCCCGCCGGCGGAACAGCGCCGGGCCGGCGCGGCGCCCGAGCTCGAAGCCGGTCTGCGCGCCGGCGATCGCGCCGACCGCGGCGGCGAGCAGCAGCCAGCCGAGGGGCAGGTGCAGCGAGCCAGGCAGGGAGTTGTTGCGCACGGTCGCATAGCCCGCGACGAACAGCAGGGAGTCGCCCGGCAGCACGACGCCGAGCAGGATGCCCGTCTCCGCGAACAGGATGAGCAGCACCCCCAGCACGCCGAACACGTCGAGCAGATGCTGGGGAGAGAGGGCACCGGGCACGACGGGCATACTGCCACCGAGACCTGAACTGCGGATGAGTGCGCCGAAGGAGTCGCTGCCATGCCGATCGCCAGCCCCGAGGTTTACGCCGAGATGCTCGACCGGGCGAAGGCCGGCGGCTTCGCCTATCCCGCGATCAACGTGACCTCGTCGCAGACACTCAACGCGGCGTTGCGCGGCTTTGCCGAGGCGGAGAGCGACGGCATCGTGCAGGTCTCGTGGGGCGGCGCCGAGTTCTTGTCCGGCGCGACCGTGAAGAACATGGTCGACGGTGCGGTGGCGCTGGCCGATTTCGCCCGTGTGGTGGCGAAGAACTACCCGGTCAACGTGGCGCTGCACACCGACCACTGCCCGCCGGAGAAGCTCGACGGTTACATGCGCCCATTGCTGCAGCTGTCCATCGAGCGGGTGCGCAGCGGTGAGGAGCCGATCTTCCAGTCCCACATGTGGGACGGGTCGGGCATCGACCTCGACGACAACCTCAAGACCGCCGACGAGCTGTTCGCGATGTCGATCGAAGCCCACACGATCCTGGAGCTGGAGATCGGCGTCGTCGGTGGCGAGGAGGACGGCATCTCCAACGAGATGAACGAGAAGCTCTACACCTCACCCAAGGACATGGAGCGGGTGGCCGACGTGCTCGGCGCTCCCGGCGAACGCGGCCGCTACCTGCTCGCTGCCGTGTTCGGCAACGTCCACGGCGTCTACAAGCCCGGCGCGGTGAAGCTGAAGCCGTCGATCCTCAAGGAAGGCCAGGAGCACGTCGGCAAGAAGCTCGGTCGCACCAACCCGTTCGACTTGGTCTTCCACGGCGGCAGCGGATCGGCGCTGGAGGAGATCCACGAGACGCTCGGCTACGGCGTCGTGAAGATGAACGTCGACACGGACACGCAGTACGCCTTCACCCGCCCGGTCGCCGATCACATGTTCACCAACTACGCCGGCGTCCTGAAGGTCGACGGTGAGGTCGGCAACAAGAAGATGTATGACCCGCGCTCCTACGGCAAGGCGGCCGAGGCCGGCATGGCTGAGCGGGTCGTGCAGGCGTGCCAGGACCTGAAGAGCACCGGCCAGAAGATGCGCTGACGCGCAACCGCCCGCCGCGGGCTGCGCTGCCCGGCCGGATCGGCTAGCCTTTCTCCGCAAGAGGCTCCGTCGCTCCTTGCGCGGAGCCTTCGGCTTTTGGGGCACAGCGCCTTCGGCTGTCGAGGGCCCCGCGCCCTCGTCCGAAAGGAACGTCCGCCATGCCGGCGATCGTGCTGCTCGGCGCCCAGTGGGGTGACGAGGGCAAGGGCAAGGCCACCGACCTGCTCGGCGACCGCGTCGACTACGTCGTCAAATACAACGGCGGGAACAACGCCGGCCACACGATCGTCGTCGGCGGGGAGAAATACGCGTTGCACCTGCTGCCGTCCGGGGTGCTGAGCCCGGGCGTCACGCCGGTCATCGGCAACGGGGTCGTCGTCGACCTGGGCGTGCTGTTCGGCGAGATCGATGCCATCAACGCGCGCGGGGTGGACACGTCGAAGCTCGTCGTCTCTGCCAACGCGCACGTCATCACGTCGTACCACGCTCAGATCGACAAGGTCAGCGAGCGCTTCCTCGGCAACGCCAAGATCGGCACCACCGGCCGTGGCATCGGGCCGACCTACGCCGACAAGATGTCGCGGATCGGTGTGCGCGCGCAGGACCTGTTCGACGAGAAGATCCTGCGGCAGAAGGTCGAGGGGGCGCTCGAGCAGAAGAACCAGCTGCTCGTGAAGGTCTACAACCGCAAGGCGATCTCGGTCGAGGCCGTCGTCGACGACCTGCTCGCACATGCCGATCGGTTGCGCCCGATGGTGGCGGACACCTCGCTGCTGCTGGCGCAGGCCCTCGACGCGGGCAGCACCGTGTTGCTCGAGGGTGGTCAGGCGACGATGCTGGACGTCGACCACGGGACGTATCCGTTCGTCACCTCGTCCAACCCGACCGCCGGCGGCGCCTGCACCGGTTCGGGCATCCCGCCGACCCGCATCGACCGCGTCGTCGCGATCGTGAAGGCCTACACCACCCGGGTCGGCTCCGGACCGTTCCCGACCGAGCTGCTCGACGCGGACGGCGAGCGGTTGCGCGCGCAGGGGGTGGAGTTCGGCACCACCACCGGCCGACCGCGCCGCTGCGGTTGGTACGACGCGGTCATCGCCCGCTATGCCGCGCGGATCAACGGTGTCACCGACTTCGTGCTCACCAAGCTCGACGTGCTGACCGGCTTCGAGCGGATCCCGGTCTGCGTCGGTTACCGCGTCGGCGACCGCGTGTACGACGAGATGCCGATGACCCAGACCGAGTTCCACCACGCGGTCCCCATCTACGAAGAGTTGCCCGGATGGGACGAGGACATCTCCGCCGCGCGGACGTTGGAGGACCTGCCGAAGAACGCCCGCGGCTATGTCGAGGCCCTCGAGGCGATGACCTCCGCACCGATCTCGGTCATCGGTGTCGGTCCGGGCCGCGACGAGTCGATCGTCGTGCGCCCGCTCGCGTGAGCGGCGGTCCGCGCTGGCCCGGCGGCGTCGTCCTCTCTGGCCGGGTCGTCCGCCTCACGCCGTCACTCGACGACGACGTCGATGGCCTGTTCCGCGCGCTGGACTACGACGAGGTGTGGGCCGCTGGCTACAGCGGCGGTTCCGCCGCCCGACCAGACGGCCCGCAGGGGTGGCGGGACCGGATGGCGGCCGCGCGTCGCGACGGGCGGGCGATGTTCACCGTCCGGTTGCTCGACGGCGGGGAGATCGTCGGCACCACCAGCCTCGGCGACGCCGACATCACCCACGAGCGGGTGCACCTGGGATGGACCGCCTATCGCCCGGACGTGTGGGGCACCACGGTCAACCCCGAGTGCAAGCTGCTGCTGATGACGCACGCCTTCGAGGACTGCGGGTTCGGCCGGGTGAAGATCCAGACCGACCTGATCAACCAGCGGTCCCAGGCCGCGATCGCCAAGCTCGGAGCGACCCGTGAGGGTGTGCTCCGCCGGCACATGAAGCGCGGCGACGGCACCTGGCGCGACACCGTCGTGTTCAGCGTGACCGTGGAGGAGTGGCCGCAGGTGAAGGCGGGCCTGCAGGCGCGCGTCGTGAAAGGCTGACCTCGTGCGCGTCCTGGTCATCGGCGGTGGCGGCCGTGAGCACGCGTTGTGCCTCGCGCTCGCGCGCGACCCGCAGGTGTCGGCCCTGTTCGCTGCTCCCGGCAACCCGGGCATCGGCGCCGTTGCGACCCTGGTGCCGGAGCCCGACCCGGTGGGTGCCGCGCGAGCCGCTGCGGCCGATCTGGTCGTGATCGGTCCGGAGGCGCCGCTCGTCGCCGGCGCTGCGGACGACCTGCGCGCTGCCGGCTTCGTCGTGTTCGGCTCCAGTGCCGCCGCCGCGCAGCTCGAGGGCAGCAAGGCGTTCGCCAAGGACGTGATGCACGCCGCCGGTGTCCCGACCGCCCGGCACTGGACCTGCACCACCGCCGCCGAGGTCGCCGCGGCCCTCGACGCCGTGAGCCCGCCGTACGTCGTCAAGCACGACGAGCTCGCCGCCGGCAAGGGCGTGATCGTCACCACCGACCGCGCCGAGGCCGAGGCGCACGCCGCCGGGCACCGGGTCGTCGTCGAGGACTACCTCGCCGGCCCGGAGGCGTCGCTGTTCTGCGTCACCGACGGCACGACGGTCGTGCCGTTGCTGCCGGCGCAGGACTTCAAGCGGGTGGGCGACGGCGACACCGGCCCCAACACCGGCGGCATGGGGGCTTACGCACCGCTGCCGTGGGCTCCGCCCGGACTCGCCGACGAGGTGGTCAAGACGGTCGCGCAGCCAGTGGTCGACGAGATGGCGGCGCGCGGCACCCCGTTCTCCGGGCTGCTGTACGTCGGCCTGGCGCTGACCCCGTCCGGGCCGATGGTCATCGAGTTCAACGCCCGGTTCGGCGACCCGGAGACCCAGGTCGTGCTGCCCCTGCTGGACACCCCGCTCGCCGGGCTGCTGCACGCCGCCGCGACCGGCACGCTGGCCGAGCACCCACCTCTGCGCTGGCGGGACGGCGCGGCCGTCACCGTGGTCATCGCGAGCGCCGGCTACCCCACCGCCCCCCGCCCCGGTGGCACCATCACCGGCGTCGACGACGCCAACCACGTCGACGGCGTCACCGTCATCCATGCCGGCACCGGCCGCGACGACACGGACCGGCTGATCGCCACCGGGGGGCGGGTGCTGGCGGTGACGGCAGCCGCACCCGATCTCCCGGCAGCACGCGCGGCTGCCTACGCGGCCGTCGACCGGATCCAGCTCGACGGTGCGCACCACCGCACGGACATCGCGCTCACCGCGGCGGAGGCTTTGCGATGAGCGACCAGACCCGGGTCGCGGTCATCTACGGCTCGATGACCGAGCACGAGACGATGGCCCGGGTCGGCGGGATGCTCGCGCGGTTCGGTGTCGCCTACGACGAGACCGTCATCAGCCCGCACCGGTCGCCGCGAGCGCTGTTCGACTGGTGTGTCCAACTGGAGCCGCGTGGGGTCGAAGTCGTCGTGGCCGGCGGCGGGGTCAACGCCAGCCTCGCCGGCATCGTCGCCTCACACGTGACGCTGCCGGTGATCGGTGTGCCGCTGCGCGGCGGAGGTGTCAGCGGGCTGGACTCGCTGCTGGCGATGACGTCGATGTCCGCCGGCGTCCCGGTCGCCGTGGTGGGGCTGGACCACTCGACGAACGCGGCCGTTCTCGCCGTACAGATCCTGGCGGTGCGTGACCCTGCGTTGCGTACGCAGCTGGCGCAGTTCAAGGAGACCTTCGAGCAGGCGGCAGTGACCTGATGACGACGACGCCGAGGAAGTCCTAAGTGATCGAGCGCTACACGTTGCCCGAGATGGGTCGGGTCTGGAGCGAGGCGCACAAGTACGAGTTGTGGTGCCGGGTCGAGACGATCGTGCTCGAGGCGCACGCCGCTGCCGGGACGGTGCCCGCGGACGCGGTCGAGCCGGTGCGAGCCGCGACCGCCCCCACACCCGAGGCCGTGGCGGCCGTCGAGGCGGTGACCCAGCACGACGTCATCGCGTTCCTCACCGCGTGGGCTGACAACACCACCCCGCGCGAGGCGGCGGCGTGGGTGCACTACGGCATGACGTCGTCGGACCTTCTCGACACGGCTCTCGCGTTGCAGCTGGTCGAGTCGACCGACCTGCTCGTCGACCGCGCCACCGCGTTGGTCGCGTCGCTGCGCGACCACGCGTTGGCCCATCGCGCCACGTTGCGCGTCGGGCGCACCCACGGCGTGCACGCCGAGCCCGACGTGTGGGGGCATCGGGTCGCCGACTTCGCCTTCGCGATGGCTCGGTCGCGGGATCGGCTGGTGCGCGCGCGGGACGCCGTCGCGGTCGCGAAGGTGTCCGGTGCGGTCGGGTCCTACAGCAACATCGACCCGGCGATCGAGCAGCACGTCGCCCGCGAGCTCGGTCTGCATCCCGCCGACGTCGCGACCCAGGTGGTGCTGCGCGACGGCGTCAGCGAGTGGGTGTCGGCGTTGGCGGTGCTCGCCACCGTCTGCGAGGCCATCGCGCTCGAGGTGCGGCACGGCCAACGCACCGAGGTGCGCGAGCTGGAGGAGCCGTTCGGCTCCGGGCAAAAGGGCTCCAGCGCCATGCCGCACAAGCGCAACCCGATCCTGTGCGAGCGCATCTGCGGGATCAGCCGCATCGTGCGCGCGCAGGTCGTGCCGGTGATGGAGGGCATCCCGCTGTGGCACGAGCGGGACATCTCCCACTCCTCCGTCGAACGCATCGCGTTGCCCGACGCCGCGATCGGCACCGACTATCTGCTGCACCTGACCACCCGGTTGGTCAACGGTCTGGTCGTCAACGCCGACCGGATGCGGGCGAACCTCGACGCCACCGGCGGGCTCATCTACTCCAGTGCGGTGCTCCTCGAGCTGGTGGAAAGCGGGCTGTCGCGCGAGGAGGCCTACGCGCTCACCCAGGCCGCGGCGATGGAGACCTGGCGGTCGGGCGTGCCGTTCCGGGAGACGTTGCGCAAGCACGCCGCCGACTCCGGTCAGGCGCTGGACGAGGCGCGGCTCGACGAGGTGTGCCGGCCGGAGCGTTATCTGGAGCGTCTCGCCGGAGTCTTCGACCGCGTTGGCACCCTCACGTGAGCGGCGCGTCATGACCTCCGCGTTGAGTCGAGGAGCACTGGCCGGGCTCGCCGACCGGCACCTGCACTCCGGCAAGGTCCGGGAGCTGTTCGCGGTCGGCGACGACCAGGTGCTGCTGGTGGCCACCGACCGCATCTCCGCCTTCGACTACGTGCTGCCCACGGAGATCCCGGACAAGGGCGCGGTCCTCACGGCGTTGACGCTGTGGTGGTTCGAGCAGCTGGCCGACGTCGTGCCGAACCACCTGGTGACCGCGCGGGTGGAGGACTACCCGGTCGAGCTGGCGCCGTACGCCGACGCGTTGCGGGGCCGGTCGATGCTGTGCCGGCGCCTCGACATGGTGCCGGTGGAGTGCGTGGCGCGGGGCTATCTCACCGGCAGCGGCTACGCCGACTACACCGCCACCGGTGCGGTCTGCGGGCATCCGCTGCCGACCGGGCTGCGCGACGGTGACCGGCTGCCCGGGGCGATCTTCACCCCGGCGACGAAGGCCGAGCTGGGCGAGCACGACGAGAACATCAGCCGCGAGCAGGTCGCGGCGACGGTGGGGGCAGACCTGGCCGCCGAGCTGGAACGGCTGACGCTCGCGGTCTATGCGCGAGCCGCTGACCGCGCCGAGCCGGCCGGGCTGATCGTCGCCGACACCAAGCTGGAGTTCGGCCGCGACCGCAACGGCGTGCTGACCCTCGGCGACGAGGTGCTGACCCCGGACTCGTCCCGGTTCTGGCCGGCCGACGGGTGGGCTCCGGGCGGCGCGCAGCCGTCGTACGACAAGCAGTTCGTCCGCAACTGGCTGCTGCACGAGTCGGGCTGGGACCGCAGCTCGCCGCCGCCGGCGTTGCCGGAGGAGATCGTGACGCGGACCAGGGCAAAGTACGTCGAGGCCTACGAGCGGCTGACAGGTCACCCGTTCGGCGGTTGACTTTCGGGTAGTAACGTCCGTTTCGTTACCATCTGTCACGAGCGTAAGACGCAGCGCAAGCGGGCAGGACCAGTCCGCCGCGGCGTCGAAGTGAGCGGTCTCGTCACGTTCAGGGGGGTTTGATGCGGCTCAGCACCCGCACCCGCGCCATTGCCGTGCTCGCCGCTGCCGGGGCTTCCCTTGCCGGCGTCGGCGCCACCGGAGCGGTGGCCGCCGCTCACGACGTCCGCGTGATCGTCCAGGCCGACTCGGTCAGTGCCGCCCGCGCTGCGGTCACCGCCGTCGGCGGTCGCACTTCCACGGGTCTGCCGATCGTCTCCGGCGTCGCCGCCCGCATCCCGGCCGACGCCCGGTCGGCACTGGCGGCCCAGCCCGGGGTCGTCGCGGTCACGCCGGATCGGCCGGTCGCCGTCAGCGGCACCGCCGACGGCACGACGATCTCCGGCACGCCGTCGGTGTTCCGGCACGAGGTCGGGGCGGACACGCTCGCGACCACCGGCGACACCGGCAAGGGCGCCGTCGTCGCCCTGATCGACACCGGTGTCACCCCCGGCCCGGACCTGACCGGCCGGCTGGTGACGGGTCTGGCCAACCCGACCTCGCAGCTCGGCCCACCCGTCGACTGCATCAACTTCTCCGGCGAGTCCACCTGCGCCGACAACTATGGCCACGGCACGTTCATGGCCGGTCTCATCGCCGGCAACGGCGCCCAGTCCGGCGGCAGCAGCGCACAGGGGTCCGACGGCTGCCCGACGACCCTCGGCATGTTCGCCGGCGTCGCGCCGTGCGCGCGGATCGTGAGCATCAAGATCGCGGGCGCGGACGGTTCGTCCGACGTCACGAAGCTGCTGGCGGCGATCCAGTGGGTCGTGTCCTTCAAGGACACCTACGGCATCTCGGTGCTCAACCTGTCGCTCGGCACCGACAGCGCCGCGAGTGCCTCGGTCGACCCGTTGAACCGTGCCGTCGAGCGGGCGTGGCAGTCCGGGCTCGCTGTCGTGGTGGCGGCCGGCAACATCGGGCCGAAGTCCGGCACCATCATGAAGCCGGGCGACGACCCGCTGGTCATCACCGCCGGCGCGGCCGACGACCGCGGCACTCCCGCCGTCTCCGACGACCGCACCCCCGACTTCACCAGCCGCGGCCCGACGATCACCGACGGGCTGGCCAAGCCCGACGTGGTCGCGCCCGGCGGGCACATCATCGGGCTGCAGGCGCCCGGCAGCGCCATCTCCAAGATCCCCACCGAAGCTGACCTGCAGAGCCCCAACTACAACGGCGCCTACCGGCGCGGCAGCGGCACGTCGATGTCCACCGCCATCACCTCCGGCGTCGCCGCTCTCGTGTGGTCCCAGTGGTCGCAGCAGCCCGGCTTCGACCCGACGACCTGGCCCGACCGGTTGAAGTTCGCCCTCACCGCGACCGCGCAGAAGGTGTCGCTGTCCGACCCGTCCGCGGTCGGCGCCGGTCTCGTCAACGCCTTCGCCGCCGTGAACGCGCCGGCGGGTCTGGCCAACCGCGCCGTCGGCGCGCTCTCCGACGGCAGCGGCACCCTCGACAACAGCCGCAACGACTTGCGGGTGTTCACCTCGTGCACCCTGCCGACGGCGCAGCAGTGCGCCGTGGCCGGCCAGCAAACGGCGCAGGGGCGCATCTACTTCGGACAGCAATACGCCCAAGGGGCGTGGACGGCGTCCAGCTGGTACGCGAGCCAGTTCGCCGGCCAGTCCTGGGAGGCCACCAGCTGGGCGTCCAACGCCTGCCCGCGCAACGGCGCCACCGCCGGTGCCTGCGCCCAAGGCCAGTCGTGGGAGGGGCAGTCCTGGGAGGGCCAGTCCTGGGAGAGCAGTGACGACCCGTCCGCCAGCTACGGGACACCGATCGTCGGCTCCGCGTCGTACGGCGCCTGGGGCTGACCGAGCCCACCACCACGCGCGATGACCAGCACCGCCCGCATCTGGGCCTGGACCGCCACGGTGGCGACGGCAGCCGCCGCCGCGACCGCGGCTCTCGCCGTCGAGCAGGGCCAGCCGCAGCCGCGGTCGGTGTGGTGGGTGCTGCCGGTGTTCGTCTGCCTGCTCGCCGCCGCCGAACGGCTGCGGGTGCGGGTACGGGTCGGCAACGAGGTCGATGCGGCCAACCTGGTCGAAGCGGTGCTCGCCCCGCTGCTGTTCGCCTTCCCCGGCCTGCTGGTCGTCGGCGTCGTCCTGGGTGGCCAGCTGCTCAGTGCGCTGGTCCGCCGCGGCGCCGCGGTCAAGAACGCGTTCAACCTCGCGCAGTGGACGCTGGCCGCCGCCTGCGGGGCGCTGGTCATCGGGCTGCCGGCGGCGCACCCGGCGATCAACCCGCACAACCTGCTGCGGTTGCTGGCCGCGGTCACCGCTGTCGGCGCCCTCAACATCCTCGTCTTCCTCGTCGTGCTCGCGCTGGCCCGCGGGCGCTCCCCGGTGGCGCTCGCCCGCGAGATGAAGCGCGTGATCCTCGTGGCGTGGCTCGGCGGCTGGGCGCTGAACGTGCTGTTCGGTCTGCTCTACGTCGTCGCGTACGCCGGGCACCCGAGCGCGACGTTCCTCTTCGCCGTCCCGCTGGTGGTGCTGCACCTGGCCTATCGCGGTTTCGCCGCCGTCCGGGCCGACCAGCAGCGGCTGGCCGGGCTGCACCACGCTGCGCAGTCGTTGGCGGCGCCGGTCGATCCGCGCGACGGCGTCGGCGAGTTCCTGGCCGCCGTCGCCACCTGCTTCGACGCTCGTGCCGCTGCCCTGGTGTTGCGGGTCGACTCCGGCCGGGAGGTGCACCGCTGGGACAGCGCCGCCGAGCCGGGTTATTCGATCCTCGAGCAGTCCGGCGACGAGGCCACGGTCGAAGGCGCGTTGGCCGCGCTGCCCGGCCCCCTGCACGTGCAGCCGCGGGATCACCACCCGCTCGCGCAGCTGCTGCGCGCGCAGGGCTGGCGCGACTGCCTGTCTGCGCCGTTGCTGGACGAGGGGCGGCTGGCCGGTTGTCTGGTCGTGCTCGACCAGGACGGCGTCGAAGGCTCCGCGACCGGTGAGCTGGCGGTGCTCGAGGCGCTCGCGCGCGAGACGGCCGGCACGTTCGCCAAGGGCCGGCTGCTCGCGGACGTGCTCGACGAGCGGCGCAAGCTGGCCGAGGTGATCGGCGCGACCTCGGACGGCATGCTGTCGCTGGCTCCCGACGGCACGCCGCTGTCCTGGAACCGGGCGCTGGAGCAGATGACCGGTGTCAGCGCGGCGGATGCGATCGGCCATGTCAACGCCCTGCTCCGGCTGCAGCCGCGGTCGCTCAAGGGTCACCCGCTCGACCCGACGCGCTGGACCTCCGACGGACCGATGCCGACCGAGCTCCGGATCACGGGCCTCGACGGCACCCGCCGCCGGCTGTCGTGCTCTTACAGCCGCATCGACGACGAGGACGGCCGGCCGCGGCTGCTGGTGGTGGTCGCCCGCGACGTCACCTCCGATGAGGAGATGGCGGCGCTGCGGCAGGAGTTCGAAAGGCTCGCCGAGGAACAGGAGCTCGCTCGCTCGGTCGTGGAGCAGCTCCAGCAGGCGGTGGTGCCGCCGGCACCCGCCGTGCAGCACTGCGCGCTGGCGGTCGAATACCTGCCGTCCGATGCCAGCGCCCCGACCGGTGGTGACCTCTACGACTGGCAGCTGCTGCCCGACGGCGACCTGCACCTGGCCGTCGTCGACGTGCTGGGTCACGGGGTCTCGGCGACCAAGGCGGCGCTGTCGGTGGTGCACACGCTGCGGGTGGTGGCGAGCGAAGGCACCGCGCTCGGTGACGTGGTGGCGCGCGCCGACGCGCTGCTCGCGACGCAGGACCCGGATCTCGTCGCGACTGCGGTGGTGGCTCGCTACACGCCGGAGACCGGACGGCTGCGGGTCGTCTCGGGTGGTCACCCGCCGGCGCTGGTGCTGCACCCGGACGGCTCGGTCACCGAAGTCGCCGCCACCGGCAGCGCGATCGGCTGGCCCGGTGCGGGCAGCGACGACGTCACCGAGCTGACGCTGAGCCCGGGCGACACGTTGCTGCTCTACACCGACGGACTGGTCGAGGCCGGCAAGAACCTGCTCGAAGGCATGGACCACCTGGTGCGTTACGCCGGCGCAGTGGCCGGCCTGCCGACGGAGGAGCTGCCGGCGGCACTCGTACGCCGGATGCTGGCCGGGGCACAGCGACGCGACGACACGTTGGCGCTGGTGCTGCGGCGTACCGGCGCCACGGCCTGCGCCGAGTTCCACCGGACGCTCGCCCCGGAGCCGGCGTCGGCGGCGACGGTACGACGGGAGCTCGGCGCCTGGGCGGTGGAGCTCGGGTTCCGCCCGGACGACGTGACGCTGGTCGCGTCAGAGCTGTTGGCCAACGCCGTACGCGCCGGGCAGCGCGAGGTGACCCTGCGGGCGCTCGCCGCGGAGGGCGAGGTGCGGCTCGAGGTCGAGGACGATGGTCCGGGCGACCCGCTGCTGGCGAGCCGCGGCCTCGATCTGCCGGACGAGGAGGCGCTCGGTGGGCGCGGGCTGTTCCTGGTGCGGTCGCTGGCCGAGGGACTGACGGTCGAGTCGGGAGCGGCCGGCTCGCTGGTGAGCTGCGTGTTGCGGCCCGAGCCGCTGCTGCCGCAGCAACAGCCGCCGCGGCTGGTCGAAGCCTCCTGAGTGCGGGTGCCGCCTCGATAGGGTGACGCCGTGGCCAAGGTCGTCGTCGACGTGATGCTCAAGCCCGAGATCCTCGATCCGCAGGGGCAGGCCGTGCAGCGAGCGCTGCCGAGCCTGGGCTTCGCGCAGGTGACGTCGGTGCGGCAGGGCAAGCACTTCGAGCTCGAGATCGACGGGGCGGACGCCGAGGCGACGGCGGAGAAGGTGGCGGCGACGCTGCTGGCAAACCCGGTGATCGAGGATTTCGCGGTGCGGGTGGCCGAGTAGTCCCGCTAGTCCTGCTGGGCCGCGCCGGCAAAGTCGGTTGCACCTGTCGTGCGCCGGCGGGTGAGCGGCCGGGGGTGGCGGGGTATCCCTCTGTCGAGGAGGGATCGCCGCCGTGGAGATGCGCTTCACCCTGCAGTTGCCCCGAGACGCCCTGAGCGTCCCGGTGGTGCGGCGTGTCCTGGACCAGTCGATGCGGACCCTCGGCGTCACCGGCGACTGCCGCACCGACATCGGCGTCGCGCTGTCGGAGGCCTGCACCAACGTGCTCGATCACGCGACGAACGGGGAGGAGTACGAGGTCGTCGCCGACGTCGCGGACGAGTCCTGCGTGATCGAGGTGGTGGACACGGGCCGCGGCTTCTCCGGCGATGACTACGGCCACACAGCTGCGGAGGAGACCGCCGAGGACGGCCGCGGCATCCAGCTCATGCGCGCCCTCGTCGACCGCGTCCACTTCCGCTCCAAGCCCGGCGCCGGCACCGTCGTCCACCTGGAGAAGCAAGTGCGGTACGACGACGACGCGCCCTTCCACTTGCTAGCCATGCGCGGGGGCAAAAGCCTCATCGCTGAGGACGGTGCGCCGAGGACAACCACGACGAGCACCGATCGGCTCGATTGGTCGTGACAAGATATCGAGCAGCGACGTTTACTAGTGCAATAGTACTAGGTCGATTCAGTTTTGTGAATCGGGCGGATCGCCAAACGCGTGTCGGCTGAACGCCGATCCGGTGGGGCCGCCTGGGGGACTGTGTAAAACGGACTAGTCCCTGATGCTGGCTATGCGGCCTGATGAGGGCCGCGAGCGAGCTTTGATCTGCCGGGCGACATGGTCGCCGAGGGGGCCCGGCGGGGAGCAGTGGCGAAACCGGCGCTCGACCTCCAGTCGAAGGCGCCGCTATGTCCACGGGGAAGCACCGCAAGCCAACGTCGTACGTCCGCCGCTATCTGTTCCGGCGTGCAGTCGCGGTTTCGCTGACGGGCGCTATGTGCGCTGCGTCGGGGATCAGCGTCGCCTACGCGGCCGGCGGTGCGCCCTCGCCTAGCGGTTCTGCGCAGCAACCGACAACCGTGCGGCTCCTGGTGCAGACGGCACGCGGCCTCTCGAGCGCAGCCCAGCAGGCGGCGGTCGCGCGTGATGGCGGCAGCGACATCCGGTCGGTGGCGCAGTTGCGTCTGCATGTCATCGAGGTCCCGGCGGGGCAGGCGAGTGCTGCGCTGTCGCGATACCAGCACGACTCGGCCGTGTCATATGCGGAGCTCGACCACTCCCGGAAGGCGGCCGCTTCCCCGTCGGATCCGTCGTACTCCGACCAGTGGGCGTTGCCGCAGATCGGGTGGGACACCGCCTACGGCACGGTGACCCCCTCTGGCAGCGCGACGATCGCGGTCGTCGACACCGGCGTCGACGGTTCGAACGAGGATCTGTCCGGCCGGCTCGTGGACGGCTGGTCGGCCTTCGGGACGGACCCGACGACCGACCCCAACGGGCACGGCACGTGGGTCTCGTCGATCGCGGCCGCTGCGACCGACAACGGTTCGGGCATCGCGGGTGTCGACTACGCCGGCGCAAAGGTCATGCCGATCCAGGCGTTGGACAGCTCAGGACAGGGCCAGGACAGCGATGTCGTCGCTGGTGTCACATGGGCGGCCGACCACGGCGCTGACGTCATCCTGATGGCCTTCAGCGACCCGAGCTACAGCCAGGCGTTGCAGGACGCGGTCGAATACGCGTGGTCACAGGGCGCCGTCGTCGTCGCGGCCACCGGCAACGGCGGTTCGTCTACCAACACCTACCCCGCCGGTGACGCCAAGGTCGTCGGCGTCTCGGCGACCGACTCCTCCGATGCGCTGTGGTCGGGCAGCAACTACGGCCAGGACACGTTCCTCGCCGCTCCTGGCGTGGGCGTCGTTGCGGACGCTGTCGGCGGCGGCACCAAGTCCGTCACGGGTACGTCGGCATCCGCGGCCATCGTGGCCGGCACTGCCGCGCTGCTGAAGGCGAACGACTCGTCGGCATCGAACGGCACGATCGTCGGCCGGTTGGCCCGCAACGCGGACCCGGCCGGTACGGCGTCGCAGACCGGCAACGGCCGAGTCAACGTTGCCCGTGCCCTGGCGGACACCGACACGAGCGAGGTCGTGCCGGTCGGCACTAGCGGTGCGTTGTCCGGCGGCCCCTTCGTCGGGCCGTACACAGCCACCGCTTCCGGCCCAACAGCGACGATGTACAACTGGGGCAACCTCATTAACGCGTGGCAATCGAGCACTCTCAATGTGGGCGACGCCGATATGAACGAGGGCGATTCGATCCCATACCGGTTTGTTGTCAACTCGCAGGCCGCAGGCTCGCACACGGTTGCGCTAAAGATGGACTTCAGTAATGGCTCCCGCCATTTCGTCGACTCTTTTACCTCGTATGACCGCACGGTGACGTCCGGCGTAAATCCATGCGTGGGAATTTCGGGTTGCTCGGGCAGTGCATCCACCTTCACCATTCCGGCCCAACCCGCGTCGGCGGTACCGGCTAGTGCCCAACCCGGCGGCGACTTCAGCGCGTGGAACGCGACGATCACCGGTGCCAGCGCCTACACCACGCCAACGACCGGCGTGCGCCAGCTGGTGCTGACGTATACCGTTGCCGGCGGCACCAAGAATGTTGTGATCGCATTCGGCGCACACCTGGCTCGGCAGAACGAGTGGGGTCCGGGTAACGGCGCCGCTGGATACCCGGGCGGCTCAGGGAAGGTGGCCGGCCGGAACGACAGCGACTCGAAGGATGTTGCCGCTTCTATCAACCCGGGCAGCGATGTGAGCGCGGGTGGCGTGATCTCGGGCACCCTGTTCAACGACGCAGATGGCAGTGGAACGCAGACCGCTGGTGACACTGGGCTGGCGAACGTGACGCTTTCGCTGTCTGGCACCGCGGCTACTACCGCGACGACCCAGTCCGATGGCACCTACGCATTCAGCGGCCTCGGCGCGGGCACGTACGCGGTTGACTACGCCGTTCCGCCGGGTTACGCGAACACCGGGGTGAAGCCGCTGACGGGCATCACCCTTGCGACCGACAGCAGTCTTGCGACCGGTAAGAACTTCTTCGCGCGGCAGACGAATACGACGACGGTCGTCACGAGCAACAACAATCCGAGCACCTACGGTGATTCCATCACGTTCACCGGAACCGTTACATCGCCCGGCGGCAACCCTAACGGCGCTGGCTCCATCACTTTCAATGACGGATCCACGACGATCTGCGCCTCGGTTGCGCTGACCGGGAACTCCGCAACGTGCTCAACTTCGACTCTCGACGCGGGCACGCACAGCATCACCGCCGTATACAGCGGCGCGAGCACGCCTGTCTTCGGCGGCAGCACCAGTGCGATGCTGAACCAGATTGTGAACCCAAAGTCGATCACCGGTTCGTTTACCGCGGACAACAAGGTCTACGACGGGACAACCGGCGCGACGATCGCAACCCGCGGACTCACCGGGCTTGTTGGGTCGGATGTGGTGTCGCTGTCGGGTGGGACCGCGACGTTCGACTCGAAGGACGTGGGGACGGGGAAGACGGTGACGTTGTCTGGTGCGTCGCTGGCCGGCACCGGCGCGTCGAACTACACGTTGGGCAGTGTGAACACGACGACGGCGAACATCACCGCGAAGTCGATCATTGGCTCGTTCACCACCGACAACAAGACCTACGACGGAAACACCTCGGCGACGGTTCTGACACGATCACTCGACGGTGTCGTGGGCACGGATGACGTCTCACTGTCGGGTGGTACCGCGACGTTCGACACGAAGAACGTGGGGACCGGGAAGACGGTGACGCTCACGGGCGCCAGCTTGTCCGGGACCGACGCATCGAACTACACGCTCGGCAGCGTGAACACGACGACCGCCAACATCACTGCTCGTGGTCTGGTCGGGTCGTTCACTGTGGCCAACAAGACGTACGACGGAAACACCTCAGCGACTGTCGTGAGCCGGAGCGTGACAGGTGCCGCACCGGGCGATGATGTGTCGCTGTCGGGTGGGACGGCGACGTTCGACTCGAAGGACGTGGGGACGGGGAAGACGGTGACGTTGTCTGGTGCGTCGCTGGCCGGCACCGGCGCGTCGAACTACACGTTGGGCAGTGTGAACACGACGACGGCGAACATCACC
>DASTWK010000066.1:0-20997 GCA_035776655.1 Mycobacteriales bacterium | reverse complement strand
ACCGAGGAACGGGTGGTCGCCCACGCGCCGGACACTCGATCCGACGACGACGAGGTCCGCATCCAGCAGTCGAGCCTGCTCGTGCACCTCGGCGCCGGCGGACAACCCGTGTCGCAGCACCACGTCGGGGTCGAGCTCTTGCTCGGCGGCGTTGGCGCGGGCCTGGTCGAGCACTGCGGTCGCGGCCCGCGGTCGCCCTGCCGTCGTCGCGCGGCGGCGTGGCTCGACCCACCGCCGCCGTGACGGACGTTCCTCCGGCCGCGTCAGCACGTGCATAAGCGTGACCTCGGCGTCGGTGTTGCGACCGATCGTCGTCGCCACTTCCTGGCCGGCCCGGCTGGCTGCGTTGCCGGTCACCGGCACGAGGATCCGCGCCGGTCGCAGCGCATCGCCGGCCCGGCTGCCGCGCCGTACGACCAGCAGGGGAATCGGAGAACGGTTGAGCAGCTCATCGACGAACGCTGGCAGCAGCCGTTCCTCCGACGGCTGCTCGGCAGCACCGACCGCGATGACGCCATAGCCCAAGACCGCCTCGGCAAGGATCGCCGCGACCGGGTCATCGTCTTCGACCTGCTCCTCCCGCACCACGCGGTCACCGAACGCCGCCCGCGCCGGAGTGAGGTCCGGCAGCGGCGCGCCGGGCGAGACGATCGACAGCAGCGTGACCTCGCTGGCGCGAGGCCAGCCGAGGTCGAGGATCTGCGCGGCCGCGAAGGAGTTGCGGCTGCCGCGACTCGGCAGCAACAACCGCTGCCCGCGCACCACCACGTTGGTCTGCATCTGCTTCTCGTGCCGGAGCCGTTGTTGCTCCTCGACCGTGCCCTCCCAGCCCTGCAACGACCGGCGCAACAACGGCGGCACCAACATCGAGGAGATGATCGAGGCGAGGATCACGACGGTGTACGCCGCCGGGCTGAGCAGCCCCGCCGCGAGTCCGGCCGAACCGAGGATGACCTGCATCGCGCCGCGGCCGTTGAGCCCGAGCCCGAGCGCGGTCCGTTCCCGGCGCGGCAGCTGGGCGAGCCAGCCGCCGAGGTGGGCGGCACCGAACTTGGCGACGAGACCGACGACGAGGACGACGCCGCAGGCGATCGCGGTCGTGGGTCTCCGCAGCAACGTGACGTCCACCGACAGCCCCGCGGTTGCGAAGTAGAGCGGCGCGAACACGGCGTCGCTCGCCCACTCGATGCTCGACAGCGCGCGGGTCTGAATGAACCTCGACCGGCCGACGACGATGCCGGCGACGAAGGCACCCAGCGCCGCATCGAGACCCAACGCCTGGCACACCGCCGCGAGGACCAGCGTCGCCAGCACGCACACGGCGATGGCACCGGCTTGGTCCGGCCCGCCCCGCCGTACCTGCCGCAGCGCCCGGTCCACCAGGCGTTGCCCGACGACGGCCACGACCGGCACCAGCAGCACCAGCGCCAGCAGCGCGACCCAGAGGTGAGTTGCGCCGCCGTTGGTCGCGAGCGCGAGCAGGATCGCGAGCAGGGCGAAGCCGTAGGCGTCGTTGACCGTCGCCGTCGCCACGGTCAGCTGGCCGACGTCCCGACGGATCATCCCCATCTCGGTGATGATCCGGGCCACCACCGGCAGCGAGGAGACGCTGATCGCGCCGGCGATGAGCAGCATGAAGCTGGCCCGGTGTGGGGTCGGGCCCATCAGGCGGGCCGGCAGCAGAGCGCCCACCGCGAGCCCAGCGCCGAGCGGGACGACGATGCTCGCCGTGATCACCCAGGCGGCCGGCCGGCCGAGGCTGCGGATCAGTGGCAGGTCGGTCTCCGCGCCCAGCCCGATGAGCAGGATCAGCAGGCTGAAGCCCGCGATCGCCCCGAGGGCGCTGCCCTGGGCACCGCCCGGCAGGAACCAGTGGAAGGCGGCCGGCAGCAGCTGCCCGAACACCGACGGGCCGGCCACCAGGCCGGCGCACAGCGAGCCGACGATCGGCGGCTGGCCCAGCCGCCGGGCGGCCGCGCCCAGCAGCCGGGCGAGCAGCAGGAGCGCGGCCAGCTGGGTCCACAGGACGGTCGCCGTGTGCGCGTCGAGACCGGTGTGGCTCAGCCCGACCTCCCGCGACTCGATCGACCCGCACGGCGGATGCCGCGGAGCCGGAGGAGGTCTACCGCTTCCGACCGGCCCACGAAACGGTCCGTCCCTCGTCGGCGCCGGTCCGACGGTTGCCCGGGGCAAATCGGGCATTGCGCATCAACTCGTGCGTCCCTAGGCTCCGCGCAGCAGGTGGGGTGGCCCCACCCGTTCGTCGACCGCGGGCCGGTGCGCCCGCGAGAGGAGCCGCAATGTCCGTTGCCGGTGTTTGGACGCGCGTCGGAGCTGCCGCGATCGCAGCGGCGGTGTCGGTGGTCGGATTCGCGGGGGTGCCGGCACACGCGGCCAAGCCCGGTGGCGGGGGTGGCGGTGGTGGTGGCACCAGCGCCTATCCGAATTCGATGGATGCCCTCGGCGACTCGATCACCCGAGCGTTCAACACCTGCTCGTTCCCCTTCACCGACTGCACCCAGAACTCGTGGGCGACCGGCACCAACAAGACCGTGAACAGCTACTACCTGCGGTTGCTCAAGCTCAACCCGGCCATCAACGGCAACAACTTCAACGACGCCGTCTCCGGCGCCAAGATGAGCGACCTCAACGGGCAGGCCCAGAACGCCGTGTCGCGCAAGGTCGGCGTCGTGACGATCCTCATGGGCAGCAACGATGCCTGCACCTCGAGCATCTCGACGATGACACCCACGTCGACGTTCCAGTCGCAGTTCCAGCAGGCGTTGACCACCTTGACCACCGGGCTGCCCAACGTGCAGATCCGGGTCGGGTCGATCCCGGACGCCTACCAGCTCTGGACGCTGTTCCACGCCAACTCGAGCGCGGTCAACACGTGGAACGCCTACGGCATCTGCCAGTCGCTGCTGGCCAACGCGACGTCGACCGCGCAGGCCGACATCGACCGCCGAGCGACCTTCCGCCAGCAGGAGATCGACTACAACACCGCGTTGCAGACGGTCTGCGCGCAGTTCGCGCAATGCACGTTCGACAACGACGCCGGCTTCAACACGCAGTTCAGCAGCGGTGACGTGTCGACCCGCGACTACTTCCACCCCAGCATCTCCGGGCAGACGCTCCTGGCGAACGTCGCCTGGTCCGCGCTCGGATACTGACCGGTCCAACGGCGCTCCGCCCCCGTCCGTAAGGTCGGGGGCGTGAGCGACCGCGGCTCCGCTCCACCTGGCACCGCCGCTCCGGCGTACCCGCGGCAGTGGGAGGCCGACGTCGTCCTGGCCGACGGCGGCACCGTGCACCTGCGCCCGATCCGTCCCGACGATGCGGACGCGTTGGTCGCGCTGCATGCTCGGTTGTCGGACCAGACTCGCTACTACCGGTTCTTCGGCGCCTATCCGCAGATCCCGCCGCGCGACCTCGAACGGTTCACGGTCGTCGACTACGACCGGCGGCTCGCGATCGTCGCCGCGCTCGGGGCGGACCTGATCGGGGTCGCGCGCTACGACCGCACCGCGCCAGGGCAGGCCGAGGTCGCGTTCGTCATCGAAGACGTGCACCAGGGACGTGGCCTCGGCCCGCTGTTGCTCGAGCACCTCGCCGCGGCCGCGCGCGAGCGTGGGGTCGTCCGTTTCGACGCCGACGTGCTGCCGACGAACCGGCGAATGCTGCGGGTGTTCCTCGACGCCGGCTACCGCGCCGAGCGCGCGTTCGACGGCGGCACCGTGCACGTGACGTTCGCGATCGAGCCAACAGCAGAGTCGATGGCCGCGGCATACGCGCGCGAGCATCGCGCGGAAGCCCAGTCGATCCGCCGGCTGCTCACCCCCGCATCGGTCGCGGTCATCGGCGCGAGCGAGGAGAGGTACGGCGTGGGCCGTGCCGTGCTCGCCAACGTGCTCGCTCATGGCTTCACCGGGCCGGTCTTCCCGGTGCACCCGACGGCGCCGGAGGTGGCGGGGCTGCCGGCGTACCGCTCCGTGCTCGACATCCCGCAGTCGGTCGACCTGGCAGTGGTGGCGCTGCCCGCACCCGCGGTGCTGGAGGTCGTGACCCAGTGCGCGGCCAAGGGCGTCCACGGCCTCGTCATCGTCTCCGCGGGATTCGCGGAGACCGGAGAGCCCGCGGGCGTCGAGCGGCAGGCCGAGCTGGTGCGGGTCGCCCGCGCCCACGGCATGCGCGTCGTCGGGCCGAACTGCCTCGGCATCCTCAACAGCGACCCGGCCGTGCGGCTCAACGCGACGCTGGCGGCCACGGTGCCCGACCACGGTCGGATCGGCATGTTCAGCCAGTCCGGGTCGCTCGGCAGCATGGTGTTGGCGGAGACGGCGCGGCGTGGTCTCGGGTTGTCGACGTTTGTCTCCGCCGGCAACCGCGCCGACGTCTCCGGCAACGACGTGCTGCAGTTCTGGGAAGAGGACGACGCCACCGGGGTGGTGTTGCTCTATCTGGAGACCTTCGGCAACCCGCACAAGTTCGGCCGGCTGGCTCGCCGCATCTCCCTGCGCAAGCCGGTCATCGTCGTGCGCGCCGGACGCGTGTCCGCGCTGGTGCCGGTGGGTCACCGGGTGGACCCGCTCCGACTGCCGCCGCAGGCCGAGGACGAACTGTTCGCCCAGACCGGCGTGGTGCGGGTCGACACGTTGGCGCAGGCGCTGGACGTGGCCGCGGTGTTCGCGCACCAGCCGCTGCCGGCGGGTGACCGGGTGGCGATCGTGGGCAACTCCTTCGCCGTCGGCCTGCTGGCGATGGACGCGTGCCTGGCGCATGGGCTGCACGTCGCCGGTGGGGCGCCGATCGACCTGGGTGCTCATGCGGATGCGGCGGCGTACGACTCCGCACTGGCGGCGGCCGGGACCGACGACGGTGTTGATGCGGTGGTGGTCGTCTTCGTGCCGCCCTTGGTCGGTGACGATCCGGACGTGCGCGCGGTGGTGGCACGGCACGGCACGGGAGCGCACGGCAAACCGGTGGTGTCGACGTTCCTGGCGCAGCGCGGGCTGGTGGACGAGCTCGGGCCGGTGCCGTCGTTCGACACTCCGGAAACCGCGGTGCAGGCACTGGCGCAGGTGATGGCGCATGCGGCTTGGCGCCGGCGGCCAGTCGGAGCACTGCCCGATCTGGCTGACCTCGACGTCGACGCGGCCCGGCAGACGGCTGCTGCGGTGTTGGTCGATACGCCGGCCGGGCGCCGCCTGACCGACGACGAGAGCGCCCGGCTGCTCCGCGAGATCGGCGTGCGCGTGTGGCCGGGCGTGCGAGCTCGGTCGGTGGAAGCCGCGCTGCTGGCGGCGCGGCGTCTCGGGTGGCCGGTGGCGGTGAAGGCGGCGGAGGAGCATCTGCGGCACCGCGTCGATCTGGGCGCGGTGCGGCTCGACGTGCGCGCAGAGCGTGACCTGCGCGCCGCCTATGAGGCGATCGCGGCGATGGCATCCGGGGAGGTCATCGTGCAGCGGATGGCTCCACCCGGGGTCGCCGTCACGGTAGAGACCCGGGGCGACCCACGGTTCGGGGCGCTGGTCTCCGTCGGCGTCGGGGGCATCGCCACCCAGTTGTTGGGGGATCGCGCCTATCGCGCGGTGCCGCTGACCGACGTCGACGCCGCCGAGATGGTGCGGTCGTTGCGGGCGGCGCCGCTGCTGCTCGGCTGGCGCGGCGCCGACCCGGTCGACGTGAAGGCGCTAGAGGACCTGCTGCTGCGGGTGTCGGAGCTGGTTGACGAAGTACCTGAGGTCCGGACCCTGCGGCTGGGCACGGTGCTGGTGAACGCCACCGGGCTGGCGGTGCTGGAGGCGCAGGTCGAGGTGGCACCTTCCGCTGGACGTGCCGACGTGGGACCGCGCCGCCTCAACCGGTGACCTCGTCGTGGTCGGGTCCGTGACAGGGGTGGGCAAGGGGGGACTTGAACCCCCACGTCCGTTAATAGGACACCAGCACCTCAAGCTGGCGCGTCTGCCATTCCGCCACTTGCCCGGGCGAGTCCAAGTTAGCAGACCGAGACGGTCCGGCCGGAGGTGTCAGGCGGCGTACCGGCCGGCCAACGTGAGCACCATCTGCACGTACCAGTCCGCGTGGTTGTAGTGCCAGATCGCGCGGGACAGGGCCTGCGACCCGCGGCCGGCGCCGTTGGCGCACAGGTAGTGCGCCGCGGTGAAGATCGCATCGGCCGGGTCCATGATGTCGAGCTGGCCGTCGTGGTCGCCGTCCACGCCGTAGGACTGGAACGTCGACGGCAGGAACTGCATCGGACCCATCGCGCCGGCATAGGACGTCGAGGGGTTGCGGCCGTGTCCGCTCTCCACCTGGCCGATCGCGGCGAGCACGGTCCACGACAGTCCGCTGCAGGTGTCGGCGGCGTGGTGATAGAGGGCGAGGTACGTCGGCGACGGCGGCAGCACCTGGAGTTGGGCGATCCGCGTCGAGGTGATGGTGGAGAACGCCGCGTTCTGCGCGGCCAGCGCGGCGCGCGCGGCATCGAGGGCCTGCAGGTGCGCGACCTGCGCGTTGGCCCGATCGAGCAGCGCTTGCTGCTCCTGCAGCAGACTCAGCACCTTGGTTGCGACCCGGGCCACCGACCGCTCGGTGCGGATGCGGCGGCTCGCGGTCCGCGACGCCTGCCGCGCCTGCTGCTCCGCGCGGGCCACCACCGCGTCGTTCTGCTCGACGACGGTGCGCCCGGCGGCGACGACCCGGTCCACCATCGCCGCACCGTTCTGGAACTCCACGACGCTGCCCGAGGTCAGCAACGTCGCATACAGCGCCAGCGGGCCGCCGGACATGTAGAGCCCGCGGACCTGGTCGGTCACCGCGGTGCTCGCGGCCGCCGCCTGTGCGGCCACCGCAGACTGGCTGCGGTCACTGAGCACGGAGGCATTGACGCTGGCCGCGACCCCGGCGAGCGTGCGGTCGTAGGCCTGCTCGGCCTGCTTGACCTTCGCCTGCAGAGCCTGCACCCGCGCGAGGATCTGATGTGCGCGTGCCTGCGCATCGCCGGTCGCATCCGCGTGCGCCGACGGGGCGACGCCGACCACCAGGGTCAGCGCTCCGAGCAGCGCCAGGCCGCGGGCACGGCGAAGCGGCGAGAGCGTCCTCACCCTGGAGAAATCGGACGACCGAGCGTCGCTCTGAAGCGATCCCGCCTCGCCACCCGGCAGGTAGCGTGAGGGAGGTCAGCCGCACGAGCCGGAGGTCCTGATGTCTCGCCTGCGTTTGCGCTGCGCCGCGGTGGCGGCCACCGGCACCGTCCTCCTCGTCTCGGCCTGTGGCGGCGGGTCGAGCGGGAGCAACCAGACGCCGAAGCAGGAGCTCGTCTCCAGCGTGAGTGCTGTCGGCACCAGCGACGCCCTGACGACGACGCTGCGGCTCGAGACCACGGCCGCGAAGCTGCAGGCGCTCGCCCGCGCCGGCGGCGACTCGCTGTCCCGATCCGCAGCCGACGCGATTGCGTCGGCGCAGCTCGTGCTGTCGGCGAAGGGCAGTGGCAACAGCCGGACGTTCGCGCTGCGCGGGATCGACGGCGGCAGCACGCTGCTCGAGCTGCGCTCCGTCGGCGGCACCCTCTATCTGCGTGCGGACCTGCAGCGAGGTTTCGCGATCGCGCACAAGCAGAACATCCTCGCCAACCTGCGCGCCGAAGCGGCGCACCTGCCCAACTTCGTCAAGGCGTTCGTAGCCGGCCGCTGGGTGTCGCTCAGCAGCGACGCCGCCGCGGCGATCGCCGGTCAGGTCGGTGGTGGCACGAGCGCGTCGCCGTCCGCCGGGCCGAAGCTGCTCAACGACCTGCGGGACGCGTTGAGCAAGGACGTGACCGTACGCCGGATGGGCAGCGACTCCCGGGGTGATCACCTGGCCCTGTCCGGCAACGCCCGGACGCTCGCACTGGACGCGGAGGCGGCGGTTGCCACCTCCGTCCCCGGCGGCAGCGTGCTGACCGAGAAGGCGTCGGCGAAAGATGTGCCCAGCCGCATCGTGCACCTCGACGCATGGGTCAAGGACGGGGCACTGCACGTGTTATCGCTG
The DNA here is from genome assembly GCA_035776655.1 of Mycobacteriales bacterium. Lineage (GTDB taxonomy): Bacteria > Actinomycetota > Actinomycetes > JAFAQI01 > JAFAQI01 > DASTWK01. The sequence goes on along the minus strand of DASTWK010000066.1, from coordinate 12,966 downwards.
GATCTCGCGCAGTTCGCCAAGCCGGGTGAGGTGCCGGCCGGCACCACGCTGCCGATCACGATGACGTTCGAGCAGACCGCCGCCGACATCAGCGCGCCAGGAGGCGCGACACCGGTCGACCTCACCCAGCTGGGCACCCTGCTCGGCGCACTCGGCGGCATGTGACCGCGGCATGGTTGACGCCGACGGCCCTGCCGGCCTGACCGACCGCGCGCTCGACGAGGTCGTCGAGCTGTGCCGCGACCTCATCCGCATCGACTCGTCGAACCCCACCAGCACCGAACGCGCCGCCGCTGAGTGGACGGCCGAGCGGCTCACCGACGCCGGGTTGAGCCCGCAGGTGCTCGAGTCGGCACCAGGCCGCGCCTCCACCGTCGCCCGGTGGGCGGGGGCGGACCCCAGCCGGCCGGCCCTGTTGATCCACGGGCACCTCGACGTCGTCCCGGCCGACGCCGCCGACTGGCAGGTCGATCCGTTCGCGGGTGAGATCCGCGACGGCTGCCTGTGGGGGCGCGGCGCCGTGGACATGAAGGACATGGACGCGATGACGCTCGCGGTCGTTCTCGACTGGGTGCGGCAGGGCCGGCGGCCGCCGCGCGACGTCGTACTCGCGTTCGTCGCCGACGAGGAGGCGGGTGGCGTCCACGGCGCTCGGTGGCTGGTCGACCACCACGCGGAGCTGTTCGAAGGCTGCACCGACGCGATCAGTGAGGTCGGTGGGTTCAGCATCACCGTCGCCGGGCGTCGGCTCTATGCGATCGAGACTGCCGAGAAAGGCATCGCGTGGTTGACGTTGGTCGCCCGCGGCCGGGCCGGGCACGGCTCGATGCTCAACGACGACAACGCGGTCACGGCCGTGGCCGAGGCCGTCGCCCGGGTCGGCCGGCACCGGTTCCCCATCCGGCTCACCGCCGCCGTCGAGCAGTTCCTGCGCGAGGTCTGTGCCGCCCTCGCCATCGACTTCGATCCCGACGACGTCGAGGCCACCCTCGAGAAGATCGGTCCGCTGGCGCGGATGCTCGGCGCGACCCTGCGCCACACCGCCAACCCGACGATGCTGGAGGCCGGCTACAAGCACAACGTCATCCCGCAGCGCGCCACCGCCTACGTCGACTGCCGGTTCCTGCCCGGCGGCGAGCAGCAGTTCCTCGACGAGCTCACGCAGGTGGTGGGCCCGGACGTCGCCATCGAGATGCTGCACACCGACATCGCCTACGAGACGACCTTCGACGGCCCGCTGGTCGAGGCGATGAAGCGCGCGCTGCTGGCGGAGGACCCGGACGCGCGGGCGGTTCCCTACTGCCTGTCCGGCGGCACCGACGCCAAGTCGTTCTCCCGGTTGGGCATGCGTTGTTTCGGCTTCTCGCCGTTGCGGCTGCCGGCCGACCTCGATTTCGGCGGAATGTTCCACGGGGTGGACGAGCGTGTGCCGCTCGATGCGTTGCAGTTCGGCACGCGTGTGCTGTCGCGGTTCCTCGCGCTGTCCTGACCGGCCCGACCGTCGGCGTCAGACCGACGCGAGCGTCGACCGGACCCGCAGAATGCGTCGCCGCAGCACCACCTTGCGGGTGCCGTCGGGGTAGAGCCGGACCCGGTCCAGCTCCCATCGGCCGTATTCGGCCGCGTCGGTGAGCAGCCGCTGCGCCACCTTGCGGGAGGTGCCGCGCGGCAACGTCAGCCGCTGGTACTCGTAGTCGAGCATCTCGCGTTCACGGTACGCCGAGCAGCCGCGAACCGTCAGCCCTCAGCCGTCGCCGCGGAGCAGGCCGGCGAGCCGGGTACGCCGCGGCCGCGCGCCGACCTCGCGGACACCGCGGGCCAACATCGCGCCGGCCGCCGTCACCACCGACAGGTGCCGTTGCGCCCGGGTCCAGGCGGTGTAGACCAGCGGTCGCGACAACATCCCGCCCGCCTCCGGCGGCACCACCGACACCACCGCCGGCCACTCCGAACCCTGCGCGCGATGGACGGTGATGGCCCATCCGTGCACGAGGTCGCCGACCGCCCGCGCGGGCACGACGAGCGGACCGGCGCCGAAGTCGACCGTCAGTGATCCGTCGACAGCGGCGGTCACGACCCCGACCTCACCGTTGGCGAACCCGTCGTCGAGGTGGTTGGCCGTGGCGACGACGCGGTCGCCGACGTCGAAGCCGTGCACCGCACCCGGGCCCGGGTTGAGCTCGGCCTTCAACACCGCGTTCAACGCCACCGTCCCGGCCGCTCCGCGATGCACGGGTGTCACCACCTGCACCTCAGTGCTGGGGATGCCGAGCGCGCGCGGGATCGAGTCGGTCACCAGCTGCACGACCCGCCGTGCCGCCTCGTCACTGCGCGCCGCGCGCACCACGACCACCTCGCGGGTCGGGTCGTCGACCGGCGGGAGCTCACCCGCCCGCACCGCACCGGCCAGTCGGGCGATCGTGCCGCCTTCGGCCTGCCGGTGCAGCTCGGTCAGCTCCACCGCGGGCACCACGGCGGCATCGAGGACGTCCCCCAGGACCCGGCCCGGGCCGATCGACGGCAGCTGCGCCGGGTCGCCGACCAGCAGCAGGTGGGTGCCGTCCGCGCAGGCCTCCAGCAGTGCCGCAGCCAGCTCCACGTCGAGCATGGACGCCTCGTCGACGACGACGACATCCGCGTCCAGCGGCCAGGACTCGCCGTGCAGGAACTCGGTGCCGCGCCCGGAGCCGCTCTCGCCGCGTCCGCGTTGGGCACCGAGCAACCGGTGCAGCGTCGTCGCCTCGTGCCCGGTCAGCTCCTCCAGGCGCTTCGCCGCCCGGCCGGTCGGGGCGGCCAGCGCGATGCGCTTGCGCCGGGCCGCAGCCAGCTCGACGACCGCGGCGACGGTCCGGCTCTTGCCCGTGCCCGGTCCGCCGTGCAGCACCACCACGCCGTGCTCGGCGACCAGCTGCACCGCCGACCGTTGCGCCGGATCGAGACTGCCGGTGACCGAGACCGCGCCCTCGGCGGTCGCCAGCGGTTCGGCGGTCATCAGCAGCCGGGCGATCGACTCGGCGACCGACTCCTCGGCCATCGCATATCGCGCGAGCCCCAGCAGCCGGTCCGGGCCGGGCTGACCGGCCGCGGCCGCGCCGTCGCCGTCGTCCGCCCGGCCCGCGTCGTACGCCGCGAACTCCAGCACCACTCCGTCGTCCAGCGCCGCCGAGACCGCGCCGGCCGGGTCGGGCACGTCGAGGCCGGCCAGCGCTGCGACGACGGTCGCCTCCGGCAGCACGGTGTGCCCGTCCCGGGTCGCCCGCGCCAGCACATGCGCGGTGAGCGCCCGGCCGCGACGCGGGTCGTCCTTGCCCGGGCGGATCGCCAGCGTGCGCAGGGCGAACCGGTCCGCGTCGCGTGGCTGCACCGAGCCCGCGCACTCGAGCAGCCGCCAGGGGTCCTGACGCAGCGCGTCCGCCGCCTTGGAGCCGAGCTCGTCGACCGCGCCGACGGCGAGCCGCAGCGGCAACCCAGCGGCGTCCAGCAGTTCGGCCACGTCGAAGCGGGGACGGGCGAAGGTGAACGCCTTGGCCAGCTTGTCGGCGCGGCCGGCGGGGACGCCCTCCACCTTGGCGAGGTTGGCGGCACTGACGTCGTCGGGCCCGCTGATGCCGGCGGCGACCAGCTTCGCGCCCAACGCGCGGTTCACCCCCGGCCAGAGTCCCGCGGCGCAGCAGCGCGCGAACGAGTCTGCCGCGGGCGCGGCCGCGACCGGCTGCGCCTCATCGCTGCTGACAGCGGCCTCGTCGGCGTCCACCGCTCGACCTTAGGTGTCGGTGACCCGGCGGCAGACCAACGCCCACGGCCTGTTGACGACGCGGGTCAGCATCACCGTGACGGCCTGTGCGCCCGGGCCGCGGAGCTGCCGGCGCAGCACGTCGACGTCGCCGGCGAGGCCACGGCGGCGGATCTCCACCGTCCCGGCGTCCAGCCGGTGCAGCTCGGCGCGCAGCGGCTTCACCGCGAACGGCAGCGACGCGAGCACCGCATAGGAGGTGCCGTACGGCGAGCGCAGCAGCTGATCGGCGGACAGGAACGCGATCTGCGGGTCGACCTGCCAGGCGCCGAGCGCGGCCGCGAGATCAGCGACGGCGGCCGCCCGGGTGATGGCCGGCGAGGGGTCCAGCAGGAACGCACCGGGCGGTCGCACCGGCGCCGGGGGCAGCTCCGGATCGGGAACGCGTGAGTGCACCGTCCACTCGCCACCGGTCGACGGCAGCAGCACGGTTGCGCGCGACGACCCGGTCGACCAGGCGGGAGACCACAGAACGGCTTCCTTGAGGTCGCGGCCGACGGCCACGAACTCGACCTCCCAGCCAGCGGGCACCGCCGCCCGGTCGATCCCGGGGGCTGCCTTCACCGCCAGCCGCGGCGCCGGCAGCTGCAGGCACCAGTCCAGGCCGGGGGAGTAGCCGCCGCGCCGGTCGGCTCCGGGTGGACCGGATCGCGCCACCCGCCGGGCCGGGTCGACGAACACCGCCGCCATGCCGGTCACGTCGAGGTCGCGGACGTCGACCACGACGACCGAGGCGTCGATGCCGTACTGCCGCGCGTTGTGCCGGGCCGCCAGCGCGTGCGCCTCGTCCCGATCCGCCCCCACCACCCGCGGGCCGGCGCCACCCAACGCGAGCAGGTCACCGCCGATGCCGCAGCACAGATCGAGCACGGTGCCGTCGACGGTGGCGAACCGGGTGGCACGATGCCGGGCGACCGGCTCGCTGCTCGCCTGCTCCAGCCCCGCGCGGGTGAACAACATGCGCTCAGCGCGGCTGAACTTCCCCGTCGCCCGCCGGCGCAGGTCGGTTTGTGCCGCGGCGGCGGCGACGAGATCCGCCGGCCACTGCGCGCGCAGCCGCTCCGCCACCCGCAGGTCGTCGGGATCGGCGGCAGCCAGCAGGCCCGGCGCGGCGAGCAGCGCCCGCAGCTGCTGGGCGGTCACGGCGGTGGCGGCATCCGCTCAGCGGCGGATGCCGGCCTCGGGATAACCCATCGTCGGCAACGACACGTCGTCCAGCGCCTCGCGGATCTCGTCCGGCAACACGACGTCGTCGGCGTCCAGTGAGCCCTTCAGCTGTCCGGCCGTGCGCGCCCCGACGATCGGCGCGACCACCCCCGGCCGGTCGCGCACCCAGGCCAGCGACACCGCGAGCGGCGAGACACCGAGCCCGTCCGCCGCGGTCATCACCGAGCCGACGACCCGGGTCGCGCGGTCGTCGAGGTAGGGCGCGACGAACCGTTGGTAGTCCGGCGAAGCGCCCCGCGAGTCGGCGGGGGTGCCGGCGCGATATTTCCCGGTCAGCACGCCGCGACCGAGCGGCGACCAGGGCAGGATGCCGATGCCCAGGTCGAGGGCGGCCGGCACGACCTCGCGTTCGATGCCGCGTTGGAGCAACGAGTACTCCATCTGCGTCGACACGATCGGCGCCCGGCCCGGCCACGCGCGTTGCCACGTCGCGGCCTTGGCGGTCTGCCAGCCGTTGTAGTTCGACACCCCGACGTAACGGGCCCGCCCGGACGAGACCGCGGCGTCGAGGGCGGCCATCGTCTCTTCGATCGGCGTCGCCGGATCCCAGGCGTGCAGCTGCCACAGGTCGACGTAGTCGGTGCCGAGCCGCTCCAGCGAGGCGTCGAGCGCCGCCAACAGGTGGCGGCGGGACGCGTCGCGGTCGCGCTCCTGGCCGCGCCGGGACACGGCCTTCGTCGCGACGACGACATCCTCCCGACGTACGACGCCTTGCAGCAGGCGCCCGACGATGCGCTCGCTCTCGCCATCGACGTAGACGTCGGCGGTGTCGATGAGCGTGCCGCCGACCTCGACGAACGCCTTGAGCTGGTTGGACGCGTCGTCCTCGTCGGTGTCGCGGCCCCACGTCATCGTGCCCAGCGCCAGCCGGGACACATAGAGCCCGGTGTGGCCGAGCCGTCGTTGCTCCATGCGCCGACCCTATCCAGGGCGGTGGCACACTCCCGGGTACGAAACGGCGGCGGCACGGGAGCGCATTCGATGAAGCTGGGCTTGAACATCGGCTATTGGGGTCTCATGTCCGGCGAGGACACCATCGACCTCGTCGTCGAGGCCGAACGGCTCGGTTATTCGGTCGCCTGGTGCGCGGAGGCCTACGGCAACGACGCCGCCACCGTGCTGACCTGGATCGCGGCGAAGACGAGCCGCATCGACGTCGGCAGCGCGATCTTTCAGATCCCCGCCCGCACTCCGGCGATGACCGCGATGACGGCCGCGACCATCGACACCCTGTCCGGTGGCCGGTTCCGCCTCGGCCTCGGTGTCTCGGGCCCGCAGGTGTCCGAGGGCTGGCACGGGGTGAAGTTCGACAAGCCGCTCGGCCGCACCCGGGAGTACATCGACATCATCCGGCTGGCGTTCGCGCGCGAGCGGGTGGCCTACGACGGGCAGCACTATCAGCTGCCGTTGCCGGACGGGCCCGGCAAGCCGCTGAAGATGATCATCCATCCGGTGCGTGACTACGTGCCGATCTACCTGGCTGCCATCGGCCCGAAGAACCTCGAGTTGACCGGCGAGAAGTGCGACGGGTGGCTCGCCATCTTCTACGACCCCGAGTTCGCCACCGAGCAGGTCGCGTCGATCCGAGCTGGGCAGGAGCGCGCCGGTCGAGTGGGTGTGCCGTTCGACGTCGTGCCGACCGTTCCGGTCGTGTTGGGCGACGACGTGTCGGCGTGCGCCGATCCGGTGCGCGGCTACGCCGCGCTCTACATCGGCGGCATGGGGTCGCGCGAGCAGAACTTCTACAACCGCCTCGCCGGGCGGATGGGCTATGAGGAGGAGGCGGGCGAGATCCAGGACCTCTACCTGGACCGCAAGTACGCCGAGGCCGCTGCCGCCGTGCCGTTCGAGTTCATCGACCGCACCGCGTTGATCGGACCGGTGCAGCGGGTGGCGGAACGGATGCAGGTGCTCGCGGCCGCCGGAGTGACGACGCTCAACGTGTCGACCTACGGCGCCACCCAGGAGGAGCGGCTCGCCACGCTGCGGTCGGTGGCCGAGGCCCTGGACAAAGCGGGCGTCGGCGACTGATCAGTCGGCGTGCGCGAGCCGCATCTCGGCGCGCAGCTGACGCAGCATCTTGAGTGTCTGCGTGAGCACGTCGTTGTCGGTCTCGTTCGCGGCCAGCAGCTGCTGCAGCCGTGCGATCCGGTCGTCCAGCTCGCTCATGACTTCGTCCCGCCCCCATTGCCGGTTCGTCGGTCCAACGATCTGACTCGCGTCCGGTGACGCGGTTACAGGTGTCGGCCGAACTTTCTCCGGGCCTTAGCCCGCGCCCCTGCCCTAGGCTTCGACCGCGATGGCGACTGTCCTGCTGGTGCGGCACGGGTTGACCGCGATGACCGGTCCCGTGCTCGCCGGCTGGACGCCCGGAGTCCATCTCGACGACCGGGGGCGCAGCCAGGCCGCGGCGCTCGCGGGTCGGCTGGCCAAGGTTCAGGTGGCGGCGGTCGTCGCGAGCCCGCTGGAGCGCTGCCAGGAGACGGCGGCGGCGTTGGTGGCGGATCGCGACGTCGCGGTGGTCACCGATGAGCGGCTGGGGGAGTGCCGCTACGGCGACTGGACCGGTCAGGAGCTCAAGCAGCTGGCCAAGGACCCGCTGTGGAAGGTCGTCCAGGCGCATCCCAGCGCGGCCGCGTTCCCCAATGGAGAGGCACTGCGGCAGACCCAGGCCCGGGCGGTCGAAGCCGTCCGCGCGCACAACGCGCGGCTCGGAGCCGACGCGATCTGGGTCGCGGTCAGCCACGGTGACGTCATCAAAGCGGTCGTCGCCGACGCCCTCGGGCTGCACCTCGACCTGTTCCAGCGGATCCAGGTCGACCCGTGCTCGCTGACGGTCATCCGCTACACCCCGCTGCGGCCGTTCCTGGTCCGCCTCAACGACGTCGGTGGCACGGTCGACGACCTGCTGCCCCCCAAGCGTCGCCGCCGCCGCGCCGCCTCGTCGGACGCGCCGGTCGGCGGTGGGGCCGGCTCAGTCTGAGGCGCGGGGTTGTGGCACGGACTCCGTCGCCCGCAGCCGCGCACACAGCCCGCGGAGCAGCGCGACTGCCATCGCCGGATGTTCGAGCAGCACCGGCGCGAAGTCCCAGGGGGCGAGCACGGCCGTCTCGAGATCGGTCTCCGCGCGCACCGTCGCGGTTCGCGGCCCCCCGTCGAGCAGTGAGATCTCGCCGAAGTAATCGCCCGGGTGGACGCGCACCGGCTCCCGGTCCTCCCGGTCCACGACCGCCGTGCCGCTGAGCACGAGATGGAAGCCCACCCCGGCCCGGCCCTCGGTCGTGATCACCTCACCGGCTTCGTGGGTGATGACCTGCATCTGTCGCGCGACTGTCTTGATCTCCTTGTCGCTGAGCTCCCGGAACAGTTCCGTGCCACGAAGCGCGGTGCTCAGCCCTTGGTCGGTGTGAACGGACACCGGCGTCACCTCCCCCTGTTCCGGTCACCGTAGGTGGACGCGACGACTGTGACCTGCGTCACGCACGCAGCAGTCGTATCTCTGACAGTCCACGTAAGGTGAGGCAATGGCCGGGCAGCTGTTCGAGTTCGACGCCCCCCAACGCTTCGTCGCCGGCACCGTCGGCCAGCCGGGTGACCGCACCTTCTATCTCCAGGCCAGCAGCGGTGGCCGTGTCGTCTCGGTGGCGCTGGAGAAGATGCAGGTGGCGGTGCTCGCCGAGAAGCTGCAGGAGCTGCTCGACGAGGTACGACGCCGGCAGGGAGCCGACTCCGCCGTACCTGCCGTCGCACCCGCCGAGCTCGAAGACGTCGCGCCACTGGAGACACCGGTCGAGGAAGAGTTCCGGGTGGGCACCCTCGCGCTCGCCTGGGACGACGACAGCGGTGACGTCCTCATCGAGGCGCAGTCCATGGAAGGGGCCGGCGAGGACGAGGGCGGCGACGAGACCGCGTTCTCCGGCGACCTGCTGCGGGTCCGGCTGCAACCGGCGGTGGCGCGCGCGTTCGCCAAGCGGGCGCTGCGGGTGGTCGCCGCCGGCCGCCCGCCGTGCCCGCTGTGCGGGAACCCGCTCGACCCGGAGGGACACATCTGCCCCCGTCAGAACGGCCATCGCGGGTCGTGACCCAGTCGGCGGCCCTCGACCTGCCCGACGCGTTGCGGCTGCTGCGGGACGGTGCGCTCGCGGTCGAAGGGCGGCTCTACGACGCCACCAACGCCACCCTGTTCTGCACCGTCACGTTGGACGGCGTCACCGCCGGCTGCGTGCACAAGCCGATCGCGGGGGAGCGGCCGTTGTGGGACTTCCCCGACGGCACGTTGGCCTACCGGGAGGTCGCGGCCTACATGGTCTCAGCGGCGTTGGGCTGGGAGATCGTGCCGCCGACGGTGCTGCGCGAGGGGCCGTTCGGCGTAGGGATGTGCCAGCTGTGGATCGACGTCGACGAGTCGGTCGACGTCGCCGCGCTGGTGCGCAGCGACCATCCACAGTTGCGTCGCATCGCCGTCTTCGACGCGGTGGTCAACAACGCCGACCGCAAGGGCGGTCACCTGCTGCCCACCCGAGACGGACACATCTACGGCGTCGACCACGGCGTCTGCTTCTCCAGCGACGACAAGCTGCGCACCCTGCTGTGGCGGTGGCGCGGCCGGTCGTTGACCGAGGAGGCGGTCGCCGCGTTGTCGGTGCTGCGGGCGGAGCTGGAGGGCGATCTCGCGGCGGTGCTGCGTGACCTGCTGGCGCCGGAGGAGGTGGGCGCGACGATCGTGCGGGTCGACCGGTTGCTCGGCAGTGGCAAGCACCCGATGCCGAGCGAGGACTGGCCGGCGGTGCCGTGGCCGCCGTTCTGATCGCCGCACTCACACCGCGCGGTCACGCCGGGCTGCCCCACTAGTCTCGACGCGTGCGTTCCTGGCCGGCTCCCGAGGTGCCGCGGCTCGATGCCGCCGGGCTGGGCACCGGCCGGCTGCCCCAGGTGCACGACACCGCGAGCGGCGGGCTGGTGGCGCTCGGGGGCGCGAGCGAGGACATCCGGATCTACGTCTGCGGCATCACGCCGTACGACGCCACGCATCTGGGGCACGCGGCGACCTATCTGCTCTTCGACCTCATCCAGCGGTTGTGCCTCGACGCCGGCCGGCCGGTGCGCTACGTCCAGAACGTCACCGACGTCGACGATCCGCTGCTGGAACGAGCCGGTGAGACCGGCCAGGACTGGGCCGCGCTCGCCGAGCAGGAGATCGAGCTGTTCCGCACCGACATGGCCGCGTTGCGGATCCTCCCGCCGGAGCAGTACGTCGGCGCGGTCGAGGCCATTCCCGTCATCGTCGAGGTCATCGAGGAGCTGCGGGAACGCGGGGCGGCGTACGAGCTCGACGGTGACGTCTACTTCTCCGCCGCAGCCACCGACCACCTGGGAGCGGTCGGCCACTATTCGGTCGAGGAGATGATCCGCCTGTCCGGGGAGCGCGGCGGTGACCCGCAGCGCCCGGGCAAGAAGGATCCGCTAGACTGCCTGCTGTGGCAGGCCGCCCGGCCGGGCGAGCCGGCATGGGAGTCGCCGCTGGGACCGGGCCGGCCCGGTTGGCACGTCGAGTGCGCTGCCATCGCCCTCCGGCACCTCGGCCCGGTCATCGACGTGCAGGGTGGTGGCTCCGACCTCGTCTTCCCGCACCACGAGCTCGGCGCGGCCGAGGCCGCGGTCGTCACCGGACAGTGGCCGGTCGCGCGCACGTTCGTGCACCAGGCGATGGTCGGCTACCAGGGCGAGAAGATGTCGAAGTCGCGGGGCAACCTCGTCTTCGTCTCCCGGCTCCGCGCCGCCGGCGTCGACCCGATGGCGATCCGGCTGGCGCTGCTCGCTCACGACCACCGCCACGACTGGGAGTGGCACGACGCCGAGCTCGAGGCGGCCGGCGCGCGGTTGGCGCGGTGGCGGCAGGCTTTCGACCGCGCGGCGGCTGCGCCGGCGCAGCCGCTGGTCGAGGAGCTGCGCGGCGTGCTGGGCGACGGTCTGCGCACGCCGGACGCGCTCGCGCTCGTCGACCGATGGGCGGCCAAATCCGGCGAGGACGCGGTAGCCCCGGGTCAGGTGCGGCTCGCGGTCGACGCGCTGCTCGGCATCGTCTGACCGGCGGGATCAGCCGCCGGACGGGTTGTCGCGGCGGCGCAGGTAACGCTCGAACGCTTTCGCGATCGCGTCGCCGGTCGCTTCGGGGGACTCGGCCGCGTCGTCGCGGTCCTCCAGCGAGGCGATGTATTCGGCGATCTCGCTGTCTTCGCGGGCGAGCTCGTCGACGCCGTGCTCCCAGGCGTGCGCCTGCTCGGCCAGGTCGCCCAACGGGATCGCGAGGTCCAGCGCGTCCTCGGCGCGGTGCAGCAACGACAACGTCGCCTTCGGGCACGGTGGCTGCGCGACGTAGTGCGGCACCGACGCCCAGAACGTGACGACGGTCAGCCCGGCGGTCGCGCACGCCTCGTGGAAGACCGACACGACCCCGGTCGGCCCCTCATAACGCGAGCGGCTGAGCCCCAACGTCTCGGCCAGCCTTTCGTCCGAGGCCGAGCCGTGCACCTCGATCGGCCGCGAGTGCGGCACGTCAGCGAGCAGAGCAGCGAGGCAGACCACGGAGTCGACGTCGAGCTCGTGGGCGAAGTCGACCAGCTCGTCGCAGAACGCGCGCCAGCGCATGTTGGGCTCGAGGCCCCGCAGCAGCGCGACCTCCCGGTCGCCGCTCTTGGCCACCGAGATCCGCGTCGTCGGCCATTCGATGCGGCGGGTGACACCGTCGACCAGCCGCACGGTCGGCCGGTTGACCTGGTAGTCGTAGTAGTCCTCGGGGTCAACCGCCGCGAACGGCTTCGACTGCCACTCCCGCTCGAGGTGCTCGATCGCGCCACTGGCGGCGTCGGCCGCGTCGTTCCAACCCTCGAACGCAGCGATCATCGCGCGTCCGGTGCCGGTCACGCGCGCCCCTTTCGCCGAGTCGGCCGACGCGGTGCGGCGGCCATTGCACCCGTCAGCTTGCCGGCCGACCCGCGACGGCGGCGTCCTCGGCGGCGGCGCGCACGAGTCCGGCCACGAGAGCCGGCCACTGCAAGGGTACGTCGTGGACAGCTCCGAGCCAGCGCAGCACGCGGACCCGCGGCAGCACCGATGCCAGCTGTTGCAGGGCGCTGGTCTTGTGCGCGGTGAAGTCGTCTGTGTCGGCCAGCGGCTCGCACGAGACCAGCCAGGTCGGTGCCTGCACCTGCGCCAGGGTCGCGGACGCGTCGTAGTCGAGCAGGGTGTCGACGATCTGCATGTGGGTGTCGAACGGGAGCCGCGGCCGGGCCCGGCCGTCGGCCCCCACCGCGAAGATCGGCAGCACCGCCGCGGCCAGCTCCGGCCCCCACGAGCCCGGCGACCGGCTGCTCAGCATCGCAACCAGCTCGTCCGGGGGCATCTCGATCCGCGGTGGTTCCAGCCGGCGGCGCGCCGCGGCCCGGTCGATGCCCGCAGGTGGCGAGACGAACCCGCCGTCGACTCCCACCAGGGCCAGCACCCGTTCCGGGTGCGCGGCGGCGAACGTCGCGGCGACTGCACCTCCCCAGGAGTGGCCGACCAGCACGACCCGGGACCAGCCGAGCGCGTCCAGTGCCGAGGACAGGTCGGCAGCGACGGTCGTCAGCTCGTAGCCGGACTCCGGGCGGTCGGAGTCGCCGTGCCCTCGCTGGTCGATCGCCAGCACCGGAAGTCCCGCGCCGGGACCGGCGGCGTTGCGGCCGGCGACGAGGTGGGGGACGACGAGGTTCCAGAACCGGCGCTGGGAGGCCAGGCCGTGCAGGAGCACCACCGGAGCGCCGACGCCCGGCCAGCGGGAGGCCGCGAGCCGGACGTCGCGGCCGGGCAGGTCGAGGTCGATCCCGCCCGCGGGCGGGGGCGCGGCGCCGAGAACCGTGGGCGCGCTCAGCGGCCTCGCCCCGTCGTGTGCACGATGAGCACGTCGC
>DASTWK010000065.1:0-2342 GCA_035776655.1 Mycobacteriales bacterium | reverse complement strand
TGCTGTCCGCGGTGGACGCGCTGGTCGACGGGCCGGCGTGGCAGCGGATGCTCACCGTCGCCGCCCGGTTCCACCGGTACAGCCCGAACAACGTGCTGCTGATCGGCCTGCAGCGCCCGGACGCGACCCGGGTTGCCGGCTACCACACCTGGCGCGAGCTGGGCCGGCAGGTACGCGAGGGTGAGAAGGGCATCGCGATCCTCGCGCCGGTCACCGCCCGCCGCCGCGACCCGGACACCGACGGCGACCCGGCCGAGCAGCCGCGGGTGCTGCGCGGGTTCCGCGTCACGCATGTGTTCGACGTCAGCCAGACCGACGGCGAGCCGCTCGAGGAGGTCCGCCCCGAGCTGCTGGCCGGCAGCGCCCCGTTCGGGGTGTGGGAGTGCCTGCTCGACCAGGTGGAGGCGGCCGGCTACACCTTCGGCTACGCCGACATCGCGCCGGCGAACGGCCGCACCGACTTCGCCGACCGGTCGGTGGTGCTGCGCGCCGACCTGGCCGGCGCGCAGTCGGTGAAGACGCTCGCACACGAGCTCGCGCACGTGCTGCTGCACCATCCGGACGAGCTGCCGGCCGGGTTCACCCGCGCCCGCGCGGAAGTGGAAGCCGAGTCGGTCGCCTACGTCGTCTGCGCCGCGCACGGGCTGGACGCCGGCGAGTACACGGTGCCCTACGTCGCGGGCTGGGCCGGCGGCGACCGGGAGCTGGTGCAACTGACCACGACCCGGGTGCTGGCCACCGCCCGGCAGGTGCTCGCGGTCGCGGTGCCCGCCGACACGACGACGGTGACCGCGCCGACCCGCGGCGCCGACCGGATGAGCGGGCTGCGCCGGGTCGACGACCCGGACCGCGCCGCGGCGCACGTCGTGGGGAGGGTCGGGTGAGCGCCCCGCTGCGGCTGCCGGCGCTGACCCTGACCACCCGGCACTCGCCGGTCGTGTATCCGTGGCAGGTCAGCGCCACCCTGCCGCGGGCCGGGGTGCCGATCGGGGTGAACCAGCTCGCCGGCGGGACCGCGTTCGCCTACGACCCGTGGGAGTGCTACGCGGCCGGGGTGGTGTCCAGCCCGAACATGGTGGTGCTCGGCCAGCTCGGCACCGGCAAGTCGGCGCTGGTGAAGACCTACCTGCGCCGCCAGCTCGCCTGCGGCCGGCAGGCGTTCGTGCTCGACCCGAAAGGCGAGTACGCGCCGTTGGCCGACGCCGCCGGGCTGGTGCACGTCCGTCTCGAACCCGGCGGGGCGCATCGGGTCAACCCGCTCGACCCGCCACCCGGACCGGTCAACCGCGACGCGGTGACCCGTGCCCGCGCCGGGGTGGTCGCCGCGCTCGCCGGTGGCGGGCTGGGGCGTGACCTGTCCGCGGAGGAACGTGCCGGCATCACCGCCGCGGTCACCGAGCTGGCCGGTGAGCCGGTGCTCGGTGACGTCGCGGACAAGCTGCTCGCCCCGTCGGCGGCGATGGCCGCGCAGCTGGCGACTACGACGGACCGGCTGGCGGCCGCGGTGCGCCCGGCCGCGCTCGAGCTGCGCCGGCTGCTCGACGGCGACCTCGCCGGCATGGTCGACGCCCGCTCCACCGTCCACCTGGACCCGGACGCCCCGGGGGTGGTGGTGGACCTGTCCGCGGTGCACGGCGGGGACGGGCTGATCCCGGTCATGGTCTGCGCCGGGCAGTGGCTGTCCGCGGTGCTGGCGGCGGGGTCGTCCCGGCGGCGGCTGCTGCTGGTCGACGAGGCCTGGGCGCTGCTGCACTCGGCGGCCACCACCGGCTGGCTGCAGGCGGTGAGCAAGCTCGCCCGCCGGCACGGCATCGCGCTGATCACGGTGGTGCACCGGCTGTCCGACCTGTCCGGGCAGGCGGACGCGGGCACCGCCACCGCCGCCCGCGCCCGCGGCCTGCTCGCCGACGCGGAGACGAAGGTGGTGTACCGGCAGGCACCGGGCGAGCGGGTGGCGGCCGCCGACTTGCTCGGGCTGACCGGGGTGGAGGCCGACTGGGTGTGCCGGCTTCCTCGGCACCGGGCGCTGTGGCTGGTCGGCGCGCATGGTGCGGTCGTCGACCATCTGCTCGCCCCGGACGAGGTCGACCTGGTCGACACCGACGCGGCGATGCGGTCATGAACGGCCGCCGCCTCCTGCTCGCCGCCGCCGCGGCGGGGATCGTCGCTGCCGCCGGGATGCTCGCCGCACCGCTGCTCACCCGCCTCTACCTGGGCAGCCAGACCACCGGCACGGCCGATCCGCAGCTCGCCACCATGCTCGCCTACCTCCTGCTCCCGCAGGTCTTCTTCTACGGCACGGGCGCCCTGCTGGGCGCCATCCTCAACAGCCGCGGTGCGTT
>DASTWK010000064.1:0-4944 GCA_035776655.1 Mycobacteriales bacterium | reverse complement strand
ACAGCCGACAACCTCTTCAACTGACGGGACCTACCCCCCATGCTCGTCATCGTCAGTCCTGACGCCGCAACCGCGGAGTCATTACGGACCGCGGTCGGGAAGCCGGCCGAGGTCACCACCTCGATCGAAGCGACGCGACGCTTCCTGAGCGAGCACGACGACGTGGACGTCGTGCTCGTGGGTCCGGGGATCGAGACCGAACCGGCGCTCGAGCTCGCCCGCGTCATGCGGGTCAGCCGACCGGAGCTCGGCGTAGTCCTCGTCCGGCGCCGCGTCGACACCGCCGTCCTCGGGGACGCCCTGCGTGCCGGCGTACGCGAGGTCGTCTCGGAACGGGACCTCTCGAGTGTCGCCACGGCGACCGCGCGGGCATTGGACGTCGCGCACGCCATTCGCGTGCAGACCGATCACGGCGCCGGCGCCGAGTACGACGGCGTCGAAGGTCGCATGATCACGGTTTTTTCCTCGAAGGGCGGCTGCGGCAAGACGACCCTCGCCACCAACCTCGCCGCGACCCTGGCCGCGGGCGGCCGCCGGGAAGTCTGCCTGGTCGACCTCGACCTCGCCTTCGGCGACGTCGCGATCACCTTGCAGCTCTTCCCGGCCCACACCATCGCCGATGCCGTGTCGATGGGCGAGTCGCTGGACGAGACCGGCCTGCACTCGCTGCTGACCCCGCACTCCCCCGGGCTGACCACCCTGCTGGCACCGGTCGAGCCGGGCGCGGCCGACATCCCCGTCAGCATCGTCGCGACAGCCCTGCGGCTGCTCAAGCAGCAGTTCCAGTACGTCGTGGTGGACACGCCGCCCGCGTTCACCGATCACGTGCTGGCCGCGTTCGACGAAAGCACGATCATCGCGCTGATCGCCACGCTCGACGTGCCGGCGCTCAAGAACCTGAAGCTCACGCTGGAAACGCTCGACCTGCTCAACTACCCGCGCGACCAGTGGCGCGTGGTGCTGAACCGCGCCGACTCGAAGGTCGGCCTCACGCCCGCGGAGGCGGAGAAGACCCTGCGGGTGCCGATCTCGTGCGAGATCCCCTCCTCCCGTGCGGTCCCCGCCGCCATCAACCGCGGTGTCCCGATCGTGACCGACGAGCCCAACCACGCCGCCAGCGTCGCCATCCGCCGCTTCGTCGAACGGGAGATCCTCGGCAACGGCAACGGCGGCCACCACGACAAGACGCAGATTCCCGA
This sequence comes from Mycobacteriales bacterium, assembly GCA_035776655.1. GTDB lineage: Bacteria > Actinomycetota > Actinomycetes > JAFAQI01 > JAFAQI01 > DASTWK01. The sequence continues at coordinate 3,745 of DASTWK010000064.1, read as the reverse complement.
GCCGTTGCGCAGTGACCGGCGCAGCCTGCTCCGTCGGAAGGCCAAGCACGCATGACACTCGCCGACCGCCTCGCCGCCGCCAAACGCGAGCGCACTTTCGTCCCGGAGCAAGAGGAAAGTCCCACCGTCCTCGAGCACAAGGCCAGGCCCCGGCGCAACGTCGACCCGTTCGCCGACCTCAAGCGCACCGTGCACCAGACGCTGCTCGAGACGCTAGGACCCAAGCTCTACGACACCGCCATGACCCAGTCGGCACTCGAGGCGCGGGTCCGCCAGACCCTCCAGGAAGTGCTGGCCGAGGAGGAGACCCCGCTCACCGTCCAGGACCGGACCCGCATCAGCCAGGAGATCGCCGACGACATCCTGGGCTACGGACCGATCGAGCCGTTCCTTCGCGACCCGGAGATCACCGAGGTCATGGTCAACGGCCCCGACCAGATCTACATAGAGCGGGCCGGCAAGATCCACCCGGTCGCCGGCGGTTTCGTCGACGACAACCACCTGCGGCGCACGATCGACAAGATCGTCGCGCGGATCGGCCGCCGCGTCGACGAGTCCAGCCCGATGGTCGACGCTCGCCTTCCCGACGGCAGCCGGGTCAACGCGGTCATCCCGCCGCTCGCGGTCGACGGCGCGCTGCTCACCATCCGTAAGTTCTCCGCCGACCCGCTCGAGATCGACGACCTCGTCGGCTTCGGCACGCTGACCCGCGCGGTCGCGGACTTCCTCTCGGTCTGCGTGAAGGGCCGGCTCAACATCCTGGTCTCCGGCGGCACCGGCGCCGGTAAGACCACCACCCTCAACGTGTTGTCGTCGTTCATCCCCGAAGACGAGCGCATCATCACCATCGAGGACGCCGCCGAGCTCCAGCTGCACCAGGAGCACGTGCTACGCCTGGAGTCCCGCCCGGCAAACATCGAGGGCCGCGGGGAGATCCTCATCCGCGACCTGGTCAAGAACGCGTTGCGCATGCGGCCCGACCGCATCGTCGTCGGCGAGGTCCGGGACGCGGCCGCGCTCGACATGCTGCAAGCGATGAACACCGGCCACGACGGCTCGATCTGCACCGTGCACGCCAACTCGCCGCGCGACGTCCTGTCCCGCGTCGAGACGATGGTGCTGATGGCCGGCGTCGAGCTGCCGGTGCGGGCAATCCGGGAGCAGGTCTCCGGCGCCGTGGACCTGATCGTGCACCAGAGCCGGTTCAAGGACGGCACCAGGCGCGTCACCCACCTGACCGAGGTCGTGGGGATGGAGGGCGACGTCATCACCCTGCAGGACATCTTCCTGTTCGACTACGGCATGGGCTATGACGAGAACGGTTTCGCCCGCGGTGCGCTGAAGTCCACCGGCCTGCGGCCGAAGTTCCTCGACAAGCTGCACGCGCACGGCCTCGACTTCGACCCAGCGATCTTCGCGTTCGAGAAGTTCGTGAAATGAGGACGCTCATCCGCCTGGTGGCAGCGACCGCAGCAGTCGGCCTTGCCACCACGCTGGGCATCGGCACGGCTTTCGCCGCGCCGTCGGGGCACATCGTGTCGGCCGACAGCGGCAACGGGAAGATCACCGTCGTCTTCGGCGGCAGCGGCCTTGGCGACACCGGCCTCGATCCCTCGTCGGCCACGCTGAGCATCGACGGGCAGCCGGTGGCGGCGCACGGCGCAGCCGTGGGCAGCGGCTCCCCCGCCCCCAAGCGCATCGCCATCATCGCCCTCGACACCAGCGGCAGCATGGCCGGCGCCGGCATCGCCGCGGCGAAAACGGCCGCCGACGCATTCCTCGCCTCGGTGCCCGCCGACGTCGCGGTCGGCCTCGTCACCTTCTCCGACACGCCGACGCTGGCCCTGCGGCCGACGACCGACCACAACGCAGTGCACGACGCGGTGGCCCGGCTGCAAGCACACGGCGAGACCGCGCTGTACGACGCGATGACCCTGGCCCTTGCCACTGCAGGCAACTCGGGCGTGCGCAACGTCATCCTGCTCAGCGACGGCGGCGACACCCGGTCCAAGTCCTCGCTGCAGGCGGCCACGTCGGCGATCAGCGCGTCGAAGGTGACGCTCGACGCGGTCGGCTTCCGCACCAGCGAGTCGCAGAACGGCGCGTTGCAGCAGCTCGCCACCGCCGGTCACGGCCGGGTGGTCGCCGGCGCGCAGGCCAGCTCCATCGCGGCGGCCTTCGCCGAGACCGCGAAGGACATCGCCAGCCAGATCGTCGTCACGACCGACATCCCGAAGGGGTTCGCGGACAAGTCGGTGACACTGGCCGTGTCCGCGCTCGCCGGGGGCGCCCGGGTCGCCGACTCCGCCTTCGTCCACCTCGCCGCAGCAGCGCAGGCCCCGCAGAAGCCGGCCGACTACGGGCCGGTGCAGGTCCCGGTGACCAAGCAGACCGTGTCGAAGACGGTGTTCTACGGCGCGCTGGGTGGGGTCTTCGTCGGCATCGTGCTGCTGCTGGCCGTTGCGCTGTCCGCGGCCCGCAAGCTCGGCGGCGAGTCACGCATCCGACGGCGCCTGTCGGTCTACACGCTGTCCGGCAAGGTGGTGCAGGAACGCACCGAAGAGGCCGGCTTCCTCGGCGACAGCTCCATCGCCCGCAACGCCATGGAACTCGCCGGCCGGGTGGTCGCCAAGCGCGACTTCGAGGCCCGGCTGCAGCAGAAGCTCGACGCCGGCGCGGTCCCGCTCAAGCCGGCCGAGTGGCTCCTGATCCATGCGGGTGTCTGCCTGGGCACCGGCATCGTGCTCCTGCTCATCAGCGGTGGGCAGCCACTGTGGGCCCTCCTCGGGCTGATCGTCGGCGCACTCGGACCGCTTGCCTATCTGATCGTCAAGGAGAGCCGCCGCAAGGCGGCGTTCGTCGCGCAGCTGCCCGACACGCTCAACCTCATGGCCGGCAGCCTCGCCGCCGGCTACTCGCTGCCGCAGTCGATCGACGCGGTCGTCCAGGAGGGATCGGAGCCCATCGTCTCCGAGTTCAACCGTGCGCTCGTCGACGCCCGACTAGGGGTGCCGATCGAGGACGCGCTCGAGTCGGTGGCGCAGCGCATGGGCAGTCAGGACTTCGCCTGGGTCGTCATGGCCATCCGGATCCAGCGCGAGGTCGGCGGCAACCTGTCGGAGATCCTGCGCATCGTCTCCGACACCATTCGCGAGCGGGCCCGGCTGCACCGGCAGGTCAGGGTGCTCTCCGCCGAGGGACGGCTGTCGGCCTGGATTCTGGGCTCGTTGCCGCCGCTGTTCGGCGCCTACCTGCTGCTGGTCCGTCGCAGCTACATCAAACCGCTGTTCACCGACTCGCTCGGCCTCGTCATGGTGGGAGTCGGAGGAAGTCTCATGATCATCGGTGTCTTGTGGTTGCGCAAGGTCGTCAGGGTGGAGGTCTGAGTCTCATGGTGCTCGCCGGTGGCCTCGTCGCGATCTTCGTGGCGCTGGCCCTCATCATCGCCACGGCATTGGCCGGCGCGGCCGAGAAGCAGCAGGTGTCTCGATCGCTCGCCGCCATCCGCGCCTTCGAAGCCACGCCCGGCGGTCTGCGCAAGGAAGCGGACGTGCCGTTCGCCGATCGGGTGCTGCTGCCCAGCATGCAGCGGCTGGCCCGCATCGGCCGGCGGTTCACCCCTGCCGGTCTGGACGAACGGGTCCGCCACCGCCTCGACCTGGCCGGCAACCCGCCCACGTGGGACGTCGAGCGGGTCATCGCCTTCAAGATGCTCGGCGTGATCGTCGGGCTGGCCGGCGGCCTG
>DASTWK010000063.1:0-16703 GCA_035776655.1 Mycobacteriales bacterium | reverse complement strand
GCTTCCGACGTGGGGAAGCGTCGCGAAGCGCCCGTCCCGCGGCCGCCGGTCGGTGTCGACACCGACCGCACCGCAGCCCGCCTTCCCCCGGCTGCCCGTCCGAGGGGAGCCTCTGCATGCCTGCCTTCCTCACCCGACGCTACGACGAGCCCGTCGACGTCACCCGCCGCGACGACGTTCCGGTGAGCTTCGTCCGCCGCGGGCGGCAGCACAGCGTGCGCGCGGTTCTCGCCCACTGGTGGGAGACCGGCGCCTGGTGGACTGGTGATGACCCGACCACCGGTCCGGTCGACGACGAGCGCGAGCTGTGGCGGGTCGAGGCAACCGCATCCGGCCGGTCGACCGCGGTCGTCGACCTGTGCTTCTCGTGGACGACCGGTCGCTGGACCGTCGTCTCGGTCCAGGACTGAGGAGGTGCCATGACTGTCCTGACCACCGACCGGCGCACGGCCCCCGCAGCTCTGCGTCTGCTCGTCGCGGCCCGCGCCGCGATCCGGGAGGCGCGTCGTGCCGAGACGCCGGCGGAGCGTTATGCCTTGGCCCATCTGGCCGCGTTGCGAGCGGCGGCTGCGATTCTCGCGGCGCGGGCGCGACCGAGCGACACCCGCCGCCGACCGACCAGCGCTTGGGTGCTGCTCAGTGCGGTCGCACCCGAGCTGGGGGAGTGGGCGACTTATTTCGCCGCCGGTGCGGACAAGCGCGCGGCCGCGCTCGCCGGCTTGCGCAGCGCGGTCACCACCCGTGAGGCCGACGACCTGCTCCGCGATGCGGGCATCTTCCTGGCGCTGGTCGAGACGACGTTGGGCGTGCTCCCGCACGACGTGCACGAGCGGGCGAGCTGACGACGTCGATGCCCGACCCGTTCGTCCACCTGCACGTCGCTTCCGGCTACTCGCTGCGGCACGGCGCCAGTCATCCGGCGGCGCTGGTCGACCGTGCCGCCGACCACGGGATGGACACGCTCGCACTCACCGATCGCGACGGTGTCTACGGCGCGGTCAAGTTCGTGACCGCGTGCCAGCGCGCCGGCATCCGTCCCATCCTCGGCGCGGATCTGGCGTTGGGGTCGAGCGACCGAGACCAGCCGTCCCGTCGCACTCCTGCGCGGGGAGGTGCGTTCGTCGATCCGCGCCTTCGGCGGATCACCGTGCTGGCGAAGGACAAGCAGGGTTGGGCATCGGTGTGCCGGCTGGTCAGCGCCACCCATCTCGGTGGCGAGCGCGGGAGGCCGATCACGTCCCTCGACCTCGTCGCCGCGCACGCCGCCGGTCTCGTGGTGTTGCTCGGCCCCGACTCCGATGTCGGCCGGGCGGTGACCGCACGCCGGCCGGATCTCGCCCGCGCCGCCTACACGCGTTGGCGCGACGTGGTCGTCGCCGGCGGCGGTGAGCCGCACGACGTCGTCGTCGAGGTCGTCGACCATCGCGGTCCCGGTGACGCGGCACGCGCCGGGCGGTTGCTGGCCTGGGCCGACGACATCGGTGCCGTGACGATCCTCAGCAACACGGTGCGATGCGCCGACCGCGCCGACGGGCCGACGCTCGACGTGCTCGACGCCGCCCGGCGGCTGGTCGCCCTCGACCCGCGGCACCTCGACCGGGTCAACGCCGAGCCTTATCTGAAGAGCGGCAAGGAGATGGCCGAGGTCGCTGCCGAGGTCACCGCCGCTGCCGGCCTCGATGCGAGGGCGGCCCGACGGTTGCTCGCGGCGACCCGCCGACTCGCCGACCGCTGCGCGCTCGACCCGCGCGGCGACCTCGGCATCGGCACGGTTCATTTCCCGGAGCTGTTGACCGACGCGGGCGCCGGCGCCGTCGCACCGGAGGAGCGCCTCGCGGCGGCGCAGTCGGTGCTGCGCCAGCGGTGCGAGGCCGGTCTCGGCCGCCGGGCGATGACCTTGACCCCGGCGGTGCAGCAGCGGCTCGACGCCGAGCTCGACGTCATCGCTCAGCTCGGCTATCCGACGTACTTCCTCACCATCGCCGACGTCGTGCAGCTCGTGAAGGACATGGGGGTGCGCTGTGCCGCGCGCGGCTCGGGCGCGGGCAGCCTGGTCAACTACCTGCTCGGCGTCTCCGACGTCGATCCGCTGGAGCACCGGCTGCTCATGGAGCGGTTCCTCTCCCCGTTGCGCAAGGCGCTGCCCGATGTCGACCTCGACGTCGAGTCGGCCCGGCGGACCGAGGTCTATGAACGGATCCTCGACCGCTACGGCGGAGACCGGTGCGCGTGCGTGTCGATGATGGACACCTACCGCGCCCGGCACGCGATCCGTGACACCGGAGCCGCGCTCGGCCTGCCGCCGGATGAGATCGACGCGATCGCCAAGGCGTTCCCGCACATCCGGGCCAGCCAGATCAAGGCGGCGTTGCACGACCTGCCCGAGCTGCGGGCGAGCGCACTCGGCAAGACCCGCCAGCTCGACCTGCTGTTCTCCCTGGCCGAGCGGCTCGACGGGTTGCCCCGCCACGTCGCGTTGCACCCGTGCGGGGTGCTGCTCTCCGACCTCACGTTGCTCGACCGCACACCGGTCGAGGCGAGCTGGCTGGGGTTCCCGATGAGCCAGTTCGACAAGGACGACGTCGAAGCGCTCGGGCTGCTCAAGCTCGACGTGCTCGGGGTGCGGATGCAGTCGGCGATCGCGCACGCCCTGGCCGAGGTACGCCGGGTGGACGGCCTCGACGTCGACATCGACGCCGTCCCGCGCGACGACCCGGAGACGTTCGCGCTCATCCAGTCGACCCGCACGCTCGGCATGTTCCAGATCGAGTCGCCCGGTCAGCGCGAGCTGGTCGGCAAGTTCGCGCCGGAGACCTTCGCCGACCTCATCACCGACATCTCGCTGTTCCGACCCGGTCCGGTCAAGAGCGACATGGTCACACCGTTCCTCGAGGCGCGGCAGGGCTGGAAGCCCGCGCGTTACCTGCACGACGACCTGCGTGACGCCCTCGCGCAGACCTGCGGCGTCGTCGTGTTCCACGAGCAGGTGCTCGAGATCATCGCCACGATGACCGGCTGCACGTTGGCCGAGGCCGACGAGGCGCGCCGTGCGCTCGGCGACCCGGACGGGCAGGCCGAGGTGCAGGCCTGGTTCATCCCCACTGCGTTGGGCTGCGGCTACGACCTCGACACCGTCGAACGCGCGTGGTCGGTGCTCAAGGCGTTCGCGTCGTTCGGGTTCTGCAAGGCACACGCCGCCGCGTTCGCGCTGCCGACCTACCAGTCCGCCTGGCTCAAGGCACACCACACCGCGGCGTTCCTCGCCGGTGTGCTCACGCACGATCCCGGCATGTATCCGAAGCGGCTCATCCTCGACGACGCCCGCCAGTTCGGCATCGCGATCCTGCCGCTCGACGTCAACGTCTCGACCGACACCTACACGATCGAGCGGCTCGCCCAACACGACGAGCCGCCGCCCGCGATCCTGGATGACCAACCGGAGCCCGGCTGGCTGAGCAACGGCCAGCGTTACGGCATCCGGTTGGCGTTGAGCGACGTGAAGGGCATCAACGACAACGAGATCGCCCGCATCGTCGCCGGCCGTCCCTATGGTTCGTTGTCGGACTTCTGGCATCGTGCCAACGTCTCGCGGCCGGTGGTCGAGCGGCTCGTGCTCGCCGGTGGGTTCGACAGCCTCTACGGCATCGGCCTGACGTTGCCGGTCAAGCGCCGTGGCAAGGTCACTCGCCGCGACCTGTTGCTGCAAGTCGCCGACCTCGCGCGCTGGACGCGCGCCGCCACGACGCGCGCTGGCGGCGTTCTCCCTCGCTCGCGTGCGACAGCACGCGGCGCTCAGGGCGGCCTTGCCAGCCCCCGTCCTGACGACGTGAAGGTGCGGGAGCTCGCGAAGCAGCAGTCGCAGGCGGCGGCGGAGGTCGGACCCGTCGACGTGCAGCTCGCCTTCGACCTCGGTGACGCCCCGAACGAGACAACGGTCTCCGGCCTGCCCGAGCTGACCGTTGCCGAGCAGACCCGCGCCGAGCTCGAAGTGCTCGGGCTCGACGCGAGCAGACACGTGCTCGCCTGCTACGAGCAGTTCTTCGCCGACCTCGGCGTCATCCGCGCGCACCGGTTGCGCGCATGCCGCAACCGGCAGGAAGTGCTGGTCGCCGGGGTGAAGGTCGCGACCCAGACCCCGCCGATCCGCTCCGGCCGACGGGTCGTGTTCGTGACCCTCGACGACGCCACCGGACCGATCGACGCGACATTGTTCGAAGACGCGCAGGCCGGCTATGCGGCCACCGTCTTCCACTCCTGGCTGCTGGTCATCCGCGGCACGATCCGCCGCACCGGGCCGCGCGGGCTGTCGATCAACGCCAACGCGGCCTGGGAGCTGGCGACGCTGCGCACTGCCTGGGAGCGCGGCGGGATCGCCGCGGTCGAGGAGGAGATGCGCCGCCCCACGATCGTCACCGACGCTGCTGTGCAGGGTGCCGCCGCCAGCCGCTCCACCCGGCCGGTGATGACGTCACCCCCGCGGGACAGAGCCGTCGTCGGCGGCGGAGCTCGCGTCTATGCGAGCGGGTTCGCCAAGTCGCCGTACGCCGACATCAGTCCGGCCGGCGGTCCGGCCGGTGCCCCGCCCCGCAAACTGTGGCACTCCAGCCCCGGGAGCTCCGGCGGATGAGACCAGCCCCGACATCACGTTCGCGCGCTGCTGCGTTGCAGCGGCTGCCGACCCGGCCAGGGCAGCGGCGAACGGCCCGGATGCGAGGGTGCCGGGTCGTACGCTGGCCGGCATGGCCGCCCCGTCGTCGCAACGCACGCGCACGACGATCCGGACCGCCGTCGTGTGGGACTACCTGCGCGACGCTCTCGACCGGCTCGACCGCCACGGCTCCGCCGACCGCATCGCCACCGCTGACAGCGCCAGCACCGCTGACAGTGCCGGCACCATTGACAGCGCCGACACCGCCGGCGCCGGCAGGTCGGGCAGTCACGACGGAAGGCTGCGGGTCCTCGACGCCGGCGGCGGCAGCGGCGGCTTCGCCGTCCCGCTCGCCCAGCTCGGGCACGACGTCACCGTCGTCGACCCGAGCCCGGACTCGCTCGCCGCGCTGGAACGCCGGGTCGCCGAGGCCGGTGTCGCCGGTGGGGTGCGCGCGCTGCAAGGTGACGCCGCCGGCCTCGCCGACCTCGTCCCCGCCGGCGCGTTCGATCTCGTGCTCTGCCACAGCGTCCTCGAGGTCGTCGACGACCCGCCGGCGGCGGTGCACGCGATCGCGGCCGCGTTGCGGCCGGGTGGCGTGGCCAGCGTGCTCGCCGCCAACCGTCCCGCGGCCGTGCTGGCCCGCGTCACCGCCGGCCGCCTCGGCGAGGCACGCCGGCTGCTGGCCGATCCCGCCGGCTCCGCCGGTGACAACGACCCGCTCACCCGCCGCTTCACCCTCGACGAGCTGCAGCGCTTGCTGGTCGCCGGCGGGCTGCGCCCACGCACCGTCCACGGTGTCCGGGTATTCACCGATGCGGTGCCGCCGGCGGTGCTCGACGGTGATCCGGCCGCGACCGACGACCTGCTGGCCCTCGAGCGCGCTGCCGCCGAGGACGCCGCGTTCCTCGGGGTCGCCACGCAGCTGCACGTCGTCGCCGATCGCGCCTGAGCGCGGGTCGCGATGAGCAGGCGACAGCTGCAGCGCGGCCAGCCGCACAGCCACGCCGAGGCCGGCGCTGACGACACCGGCTGCACGGTGCTGCACGTCGACATGGACGCCTTCTACGCCTCGGTCGAGCTGCGCAGCCGACCGGACCTCGTCGGCACACCGGTCATCGTCGGCGGGCTCGGCTCCCGGGCAGTGGTGCTGTCGGCGACCTACGAGGCCCGCGCCTACGGGGTGCACAGCGCGATGCCGATGTCGCGCGCCCGCCGGCTGTGCCCGCGCGCGACCGTGATCCCGCCCGATCACGAGAAGTACGCCGAGTCCTCCCGCGGCGTCATGGAGGTGTTCCGCTCGATCACGCCGCTGGTCGAGCCGCTCGCTCTCGACGAGGCGTTCCTCGATGTCGCCGGCGCGCAACGCCGGCTGGGCAGTCCGCGCCAGATCGGGGAGCTCATCCGCGCTCGGGTCGTCGACGAGCAGGGCATCACCTGCTCGGTCGGCGTGGCGAGCACCAAGTTCGTGGCCAAGCTCGCCTCCACCCGTGCCAAGCCCGACGGCCTGCTCGTCGTGCCCCGCGATGACACCGTCGCTTTCCTGCACCCGCTGCCGGTGGGAGCCTTGTGGGGAGTGGGGGAGAAGACCGAGGAGGCGCTGACCCGGCTCGGACTGCGCACCATCGGCGACATCGCCCACACCCCGACCGCCACGTTGCAGCGCGCACTGGGCACCGCCGTCGGCGCCCACCTGTCCGCCCTCGCCTGGGGCCGCGACGACCGCAGCGTCATCGCGCACGAGCCGGATAAGAGCATCGGCGCGGAGGAGACCTTCGACCGCGACGTCGACAACCCCGACGTCGTACGCCGGGAGCTGTTGCGGCTGTCCGAACGTACGGCGGCACGGCTGCGGGCGACCGACCAGATGGGTCGCACCGTTGCGCTCAAGGTGCGATTCGCCGACTTCACCACGATCACCCGGTCACGGACGCTGCGCGAGCCGACCGACATCGCCCGCGAGGTCTTCGACACCGCGCGTCAGCTCTACGAGGCGCTGGGACTGCAGCGCGCCCGGATCCGGCTGGTCGGCGTACGAGTGGAGGGCCTCGTCGCCGGCGGCAGCACCCCGCGCCAGCTCGCGTTGAGCGGCGGCGGGGAAGAGTGGCGGGCCGCCGAGCAAGCGGCCGACAAAGCCGCCGCCCGGTTCGGTGCCGGTGCGGTCCGACCGGCCACGTTGGTCGAACGACTATCGGGCAACGATTCGGGCACCTGAGCAGTCACAGGATGGGCAGGGGCGCTTCCCGTCACCGCTTGGCGCTCGTATCCTTGGCAGGGACAAGCCACCTTCTGGAGGAGCCGGTGCCGCTCTCCGAGCACGAGCAGCGATTGCTCGAGCAGATCGAGCAGGCGCTCTACGCCGAGGATCCGAAGTTTGCCCAGAGCTGGCGTGTCCGTGACCTGCACAGCCTGCGTCGGCGGCGGGTCGTTCGAGCCGCGGCGGTCGTCATCGCCGGCCTCGGCCTGCTGATCGCCGGCGTGATCATGCAGTCCTCGGCGATGATCCTCGGCGTCGCCCTGGGCGTGGCCGGATTCCTGTTCATGCTCGGCGGGGCCTGGCTCCTGGTCTCGGTGCGGCAGCGCCCGGCCGCCCGCCCGGCCGCGACCAGCGGCCGCCGGCGGCCGAAGGTGTCGATCAAGAGCCGGCTCGAGGAGCGGTGGCAGCGCCGGCAGGACGACCGCTAGCCCGCAGTCCGCGGGCGCAGCCGGGCACGCAGCCGCGCCCCCGCCACGTCGATCGCGTCGAGCAACTCACCGACCCGTCCCCACGCCGCCCGCGCGTCCTGGATGGTCGAGCGCGGCCACAGCCGCAGCAGGACCCGCTCCGGGAGCGTTGCCTCGGCCAGCAGCCCCGACCGGATCAGCTCCACGTCGTCGCGCAGATCGGTCAGCCCACCGCCGGTCACGCGTTGCGCAGGTGGGGCATACCAGGCGCGCTGCACCGCCACCACCAGCCGGTCGAGCGCCTGCACCTCGGCACGGGCCAGGCCGCCGGCCTCCGCCCGCAGGACCCGCGCGCTCGCTCGAGGTGAGAGGCCGTCGATCCAGTCCAGCCGCGCGTCGATCGCGCTCGCCCGCAACTCCGCCCAGGCCGCGGCCGCCTCCGCGACCGCGCTGTCGGCCCGGCGCCACCGCCGCCGCCGACTCCACCCGCGCACCACGCTGGGAGTCAGCAGCAGCACCGCCAGGACGCCCAGCACCACCCACAGGGCGAGCAGCCGACCGTCGTGCTGCACGGGCGCCACCCGCTTGTCCGCCGGAAGCTGTTCGGGCAGCAGCGCGTCGAGACGCTGGTTCTTGGTCAGCCCGCGGGCCTGCTTCGATGAATCCTTCCCGCCCTTGTTCGTGTCGTCGGCGCCGGTGCGCCCGCCCGGCGCGTTCGCCGGCGTCGCCACCGTGTAGTCGGGGGTCACCGTCTGCCCGTCCGCGCGCGGGGTCGGCTCGAACGGCAACCAGCCGAAGCCGGAGAAGTACAGCTCCGGCCAGGCGTGCGCGTCGTGCGTGCTCACCAACCACGACCCGTCCGGCTGCTGCTCACCGCGGGTGAAGCCCACGGCGATCCGCGACGGGATGTGCTCGATGCGCGCCATGACCGCCATCGCGGCGGCGAACTGCTGGCAGAACCCGCGCCGAGTGTGCAGCAGGAAGTCGGCGAGGGCGTTGGTGCTGTCACTGCTGGAGACGTTGAGGTCATAGGTGAACGCGGGCCCGGTCAGGAACGTCTGGATCGCGACCGCCTTGTCGAACGGCGTGGTCGCGGTCCGGGTGACCCGGGCGGTCAGCTCGCGCACGGCCGCCGGCACGTCCGGCAGCTGCAGCGCCGTCGCGATGGCGGGGTCGTCGGCGCGCGTGACCGGCGCGGCCTGCTCCAGCGCCGCCGCGCTCGGGTTCGGCCGGATGCTCACCGAGGAATAGGTCAGCCCGCGGGTGTCGGTGCGGGCCGAGAAGACGGTGCCGGCGCGGGCGTCGTACCGCCAGTCACCGTCCACCTGCACGGACACCACCTGCGCCGGCACCGGCAGCCAGTGCACGGCAAGGTTCTGCACGGAGATCTGCGCCGCCTCGCGGTCACCGTCGACGACCGGTGCGGTGATGCCGTTGCTGACCACGGCCTGCGGCGGCGCCTGCAACGTCGACGGAGCGAACGTCTGCCCGTCGAAGCGGTCGAGCGCGGTGAGTCGCAGGTATCCAGGGTCGCTGGACGGGGTGCGCACCACCAACACCGGTTGCGGCTGGATCGTGTTCAGTTGGGCCTGGATCCGCACGATCGGGTTGACGGTGATGGCCGAGTGCGAGCCCCCGCCGCCGAGGCCGAACCCGTCGCCGCCGTGGGAGTGCGGCACCCCGCCGCGCAGGCCTGGGATGACCAGCGGTACGACGACAGCGATCGCGATCGCCGACAGACCGATCCGGCGCCCTAGCACCGACAACGGCGACGGCATCACCTCGTCGGACAACGAGAACCGGGGCGGCACGTGCTCGGCGCCCATCGGCCGGCCCCAGCGGGACAGCCGCTCCCGCGAGTCGGCCAGCAGCAGCCAGAGGTAGCCGGCTGCGCCCAGCACGAACGGCAGCCAGCCGGCGCCGGTCTTGGCCACCGAGGTGCAGACCGCGAACAGCGCCAGCAGCGGCAACCCGGCGAGCGCCGCCCGCCGCATCGTGACCGCGAACAGGTCGACGACGAGGGCGATGCCGGCGACGCCGACGGTGGCGATCAGCACCAGCCCGTCGTGGGTGGGCACCGGGGTCCCGAGATGCTGGATGTCGTGGAAGCCGGCGCGGGCGACGGCGTCGAGCCGGCGCAGCGACGCCTCGCTCGGGATCACGCGCGCATAGGCGGTGGCACCGGCGTACCAGGCGGTGACGTAGGCCAGCACTCCGGCGGCGGCGGCGAGGGGACCGACCGGTGACGGCACCGGCGACCAGCGCACCAGTTCGCTCACCGCCACCACGACCGCGATGCCGCCGGCCACCGGCAGCAACCAGCCCCAGCCGGAGAAGACCGCGCTCAACGCGGACGCCGTCGCCAGCGTCGCGACGCCGGCGACGATCGCGACGCGGCCGCGGCCGGTCATCCCGCCACCTCGGCGGCCGCGGCGAGCCGCGCCGCCTCCCGGCCGGCAGCAGCCGCGAGCCCGGCGCCGGTGGCCGGCCACAGTTCGGCGAGCGAGGCGCCGGCGGTCACCGGCAGCACCCGCCAGCCGGCTGCGGCGAGCACGTCGCAGGTCTCGCGGTGGGCGCGCGCCGCGCTGGCGGCGGCCCGCGGCGCGAGCGTCGTCCACGACGCGGTGTCCAGCACCAGCCCGATGCCGACCGACGGCCCGCCCTGGGCGATGCGGGACAGGCTCTGCGCGTCCTCGGACGACAGCGGCCCCACGATCGCGACCAGCAGCTCCTCGCCGCCGCCACGGCGCACCGCGGTGCAGCCGGTGCGGATGCTCGTCGTCGCCGATGCCGTCCGGACCGCGAGGTTGTCGAGCAGCACCGAGTCGAAGGCATCCACGCCGACGGACCCCGTCGTCACCTCATCGCCCGCGTCGGTCACGACCCGCATCGTGAACCCGCCGCGGGACAGGTGCAGCCCGACCGACGCCGCGGCCGACATCGTCCACTCCAGTGACGACGCGGCGCCGTCACCGTGGTGCACGCTGCCGCGGCAGTCGACCAGCAGCACGGCACGGCTCTGCCACGGCTGCTCCTCCCGGCGCACCATCAGCTCGCCCAGCCGAGCAGTCGACCGCCAGTGGATGCGGCGCAGGTCGTCGCCCTGGCGGTACTCACGGGTGGCGGCGTCGTCCTCGCCCGACGTGGCCACCGAGCGGGCCCGGCTCTCGCCGGCACCGGCCCAGTCGCCGCCCAGCCGCACGTCGGGCAGCGGCACGACCTGCGGTGTCACCACCAGGGTGTCCGCGGAGGCGAACGACCGGGTCAGCTCACACAACCCGAACGGGTCGGTGAGCCGGACGGTGAGCGGGCCGATCCGATAGCGGCCGCGCAGCTGCGACCGCACGGTGTAGTCGACGTCGATGGCCCGCTGCGGCAGCACCCGGTCGAGGACGAACCGGGGTCGCCCACCGAGCAGGTAGGGCACGGTGTCCTCGGCCAGCATGAGCCCGGTCGGCAGCCGGGACACGTTCTGCAGCCGCAGCCGCACCTCCGCCGGCCGGCCGGCCGCGACCCGCACCGGGTCGAGCCGCCGGGTGCAGGTCAGCCGATAGCGGGTGCGAGCGACCATCACGTAGGCGAGCACCGGCAGGGCGAGCAGCAGCACGCCGATCCGCAGGACGTTGATCTCGTGCAGCACGCCGGCCGACGCCGACGCCGCCACTCCCGCGGCCAGCAGGCACCGGCCGCGGACGGTCAGGGCGGAGAAGAACTGCGCGAGCCGCGTCACGCTCAGCCGCTCCGGCCCTGCCTCGTCGAACGGGCGCGCTCCAGGCCACCGGAAGGCACGGGGATCGAGGCGACGACGTCGGCCACCACCGCTTGCGTCGTACGCCGGGCGACCTGCGCCTCCGCGGACAACAGCAGCCGGTGCGCGAGCACCGGCACGGCAAGTGCCTGCAGGTCGTCGGGCAGCACGAAGTCACGCCCGTCGAGGGCGGCGGCGGCGCGGCCGGTGCGCAGCAGGTGCAGCGTGGCGCGGGGGGAGGCGCCCAGCCGGAGGTCGCGGTTGTCCCGGGTGGCGGTCACGATGTCGATCGCATACCGACGGACGGACTCCGCGACGTGCACCCCGCGGACCGCCTCGACCAGCTTGTGCACCTCCAGCGCGTCGGACACCGGCTCGAGCTCGTCCAGCGGCGAGCCGGCGCCATGCTGGTCCACCATCTCCAGCTCCGCGTCGGGGGCGGGGTAGCCGATGGCCAGCCGCGCGGTGAAGCGGTCCCGCTGCGCCTCGGGCAGGGGGTAGGTGCCCTCCATCTCCACCGGGTTCTGGGTGGCCAGCACCATGAACGGTGCTTCGAGGGGATAGGTCACGCCGTCGACGGTGACGTGGCGCTCCTCCATGCATTCCAGCAGCGCGGACTGCGTCTTGGGCGAGGCCCGGTTGATCTCGTCACCGACCACGATGTTGGCGAAGATCGCGCCGGGCTTGAACTCGAACTCGCGGGTCTCCTGGTTCCAGACGGAGACGCCGGTCACATCGCTCGGCAGCAGGTCGGGCGTGAACTGGATGCGGCGGACGGAGCAGTCGACGGCGCGAGCGAGGGCCTTCGCGAGCATGGTCTTCCCCACGCCCGGCACGTCCTCGATCAGCAGGTGCCCCTCGGCGAGCATCACCGTGACGGCGAGGCGAACCGGCTCGTTCTTGCCCTGGATCACTTGCTCGACGGCCGCGATGATCCGCCCGGCCCGCTCGCCGATCTCGTCGAAACCGACCGCGGCCTCCGCCCTGCGACTCGGCACCCGGCCCCCCTCTCCTTGCTCAGTGATACGCGCCTCAAGTCTGACAGGTTCGCCGCGCCCTGCCACCCGAGTCGAGGTCACGACTGGAAAACGGCCCGCCGGCGCCGGCGCGCCTGCGGCGACGGCGGCGCGCCGTGGAGGAGAGGACCGCCGATTTGGTTGACGGGGGAGCGAAGTGGAGTACGGTGGAGCATCGTGGGGGATAACGGCGGGCGTTCCGGCCGCCAGACCGTGTCTCGTGGGGGAGGTGGGAGGTGTTCCTCGGCACCTACTCGCCGCGCCTCGACGAGAAAGGGCGGTTGGTGCTGCCGGCGAAGTTCCGCGACGAGCTGGCGGAGGGCCTCGTGATCACGAAGGGGCAGGAACGCTGCCTCTACGTCTTCGCCGCGCCCGAGTTCGGCCGGCTCACCGACCGGCTGCGCGAGGCGCCGCTCACTGCCAAGGGAGCCCGCGACTACAGCCGGGTGCTGTTCGCGTCCGCGCACGACGAGGTGCCGGATCGACAGGGCCGGGTGACGGTGCCGCAGCCGTTGCGCGACTACGCAGGGCTGACCCGGGAGTGCGCCGTCATCGGAGCCAACACCCGCGTCGAGATCTGGGACGCGCAGGCCTGGCAGCGCTACCTCGAGTCGTCCGAGGAGCAGTTCTCGTCGCTGTCCGAGGAGGTGCTTCCCGGCATCTTCTGATCCCGCCGGCGCGCCCGGTCGGGCGCGAACCGCAGCGGGGACGCGGTGCTCGGCTCCCGCCCGCGGCACCTGGCGCACCTTCCCCGGCGCCAGGCGCGGGGGGCGGGGACCCGGCCCCACGTCCCGCTCGGATCGGAATCCCGCATCCAAGACTCACTGTCGACTCGAGATCGAGGAAATGCCATGTCAGACGTGCAGCGCGGGGACGCGAGAAGCGGCCCGATGCACGTGCCTGTGCTGCGCGACCGCGTCCTCGAGCTCCTGGCGCCGTGCCTGGCCGAACCCGGCGCCGTCGTCGTCGATGCCACCGTCGG
The DNA here is from genome assembly GCA_035776655.1 of Mycobacteriales bacterium. Classification (GTDB taxonomy): domain Bacteria; phylum Actinomycetota; class Actinomycetes; order JAFAQI01; family JAFAQI01; genus DASTWK01. Next base: position 3,645 of record DASTWK010000063.1, on the reverse strand, counting down.
TCTCGGCGGTCACGCCGCGGCCCTGCTGGCCGCACACCCGCAGCTGCGCCTGGTCGGCCTCGACCGGGACCCCGGGGCCCTGGCACTATCGGCCGACCGGCTCGCTGCCTTCCGCTCGCGCACCACACTGGTGCGCGCCGTGTACGACCGGCTGCCGGACGTGCTGAGCAGCCAGGGCGTCGAGCGGATCGACGGCGCGCTGTTCGACCTCGGGGTGTCCTCGCTGCAGCTCGACGACGACGCCCGGGGCTTCTCCTACGCCCGCGACACCGCCCTGGACATGCGGATGGACCCCGATGCACGGCTCACGGCCGCCGATGTCGTGAACACCTATCCCGTCGAACGGCTGACCCGGATCCTCGCCGACTACGGCGAGGAGCGCTTCGCCCGCCGGGTGGCTCAGGCCATCGTGCGGGAACGCGAGCAGCGGCCGCTGACCTCCTCGGCCCGGCTGGCCGAGCTGGTGCGCGAGGCGGTCCCCGCGGCAACCCGCCGGGTCGGTGGCCACCCGGCCAAGCGCACGTTCCAGGCCTTGCGCATCGAGGTCAACGACGAGCTCGCCGTCCTCGAGCGGGCCGTCCCGGCCGCGATCGCGGCGCTGCGGGTGGGTGGCCGGATCGTCGTGCTGGCCTACCAGTCTCTCGAGGACCGGCTGGTCAAGCGGGCGCTGGCCGCCGAGGCGACCAGCACCGCTCCGGCCGATTTGCCGGTCGTCCCAGAGTCGGCCGCCCCGCGGTTGCGCCTGCTCACCCGCGGGGCGGAGAAGCCGACCGACGAGGAGATCGCCGCCAACCCTCGCGCGGCCTCGGCGCGGCTGCGGGCGGCCGAGCGGATCCGGGAAGCCGCATGAGCGCCACCGCACCGCTGCGTCCCGACCGCGCCTCGCGCGCGACGCCACGGCCCGCCCACCGCTCGCGCCCGCCGCTCCGCCTCGTCATCGGCGGCCCCCTCACCGCCGGACGGACGCCGTTCGCACTGCTCGTGGGCGCCATCCTCGGCGTCGGCCTCGTGGCCTTGCTGCTGTTGCACACGCTGGCCGCGCAGGACGCCTTCCAGCTGCAGGAGCTGCAGCACCGGTCCGCACAGCTCGACGACGCGGAGCAGCAGCTCGCGCTGGCCCAGCAGCAACGCGAGGCGCCGGACGCACTCGCGGCTCGAGCCCGCGCCCTGGGCATGGTGCCGACCGGCTCGCTCGCCTTCGTGCGGCTGCACGGCCATCACGGGCGGATCGTCGGGGTGGCCAAGGCTGCCGTGCCTCCGCCGGCTCCGCCGGCAGCCAGCAAGCCGGTGACGGCGACCACGCCCGGCTCGGCCGGGTCAGCCACCACCACGACGACGGCGCGCACCGGCGCCGGCTCGACGCGGTCGGCCGCCACCGCGAAGCCGGGCTCCGGCAGCGGCCAGCAGAAAGCCGCCCCGGCCACACGGCGCGGCACCACGCCACCGGCACGGTGAAGCGGCAGGCTGTCGCCATGCCTGCCGCACCACCTGCCCCGCGGCGGCCTGCCCAGCGCCGGCCCCCGGAGCGCCACCCCCACGAGCGCCGCCAGCCAGAGCGCCGCCGCCCGCCCGGTGGGCGCCGGCCCAACCCGCAGGGCCGGTTGCAGTTCATCCTCATCGGCTGTCTGATCGTGCTCTCGCTGATCGGTGGCCGGCTGGTCCAGCTGCAGGGCCTCGACGGCACCGCCTACGCCAAGATGGCGGAGAAGCAGCGGCTGCACACGGTGGCGCTCACCGCCCCCAGGGGACCGATCCTCGACCGCGACGGACAGCCGCTGGCCGAGACCGTCGATGCTCGCGACATCTACGCCGACCCGTCGAAGGTCGTCGACGCCGCCGCCGAGGCCGCCGCGCTCGGCCCGGTGCTCGGAGTGCCCGCGGCCGGCCTGCAGAGCCAGCTCGAGCAGCACACGACGTTCGTCTACCTGGCCCGCGCCGTGACCCCGGCGCTGGCCACCAAGGTCATGGACCTCAAGCTGCCCAGCTCCGGACAGGGCCCGTTGCCGGGAATCGGCGTGTTGCCGACGACCAAGCGGATCTATCCCGCCGGCACGCTCGCCTCCAACGTCGTCGGCTTCGCCAACGCCGACGGCACGGGGCTGGCGGGGTTGGAGTACTCGTTCCAGCAGCAGCTCGCCGGCCGGAACGGCAAGCGCACGTTCGAAACCGGTCTGTCCGGGTCGCCGATCCCCGACGGGCAGGACGTCGTCCAACCCGCCGTGCCGGGCTCCGGGCTACAGCTGACCATCCACCGTGACATCCAGTGGGAGGCCCAGCAGGCGCTGACCCGGCAGGTCAAGGCGGTCCACGCCGACAGCGGCACGGTCATCGTGATGAACCCCACCAACGGACAGCTGCTCGCGCTCGCGGTGGCTCCCGGCTTCGACCCCAACGACCCCGGCAAGAGCCCGATGTCGGCCTTCGGGGACCCGGCGGTGAGCGAGGTCTACGAGCCTGGCAGCGTCAACAAGGTCATCACGATGTCGGCGGCGCTACAGGAAGGCATCGCCACCCCGACCTCGCCGTACGTCATCCCACCGGTGCTGCACTACGCCGGCTTCCCGTTCCACGACGCCGAGGTGCACGGCACCGAGCACCTCACCCTCACCGGCATCCTGGCCAAGTCCAGCAACATCGGCACCATCGAGGTGGCGCGCAAACTCGGCGCGGCCCGGCTCTACCACTACCTGCGCGCGTTCGGGTTCGGCGCCCCGACCGGCGTGAAGCTGCCCGGCGACGGCACCGGCATCCTGCCCTCGCTCGGCACCTGGACCCCCAGCACACTCCCGACCGTCTCGTTCGGACAGGGCGTCGGTGTCACCGCGCTGCAAGTGGCCAGCGTCTACGCGACGATCGCCAACGGCGGCGTGCGGGTGCAGCCCAACCTCATCGCCGGCACCGTCGGCCCGAACGGAACGGTCACGCCGGCGCCCAAGCCGGAGCGCCACCGGGTGATCAGCGCCCGGGTGGCCGGGCAGGTGCGCGACATGCTCGAGGCCGTCACGAGCAACGAGGGCACCGCCCCGCTCGCGCGCATCCCCGGCTATCGCATCGCCGGCAAGACCGGCACCGCGCAGCGGCCGGTCAACGGTGGTTACTCCGGCTACACCTCCTCGTTCGTCGGCTTTGGTCCCGCCGACGCGCCGAAGCTGCTCGTCGAGGTCGTGCTGCAGAACCCTCGCAACGGGCACTTCGGCGGCCTGGTCGCCGCCCCCGTCTTCCACGACGTGATGAGCTTTGCCTTGCAGACGTTGAAGATTCCCCCCACCGGCACCAAGCCGCCGCGCGCCAAGCTGCACTGGTGAGCCCGCATCGCCGGCGTGACCGCCCCGATAACCTGGGCGGCCATGTCTGATCTTCTGCGCCCGCGCACTGTGCGCGAGCAGAGCATCAGCGCGCTGCTCGACCGGCTGCCGCACGCGCGGCTGCACGGCGACCCGGGCGCCACCGTCGCCGGCATCACCCACGACTCGCGGCAGGTGCGGCCGGGCGACCTCTACCTCGCGCGGGCGGGTGAGCGGACCCACGGCATCGCCCACGTCGCCGCCGCGGTCGCCGCCGGCGCGACGGCTGTGCTCACCGACTCGCCGTCGGTGCGGACCGCGACCGCGAGCGGGGTGGCCGCGGTCGTCGAGGTGCCCGATC
>DASTWK010000062.1:0-5311 GCA_035776655.1 Mycobacteriales bacterium | reverse complement strand
GCTAGCCGGGGCCGGCGGGTCAGCAGCCGTCCGGCGCGCGCACCGGGGACTCCGCCGACGCGGACACGTCGACGTGCACGCGACCGTCCCCGCGGGCCGGGTCGAGCAGCGCGAGCACCTTGCCGAACGGGACGGCGACGTCGCCGCCGACCCGGACCGTCACGCTGCCGCGGGTGATCTCGGTGACCGGTGCCGACAGATTCGCGAACGTCTGCCGCAAGCCGGCCAGATCGTCGGCGAACGCCGTCTCGACGGCCTGCCGCGCGCCGGACAGGTCCACCGGCAGCAGGTCACCGCAACCGCCGGCGGCGCCGGAGTAGATCGCCTCCCGGTCGAGAGACTGCGCCGCCGCCAGCGCGGCCGCGTCGGCCGCCGACGACAACGCCCGGCGCGCGAGGAACACCTTCGAGACATCCACCGCGGCGACGACGAGGACAGCGGCGATCACGGTGTAGCCGATGACCAGCAACGTGAGCGAGCCGTCCTCCCGCCGTCCGCTGCACTCGTCGCGAAGAGCACGCGCGGTCAGCACGGTTGTTGCGTCTCCGGTGCGGTGGCAGCTGGGGCGGCGACGCTGCCGGCGTAGCAGTCGAGCCGCTCCTGGTGGTGCGCGTTGACGGGGATGCCGGCGAGGCACCGGTCGCCGCACAACCAGCGCGGCACGAAGGGCAGTGGTACGACGCTGCGCAGGTCGACCCGGAAAGCCGAACCGGGCCGGTAGTCACAACTGCCGCAGTCGACGACACGGCCGGTAGGCGACCAGTCGATGCCTTGGTCGCGCAGGGCCAACGCGACGGCCGCTTCGGCGCGACGTTCGCCCTCGGCGTCGGAGCCGGCGGTGGCATAGGCGCGGGCGGCCTCGCGGGCTGCCGTCGTCTCCGCGAACGCCGTCCGCTGCACGGTGAGGGCGGCAAGCACCACGTAGACCAACGGCAGCATGAGCAGGATCGCGAGCCAGATGAACTCGATCAGCGCGTTGCCGTCGTCCTTCGCCGCCGGTGGCCAGCGTCGGGTCATCGCGGCTCCAGCAGGGCGTGCCCGGTGGCGTGCACGGTGGGACCGGCCGGCAGGAACCAGGCGATCAGCGGCAGCCGGGCCTGCACGGTCACGGTCACGACCGGCATCCCGTCCACCGTGTCCTGCTCCGCCGGTGCAACGGCATGCGCATAGCCGGCGCCGAGGGACGACCGGATCAGCTCGTTGGCCTTGGCCGCGGCCGCAGCGGGATCGGCGACGTCGGCGTTGGCGCCGTACCGCGCACCTTCCGCCGCGCAGGCGGCCAGCACATTGCGCACGTGGTAGTCGATGCCGATCTGGATGACGGCAAGGAACAACAGTGTGACCAGAGATCCGACGAGGACGAAGTCGACCGCGGCCGCGCCACCGTCTGCGGACGCCGGCCTCACTTGCTGTTGGGGTCTCCGGAGATGTTGAGCGCGCTGTCGAGCAGGCTCGACAGCTTCGGCTCGGCGACGATCCAGAGTGCGGTGACGATGCCGGCCGTCATCAGGGTGATCAGCACCCAGCCGGGGACGTCGCCACGGTCGGACCGCGGCCCGGTCAGGTGGCGGCGGAGGAATTGGCTGGCGGCAAGGAGCAGCGGAGTGAGCATGCGGGTCCTTTCCACGACGGGAGGCGATCAGGGCACGGACAGTGAGAGGTTGTAGAAGCCCGGGAACAGGGCGAACACCACCGTCACCGGCAACACCAAAAAAACAACGGGTACGAGCATCTGGATCTCCTTGCGGCCGCCGGCTTCGAGCAGCGCCCGGCGGCCCTGCTCGCGGACGTCGACGGCCTGCGCGCGCAGCACCTCGGCCAGCGGCGTGCCGCGTTCGATGGCGATGGCCAGTCCCTCGACGAACCGTGCCAGCGCCAGCAGGGACGTCCGCGCCGCCACGCCCTCGAGAGCCACGACGAGGGACGCGCCGGCGCGCGCATCGGCCAGGGCACGAGCGAGCTCGCGCGCGAGCTCCCCGCCGGACAGGTGCGTGACGCGCTCGAGTGCGCCGACCGCTCCTTCACCGGCGGCGACGGCCAGCACCAGCAGCTCCGCGATCGTGGGGAACTCGGCCAACATGCGACGCTCGCGCCGGGCGACCTCGCTCGACAACAGCCGGTCACGTCCGACGACCCCGGCAAGAGCGAGAACCAAAGCGAGAACGAGAAAGGCGGCCGGGCTGCCGCCGCCACCCCGGACGGCACTGAGCAGGGTGAGCAACAACCCGACGAGCAGTCCCCCGGCCGCCCACAGCACCTGCTCGATGCGGAACTGTTCGACCGTCACGTCCCGGCCGGCCTGGTCGAGGCGACGGCGTACCGACGTCGAGCCACCGACGGCGCGGTCGACGAAGCGCGCCGCGTCGCGCAGCACCGGGCCGAGCAGTCGCTCGAGGGTCGGAAAGGGCGTGAGCGCGCGACGGTCCGTGAGCAGTCGGGACGGGCGCGGGGTGTCCCGCAGATAGGGCTCCAACCGGTCGACCAGTCTCGGCCGGCGCATGGGCGGGCTAGCAGTGACCGCGATCCCGATCCCGCTGGTGGCGAGCAGCCCGAGCAGTGCCCCGGTCACCTCGGGGGTCATCGCAGCACCCGCTCTTCTTCGGGCAACCGCGCGATCCGGAGCATCACGCGGTAGGCCAGCAACGACACGCCGCCGCCGATGAGGAGGACAGCCACACCGGCGGCGGTGTCGTAGGCGTCAACGGTTTCCGGGCGCAGCGCCAGCAGAGCGAGCACGGCCCACGGCGCGGACAGTGCCAAGCGCGCTGCGCTGATCGTCCAACCCTGACGGGTCTCCAGCTCAGCGCGGGTGCGTGCGTCTTCACGAAGGAACTGCGACAGCGTGCGCAGGAGCCGTCCCAGGTCGGTGCCGCCGACCTCGCGGGCCACGCGCAACGACTCGACGATGCGATCGGCGACCGGGTCGGCAAGCGCTGCCTTCAACCGGTCGAGACACTCGCCGAACCGGCCGGTGGCGCGATAGTCCTCGCCGAAGCGATGAAACGGCTCGCGCAGCGGCTCGGGTCCCCGGCTTCCCAGCTGCGCCAACGCTTCCGGCAACGACAAGCCGGCACGGATCGCCGAGGCCAGGTTGTCGACGACGTCAGGCCACAGGTCGCGGAGCTCGGCGGTGCGCTGCCGGCGCCGCATCTTGACCAGGGCGATGGGGCTGTAGCCGGCGAAGCAGCCGAACGCGAGCGCGATGCTCGCCGACTGGCTGACCGCCACAACCAATGTGCCGACGACGGCGCCGATGCCGACGCAGACGGCCAAGAGCTGACGCGGCCGGATCGCGTGATAGCCGGCCTGGGCGAGCAGCTCGGCGGCGCGGTCCGCGGCGGCCGGGCGCGGACGGCGGGCCGGACGGCGAGGCCCGCTGCGCCAGATCAGCAACAGACCGAGACCGAAGACGAGACCGAGCACCGCTCCCATCAGGCGCCGACCGGCAGCGGTCGCGACGACACCGGCAGTTCGGTGTTGAGCAGCGCGGCGAGGTCACAGCCGATGCGAGCGAACCGGTCGAGGTGTGGTGGCCACCCGTCGGCGCGCACCAACCGATCGTCGCGGGAGACGAAGACGTCGGCGGTCTCGATGACGTCGCCCTCAACCCGTCCCGGAACGGCGACGATCTCGCGAACCCGTCGCCGTCCCTGCGGGTCGCGGACCATGTGTACGACGAGGTCGACCGACGCTGCCACGGTCGGTACGACGAAGCCGTGGCTGACGTTTTCTCCCGCGAGCAGCGGCAGGGTGCAAAGCTTGGTGATCGCTTCCCGGGCGCTGTTGGCGTGGATCGTCGCCATGCCAGGGATGCCCGAGTTCAGCGCGATCAGCAGGTCGAGCGCCTCTTCCTGCCTGACCTCCCCCACAAGCAGCCGCTCGGGGCGCATCCGCAGCGCCTCTTTGACGAGCCGGCGCAACCGCACCTCTCCCGTGCCCTCCAGTGACGGCTGACGAGTCTGCATCGACACGACATCGGGCAGCCCGACCCGCAGCTCGAAGACCTCCTCGCAGGTGATGACCCGCTCGCGCGCAGGGATCGCGTTGGCGAGGCAGTTGAGCAGCGTCGTCTTGCCGGACTGGGTGCCGCCGGCGACGACGATGTTGAGCCCGGCGGCGACCGACGCCTCGAGAAACCGCGCGGCCGGCGCGGGCAGTGATCCGAGGCTGACCAGCTGATCGATCGAGTGCGCGGACAGCACGAACTTGCGGATGTTCACCGACCAGTGCGTCCTGGTGATGTCCGGGATGACGACGTGCAGCCGGCTGCCATCCGGCAAGGTCGCGTCGACGAACGGAGTGCTCAAGTCGACGCGGCGGCCGGACGTCTTCAGCATGCGCTCGACCAGATCCCGCACCTCGCCGGCGGTGAGGATCGTGTTGGTGAGGACGCTTTGGCCCCGCTGCGCGACGAACACCCGACCGGGTTCGTTCACCCAGATCTCTTCGATGCTCGGATCGTCCAGGTAGGTCTGCAGCGGCCCGAACCCGGCGACCGCGTCGTAGATTCGCCGCGCTGTCTGGCGCGCGTCCGGCAACGGTGGCAACGCGCTGGTCAGTGACCGCTCGTCGTAGTCGGCGATGACCTCGTCCACCAGCCGGCGGATCGCCGCGCCGTCCGCAGTCGGATCCAGCCCCCGCCGCCGGACCAGCTCCCGGACCTCTTCCTCCACGACCGCGGTCGAGTCCATCGGCGGCTCCCGGCATCGGCAGACGAGACCGGGTGGCGACCCGGTGGCGGCACCTTAACCACCCCAAGTCGGGACATCAACGGCAGTAGTCGCTCCAGCGGCGATCTGTGGACGAAGCGGCTGTCACCCGACGCCGGTGGAGGGAACGGGCGATGCCGCCGGGTCCGAGCCGGCACCGGCGGTCGCCGATGCAGACGACGAGGGGGACGGTGACGCGGACGAGGCCGGCGCCGGCAGGACGGTCAGCCGCAATGTCGCAGCCGACTGCTCCGAGGACGCGTGGCAGCCGGCAGTGACGACGGCGAGGACGACCGTGTAGGTGCCGGCGGCCTGGTAGGTATGGCTTTCGGTGGACGACCCGCTGTGCGGGCCGTCGCCCGCGGTCTGGCCGCCGTGACAGCGGACGTATCGGCTGGCACCGAGACCGCTGTCATCACCCCAGCTCTGGCTGCTGCCGACGAACGCCCCGGCCCCGTCGCGCCAGCGAACGGTGAAGCTCACCGGCTGCCCGACGTACGCCGTGTGCGGTCCGGTCGCTGTGACCTCCAGCGGTGCGGCCGGTGGCGCGGGGCGGACCGCGTGAGCCGTCGCGGCCGACGACGGCCCCGCCTGGTGCGGTG
>DASTWK010000061.1:0-19882 GCA_035776655.1 Mycobacteriales bacterium | reverse complement strand
CGAGTCAGGTCGCGCACCGACACCGCGTGGAACCCGTGCTGCCCGAACAGGAGCAGCGCCGTCTCGTAGAGCCGGCGCAGGGTGCCCGCCGCCTGCGCCCGCGGCGGCAGCAGCGGCCCGACCATCGCGGCCGGGGTGGTCGCCTGGGCCGTGACCTGGGCCAACCGCCCGAGGTCCGGGCTGACGGTGTCCGGCGCGGCGGCCAGCGGCGTCTCGGAGATCACCGCACCCTCGCCATCGTCCTGCCCCTTCTGCTGAACGCTCGTTAAGGCACCGGGGCAAAAGTTCCGCCACGTCCCTTGACGCGCACGTCATGACAACACACACTTCGCGGCATCGCAAGATGAACGAGTGTTCGTTAGGGGCGGGCATGCGCGAGTCGCGGGAATGGTCGGTCAGCACTGACGACGGAGTGCGCCTCCACGTCGAGCAGTGGCCGGCCGTCACGGCCGACGCCCCGCTGGTGCTGGGCCTGCACGGGATCACCGCCAACCGCCGCGGGTTCCTGCCGCTGGTCGAGGAGCTCGCCGGCGAGGTGGAGTTCGTGGCGTACGACGCGCGTGGCCGCGGCAGCTCGGACAAACCCGTCGACGCGACCAGCTACGGGCATCGCCGGCATGCGGAGGATGCAGCCGCGGTGCTGCGGTCCCTGGGCCGCCCGGCGGACGTCCTGGTGGGCCAGTCGATGGGTGCGTGGGACGGGCTGCAGCTCGCCGCCCATCACCCCGACCTGGTCACCGCTCTGGTGCTCGGTGACGGCGGCTATTTCAGCGACCTCCCCGAGGGGGTCTCCGCCGAGGCGCACGTCGACTCGATCATGGGTCCGGGCTGGGTCGAGCGACTGACGGCCGCGGTGCCATCGCGGGCGATCCTGTTCGCCGCGCTGCAACAGGTGCCGCCATTTCGCGACTCGTGGAGCCCCGCGCTCGAGGCGATGTTCGACGCCGGCCTGGAAGAGCTGCCGGACGGTTCGGTCCGCAACCGCTGCTCGCCGGTCGGCGCCCGGTTCGACTCGACGGACTACTTCACGCCGCGGTCGGCGCCGTACGTCCGCACTGACCTGGCGCAGGTCAGTTGCCCGGTGCACCTCGTCCGCGCTCCCCGCGGGTTCGACATCTCCCCGGAGACGCAGGAACCACTGCTGCCGGAGTCGGCGGTGGAGGAGTTCCAGCGGGCGCTGCCGCAGCTGGTCGTGGAGACGGTGCCGGACACCAACCACTACACGGTGAACTTCGGTCGAGCGGGAGTCGTCGCGCTCGCCGAGGCGGTGCGCAAGGGGTGCCAGCAGTGAAAGCACGCGCAGCGATCCTGTCCGCGGTCGCCACGTTGAGCGTCACCGGCCTCGCCTTCTCGGGCGCCGCCGGTGCCAGCGCGCCGCATTCGTTGCCGGTGCCGGTGGACCGGCAGGACTACGTCACGACCGTGACCACGACCAACCCGGTCGACGGCACCACGGTCGACCCTTACAACGGCGACCCGTCGGTCATCCACGTCGGGGTCGTCGCCGGGCAGGAGCTGGCCCGGTCGTTCGTGCATGTCGCGCTCGACTACCTCCCGGCACATGCCCGCGCCACCCAGGCGGTGCTCCGGCTGCACGTCCCGGCCACCAAAGCCGACGCGTCGAGCACCGGGGTCTATCCGATCTACAACGTCGACGTCACCGACGCGATCATCGAAGCCTGCGTGCTGACGACCGAGCTGCCCCGGGCTTTCGACTCACAACACCCGCCGCAGCCGGACTGCGCCCACGGCTCTGCCGCGGGCACGTTCGACCGCGCGCACCAGGTGTTCACGGTCAAGCTGGCCCGGCTGCTGGACTACTGGCGGGTGCACGGCAACACCGGTCTGGCGTTGCTGCCGATCGCGTCCGACGCGAGCGCCACCTGGTCCGTCGCGTTCAGCAAAGGGCGCTCGTCGGCCCTGCTCGACTACGAGGTCGTGCGGCCGTCGCACCACGGCGGAGCGGGCTCGGCCAGCAACCACGTCGGGGGTTCGCCGGCCGCACCACCGCCCGCCGGGTCGGTGGCCGGCGGCAGCGGTGCCGGTGCCGGCGGCGGCGGACCGGGGCCGGCAGCGTCGACCGGCCGGGTGCCACCGGCCGGCACGACACAGCCCGTCGGCGGCACCAGTCAGCCGCCGGCCGTTGCCCGCAGCGGCAGCTCGGCCACTCCGTCCGCCGCCGGCGGGCAACGTTCGGCGTCGTCCGAGGGCAACCCGGCCTGGCCGTGGGTGCTGGCAGCGAGCCTGCTGGTCGCGCTCGGCGCGCTCGCTGTCGCCCACCGCGCAGCCGTCGGCGGCTTCGTCCGGCGGATCGTGCCGCCCGGCGTCGCGGCCTTCCGCACCCATCCGCGGGCGTATTCCATTGCCTGCGCCGCCCTGGCCTGGGGGCTGGTGTTCACCAGCTACTCCCTCGTCACGACGACGCATCCGACGCACAGCCAGCAGCTCGCCTCGAACGACGCGTCAGCCGGTGGTCCGTCGCCGAGCCTGCCGACCGCGGGCACCACGACCGCCCCAGGGCAGACGCCCGCGGCGACCGCGACCGGGACCGCGCACCTGGCGACGACAGCCGGCGGAACCACCTCGCCGGTGGCCGGGAACGGCGCCGGCACCGGCGCTGGTGCGGTGGCGCAGCCGTCACCGCAGGCGGCGGTCAAGCAGGAGTTCGCGGGACCGGGCACCTATCGCACGATCAACGGCATCCGCGTGTTCTTCCCCGCCGGCGGCAGCGCGCCGGTGGCGCAGCTCTACACCGGCGCCGACGACGTGATCGGGCTGACGTCGAAGACCATCAAGATCTGCGCGCACGCGGCTCTCACCTACGGGTCGGCGTTCAACATCGAGGCCAAGGACCTCGACGTGTTCTGGCAATACACCAACGACCACGGCGGCATCTTCGGCCGCAAGATCGTCACCAACTACCAGAACGACAACTACGACCCCGGCACGGCGGTGCAGGCGGCGCAGACGTGCAAGGACTGGGGCACGTTCTTCCTGCTCGGCGGCATCGGCTTCGACCAGATCCCGGCGGTGCGCCAGTGGGCCGAACAGAACCACGAGCTCTACCTGCACCACATCGCGACCATCCAGGGGTCGGCCGGGCTGCGTTACAGCTTCTCGTCGCAACCCACGGTCGAGCAGGTCGGCACCTGGTTCGGACAGCTGGCGGCGCAGAAGTTCCACGGGCAGAAGGTCGGCATCATCTATCGCCAGAGCGCCAACTGGCAGCCCGGTGTCACCACGTTCGAGCGTGCGGTGAAGGCGGCCGGCATGCAGATCGTCGGCAGCTATGGCACGACGATCAACCAGGCCAACTACACGCAGGAGATCGCCCAGCTGCACACCGCCGGCGCACAGGTCGTGTTCGCCTGGGAGAACGCGCTCGCCGAGACCGAGATGATCAAGCAGGCCCAGGGACAGAACTACCACCCGTCGTGGCTCGTCTTCCCGTTCAACCTGGAGACCAACACGCTCGGCAACTCGGCGATGTCCCAGCAGATCTGGGGCATCTCGACGTGGGAGGCCTACGACCCCGGCTACTACGGCGGCGGGTTCGCGGGCTATGCCGACCAGATCAAGGAGTTCGAGCGGGAGTACAAGCAATACGACCCGCAGGCCAAGCTCGCCGGTGACGGCGGCGACCTGCTGTTCCTCAACTGGGAGGCGCAGAAAGGGCTCGCGGCGCTGCTGCAGGCGTGCGGCCCGGACTGCACCCGCAACAAGATCGCGGGTCTGTTGCTCGCGGGCTGGCACAAGCCGGTGCCGCCGAACTGCCCGGTGAACTTCGGCCGGACCAGTGACCACCACCACGGCGGCTATCTGTTCAACGTCCTCCACGTCATCCGCGACCCCAACGGCCGGCCCAACTTCGTGCCCGTCGACCGCTGCGCGGCGAACCTCTGATGCAGCCGATCGTCCTCGGCGTCATCGCCGGCAGCATCTATGCGCTGATCGCCCTCGGCATCGTGCTGGTCTACAAGGGCTCCCGGGTGCTGAACTTCGCGCAGGCGGAGGTCGGCACGCTGTCGCTCTACGCGACCTGGTGGGTCTCGACGAAACACCACCAGCCGTGGGCGCTCGGCGCACTGGCGTCGATCGTGGCGGCTGTCGGCATCGGGTTGCTGTTCGAGCGGCTGGTCATCCGCCGGATGATGACCGCGCCGCGGGTGACGGTGGCCGTGGCCACGATCGGCCTGTTCTCGCTCATGCTCGCGATCGAGCTGGCGCTGTTCGCCGGCACCATCTACACGCTGCCGGCGCCGATCGCCGGCGGCGGCGTCCAGGTCGCGGGGGTCTTCGTCAGCGCCTCCCAATGGCTCGCGCTCGGCGTCGTCATCGCGGTGGCGCTGGCCCTGGCCGCGTTCCTGCGTTACACCGACTTCGGCCTGGCCGTGCAGGCGTCCGCCGACGACCCGGTCGCGGCCCAGCTGATGGGAACGCCGCGCGGCCTGATCAGCGCGTTCACCTGGGGCGTCGCCGGCGCCTTGAGCGCAGTCGCCGTCCTGCTCATCGAACCGACAGTGGGAGTGCTCGCGCCAGGAGCGTTCTCCGGCCTGTTCATCGGCGGGCTGACCGCAGCGCTCGTCGGCGGGTTGTCGTCGCTGCCAGGCGCGTTCGTCGGCGGGCTGCTCGTCGGCATCGCCGAGGCGGAGGTCAAGGCCCACCTGGTGCTCGCCAGCGTGCCCAGCGTGCAGACGACAGCGATGCTGGTCATCGTCCTCGCGGTGCTGTTGCTGCGGCCGCAGGGCGTGCTGGGGCGGCGGGCATGAGCGTGGCGGGGACCCGACCGTTGCCCGTCGTACCGGCGGCGCGAAGCGCCCGTCGGAGTCGGCTGAGCCCGCGCACCGCCAACGCCTTGACGGCAGCTTTGCTGTTCGTGGCGTTGCCGCTGATGACCGTGCACGCGATGCCCAAGCTGCTGCAGCAACACGACTACCTCAACCTCGATGTGGGCGTCTCCCTGGCCGTGGCGGCGTTGAGCCTCAACCTGCTCCTGGGTTACGCCGGACAGATCTCGCTCGGTCACGCCGGGCTGCTCGCCGCCGGTGCGTTCGCCAGCGGCATCGCGACCTCCCGCTGGCACCTGTCGATGGTGCTGGGCTTCCTCTTCGCGGTGGTGATCAGCGCCGCGCTGGCGTTGGTGGTCGGGCTGCCGGCGCTGCGGCTGCGCGGGCTCTACCTGGCGATCGTCACGGTCATCTTCGGGCTGGTCATGCAATACAGCGTGCTGCGGGCCGACGTCTTCTCCGGCGGCTCGGCCGGGGTGGCACTGCCGCGGCGGCTGTGGGGCGACCACGTCAGCACCGACAACGCCGGCTACCTCGTGGCGGTGCTGCTCCTGCTGCTGGCGGTGTGGCTGCTCGACGACAACGTCGTGCGGACCCGCGTCGGCCGGGCACTCCGCACCATCCGCGAGAACGAGTCGGTGGCCCAGTCGTTCGGGATCGACGTGGTGCGTTACAAGCTGCTCGCATTCGTCCTCTCCGGCGCCCTGGCCGGACTCGCCGGAGCGATGTATGGGCACGCGATCGGCTTCGTCAACAACGAGTCGCCGTTCAACTTCAACCTGTCACTGCAGCTCGTCATCATCGTCATCGTCGGCGGGCTCGGCCATCGGCTGGCCGTCATCATCGCCGCGTTGTTCTTCTGGGTGCTGCCGTCGTTCATCAGTGGGCTGCACGCCTGGGCCTACGTCGTCGGTGCGCTGCTCCTCATGGTGACGGTCTCCCAGCACCCGGACGGGATCGCCGACCTGTTGACCCGCCGCCGCCGTCCGCCCGCCCCCGCCGAGGACGAGGACGACGAGCTGCCGGAGCTGCCGCAGCTGCCGGTGCCGGTGCGCAGCCACGTCGCCGCGCCGTTGAGCTCCGCCGTCCCGGTGCTGGAGGTCGAGGAGGTCGTGGTTCGCTTCGGCGGACTGCACGCGGTCGACGGCGCCACTCTGGCCGTGAACGCCGGGCAGATCGTCGGCCTCATCGGTCCCAACGGGGCCGGCAAGAGCACCCTGTTCAACGCGGTCTCCGGCCTGGTCGCCATCGAGCGTGGCCGCATCCGCTACCGCGGGCAGGAGATCCATCAGCTGCGCAGCGACCAGCGGGCGCGGCTCGGCATCGCCCGCAGCTTCCAGCAGGTCGGGCTGGCCAAGGACCTCTCGGTGCGTGAGAACTTCCTGCTCGCCCAGCACCAGCTGGCGGCGTACGGCGACCTGGAGGCACTGCTGATGCTGCCACGCGCCGCGCGGCAGGAGCGCGAGTTCCGCGACCGGACCGAAGCGGCGATCGACGCGCTCGGATTCGGTCCGCTCGCGGACGTGCCGGTGCGGCACCTGTCCGGCGGGCAGCAACGCATCGCCGAGATCGCCTGCCTGCTGATGACGGCTCCCGACCTCGTGATGCTCGACGAGCCCTCCGCCGGCATGGCTCCCGCGGCGGCCGAGAACCTCGCCGCGCGGTTGCGAGACCTGCGTGACGTGCTGGGCCGCACCGTTCTGCTGATCGAGCACAACGTGCCACTGGTGCTCGACACCTGCGACCACGTCTACGTGCTGGACGCGGGGCGGCTCATCGCCGCCGGCACTCCGCGCGAGGTCGCCGCCGACCAGCGCGTCATCGATGCCTACTTCGGGGCGGCGGTGCCGGCATGACCACGACGACGCACGACGCGGCCGACGTGCTGCAACTGCGGGGCATCCGCGCCGGCTTCGGCAGCCAGACGATCATCCATGGGGTCGACCTCGACGTTGCGGCCGGCAAGGTGACCGGCATCTTCGGTCTGAACGGCGCCGGCAAGAGCGTGCTGTTGAAGGTGGTCGCCGGCGTGGTCCCGACGTGGTCGGGCCGCATCGAGCTGGACGGCGCCGACATCACCCGGCTGCTGCCCGAGCAGCGGGTGGCGCTGGGCATGGCCCACGTGCCGCAGGGGCGACAGGTGTTCCCGTCGCTGTCGGTGGAGCAGAACCTGCGGGTCGGTGCCTACACGTTGCGCCGGCGGGACAAGCGCCGGTACGACGGCAACCTGCAGCGGGTGTTCGACACGTTCCCCCGCCTGGCCGAGCGGCGACGGCAACCCGCCGGCACGCTGTCCGGCGGCGAACAGGCGATGCTCGCGGTCGGCCGCGCGCTCATCAACGATCCGAAGGTCGTGCTCATCGACGAGCCTTCCGCCGGGCTGGCACCGGCCATCGTCGAAGACCTGCTCGAAGTGCTGCTCGGCGTGCGCGACCTGGGGCTGACGATGCTGCTGGTCGAGCAGAACATCCGCTTCGGGTTGCGCCTCACCGACCACGCGTGCCTGTTGCAGAAGGGCCGCATCGTCTACTCCGGCGCCACCGCCGACCTGGACGAGGACCGGCTGGCGTCGTACCTCGGAGTGGGCCGCCTGCTCAGCCACGACCTCGCCACGGGGCTGGGCAGGAAGCCCCCTACCCCGCGCCCCCGTGTCCGTCGCGGCAGCACCAGCCGACCCCGCACCACCCCGGCGTGATGGTGCGGCTCGGTCGGCACAGTGCCGCGCTGCTGGCCGCGGTCGGACTGTTGAGCGTTGCGGGTGTGGTGGCGACACCGGCGCAGTCGGCGTCACGGTCCGCGCCCACGTGTCGCCCGTCCGACGCCCCGGCGGACCAGCCGACCAACGGCGACACGCCGCCGCCGCCGGCGCCGGCGTACTTGGCGAACGACTTCCCCCACCTTCGCGACAGCCGGCTCGGGTTCACCGTCGGCGGCATCGGCGGCCTGCACCGGCACGCGCCGCTGCGGCACACACCGGTCGTGTTCGTGCACGGCAACCAGGCCGACGCGCAGAACTGGCTGTCACCGATGCTGCAGTTCCAACGGCTGGCCGGCTACTCGATGCAGGAGATGTTCGCGCTGTCCTACAACGGGCTCGGCAACTTCTACGCGGGCGCTCCGTCGACTCCGCCGACCGCGCCGGACGAGGACTACTACCGGCAGAACCCGACCGGGTTCTCCAACGGGGGACACGGCGCCGCCAACGACGACGAGGTGCCGGACCTGTGCCGGTTCATCGAGGCGGTGCAGGCCTACACCGGCTCCCGCCACGTCGACATCGTCGCGCACTCCCTCGGCGTGACGATCGCGCGCAAGCTGATGGTCGACTATCCCGCGCTGGCCAGAGACGTCGTCGCCGTCGTCGCCATCGCCGGCGGCAACCACGGCACCAGCGTGTGCCGCGGTCTGGAGACCTCCTACTACGGCTGCAACGAGATCGCCCCCGGCTCACCGTGGCTGGCCGCGCTCAACCGGCACGGCGAGAGCCCGCGGCCCACCCGGTGGATGACGGTCTACAACGGCTCCGCCGGTGACCCGTTCTTCGATCCGCCGTACGACGAGAGCTCGCCGCGGCTGACCGGTGCCGACAACCGGACCTATCCCGGGGCCTACCACAACGACTTGCGCGCCGACCCCGGCGAGGTGGACGACTATCTGGCTTTCCTGCTGCGGCACGGGCAGGCCGCCGGGGCGACGGCAACTGAGCTGGCGCTGGCCCGCCGGCTCGTCCGCACCCATCCGGACGGCCGCACCGGCGAGCTGTGCGGAGTGCCGCGGCTGACCGGCTGCTGAGCGTCGTTCAGCCGAACCGGAGGTGCCCGACGTAACCGCGGGTCTGGTCGTGCTGGCGTTGGCACCCGGCCGCACTTGGCGCGGGGCCGCAGTCCTGGGTGAAGCTGCCCCACGGTGTGCCGTCCGGCCCGATGGCCGCGCCGATGAAGTCATTGCCGGTGCTCTGGTTGTTGAACGGCGGCGGGAACGGCAGCGAGGTGCCGCCGGGTCCGGCGAGATAGCCCGACCCCTGCACGCTGCTGCCGTAGAGCAACGGCCGAGAAGAGGGGTTGACCCGCCCGCTCCACAGCAGCGGTCCCGGACCAGGGCGCAACGCAGCGCTCAAGTCATGGGTCGCGGTGACATAACCGTCCCACGTCGACTGTCCCCGGCGCTGGCCGAGGTAGGCGATCGCCAGGTCGTTGCGGCCGGACTGCGCCAGCGCCCACTGGTGGATGCCGACGACACCGGGCGCGGTGAGGTCGTAGGTCTTCGACCACGTGACGCCGCGCGTGTGCGACAAGCGCATGAGTAGGTGGCTGCCCTGCTGGTAGACCAGAACGAAGATGCCCGCGCTGGTGATGCGCAGCTCCGGCGTGCCGCCGATGCTGATGCCGCTGGCCGGCACCGGAAGGGTGACCGGATGCCCTTGCGCGTGCATGATCGGGAACGAGGCGGCCTCGTCGTCACTGCGGGCGAGGTAGGTCTTGCCGCCGCAGGCGACCATGACGTAGAGCCGCCCGTCGCGGGTGGGCTGCGGGTAGTAGCCGTCGATCGCCGAGTAGTTCTCCCCCGAGGCGCCGCACTCGGGGTGCTGGGGCGCGGCACCGGTGAACAGCAGTGCGCCCTGCTGCCAGCTGTTGCCCCCGTCGAGCGACCGGAAGCACAACCGCCCGGCGATGACCGGCGCCACGAAGCCGACGTTGGTGTTGGCGCAGAAGTAGAGGACGTCGGGGTAGCCCCGCGGCTGAGCACCGCCGCGCGGTGCGACCGCCGAGGTGAAGCGCGGGTTCTCCGGCAACGTCAAGCCACTGATGACCGTGTGATGCCAGTGCCGCAGGTCGTCGGTCCAGTTGATGTGTGCCGGCCCCTCCTGCTGCGGGCCGAGTGAGGGTGCTTCCGGGATCGGTCCGTAGTCCTCGTAGAACGTGCGTCCGGTGCGCGGGTCGACGTACTCACTGTGGTCGGTCGGGTTCCAGGTCACGCCGCTGGGCTTGACGACGTGCCAGTGGGCGCCGTCGTCGCTGGTGACGGCGAGCCCGGCGGGGCTGGCATTGGACTGCGTGTTGTTGTTCTCGTCGATCGGGGCCGTGCCGGTGCCGAGGAAGCCCTGCGGCATCACCGCCGGTGTGTAGATCACGGTCCCGTCCCGCCGGACGACGATGTGGCTCTCCGCACCCGGCAGGCCGGTGGTGGTCCCGCAGGCAACGATGTCGGTCGACGGCTGCGGGTGCAGCACTCGACCGCCGGCGTGGTGCGCCACCACGGGCAATGCGCCGGAGCAGCCGGCCGCGGCACGCGCCGCGGGGGTGGCGGTGGCCGGCAGGATCGCGGCGACCGCCGCGGTCAGCGCGGATGCGAGGACGAGGTTTGTGCGGTGCATGCGCCGGCCTCCTGCTGGTTGGCAGGGACTTCGACGCCCGCCGCGGCTCTCCTGCCCGCTAGCGCGCCGAGGGGAACTGTGGTGCGCGCTTGTCCTGCAGCGCCGCTGCCCCTTCCACCACGTCCGGCCCCATGAACGTCAACATCTCGTAGGCCGCTGACTGGTCGAAGATCGGACCGGCCGTGCGCAGCCAGCTGTTCAACGCGCGCTTGGTCCAGCGAATCGCGTCCTGGGAGCCGGTGGCGAGCCGTTGCGCGATGGCGAGCGCTTCGCCGACGACCTCGTCGCGCGGCATCGCGCGGCTGACCAGACCGATGCGTTCGGCTTCTGCACCGGTGACCATCTCACCCGTCAGCAGGTAATAACGCGACCGCGCCATTCCCGCCAGCAGCGGCCAGATGAGAGCAGCGTGGTCACCAGCGGCGACGCCGAGCTTGACGTGACCGTCACCCAACCGCGCGTCTTCGGCGCAGATGGAGATGTCCGCCAGCAACGCGACGACCAACCCGGCACCGACGGCGACGCCGTTGATGGCGGAGACGATCGGCTTCTCGCAGTTGACGATGTTGTAGACGAGATCGCTCATCTCGCCGAGCATGTGCGAGACGCGACCGTAGTCCCCGCTCATCCGTTGCACCATCGCAAGGTCGCCGCCGGCGGAGAACGCCTTGCCGGCACCGGTGACGACCGCGACCCGCGTCTCCGGATCGCCAGCGACATCCCGCCACACGCGCGCGAGCTCGCCGTGCATCACCTCGTCCGCAGCGTTGTACTTGTCCGGCCGGTCCAGCGTGACGAGGAGGACGCCGGCGGACGGCCGTTCGAACCTCAGCTGCTGGTAGTTGTCGTACGGCGTCATCCTGCGTCTCCGTGAGTTCTCGGTGGCGTCAGCCGGCCATCGTCAGGCCGCCGCTGACGCTGAGCACCTGGCCGGTGATGAAGGACGCGGCGTCGGAGGCGAAGAACAGCACCGCCGCGGCGATCTCCTCGGGCTGGGCCAGGCGGCGGAACGGGATCGCCTTGATGAGCGCCTGCTGCAAGGGCTCGGGCTGTGCGGCGAACAACGGGGTGTCGGTGGGGCCGGGGCAGACGCAGTTGACGTTGATGCGGTGGCGCGCCACCTCCCGGGCGATCGACTTGGTCAAGGCGATGACGCCGCCTTTGGCGCCGGCGTAGATGGTTTCACCGGAGCTGCCGACTCGGCCCGCGTCGCTGGCGACGTTCACGATCTTGCCGCCGTTGCCGGCGGCGATCATCGGCGGCAGGAACGCGCGGCACATCCACACGTGGCCGAGGTAGTTGACGTCGACGACCCGGCGGGCGAACTCCGTCGTCGCCTCGACGAACGGCGCGGTTCGATCCCAGCCGGCGGCGTTGACGAGGATCGTGGCGGTGCCGATGGCGCCCGTGACCTCTGCGGCCAACGCGGTGACGGCGTCGGGGTCGGCGATGTCGACCGCGCGCGGATGCGCGGTGCCGTGCACTGCGTCAGCCGTTGCCGTTGCGGCCTCGGCGTCGAGATCGACAGCCACCACGGTGGCGCCGGCTGCCGCGAGCCCCAGCGCTATGGCCCGCCCGATGCCCGAGCCGGCACCGGTGACGACTGCGACCGCCCCATCCACGCGGCTCACCCTAGGGCTTGCGGCGCGACCGAGAGTTCCGCAGTTGCTCGAACCACAGAAGCGCGGATGTGTGTTCGCAGAGCTGTCTGCGGGTGGACCGCGAGAGCACTGGCCGGGAGTGGTGGGCAGGGGCGGGGTCGAACCGCCGACCTTCCGCTTTTCAGGCGGACGCTCGTACCAACTGAGCTACCTGCCCCGGAGGGACCCCGCGAGTCTACCGGCCGCCTCCCGCATGGGTCCTCCTCGCCGGGGGACACTGAGCCGGTGACCGACGGGCGTCGCCAGCTGATCGCGGTCGGGGCCGTGGGTGGGCGAGGTGCCGCCGCGGTTGCCGACACGATCCGCGACACGCACCTGGCCATCGCCGACCGGGCGTTCACGATGTCCGGACCCGGTGCGCTGCCGGCACACCGCCTGCACGATGCCATCAGCCGTGGCGTCTACGCCTCCGTCGCCACCGGCGTCCGGTTCGGTGGCCTGGCCGCCGGTTACGCCGCCGCCCGGCGCAGCCGCCGGCGTACCAGCACCACCGCTCTCACCGACCGTCCGCGTGGTGCCACCACCATCGGCGCGCTCAACGGCGCGTGGGGTGACTGGCTGCACGCGGAGCGGAGCCCGCTCGCGCTGCCGATGACCGTCCGTCGTGATGACCGCGACGTGCCGCTCGACGACGCGGGCCTGCGGGCGGCGTACCCCGACGCCACCGGCGATCTCGCCGTCTTCCTGCACGGTCTGTGCGAGAGCGACGTGTCGTGGCGGTTGCACGCGCGGCGGCACTACGGCGACGCCCGGTCCACCCACGCCACCCGGCTGCAGGCCGAGCTGGGCCTGTCGCCGGTCACCATCCGCTACAACACCGGCCGGCACATCTGCGACAACGGTGACACTCTCGCCCATCTCCTCAGCGACCTCGTCGAGCACTGGCCCGTCGCCGTCGAGCGCATCACGTTCGTCGGGCACTCGATGGGCGGCCTGGTCGCGCGCGCCGCCTGCCACCGCGCCGAGGCTGACGACTTCCCCTGGCTCGATCGAGTGGCGCGCGTCGTCTACCTGGGCGCGCCCCATCTCGGCGCGCCGCTCGAGGTCGCGGCGACCGCCGCCGCACTGGCGTTGCGCCGGCTGCCCGAGACCCGTCCGCTCGCGCGCGCTCTCGCCAGCCGCAGCGTCGGCATCAAGGACCTGCGGTACGGCGACGTCACCGCCGACGACTGGTCCTCCCTCGCCGACCTCGACGCCTGGCGCTCCGAGCCCGCCGGCTGCACGCCGTTGCTCGCGTCGGCCGACCACTACTTCCTCGGCGTCACCCTCGGCCAGCAGCCGGACACCCGGCTGGCCCGCATCGTCGGCGACGCTCTCGTGCCGTGGTCCAGCGCCTCCGGCGCCGGTCCCCGTCGGCGGCTGGAGGTGTCGGTCGACCGGTCCCGGCACTTGGGCGGCCTGCACCATTTCGACCTGCTCAACCACCCGCGGGTCTACGCGGTGCTCCAGGAGTGGCTCGCCTGAGCCGGACCCCCGTTTCCTCGGCGGCGCTCTTTCGTTAGGTTCTGTGACGATTCGCGGGGACGAGCCACGGGGGATCGCTGGATGCGCCGAGCAGCCGCCTGGGCGGCCGTGCTGACGGTGCTCGCCCTTCTCGTCCCCACCTCCTCGGCCCGCTCGACCACCTGGACCCACGGGTTCGACGTGTCCTGGCCGCAGTGCCAGGGGGCGCATGCCGGCCACTTGCCGGCGGGCGCCCCGGCGTACGTCGTCCTCGGGCTCACCCACGGCGCCGGGCACACCGCCAACCCCTGCTTCGGTGAGCAGCTCACCTGGGCCCGCTCCCGGGGTGCCCTCGTCGGCGCCTATCTGGTGCCGAGCTATCCGACCGGCCGGCAGCGGGAGGCGGCGACCACCGGCCCGTTCGGCGTCTGCACGACCCTGCAGTGCCGGTTGCGCAACGACGGAGCGGCGCAGGCGATCGACGCGCTCGAGGTCATGCACGCCGCCGGCGCATCCGTGCCGATGGTGTGGGTCGACGTCGAGTTCCGCTCGCACCCCACCTGGTCACGCCACGACGACCGCAACCGCGCGGTGCTGCAGGGGGTCTTCCGCGCGCTGCGAGAGGCGCGGATCCGGTTCGGGGTCTACACCACGGCGTACATGTGGCAGCACCTCACCGGCGGCTGGCAGGTGCGGGTGCCCAACTGGCTGCCGGCCGGCAACGGCAGCGCCGCCACCGCCCGCAGCCGCTGCCGGAAGACCGCGACAGGTGGGCCGACCTGGCTGGTGCAATACACCCGGGAGTGGGACGAGGACCTCACCTGCCCGGTGATGGACGCGACGCGGGGCCGGCCCGGCCCGCTGTGGCCGTTCCGCAAGACCCACCTGGAGCTCGGCAACTCCGGTCGTGCCGTCCACGCAGCGCAGAGTGCGATCGGGGCACCCCGGTCGGGGCGGTACGACGCGCTCACCACCGGCGTCGTCGGCAAGTTCCAGGTCGAGCACGGACTGCCGGTGACCGGTCAGATCGACCGGGTCGACTGGCGGGCACTGGGGGCATATCGCCGGATCGGCGCGCACCCGTTCCTGCTCGGCCGGATGACCACCCGCTGACGCGGCAACTCACGCTGGTTGAGCGGTCCTGACGGGATTTGAACCCGCGACCTCCGCCTTGACAGGGCGGCGAGCACTCCACGCTGCTCCACAGGACCTCGGTTGGTGCGTGCCCCCAACGGGATTCGAACCCGTGCTACCGCCTTGAAAGGGCGGCGTCCTAGGCCGCTAGACGATGGGGGCCTGATCCTCCGCTGGGGTGCGAACGCTTCGAGCCCTCGGTCGTCCTCCCTCGGGGACCCGATCAGTCTAGGGGAGCGATCGCCTCCCGCGCCAACGCCCTCCTGGCTGCGTCATGATCGTGATCGTGACTGAGGTGCGCGCTGATGTGGTCGACGAGGTGCGGTACGACGAGCGCGGCCCGGTCGCCATCGTGACCATCGACCGCCGGCACCGCCGCAACGCGATCGACGGGCGGACGGCCGAGGCGCTGGTGGCCGCGTTGGAGCGGTTCGAGGCGGACGACGAGCGCCGCGTTCTGGTGCTCACCGGCGCCGGCGAAGCCTTCTGCGCCGGCGCGGACCTGACCGCTATCGACACGCTGGCTCCGCGCGCGGCCGGCCCGGATGGGCCGCTGGGCTTCACCCGCCGGGTGGCGGCGAAGCCGACGATTGCCGCGGTCGACGGCTGGGCGGTCGCGGGCGGGCTCGAGCTCGCCCTCTGGTGCGACCTGCGGATCGCCTCGCCGCGGGCGACCTTCGGGTGCTTCGAACGTCGGTGGGGCGTTCCGCTCATCGACGGTGGCACCTGGCGGTTGCCGCGCATCGTCGGCATGGGCCGGGCGCTCGACCTCATCCTCACCGGCCGGGCGGTGACCGCGGACGAGGCGATGGCGATCGGGCTGGTCACGGCAGTGGTCGACGAGCCGGTGACGGCCGCAGTGAAGCTCGGTGAGCGGCTGGCGGCGTACCCGCAGGCGACGATGCTGGCGGACCGTGCCTCGGTCTACGAGGGCTGGGGGCACCCGCGGGCCGAGGCGCTGGCGATCGAGATGCGCCACGGGCTCGCGGTGGTCGATGACGGCCGCCGCGGCGCGCAGCGGTTCGCCGGTGGCGAGGGTCGCGGCGGTGCCGGCGTCTGATGGGGTCACCGGGAAGCCGGGCGACCGGTGGCCTCGGGTCAGCAGGTCGGGACGTCCTCGACCAGCAGCCGGGCCCAGACCCGCTTGCCGGCCGGTTCGAGCTCGGCGGCCCAGTCGGTGGCGAGCAGATCGACGAGCAGCAGGCCGTGGCCGCGAGTGGCGCTGGCGCGGTGGGTGGTGACCCAGCCGGTGCGGTCGGCGACAACCACTTCGACGGCCGCGTCGTCGGCGGCCGCAAACAGCTCGAACGGGGTCTGCGCGTGCACGACGCTGTTGGTCACGAGCTCGCTGGTGACGAGGTCCGCCGCCTCGCGTGCCCGGCGGGGCAGGTGGTCGGCGACCTCACGGACGACATCGCGGGCGGTCTGGACGGAGGCGGCATCAGGAGGAAGATCGACGCTGGCGATCGTGAGCATGGCGGTCCCGACAGGTCGCTGAGGTCGAACGGACGGTGTCCCCGCTTGTGGCCTCGCCCGGGGTGGCGGTGGCCTAACCGCCAGACTGTTGTTGCTGCTGCCGCCGGACGTCGCGAACGGGCGGCTCGGCCGGGTAGACAGCGTCCGGTTGCTCGTCGGCCGGGGCGGTGGTCGTGGACGAGATCCGCAGCCGGGGCAGTGCCTGCGGGTAGTTGTCGCGCAGGAACTCCAGCAGCTGCTCGCGGACGTCGCAACGCAGGTCCCACGCGCTCGGCGCGTCTGCCGCGCTCATCAGGATGCGGACCTCGACGCCTTGCGCGGTCAGGTCGGTGACCTGCAGCACCCACTCGCGCCGGTCCCACAGCGGCGAGGCCTCGATGATGCGTTGCGTCTCGGCTCGCAGCTCCTCGACGGGCACCGTGAAGTCGAGCAGCAAGCAGACGCTGCCGATGACCCGCGCCTCGTCGCGGGTCCAGTTCTGGAAGGGGTTGTCGACGAAGTACGACGTCGGCAGGATCAGCCGCCGCTCGTCCCAGGTGCGGACGACGACGTAGGTCAGCGTGATGTCGTCGACTCGGCCCCACTCGTTGACGACCACCACGACGTCGTCCATGCGCAGCATGTCGGAGAACGCGATCTGCAGGCCCGCGATGATGTTGCCGATGGTGGGTCGAGCGGCGACACCGGCGACCGCGCCGGCGATGCCGGCCGAGGCGAGGACGCTCGCACCGAGCGCGCGCACGCGGGTGAAGGTCAGGAGGATCGCGCCGATCGCGATGACGACGGCGACCGCGGCGATGACCCGGCGGATGACGACGAGCTGCGTGCGGGCGCGTCGCGCGCGGCGGTTGTCGCGGGTGCCGAGCGCCCGTCCCAGCTTGTGCAGCGCTACATCGGTGACGGCGTAGATGACCTGCACGACCAGCCAGGTCAGCGCGGCGATCAGGCCGATCGCGAGACCGTGCCGGACGCTGCCGCGGCTGTCGGGGGCGAACCGGTGCGGCAGCCAGATCTCGAACACGACCAGGACGGTGACGGCCCAGACCGGCCGTGCGCACCGGCTGACGATCGCGGCGACCAGGCCCCACCGCTCTTGTTGGCTGCGTCGCTGCGCGATCCGCCGGACGATCTCGAGCAGGACCAGCGCCCCGCCCAGCGGCGTGAGCAGGTGCAGCCACAGTGATCGCACCAGGTCGTTCTGCCCGGCACTGTTGCTCGCCCACACGTCTCCCGGCCGGAACCGCGCCGCTGCGCGCGGTCGGGCTGCGCTCCGGTACGGCGGCGTCGATGCCCCACCGATCCTGCCGGTCGCCTAGGGTGGCGACGGCGTCGTACGTCGGGCCGTTGGGACCTGACGAGAACCCCCTTGACCAGGCCCAGCGCTCGGCGCAACGGCTTGGTCCGCCTGCAATCTTCGGCTGCGTGGTCGGCACCTGCAGTACGGCACCTGGCCGCCGCTAGAACGGCTCACCTTCGGGTTCGTTGCCCACCGAAGCTCCTCGGTATCCGGCGCAACGGGCCTCGTACGCCGATAGGGTGTACTCCGGACGAAGGGTCGACTGATGGGGACAGACGACGCTGACCGGCAGGCCGCACCTGCTCCGGTTGATGGCGCTGATGCTGCGCGTCACGTGCTACGCGCGCTCGTAGATCGAGAGCCGCAGCGGCACCCGCTGGTGATCGGGCTGGTAGCGCCCCTGGGCACCCGTCTGGCCCAGGTGACGCGCAGTCTTCGTGAAGGCCTCGCCCGCTACGGCTATGACTGCCGGGAGATCGTCCTGTCGGGGTTGCTCGACAAGATCGATAACGGTCCCTGGGGTGAGCTCCCTGTTCGCGGGACGCAGGGCTACCACGAAAAGCGCATGGATGCAGGTGACCAACTGCGGCGCGACACTGGGACCGGCTCGACGCTGGCGGCGCTTGGCGTTGCTGAGGTCGCACCCCTCCGCCGCTCGGACCCCATGTCCACGGCTTACGTCTTCCGCAGCCTGAAACACCCGCAGGAAGCGGACCTGCTTCGGCATGTGTACGGCGACGCGTTCTGGCTGGTGGGCGTCGTCACCGATCCTGATGAGCGCTGCGACGACTTCGTCGAGGACCTCACGACGGCAGCGGCGACCTTCGACAACCCGCGCGCGGAGGCCGAACGGCTGATGGCGCGCGATGAGGCGGATGCCGCAGAGACGATGGGGCAGCAAGTCCGGGAGGTGTTCGCGACAGCGGACGTGTATCTCGCGATGCGCCGAGGCTATGACTGTGCCGAGCAGGTTGATCGTTTCCTCGAGGGCCTGTTTGGAAAGCCGTTCTTCACGCCGCAACCGGATGAAGAGGCGATGTGTCTGGCGCATGACGCCAGTCTTCGGTCAGCTGCGGTCGGCCGGCAGGTTGGTGCAGTCCTGGTCCCCACCACAGGAACCACATACGTCACCGGCACGAACGAGGTGCCAAAGCCCGGCGGCGGCCAGTTCTGGGTGGGCGACGAGCCGGACCACCGTGACTTCCGCACCGGCGACGACCCCAACCCTGCGTACACGACGCGAATGCTGAAGGAACTGTTCGGAAGGCTCGGCGGCGCGGACGACTGGCTCGTACCAGAACTGCGCGGACTGTCGGGCAGCGAGCTGCTGCGTCGCGCGCAAGAGCGCGACGACGAGGGGAACTCGCTCATCGCCGGAACCAGGGCGGCAGCAGTCATCGAGTTCACGCGCTGCTTGCATGCTGAGCAGGCGGCGATCGCGAACGCGGCCCGTCAAGGTGTCTCGACGAACGACGGCACCATGTACACAACGACGTTCCCCTGCCACGAGTGCGCCAAGTTCATCGTCGGTGCCGGAATCCGTCAGGTGATCTACGTCGAGCCTTACCCGAAGAGCATGGTGCAGCAGCTGTACCGCGACCTCATCGACACACGCCCGCCGCTCGACGACGTCCGACCGAACGAGATCCCATCTAAGGTCCCGTTCCGCCCGTACGTCGGATTCGCCCCATCTCGGTACGACGCGGTCTTCGCAGCGGGGGCAAGGCGATCGGCGGAGGGCCTCGCCATCTTCGAGCGCGACAAGGCGTGCCCGCGCGGCCCCGGCTGGAGCGAAGCCGCGGTCGTTGAGCGTGAGGCAGCGGCGGTGGGGGCCGTTACAAGGCTTGTCGCTGCGACCTACGGTGCTCCGTCGGAATCCGGTCAGCCTGAGACCGGCGGCCGGGGTGAGCATGAGGCGGAAGAGCCCGCCAGCGGGTCGGCCGAGAAGGGTGCATGACCGACGTGGCGGCCGTCGCGACGTTCACCCGCTTGCGTACGCTCGGGCATGTTGATTTCGCCGAAACTGTCGGTCGGCCCAACTAGTGTTCGCCGCAACCTCGACAAGAAAGACGGGACTGTGACACACCCTGAGGCAGTACCCGATCGGGCGGTGTTCGTTTCGTGCGATTCATCAGTGGCGTCTGCATTGCATTCGGCGCATTGGTTGGCTGCATGCTCGCGATGGGCTGAAAGTCTGATTGTGACGTTCCCCGACCGTTGTTTGGGCCCGGCCAGCCGGCTGCTCAGAGAGTCGTGGGCTGCGGACGAGATTCTGACGCCGCCCTCGGTGTCGAGCGTGAGCGACGACATGTCCCAGCCCTCGTTGATGCTGGTTTCCCACGAGCATGTGGCTCCCGAGCCAACACACCGGCAGCTCCCTTTGATGCAGGAGTTGAGTACCGAGCGCTGACGTTCACGCCGTGCGAGGCCGTTGCTGGTAGCGATGCGTCCACACTCGCAACTTCGGCGACTGCCGGCCACAGAACCTGCAGCCCGGATCCGTCCCCAATCGGGATCCTCGGTTGCGTGTTGATGCTGGGTCGACGGTTTGCACTGCGACGTAGTTGTTGTCGTCGGCGAGTGGTGGCGCGGCGCCGATCGCCTCCTTGAGGGTCTCGGCAGCGAGCAGCGTGCCGGCGATCACGCTCAGGTAGCCGACCGCGAACTGCCGCGGCGCAGAGGCCAGCACGGTACGTAGGGCGGGCAGTGC
>DASTWK010000060.1:0-7851 GCA_035776655.1 Mycobacteriales bacterium | reverse complement strand
GCGAAGCGGCGTCCGGTCAGCCAGCCCGACGATCCGTTGGCGCAGCCACACTTCGTCGCCCTCGCCACGCCGCACGAACGTGCGATGCGGACCTTCGACGATCAGGAACTGACGCTGACTTGGCTTAGCCCGCGGCGGTGGGCGTGGTCGGCGCGCAGCGTGGGATATGCCGACCGTGCCGAGCGGCCCATTTCGGCGCGTGCGTCGGCGGCGTGCCACCCGGCAGCGTTGTCAGGTCGGTGGAACTGACCTCGTAGTCGTCTTCGATGTTGCCCGCGCCGTTGCAGCTGAGTCCCCAAGCTGTGACGTGCAAGGTGCCCGCGCCGCCGTTGCGCGGGTTGTTTACGCCAACCTCGTCCGGCGCCTCGACGGTGCCGGACAGGGAGGTCTGCGCGTTGACATTCCACGACAGACTCAGCCGTGCGCCGGCAAAGGTGGTCTTGACGCTCGCCATCGAGTCGGTGCTGTCGAAGGTGACGGCGGAGCTGGTCACCTTGACCGCGTAGACCATGCCTTGGTCGCAGGTCCCCGCATGGCACGGGATGAGAGAGAGCGACAGCTGGGGCGAGTTGGCGCCGGTGGGGTCGTTGGGCGACTGCAGCGACACCTTGATCTGGTATGGCTTGCCGTCGCTGCCCTTGACCGAGACCGTGCCGGTGGCCGTCCGGACCTCGCCGGCGTACGGCGCCGCGTGTGCCGAGGAGATTCCCAGAGCGCACACCAACGCCGCCGCGCTGAATGCGATCGGCCGCAGCCGTCCTCGTGTCTGGTCCTTGTCGGCGTCGCTCACCACGAACCTCCTCGCTCGGTCAATGGCTTCTACGCACGACCCGGAGGGTTGCAACGGGTCAGGCGTGGTTGCTGAGCCGGACGACGATGACGCCCCCGGTCGGTGGCAGCGGGCAGGCGGCGTTGCCGGCGGGAATGGTCGGTGCGACGGTGAAACGACCCTGCCGCACCTTCATGTCCTTGCGGCTGCCGCAGACGACGGTGGCGGATGTCGGGCCGGCCGCGGCGGCGGACCAGGACACGGGCACCGCCGACCCGGTGTTGTCCTCGACCGTGACCGTGACGTAGCGGTCCGACGGGCTCACCGTGACCGCATCGGCGCTCGGGCACGCGGCGAGGGTTGTGCTCGAGCTCTCTGGGGAAGTGACCGTGGCCGAGCAGGGTCCGTTGTAAGGAAAGGTGAGCGTGCGGGTGTACGGCGCCGTCGCGGCGAGTGCAGGGACGAACCGGCCGGCGTCTAGGGTGCCGACGCCGCTGACCAGGTCGTATCCGCGTCGTGCATGGAATCCGGTGACGGTGTAGTTGGTCGCACCCTGCCGGAAGGTCACGGTGTTGTCGCCGCGGACGACGTCGGTCAGCGCGCGGGAGTGGCGGGCGTAGATCGTATAGAGCGCTGGGTTGATCAGCCCGAGGTCGGCGCCTGCGTACTGGTCGGCGATGGCGATTATGCCCGCAAGCAGCGGGGTCGCCTCGCTGGTGCCGCCGACCGGCACCCAGCCCGGGTGGATGCCCGGAAAGCTCACGTGCACCAGGACAGAGGAGCTGTTCGCGGCGTTGAGCGCCACGTCGGGTACGCCGCGCATCGTGCCCGTCACCCGGCGCGCGATGTTCTGGAAGGAGGGTCGGGTGAAGTAGACGGAACGTCCGCCGCCGGTCGCGGCCGGCGCCGGCGGACGGGTGCGGTCGGTGTCGTTCCACGCCATGTCGGCGTGGGTCCGGTGGCCGGCGCGGTCGAGCTGGAGTCGGGTGCCGCCGACAGCGGTGACGAGCGGGTCCGTGGCGGGCCACGAGGAGACGGCGGAGCGGTAGTAATTGCCGTTCGGCGCGTATTGGGTGGCACCTTGGTCGCCGGTGGCCGCGAGGATCGTGACGGCGTTTCGCCGGGCGTCGAGATAGGTGGCGCGCAGCTGCATCACCTCCTGCCGCGGCACCGACAGCTCGGAAGCGCCGAAGCTCTGGCTGATGACATCGGCCAGGTGGTGGTCGATGACATAGCGCTCTGCGGCGACGACCTGCGCGACTCCGTCTTGTCCTTTGGGCGTCGGCACTTCGACGAGCAGCAACGCGGCGCGCGGAGCCATCGCGTGTGCCCACTCGACATCGAGCGAAGTCTCGACCGCCCACCCTGGCCGGCCGCCAATTGGTCGATACGGCGGCACGCGACCGGCCGGTTGGATCACCTTCAGCGACGTCGTCGGCAAATGCATGGCCCTGTCGAACGCGGCCAGGTCACGACCGATCGTCGGTGAGCCGTACTCATCGACGATTGCGATCGTCCGGCCGTGTCCGTCGTAGCCGGCTTTCAGCAGCCCGTTCAGGTTGTACGCCGTGTGCAGCTGCGCGGCGTCGTAGCAGTCCTTGTGGTAACGGCGCCGGCACGTCTGCGTCGATGGCGGGTTGGCTGCGCCGGCGGTCGACAACGCGCGGGCGAACGGTTGCAGGCGCAGCGCAGCGCGCGGCGGTGGATCGGGCGTCAGGGCCGACACGGTCGCGATCGCCACTGCGGCGGCGACCGTGAGCGCGGCGCTGACGCCGACGTGGCGGCGGGTGCGAGTCACAGCACCGTCTGTTCGCGCACTCGGCTGCGTCGCCGTCTCAACTCCAGGCCCACCGCTGCAAGCGTGAGGCCGACCAGGCCCGCCGGCAGGGTGCCGCTGGCACCGCCGAGCTCGCGGTAGAGGTGCTCACCACCGCCTGCCGGCGTCTGCTCGGTAGCCTCCTCCGCGGTCTGGACGGCTGACTCGGCCTGTTCCTCGCGATGTGCCGCCGCCCCTGGCTGGCTGACGACGCCCGGCTGGGCACCGGGATTGCCCTGCGCGACAGGCTGTGGCTTCGTGGCAGCCGGCGGCGCCGGTGGTGGCTGCTGCGGCGGCGGACCGGCGAGCGCGACCGCCGCCGCAGCAGTGGCCGGCGGCCGGCGCACGGCCGGCCGGCGCACGGCCGGCTCCGTCGTCACGAGCGCGGATCGGCCGGTGGCCGGGCGGTAGGCAGAGGTGCCGACGTAGACGCCGAGCACTGGCTGGACGATCGCGAGCGGCGCACTGGCCCCATGTCCGCCGCTGGCCGGTCGGCGTGGCGAGCGGGCCGGGGCGCGGTAGGGCACGCAAGCCCGCCCGCCGAGGTCGGTGACCGCGCTGCCGAGCGGCTTGTTCCGGACGAACATCTCGATCCGTTGGCGGGCGAGCGGGGTCCTTGCGCCGGCCAGGGTCAGGCTGGCGCACACCTTCTTCGTCGAGCCGGCGGGAGCATCGACGCGCCGGGGCAAACTGAGTCGCGTCGCCAGCGCGCAGTAGCCGTTCGGTACCGCGTAGGCCTGCACGGCGTCGAGGCCTGAGTCGCGCATCCAGATCGCCGGCACCGGGAACGTGACGGTGTCGCAGGCCATCGAGTCGTTCTCGTCTGGCGCCTCGGCGTAGGTGCGGTGCACATACTCCGTGAACACATGACAGCTTCGGTCGAGCCGATAGACGGTCTTATCGTCTTCCATCTCGGCGTACATCTGGCCGTCGCCGGTCGCGACCACGGCAGCCACTCCGGTCGGCCCGGCGTCGCCGGGCTGGCCGGCTCCGCCGGGGTTGGTGTCGACGGGCACGTCGGGAACCGAACACCGGCTCGTGACCACACCGGAGCGGGTGAACTCGCGGATCGTGTCGTCCTGGTCGTCGGCGCCGACGAAGCGATCCGTCGACGGGTCATAGCTGAACGATCCGACGTCGCCGCCGCGCTGCGCGACGGGCGAGAAGAACATGAACGTCGCGGTATGCCGGCGTAGGTCATAGGAGTAGATGTTGCCGTTGGTGTCCTCGACGTATATGAGATCGCGCAGGGCGTCGTAAGTGAGTGTCGCAACCGGTGCGGGAATCGGGACGTGCAGCTCTCCTTCGTAGCGACCGGTCACCGGGCTGAGCCGGTAGATGCTGCCGGGTGCGTTTTCATCGGCAAGGTAGAGGCTGCGGCCGTCGAAGGCCACGGCGGCTGAGTCGGCCGACCCCCCAACAGGAATGCGCAAGGTTCGTAGTACCCGCATGGGAATCGACGCCTGCGGCGGACCGGCCGGCAGTGTCAGCGGTGGCGGGAAGGGGGTGTCGACACTGGACAGGTCGGCGCCGTCACTGCGATAGCGGTAAAAACTGTTGCCGTTGCAGGTGATGAGGAACGTGCTCGGCGAAGACGTGTCGCGGGTGAGACCGGTCGGCACGCAACCGGCTGGCAAGCCGGCACTCGCGTTGTGGACGCGGTACCCGCGGGCGCTGCTGTCGACGCGATGGATCTGCCGGCCGGCGATCGTCATGAACGTGAACGGATGGTCGTACTCGAACGCAACGCCGGGGAACGTCGTCGCCGTGTCTGCCTTTTGCCAGCTCGTTCCGTTGACGCCCCCGTAGACACCGCCTGACCCGACGCCGGCCCACAACGCGCCGGGGGTCCCGGCGAGCGTCAGTGAGCCGCCGCCCGCTATCGGCGAGACCGCCACGGCGGTGACCGGCGGGCTTGGCGTCTGGAACCGCTGCGGTGTGAAGCTCATCCCGCCGTTCGTCGACAGGAACAGCCCCGCGACGCTGCCGCCGCCGCCGGCGCTCGCCAGCCAGATGTCGCCAGTGGCCGCGTTGACGGCCAGCGAGGTGGGGTTGAGTCCGGCTGTCGCGGGCTCCGGCGTGAACGTGTCACCCCCGTCGGTGGACAGATAGACGGTGGGGGCGGCCCCGACCGGGAGGGGTGTGTCAGCGGCGGACGGATCCGGTGGCGCGACCACGGCCAGCACTCGCCCGGACGCGCTGCCGGTCCCGGCAACCTGTCGCACCAGGGCACCGTCCAGTCCCTTCACCGCGACGAAGCTCGTTCCGCCGTCGTGGGTGAGGTAGACGCCGGGCTGGTTCAACGCGGGCGGAGGCGCCGGCGGTGTGACGACGAAGGCCGTCCCCGGCGGCAGACCGGCTGTCTCGATCGCCGTGGGCCGGGCCGGAACCGTGCTTGCCTTCGTCCAGCTCGCGCCGCCGTCGGCGCTGCGCCAGATCGCGCCGGTCGCGCTGGCGGCGAGCAGGTCGCACGGTTCGGTGCCGGTCTGGGCGATCGCGGTGAGGACGACGCCGGGCGGCCCGGGTACGCGCGACCAGACGTTCCGTGGCTGGCGGTCGTTGAGGCAGCCTGCACCGGCGTGGGCGAGCGAGCCGCCGACCGCCGCGAGCGAGCCGCCGACGGCGACCACGAGCTGCACTGCGACGAGACGGCGACGACCCGGCGACAGGTGGCGCACCGCTGGCATGGGCGTCGGCTTTCAGGCGCGTGCCGCTGCGCGCCGGCGAGCCGGGCGCGGCGTCACCGGGACCGGCACGGGCTGGTGGCCAGGTCGCACTGCGGCGAGCAGGTCGCGCAGCGGCGTACCTTCCAGCGTCTCGGCCGACTCGAGGTGTTCGGCGAACTTCGTGAGCAGCGCGCGGTTGGCGGTGAGCAATGCACCGGCGCGGCTCTGGCAGTGCTCGACGATCGCGCGGATCTCGACGTCGAGCTTGCCCATCGTTTCCGGGGACACCTGCGCGGCGGCCGCCAGGTCTCGGCCGAGGAACACCTCGGCGTCCTTCGCGGTGACGCGGACGGGCCCGATGCCGTCGCTCATGCCATAACGCCCGGCCATGTCGCGGGCCAGATCAGTCGCGGCTTCGATATCCGCTTCGGCACCGGTGCTGGCCTCGCCGTAGACGACCTTCTCGGCACACACGCCGGCGACGGCGATGGTGATCCGCTCAGCCAGTTCAGAGTGCCGCAATAGCAGCCGGTCCTCACGCAGCACTGCGGCGTGGCCGAGGCCGATGCCCCGGCGGGCGATCGAGACACGTTCGACCCGCTCGCCGAGGCCGAGTGCTGCGGCGGCAACCGCGTGCCCGGCCTCATGCACCGCGAGCAACTTGCGGTCGGCCGCGCTCAGGCCTGCCGACGATCGCTTCGGGCCGGCGATGACGCGCTGGATCGCCTCGTCAAGCACGCCAGCCCCGATCTGGTCGGCGCCGGCGCGGACCGTGAGTAGCGCGGCCTCGTTCCACACGTTGGCCAGCTCAGCGCCGGTGAACCCAGGTGTCCGTCGCGCCAACGTCGCGAGGTCGACGTCGGCGTCGACCGGCCGGCCGTTGGCATAGAGCCGCAGAATGTCGAACCGGCCGGCCTCGTCCGGACGGTCGACGGTGATGTGCCGGTCGAAGCGGCCGGGACGCAGGAGTGCCGGGTCCAGGATGTCTGGCCGGTTGGTCGCGCCGATGACGACGATGCCGGAGATCGCCTGGAAGCCGTCCATTTCCACGAGGATCTGGTTGAGCGTCTGCTCGCGTTCGTCGTTGCCACCACCCACTCCGGCACCGCGTTTGCGGCCGGCCGCGTCGAGCTCGTCGATGAACAAAATGGCTGGCGCGGCGCGGCGAAGCTGGCCGAACAGGTCGCGCACACGCGCCGCACCCACGCCGACCAAGCTCTCGACGAACTCGGCGCCGGACAAGGAGAAGAAAGGCACGCGGGCCTCGCCGGCAACTGCGCGGGCCAACAGCGTCTTGCCGCAACCGGGCGGGCCGACGAGAAGCACGCCTTTCGGCGGCTGGGCACCGACGCGGGCATACTTCGCGGGGTCGCCGAGATAGTCGACGATCTCGGCTAGCTCGACGACGGCCGTCTGCGCACCTGCGACGTTGGCGAACGTCACCGGCGGGATGCCACGCCGGCTCGACGACGCGACGCGCAGGCCGCGGCGAACCTTGGAGAACTCGCTGAATTCACGCGCGCCGCCCTCGCCGCGGCCGGCGGTGAACAGAAGGCCGAACAACGTCGCCAACACAAGGATCGGGAAGACGAACTGCATCAGCAACCGGACCGTCGCCTTCGCCGACTGCGGGTCGACGCTGACCGGCCCGCTGACCGCCAAGGCGGCGACAATCCGGCTCGTCTCCGAGTCGCTGTGCGTGTAGGCGGCCCACACGGTTGAGCCGTCGGTCAAGTGGGCCACGACGACCGCGTCCTGGTCGAGCAGCCGGGCGCTGGCGACGTCGTGGTTGGCGCCGTCGCTGATCAGCTGGGTGAGTGACACCTGCGGCCCGGCCTTGGCCGGCTGGAGATAGCCGAAGCCCAGCGCGCCCAGGACGCCGAGCAGCGCCAACACGATCGCTAGCCCAACCTGCATGCCGCGCCGGCCGCGCAGCCGCCGCAACTGGCGCCAGGTCCAGCCGGCGGCAGTTGCGAGCGCGGCGGCACCTCGCTGGCCGGCGTCCACGAGCCGGCGTGGGTCGACCTTCACCGGAACGGGCTGGACCATGGGGCAACTCCACGAGTCGATGCGGCTGCTGTCGCGGGCTTCTACGCCGGAACGCTCAGGCCGCAACGCAACAGCGCCGAAACCGGAAGTCAGCCGCGATGAGTTGCACCGTTGGAGTTTCTGCGTAAGACATGGTGACTGCCAGAGCCGTGTCGAGCGGCGGTCGGGAAGGCTGGGTCGTGATGCAGCGGGAGACGTTTTTCGCTGAGCGCTGGCCACTGATGGTCCCGCAGCTGCGTGCCGCGCTGGCGAAGGCCGGGGCCGGCCCGGACGACCGCGACGATCTCGTTCAGGAGACCGCGGTCCGGCTGCTCGGCATGTGGGACCGGATCGACTGGGAGCGACCCGTCGAGGCGCTTGCACAGCGGATCGCCGTCAACGCGTGGCGCGACCAGTGGCGCCGTCGCGGTGAGCGGGAGCAGCTCGGCGAACTGCCGGAGCAGGCGAGCGCGGCCGACACGGAGCGAGCGGCGCTGGCGCGCGTGCAGGTGGGTGAGGTCGCCCGGGCCTTCACCACGCTGGGGGAAGGTGTGGTGCGAACACTACGGCTG
>DASTWK010000059.1:0-22167 GCA_035776655.1 Mycobacteriales bacterium | reverse complement strand
GCTTCACGGATCCGGTTGAGGTCGGTGGTGTTGAGCTGCAGGTGGCAGCCCTCGCACCGGCCGCGGTGCAGCGCGGCCGCGCCGATGCCGGCGGAGGATGTGCGGATCTTCTCGTACAGTTCCACCAGCTCCACCGACAGCGCAGCCGCGAGATCCCGCCGCTCTTCGCTGGCCTTCGCCGTCTCGGCGTCGATGTCGGCCCAGGCGCCGTCGCGACGCTGCTCGGCCGCGGTTGCCCCGGCGACGACCTCTTGTCGCTCCCGGCGCAGCTCGTCGAGCCGTTGCTGCACCCGTTCGCGCTTCTCCATGACCTCGAGCTCGACGTCCTCGAGATCGGACTGGCGCCGGTGCAACGACTCGATCTCGGACTGCAGGTTCTCCAGCTCGCGGGGCGACCCGACCTGGCCGGCGTCGAGGCGTTGCTGGTCGCGTGCCATCCGCGCGCGCACCTGCTCGACATCACCGTCGACCTTCGCCTGCTCCCGCGCCAGGTCGCTGTCTTCGGTCTCCAGCAGCACGATGTCGTCGGCGAGGCGGCGAGCGCGCTCGCCGAGCTGCTCGATCTCCTCGAGCTCGGGCAACGTGCGGCGCCGGTGCGCCAGCCGGTCCAAAGACGAGTCGAGTGCCTGCAGGTCGAGCAGCCGGAGCTGGTCGTCGGGAGCGGCCTTCACTGTTCTCCATCGGGCGGTGCGGCGGGATCCCGCGCGTGCGGGTCCACGGAGCGGTGCCGTGAGTCGGCACCGTCGCTCCACCGTATCGGCCCGCACACGGTGGGCGGGACAGCGCGCAGGCTGCCCGCCTCGCGGGGAGGCTGCGCGCCGGCGACCTGGGTCAGGACGGCGGCCGGGAGTGCTCCGGTCCACCGGGGCGCGACCCACGGCGAGCCGGCTCGCGACCGGCGGGTTGCTGCGGCCGCGGCTGCGGGGCGAGTGCGGGGATCGGCAGCCGCACCGGCCGGTCGTCGCTCAGCTCGAAGCTCTCCCCGTGGTGGGTCAGCGTCAAGGAGCCGTTGTCGGTGGTCAACGTGTAGGTCGCGGCGTCCGGACGCACCTCCACCCGCAACCGGTGGCCGCGGAACAGCAGGTTGAACCGCAACCGGGTCAGCCCACCGGGCAGCCGCGGCGCGAACGACAGCCCGGGGCAGTCGCGCATCCCGCCGAACCCCGCCACGAGCGCGATCCAGGTGCCGGCCAGCGACGCCATGTGCAGGCCGTCGCGGGTGTTGTGGTTGAGGTCCCGCAGGTCGACCAGCGCCGCCTCGGCGGTGTAGTCCAGCGCCAGGTCGAGGTGCCCCACCTCGGCCGCGAGCACCGCCTGCGTGCACGCCGACAGTGAGGAGTCGCGGACGGTCAGCGCCTCGTAGTAGTCGAAGTTGCGGCGCTTCTGCTCCGGCGTGAACGCGTCGCTGCGCAGGTGCATCGCGAGCACGAGGTCGGCCTGCTTCACGACCTGCTTTCGATACAGGTCGAAGTAGGGATAGTGCAGCAGCAAGGGATAGTGCTCCGGCGGCGTCTGCGCGAAGTCCCACACCGCGTGCTCGGTGAACTCCTCGGACTGTGGATGTACGCCGACGTGCTCGTCGAACGGGATGAGCATGTCTTCCGCCGCGTCCCGCCACGAGGCCATCTCCTCCACGTCGACCCCGAGCTGGCGGGCCTCGTCGGGATGCTTCGCCGCGGCGGCGGCCGCACCGTACAGGTTCCGTTGCGCCATGAGGTTGGTGTAGACGTTGTTGTCGGCCACCGCGCTGTATTCGTCCGGCCCGGTGACGCCGTCGATGCGGAACCGGCCGGCGCTGTCGTGGTGGCCGAGGCTGCGCCAGAGCCGGGCGGTTTCGACCAGCAGCAGCAGCCCCGAGCTGCGCTCGAACTCCTCGTCGCCGGTCGCGCACACATAGCGCAGCACGGCGTCGGCGATGTCGGCGTTGATGTGGAAGGCGGCGGTGCCGGCCGGCCAGTAGGCGGAACACTCCTCGCCGTGGATCGTGCGCCAGGGGAAGGCGGCGCCGCGCAGTCCCAGCTGCTGGGCCCGAGCCCGGGCCTGGTCGATGGTCGAGGAACGCCAGTGCAGCTCGTCGGCGGCCGCGTGCGGCGCCGTGTAGGTCAGCACCGGGAGGACGAACGTCTCGGTGTCCCAGAAGCAGTGCCCGTCGTAGCCGTTGCCGGTGAGACCCTTCGCCGGCACCGGGCGCCGCTCGGCCCGCATGCCCGCCTGCATGAGGTGGAACAGCGCGAACCGCACCGCCTGCTGCAGCTCGGCATCACCGTCGACTTCCACGTCGGCGTGATCCCAGAACTCGTCGAGGAAGTGCCGCTGCTCGTCGAGCAACCCCTGCCACCCGGTGTGCCGGGCGCCGGTGATGGCGGCGGCGACCTGGTCGCGCAGCGCCGGCACGGAGCGGGTCGCCGACCAGCCGTAGCCGAGGTATTTCACCAGCTCGAGCGTCTCCCCGGGCGCCAGCACCGCCGTCACCGTCACGCGGGCGAGGTCGCCGAAGACGTCGGTGTGGGTCGAGCAGTCCTGGGCGCCGCTGACTTCGTGGTCCATGCCGGCCGCACACCGCAGCCCGCTCCGCTGCACCGAGTGCACCAGCACCCCCGACAGCGCGTGCTGCGCCTGGTGCTCGGCGCGCAACGGCGCCTCCAGGGTCGCGGCGACGCGCGGATCGCCGCTGACCTCCGGCAGCTGTTCGTTGGCGACGAGCTCGGACTGCAACACCACCCGCAGCGGCTGGTCGTCGAGCGCCCGCACCGTGTAGTGAATGGCGGCGGTTGCGCGCTGGGTCAGTGACACCAGCCGCGCCGAGCGGATGCCGATCCGCCGGTGCGTCGGAGTGACCCAGTCGACATCGCGTTCGAGCACACCCGCGCGCAGGTCGAGGCGGCGTTCGTGCGCGCGCACCTCGCCGTACCGCACGTCGAAGGGCTCGTCGTCGGCGAGCAGCCGGATGAGCTTTCCGTTGGTGACGTTGATGAGCGTCTGCCCCGACTCCGGATAGCCGTAGCCGGCCTCGGCGTAGGGCAACGGCCGCAGCTCGTAGACCGAGTTGAGATAGGTGCCCGGCAGTGCGTGCGGCTCACCCTCGTCGAGGTTGCCACGCAGGCCGATGTGGCCGTTGGACAGCGCGAACAGCGACTCCGACTGCGCGAGCAGGTCGAGGTCGAGGGTCGTCTCGCGCAGGCACCACGGTTCGACTGGGAACGCCCCTTGCCGGATCACGCGAGCAGCTCACTGAGGTCGCCGACCACGACGTCGGCGCCGTGCTCGCGCAGCGCGTCCGCCTGCCCCACCCGGTCGACTCCGACGACGATGCCGAAGGCACCGGCGCGGCCCGCGGCCACCCCCGCGAGCGCATCCTCGAACACCGCCGCGGCGGCCGGCGGCACCCCGAGGTCGGCCGCGCCCGCCAGGAAGGTGTCGGGCGCCGGCTTCCCCGGCAGGTGGCGCTCCTTGGCGACGACACCGTCGATTCGCGCATCGAAGCATTCGGTCAGCCCGGTGCAGTCGAGCACGTCAGCCGTGTTCGCGCTGGAGGACACCACGGCAGTCTTCACCCCGGCGGCGCGCAGCCGTCGCACGTAGTCGACCGATCCCGGATAGACGTCGACGCCGTCCGTGCGGATCTTGGTCAGCACGAGGTCGTTCTTGCGGTTCGACAGCCCATGCACGGTCGCCGTGCCGGGCGGGTCGTCGTCGGTGCCCTCCGGCAGGTCGATGCCGCGGGACTGCAGGAAGTCACGGGTGCCGTCGAGCCGCGGCTTGCCGTCGACGTACAGGTCGTAGTCGCGGTGCGGGTCGAACGGCACGAACGGCTCACCCGTCTCGCCGGCCCGCGCGTGCAGGAATTCGTCGAACATCTGCTTCCACGCGGCCGCGTGCACGGTGGCCGTCTTGGTGAGCACGCCGTCGAGGTCGAACAGGCACGCCCGGATGACCGCGGGCAGCCCGAAGGCGGTGGCCGGTGCCGTCACCTCAGCAATCCTCCCCGTTGCCGCCGCAACCGACACCGCCGGATCGATGCGCGCCGCTCACGCGCCCGTGCCACGATCGAGAGGGTGAACGCGCGGAACATCGGCCGCGGAGTGGCCGCAGTCGCGGTCGCATACGCGGCCGTGCTGCTCGGCGTACACCTGTGGCTGGTCGGCCACGACGTGGTACGCCGGGGCGCGATCGTCGCCGCGGCCAGCACCGACGTGTTCCACCTGAGCCACGATCCGTGGCGGGTGCTGCCGGAGTCGGCCGTCCTGGCGCGCAGCTTCATTGCGCTGTGGCTGCTCGCCGCGCTGGTGTGCGTCGGCAGCCTGGAGCGGCACTACGGCTCCCTGGTCACCGCCGCGGTAGCGATTGCCGGGCACCTCATCGGCACCGGAGTCTCCGAGGGCACGGTGGCGGTGCGCGTCGCGATCGGTGACCTGCCGCACCACTCCGTGCACCTGCTGGACGTGGGCCCGTCCTATGTCGTCGTCGCCTGCGGCACCGCTGCCGCGGCCACGCCGGGGCTGCGGCGCTGGCACCGGTGGCTGCTGGTGCTCGTGCTGGCGCCGTTCGCAGTCCAGAGCATCGAGGGACTGCCGACCGGTGAGGTCGACGCGATCGGACACCTCACCGCCGGTCTCGTCGGGCTGGGCGCGGCGGCAGTGCTCAAGCGGTGGGCACCGAAACCCCAGCTGCCCATGCGCCCGCAGCGGGCGGCTGCCGAACCGGCCGCGCGATAGCCCGACCACCTGGTCCAATTTTCAGGTTCCTCCACTACGGTCGCCGCCCGTGCCCACGGCCCGGTTGACCCGTCTGGTCCCCACTGCCGTGGCGGCCGCGACCGTCGCCCTCGGCATCGTCGACCTCCTGAGCGCGCTCACGCCGGAACGGGTGGGACGACTGCGGGCGCTGACTCAGGTGGTCCCGTTGACGGTGGCCCATGTCGCCAGCGCCGGGACGGCGATCGCCGGCCTGCTGCTGGTGATGCTCGGTCACGGGCTGCGCCGGCGCAAGCGCCGCGCCTGGCGGGCCGCGGTGGTGCTGTCGCTGGCGAGCACCGTGCTGCACGTGGTGAAGGGGCTCGACGGCGAGGAGGCCGCGGCCACCCTCGTGCTCGGGCTGGCGCTGCTGGCGCTCTCCAAGCAGTTCTATGCCCGCGGCGACCCGCGCACCCGCTGGCGCGCGCCGGTCACGTTCGTCGTGATGCTGGCGGCGTCGTTCCTGCTGGGGCTGGCCCTGTTGTGGTTCCAGCGCCATCACATCGTCGGCCACGACTCCTTCGGTGACCTCGCCCGTCACGTGGCGTGGGGGCTGATCGGTGTGACGGGTCC
Organism: Mycobacteriales bacterium; assembly: GCA_035776655.1. Taxonomy (GTDB): domain Bacteria; phylum Actinomycetota; class Actinomycetes; order JAFAQI01; family JAFAQI01; genus DASTWK01. Next base: position 16,861 of record DASTWK010000059.1, on the reverse strand, counting down.
GGTGCGGTTCGCCGACGAGGCGGCCCAGGACGTGACCTTCGACGTGCTGCTCGGCTTCGGTGCGGCGACGTTGCTGGTGACCGCCTATCTCGCGCTGCGCCCGTCCGAACCCCGCGGCCATCTCTCGGCCGAGGACGAGCAGCGGCTCCGCGACCTGCTCGCCCGCCACGGTCGTCGCGACTCGCTGAGCTACTTCTCGTTGCGACGTGACAAGTCGGTCGTGTTCTCCCCCACCGGCAAGGCGGTCGTCTCCTATCGCGTGGTGTCCGGGGTGATGCTCGCCTCTGGTGATCCCATCGGTGACCCGGAGGCATGGCCGGGCGCGATCCGTGCGTTCCTCGACATCGCCCGCAGCCACGCGTGGGTGCCGGCGGTGATGGGCTGCAGCGAGACCGCGGGTGAGGTGTGGGTGCGCGAGGCCGGCCTGCGCGCGCTCGAGCTGGGCGACGAGGCGATCGTCGACGTCGACGACTTCACCCTCGACGGTCGCTCCATGCGCAACGTCCGGCAGATGGTGGCGCGGGTGGAGCGTGCGGGCTACACGACCGAGGTACGCCGGGTGCGCGACCTGTCCGCGCAGGACGCGGAGCACATCCGTCGGCAGGCAGCGGCCTGGCGCGGCGCCGAGGTGGAACGTGGCTTCTCCATGGCGCTCGGTCGCTTCGGCGCGGACGACGACGGTGACTGCGTTGTCGTGACCGCCTCGCGCGCCGAGGGCGACGAGCAGAAGCTCGCGGCGTTGCTGCACTTCGTGCCGTGGGGGCCGGACGGGTTGTCCCTGGACCTCATGCGGCGCGACCGCGACGCCGACGCCGGGCTCAACGAGCTGATGATCGTCACCGCGTTGCGCGCCGCGCCGGAGCTGGGGGTCAGCCGACTGTCACTGAACTTCGCTGTCTTCCGCTCCGCCCTCGATCGCGGCGGCCGCCTCGGCGCGGGACCGGTCCTGCGGTTGTGGCGGGCGGTCCTGCTCGCCGGCTCGCGCTGGTGGCAGATCGAGTCGCTCTACCGGTTCAACGCGAAGTTCGCGCCGCGATGGGAGCCGCGGTTCGTCTGCTATCGGCGCGCCAGCGACCTGCCGCGCGTCGCGCTCGCCACGTTGGAGGCAGAGGCGTTCCTGGTCTGGCCCGCGCAGCGGTTGGCGCTGCGTCGGGAGCAGCGCCCGGTGCCCGTCGCTTCCTGAGCCGCCCGCGTGCTCCGGGCGTCACGGTGTGACGACGGTGAGATAGAGGAAGGTCGTGAGGGCCAAGGTCGAGGCGAGGAACCCGGCGGTGACATCCGTTGCTCGCTGCGGCAGCTTGCGCGCCAGCCAGCAGAACGCCGGCAGCAAGGCGAGCAGGATCCGCGGTCGAGTGCCGACCGCGCTGTATCCCAACGTCATGAACAACGCGACCGCGGCATAGGCCGCCAGCATCGGGTTGACCTGGCCCCGGAGCCGCCAGGCCGCGATCAGCACGACCGCGACGAACACCATCCCGGCCAGCTGCAGCAGCGTCCGGTCACCGCCGCGGGTGTGGAAGCCGATGACGGATGGCCAGGTGCTGACCATGTGCACACTGAAGTCGAGTCGCTGGTGCCACAACGTCTCGGCCTTGCGCCACACCAACGGGTCACCGGTCTGCACCCAGCCGTAGGCGAGGAAGCCGGTGACGCCCAGAGCAGACAGGACGGGCGCGGCCAACGCCCGCCACGACCTGCTGCGGCGTACCTCGAGGGCGGCCGCCACCACCGCAGCGGCAACGACCGCGAGCCCCATCGGGCGGGTCGCGGTGGCGACCGCACCGAACAGCCCGGCGAGCACCCAGCGGCGGCGCAGCAACGCCGCCAACGAAGCCGCAGCCGCCGCGGTGAACAGGCCCTCGCTGTAGGGCAGGTTCAGCACGCTCGAGCCGGGCCACGCGGCGAACAGCAACGCGGCGCCGACGGCGGTGCGCTGCCCGGCGTAGGCGAGACCGAGGTCATAGACCGCGCGGACCGCCAGCGCACCGAGCACGAACGAGGTCAGCAGCGCCAGCGGCACCCACGGGATGCGCGTGACCGAGTAGAGACCGCGCAACAGCAGCGGATAGCCGGGGAAGAACGCCCAGGGGCTGAACCGCTGATGGAAATACGTGACGTCGTTCAGATGCAGGTGCCGGCCGTAGCCGTGCTCGGCGATGTAGAGGTACCACCACGCGTCCATCCGGTGCGCGAGCCCGATCCAGGTGACCTTTCGGCGGGCGAGGTACGCCGCCGCGATGCCGAGCACGACCGCGATCCGGGTCGCGAGATAGACACCGAGCGAGTAGCGCGTTGCCGGGCTGAAGCGGTGCAGCCAGCGCGGGTTCCACGAGGGTCGCGGGGCCGGCGTCGCGGGCGACGGGGACGACGGTGGTCCCGCCAGCGTCGTTCCAGCACTCACGCAAGCCTCACCCGTTGACACCGTCAGCCACTTCACGGTGAGCCGGGCACATGAACGCAGGCTGAACCGCAGGCGACGGTGCACGACCGGCAGCGCAGTTGCCCGAAGGTGCTGCCATCCAGGGCCACCGTGATTACGCTGACGGCAAGGGGGGAGCCGCCCGGTGCAATGTTCAGCGTGTGGTGCGCAGTCGGCGCCCGGCAAGCGGTTCTGCGGCGAGTGCGGAGCACCGCTCGGAGCCGGTTGCCCGCAGTGCGGCGCGGCCGTGGAGGCGGGCAAACGGTTCTGCGGTGACTGTGGGGCGGCCCTGGCGGGGGCGGCGCCGGCAGCCGAGCCGGCCGCTCGACCCCTCCTCCCCGACCAGGCGGTTGCCTCCGACGGCTTGACCGAGCGGCGGGTCTGCTCGGTGCTGTTCTGCGACCTCGTCGGCTTCACACCGCTGTCCGAGGCGCGTGACCCTGAAGAAGTCCGCGAGCTGCTCTCGCGTTATTTCGAGACCGCGCGGACGGTGATCGGACGCTACGGCGGCACGGTCGAGAAGTTCATCGGCGACGCCGTGATGGCGGTCTGGGGCACCCCGACGGTGACCGAAGGGGATGCCGAGCGCGCCGTACGAGCCGCGCTCGACCTCACCGAGGAAGTCGCCGAGCTCGGTCGCGAGATCGGCACGGCCGACCTGGCCGCACGCGCCGGCGTCGTCACCGGCGAGGTAGCGGTGACGATCGGTGCCGTCGGGCAAGGCATGGTCGCCGGCGACGCGGTCAACACAGCGGCGCGGGTGCAAGCAGCAGCCGAGCCGGGTCACGTGCTCCTCGACGACACCACCTGGCGGCTCGTCCGCGACACCGTCGCCTGTGCCGCCGCCGGTGAGTTCACGCTCAAGGGCAAGTCCCAGCCGGTCGCACTGTGGCGCGCGCAACGAGTCGTGTCCGGCACCGGCGGCGGCCAGCGCATCGACGGCCTGGAAGCACCCCTCCTGGGCCGCGATGCCGAGCTGCGGCTGGTGAAGGAGCTGTTCCACGCCTGCGCCGACCGCCGATCGGCGCGGCTGGTGTCGATCGTCGGCCCGGCCGGTGTGGGGAAGTCGCGGCTCGGGTGGGAGTTCTTCAAATACATCGACGGCCTCGTGTCCACCGTGTACTGGCACCGGGGCCGTTGCCTGTCCTACGGAGACGGCGTCGCGTTCTTCGCGCTGGCGGAGATGGTGCGCCAGCGGCTGGGCATCGCGGAGGAGGATTCCACCGAGGTCGCTGCCGGCAAGCTCGACAGCGGACTCGAGCGCTACATCACCGACGGGACCGTCCGCGACTACGTCCGCCCGCGGCTGGCCAGGCTGCTCGGCGTCGACTCAGGCCGCGGCGCCGCACTCGGCCGCGAAGAGCTGTTCGCGGGGTGGCGGACGTTCTTCGAGCAGCTGGCCGCGATGCTGCCGGTCGCCCTCGTGGTCGAGGACCTGCATCACGCGGACGCCGGCCTGCTCGACTTCATCGAGCACCTGCTGGACTGGGCGCGCGACGCCCCCATCTTCGTGTTGACCCTGGCCCGGCCCGAGATCGAGGAACGCCGGCCCGGGTGGGGAACCGGACGACGAAACGCGACAGCCTTGTCGCTCGAAGCCCTCGACGACGCCGCGATGCACGCGATGATCGACAGCCTCGTCTCCGGCATGCCGGCCACAGCGCGCGTCGCTGTCGCGGCGCAGGCGCAGGGCATTCCGCTCTACGCCGTCGAGACCGTGCGCATGTTGATCGACCGTGATGTCGTGCAGCCGATCGACGGCGCCTACCGGCTGACCGGCGAGATCGGTGAGCTCGCTGTGCCCGAGTCACTGCAGTCGTTGCTCGCGGCCCGACTCGACGCCCTGCCGGAGCAGGCGCGACGCCTGGTGTCCGATGCTGCGGTCATCGGCACGACGTTCCCGGTCGACGCGCTCGTCGCCGTGAGTGGCCTGGACGAGACCGAGGTGCGACGCCTGCTCGCTGAGCTCGTTCGCCGCGAGGTGCTCGCCGTACGGGCCGACCCGCTGTCGCCGGATCGCGGGCAGTACGCGTTCGTCCAGACGATGTTCCGGCAGGTCGCTTACGACACGTTGTCGCGTCGCGAGCGCAAGTTGCGCCACGTCACCGCGGCCGACCACCTCGCCTCCACGTTCGCCGACGGCGGGGAGGAGATCAGCGAGGTCATCGCCCAGCACCTGCTCGACGCGCTGCACGCTGCACCCGACGCCCCCGATGCGGCGCAGCTCCGGCAACGAGCGGTGGAGACGCTGGTGCGCGCCGCCCGCCGGGCCGAGCGGACCGGCGCCCCGATCGTCGGCGCCACGTCCTATCAGCGTGCCGCCCACCTGTTGCTCGCCGCCGGCGGTGACGATGACCGGCTCGCCGCCGCCGGCCTGCTCGAGATGGCCGGTCATGCCGCCACCCGCGCGGGTGACTTCCGCGCCGCCCACGACGGCTTCACGCAGGCAGCACTTCTCTACGGCGACCTGGGAGAGCAGCGCTCCTCGGCGCGAGCGCTGTCGCAACAGGGCAACGCGCTGCGGCGGCTCGGGCGCACCGAGGACGCCGCGCACCTCTTGGAGCAAGCGCTCGAGACGCTCCAGCGTGATCCGGACGGCGACACCGTCGCCGCGTTGACACACCTCGCGTCGGCGAAGCACGCGGATCCGGCCGCGTTGCAGCACCTCGATCAGGCGTTCGTCCTCGCCCAGGAGCTCGTCCTCGACCTCGACCGTTACGTCGACCTCTTCATGGCACAGGGAATCGTCTTCGCCCACCAGGACCGATGGATCCAAGCCGCCGCGGCCTACCGCGAGGCGCTGCGCATCGCCACCGAGGTCCAGGATCCGACCGCGGTCGGCCGAGGCCGGTTCAACCTGTCGGACGCGCTGCTCGTGCTCGGTGACTACGCCGGGTCGACTGAGCTGGCGCAGGAGGCCGTCGCGGTGCTGCGTCGTTCGGGCAGCTCGACCTATGGCTTCGCGCTGGGCAACCTGATCCAGGCAATGATCCTGGCCGGACGGTGGAACGAGGTTTCGGCGCTCGTGACCAGCAGCCTGTCCGACTCCGTCCTCGTGGCGGATCCCTACTTCGGGTGGATCAGCTGCGTCTTCCTGACGCTACGCGGCGACACCGGCCCCATCGACGAGCTCATGCCGGCGGTGCGCCGGAACGTCGGTTCGGACGATCCGCAGGACCGCAGCGTCGCCTTCACCGCCGACGCCTGGCTCGCCTGGGCCGATGGCGACTTCGCGTCCGCCTTGCGCCTGGCTCGTGAGTCCATGGCCGAACGAGCGCGCATGGGCTTCGCCAGCGAGCTGAGCCGGTGGGCCTGGCCGGTCGCCGCCGACGCCGCGCTGGCGCTCGGTGACATGGCTGTCGTCCACGAGGTGCTGGATCAGGTGCTGTCGCTGCCGCCGGGAAAGGCCTCTGCCGTGGCCCGCGCCGAAGCGCAGCGGGTCGGTGCCCGGGCACTGGCAGCTGCCGAGGATCCCGGTGCCGCCGCCGCGTTCGAGGCCTCGACGGCCGCCCTTCGGGCCGTGGGGTCGCCGTGGCACCTCGCCCGCGGTCTCGCCGACCACGCGGACTACTGCGCCTCCTTGGGAGACCGCGTGGTGGCGCAGACGCTGGCCGACGAGGCACGGATGCTGGCGACGACGCTCGGCGCGAAGCCGCTGCTCGCCCGCCTCGACGCGAACTTCGCGGCGATGGCGCGCTGAAGGACCAGCAAGGCCGGCTAGGCACCGACCGCGTGGACCCCGCCGTCCACGTGGATGACGCTGCCGGTGGTGGCGGGAAACCAGTCGGAGAGCAGCGCGATGCAGGCCTGCGCCACGGGGGTGGCGTCGTCGAGGTCCCAGCCGAGCGGTGCACGTGCCTTCCACACCACCTCGTAGTCGACGAAACCGGGAATCGACCGTGCGGCCATGGTCCGCAGCGGACCGGCGGCGACGAGGTTGACCCGGACGCCACGCGGCCCGAGGTCCCGCGCCAGGTAGCGAGCGGTGGATTCGAGACCGGCTTTGGCGACTCCCATCCAGTCGTACGCCGGCCACGCCACCGAAGCGTCGAAGTCGAGCCCCACCACCGATCCGCCTGTTCGCATCAAGGGAAGTGCGGCGCGGGTCAGGGCAGCGAGCGAGTACGTCGACACGTGCAGGGCGGTGGCGACGTCGGGCCACGGCGCGTCGAGGAACCCACCGCCGAGGGCCGTCGGTGGGGCATAGCCGATGGCGTGCAGGACGCCGTCCAGGCGGTCGACATGCTCCCCCACCACCGTGGCCAGGGCGGTGAGCTCGTCGTTCACGGTGACGTCGAGCGGCACCACCGGCACCGGTCGTGCCAGCCGGGAGGCGATGCGACGGGTCAGGGACAGGCTGCGCCCGGCGCCGGTGAGGACCACCTGTGCGCCCTGTTGCTGAGCGAGTTCCGCGGTCCGGAACGCGATCGACGCCTCGGTCAGCACACCGGTGACGAGCAGGTGCTTGCCGTCGAGCAGGGCCATGTCAATGTCCCATCCCGAGGCCGCAGTCGACGGGGAGGACGGCGCCGGTGATCGCGGCAGCGGATTCGCCGGTGAGGAAGGTGACGGCGGCAGCGACCTCATCGGTGGTGACGGCCCGGCCGAGCGGCGTGCTGGTGAGGATGTCGCGGCGCTGCCGGTCGGTGAGCGTCGCCGTCATGTCGGTGTCGACGAGGCCGGGCGCGACGACGTTGGCCGTGATGCCGCGGCCGGCGTACTCGCGGGCGAGGGACCGGGCCAGCCCGACCAGACCGGCCTTGGAGGCCGCGTAGTTGGTCTGCCCGGCGGAGCCGGACAGGCCGGTGACGCTGGCGAGGAACACCAGCCGCCCCCATCTCGCGCGCACCATCGCGGGCAGGACGGCGCGGGCCGCGCCCCACGACCCGGTGAGGTTGGTGTCGAGGACGTCGTACCAGTCCCGGTCCGGCATCCGCATCGCGAGGCCGTCGCGAGCGATGCCGGCGGCCGCGACGAGGATCTCGACGGGGCCATGCCGGTCAGCGACCGAGGCAACGGCTTCGCTGAGTTGCGCGGGGTCACCGACGTCGCATTTGACCGCGAACAGGTCATCAGGTGGGTCACTCGCGTGATGGGTGACGGCGACGCGATGGCCGGCAGCAGCGAACGTGCGGGCGACGGCGAGACCGATGCCGCGGCTGCCGCCGGTGACGAGAACGGACCGGCCGCTCATGCGCTCTGGCGGAGTCGCGACCGGACCCGGCGAGTCGGTCGGGGTTCTCATAGCGGGATGTTCCGGTGTCGGCCGCGGTTGACAACGCGGTCAGCGAGGGCCGCGCTGACCGCGGCCCGGGTGCGGTCCGGCTCGATGACATCGTCGACGAGGCCGAGGTCGACGGCCCGGTCGAGGCCACCGGAGTTGCGCTCGTGTGCCGCGGCGAGGTCGGCCTCTGCGTGCGGCCGTTCCTCGTCAGGTACGGCGGACAGCCGCCGGCGGTGCAGGATCCGGACGGCGGCGACAGCGCCCATGACCGCGATCTCGGCGCGCGGCCAGGCAAGAACGGTGGTGGCGCCGAGAGCGCGGGAGTTCATCGCGATGTAGGCGCCGCCATAGGCCTTGCGGGTGACGACAGTGACGCGCGGCACCGCTGCCTCGGCGAACGCGTGCAGCAGCTTGGCGCCGCGGCGGACGACCCCGTCCCACTCCTGCGCAAGGCCGGGGAGGTATCCAGGGACGTCGACGAGCACGACCAGCGGGAGCCCGAACACGTCGCACGTCCGCACAAACCGGGCAGCCTTCTCCGCACTGGAGGCATCGAGGCAGCCCCCGAGCCGCATCGGGTTGTTGGCGAGCACCCCGACGCTGCCGCCACCGATCCGGCCGAGCGTCGTGACCATGTTGGGCGCCCACCGCGGGTGCAGCTCCAGCGGCGACCCGTGGTCCAGCAGCGCCGCGACGATCGGTCGGACGTCATAGGCACGCCGAGGTTCAGCGGGCAGCAGCTGGGAGATCGCCGATCCGGTCACCCGGTGCACTCGGCCCGGCGCGCGCAGCAGGCTCACCAGCCGCCGAGCAGTGACGAGCGCATCATCGTCGCTGTCGGTGACGACGTGCGCCACACCGCTGCGCCGGCCGTGCGGTTCCGGCCCGCCGAGGCGCTCCATGTCGACCTCTTCGCCGGTGACGGTGCGCACGACGTCTGGCCCGGTGACGAAGACCCGGCCGTTCGGACCGAGGACGACCGCGTCGGTGAGGGCGGGACCGTAGGCCGCGCCGCCGGCGGCGGGGCCGAGCACGACGGAGATCTGTGGGATCTCCCCCGAGGCGGCGGTCATCGCGGCGAAAACCCGCCCGACGCCGTCGAGCGACGCGGCGCCTTCGGCGAGCCGGGCTCCGCCGGACTGCCAGACGCCGACAATCGCTCGAGCTTCGGCGCGCGCCGTCTCGTACAAGGCGGCGATCGCGAGGCAGCCGTCACGGCCCAGCGCTCCCCCCTGGGAGCGCGGGTCGGTGGCGAAGACAGCCGCGGGCGCACCGTCGACCGTGCCGAGCGCCGTGAGCACGCCGGTGCCGGGCCGGTCGTGGACGACGGAGGGATCCGCGTCGTCGAGGACGGCGTGGACCCGGGCGCGCGGATCGCGCGGGTCGAACGCTTCGCTGACGGCGAGCTGGCTCATGCTGCCGCCGCGAACGCGAGTGCGACGTTGTGCCCGCCGAACCCGAAGGAGTTCGACAGCGCAACCGGCACAGCCATCGTGCGCGGGGCGACGCGGACGACGTCGAGCGCGACATCGTCGTCGGGATCGTCGAGGTTGCGGATCGCCGGGACGATCCCGGCTCCGATGGCGAGGACCGTGAACGCGGCCTCGACCGCCCCGGCCGCGCCCAGCAGATGCCCGGTGCCGGACTTGGTCGCGGTGACCGCCACACCGTCGGCGGCAGCGCCCAGCGCGCTGCGGATGGCGCGGGACTCGGCGACGTCACCGGCCGGCGTGGAGGTGGCGTGGGCGTTGACGTGCGCCACGTCGACCGGAGCGAGATCAGCGTCGCGCAACGCGAGCGTCATCGCGCGGGCAGCACCGGCCCCGCTGGGATCGGGGGCGGCGACGTGATGTGCATCGTTGCTGACGCCGGCGCCGACCAGCCGGGCGTGGCCGCGACGGCCGCGCGCCAAGGCGTGCTCGCCCCGTTCGAGCACGAGCACGCCGGCGCCCTCACCGAGGACGAAACCGTCGCGTTGCTTGTCGAACGGCCGAGAGGCAGCCTGCGGCTCCTCGTTGCGGGTCGACAATGCACGCATGGCCGCGAACGCCGCCATGGGCAGCGGTGAGACGGCGGCCTCGGTGCCGCCGCACACAACGACATCGGCCCGTCCGGCGCGGATCAGGTCGAGCGCGAGCGCAATCGCCTCGGCGCCCGAGGCGCAGGCGGAGACCGGGGCATGCACGCCGGCCCGAGCACCGAGCCGCAGGCCCACGGCCGCAGCGGGTCCGTTGGGCATGATCCGCGGCACGGTGAACGGCGAGACCCGCCGCGGCCCCCGGTCGCGCAGCGCGTCGTACTGCTCGAGCAACGTGGTGACCCCGCCGATGCCGGTGGAGACCACCACCGCGAGCCGCTCGGGATCGACGTCCGGAGCGCCCGCATCGGTCCAGGCCTCATCGGCCGCGCAGATCGCGAGCTGCTGGCTGCGATCCAGCGTGCGGGCCAGCGCCGGGTCGATCGCCACGTTGAGGTCGACCGGCACCGTTGCGGCGATCCGAACGGGCAGCTCGGCGGCCCAGTCTTCAGTGAGCCGGCGGGCGCCGGAGGCTCCGCTGAGCAGCGCCGCCCACGTTTCGGCCAGGGTGGCCCCGAGGGGCGTGACGGCGCCCAGGCCGGTGACCAGGACGTCGGCGGGATGGCTCCGCGTCACGCCGCGACGCCGGCGCGTGTGATGAAGTCGACGGCATCCGCGACGGTGCGCAGGTCGCCGAGCACGCTGTCCGGAATGGTCACGCCGAACGCGTCTTCGGCGGCGGTGGCGATCTCGACCATGGACAGTGAGTCGATGTCGAGGTCGTCGGTGAACGACTTCGTCGGGGTGACGTCGCGGGCGGGGATGCCGACCACCTCTTCGACGACCGCGGCGAATCGCGCGAGGATCTCGGTGCTGGTCACGGGGGCTCCTTCGGTTAGGGAATCTCGACAATTTGGCCGGCCCAGGTGAGGCCGGCGCCGAATCCGAGCAGCAGTGCGAGTGCGCCGCCGCAAACGGCGCCGCTGTCCCGCAGTCGACACAGCGCGAGCGGAATCGAGGCAGCGGAGGTGTTGCCGGCCGTGGTGATGTCGTCGGCGACCACCGCACCCTCGGTGCCGAGGCCGCGCGCGACCGCGGCGACGATCCGCTGGTTCGCCTGATGAGGTACGACGGCGTCGAGGCGGTCCGGGGTGAGACCGGAAGCGAGGCAGATCCGCAGGGCGGCGTCGGCCATGACCGTCGTGGCCCACCGGAACACCGCGGGTCCGTCGAGGGTGAGCTTGCCACCGGGCGGTACGGCGATCAGAGGAGCGAGACTGCCGTCGCTTCCGCACACCAGCGGCCCGATGCCCGGGCGGCTCGATGCGGACACGACCACGGCACCGGCACCGTCGCCGAACAGGACCGCTGACCGTCGGTCGGTCCAGTCGACCCAGTCCGACAGCTTCTCGGCACCGACCACGACCACATGGCGGGTGGCACCGGTACGCACCGCGTCGGCGGCGGCGGCGAGCGCATAGCTGAATCCCGCGCACGCGGCGTTGACGTCGAACGCCCCGGCCGAGGTGGCGCCGATCCGGTGGGCGACCTGAGCGGCGCCACCGGGAATCGGCGTGGGCATCGAGCACGTCGCCAACAGCACCCGGTCGACGTCGGCTGCGTCGATGCCGGCGTCCGCCACCGCCTTGCCGGCCGCCTCCGCTGCCATGCTCACGACGGTCTCCGTCTCGTCCGCGAGCCGGCGGGCACGGATCCCGGTGCGGGCAACCACCCAGCTGTCGTCGACGGCGAGCTCCGCGGGCAGCTCGTCGTTGCGCACCGAACGCCGGGGCCGGCACTGGCCGCATCCGCTGATCCGGGCCTGCGTCGGCGATCCCACCGCGGTGATCACTCGGCCATCTCGGGCAGCACGCGGGCCACCGGTTGCCCGGTCGTGATCGGATCGCCGTCCTCCACCAGCCACTCCAGCACCCGGCCGGGGGCCGGCCCGGCAACCAGCACGTCCCCCGCGCGTGACCGCACCGTGCCCAGCCGGCCGGGCCCGATGCGGAACGTGCCTCGCGCCGGCGACACGACGAGCCGCCACGGCTCCGACCAGGTCGGCGACCCGGACGTGGCCGAGGCGAAGAGGGCGCGGGCGGCATCCACGTCGGCAAGGCTGCGTAGCGCGATCGCGTGGACGCCGGGGAGCGCCCGACGGACCAGCGCGGTCAGCACGCCCGCCGGGGCCAGCTCGATCGTCGCCGTGACCCCGAGGGCGCGCAGCGTGTCCAGGCAACGGTCGAAGCGCACCGGCGCCACGATCTGCGCGACCAGCCGCTCCACCACCTCGGCACCGGAGGCGACCGTCGAGCCGTCGGCGTTCGAGAGCAGTGTCAAAGCCGGGTCCCGGATCGGCAGAGCCCGGACGGCTGCCGCGAACGGGGCCTGGGCAGCGCTCATCAACGGCGTGTGAAACGCCCCGGCCACGGGCAGCGGTCGCAGCCGCGCCCCAGACGACAGATCGGTGGCCAGGCGTTGCAGCCCGGCGAGCGCACCGGCGGCTACGACTTGTCCGGCCGCATTGTGATTGGCCACCCAGCAGCCGTTTCGCGCGATCGCGGCGGCGACCGCGTCCGCGTCGCCGCCGAGAACAGCCACCATGCCCGAGGGCTCAGCCGCGGCGGCCTCGGCCATGGCGCGCCCGCGGCTCGCCGCAAGCGCCAGCGCCTGCCGGTTCTCGAACACACCGGCGATGGCCGCGGCGGTGATCTCGCCGATGCTGTGGCCGACGACGACCAGCTCGTCCGGCAGCGGCTCGAGCAGCCCGGCGGAAACCAGGCCGGCGGCGGCGATCAGCGGCTGCGCAACGGCGGTGTCGACGACGTCGGCATCGCGGTCGACCCCGGCACGCTCGAGGTCGAAACCGGCCGCAACCGACAAGGCCGCCAGCGAGCTCCTGGTTGCGGGAAACTCGAGCCACGGCTCCAGGAACCCCGGCGACTGCGAGCCCTGCCCGGGGCAGAGGACGGCGAGCACGGCTCCGACCCTGGCCGAACCAGCGGGACTGGCGCACGACCCCGACGTACCAAATCGACGCCACCGGCTTTGGAGGTTTCCTACAACACGCCGGTGTGATCGAGACGTCCCAGTGCCAGCGCGGTCTGCACGTCGAACCGCCCGCGCGCCTCGCCCAGATCACGCCCGCAGGCTTCTTCGGCACGGGCAAGCCGATAGCGCACCGTGTTCGGGTGCACGAACAGAGCGCGCGCCGTCGCCTCGATGGATGCGCCACAGGACAGCCACGTGGACACCGTGTGCAACAGCTCATCGTCACGCTGCGCGAGTGGTAGGTAGACCGCCTCCACCAGCTCCCGGCGAGCCGACTCGTCACCGACCAGCACCCGTTCGGGAAGCAGCGCACTGCTGGCCACTGGTCGCGGCGCGTCCGGCCACGCCGGCGCTGCCCGCAGGGCGGCGAACGCGGCGCGGCAGGCATCACCCGCGGCGGCGAGCGTCTCCACGACCGGCCCGGTCACCACCGGGCCGGGCCCGAACGCCGGCACCACTGCGCGCACCACCCGCGCCACCCGCCCGCTGCTCCCGACCAGGACGACGAGCCGCTGCGACTGCACTCCGGCGAGCACGTCGGCGCCCACCGCCGCCGCGCGCGCGTGCACCGCCTCGACCACCTGCTCCGGATCCGCCCCGGCGTCGGTGAAGCCGGCGACCACACCGACCGCGCGCGGTTGCGACCATCCCAACGCCGCGGCCCGGGAGAGCACCGCGTCGTCGATGTCTCCCCGCAGGATGGAATCCACGACCAGCGACTCCAGCCGCGCGTCCCACGCGCCACGCTGCTCGGCTGCCCGCGCATAGACCAACGCCGCGGCGAAGGCGACCTCGCGCGAGTAGCGAAGCGTCGCCTCGCGTAGCCACGCTTCTTCCTCGCGACCGGTGGCGATCTGCCCGATCTGCTCCTCGGTCGTCTCCACGGCGACCCGGACGAGCTCGACGGTCTGCTGCAACGTCACCAGTCGCGCCATCTCCTGCGGCGCTGCGCCGAAGACGTCACCGGTGATCCGTGCACCCTCCGCCGGCGCGCGCAGCCACTCGGCGAACCCCCGGATGCCGGCCTGCACCAACACCCCGACCGCGGACCGCACCTCGGGCGACATCGCCTCGAACCAGGGCAGCGAGCTCTCCATCCGCTGCAAGGACAACGTCGACAATCGCAGGGCCGCCCGGTCGACCCGCCGGGCGAGCGCGCCTACCGACGTCACCCGCACTCGCCCATCCAAGCGCAGCGGCGCCGCAGCGCGCGCCCGCGCAACGCGCGCAGGTGCTCGCGACGCTGATCCCCGACGGTCCCGCTCGTACGCGACGCCTGACCCGTCACCTGGCGTGTCGTACATTTTGTGCGACACAGGTCTACCGGCTCCGCGTACCGCGCCAGACACGCCGGCACGAGCAGACCGGTGACCGGTACGCCGTCGTCGTGCAGTCTGACGCGCTGCCGCTGTCGACGTGGCTGGTCGCGCCCACGTCCTCCTCGGCCCGGGCCGCGAGTTTCCGTCCGGAGGTCGTCGTTGTAGGGAAACCGACGCGGGTACTCGCCGAGCAGACCGCAGCGGTCGACCCGTCCAGACTGGGTGAGTCGGTTGGGCATCTGTCCTTCGAGGAGCTGCGGCGGGTCGACGCGGCACTGAGGCTCGTCCTCGAGCTCTGAAGGTCAACCGCTCGTGTCAGCGGCCAGAAGGTAGGTCTCGACATCGTTGACGCGCAACCGCAACTGTCGACCGAGGCGTAGGCACCGAAGTCGGCCCGCTTCCACCTCGTCGTAGACACATGATTGCCCTCGGTTCAGTGCAGCGATTGCCCGCAGTAACAACCCATACCGACCAAAAGGCCAGCGAGGATCAGCGACGGTAGCCGGCGCTACCCGGTGTTGACTTGGTGACTCCACTTGTACCACAATCTGGTACCAGTCGAGGAGGCAGCAATGATGGTCACCGCGAGCGAGGCCAGGAAGAATCTGTTCCCGCTCATCGAGCAGGTGAATGAAGACCGAACCGCGGTCGAGATCACGTCGCGCCGCGGGGACGCCGTCTTGCTCTCGCGTGAGGAGTACGACGCGCTGCAAGAGACAGCGCACCTTCTGCGCGGGCCGAAGAACGCCCGCCGGCTTCTGGAGAGCCTCGATCAGGCGCTGGCCGGTAAGGGCGAGGAGCACGAGCTGCAACGGTGAGGCTCGTCTTCACGCCGCACGGCTGGGAGGACTACCAACACTGGGTCCAGACCGACCGGGCGACAGTCAAGCGGATCAACCGGCTTGTCGACGACATCCTGCGCGACCCGGTCACCGGGATCGGCAAGCCAGAGCAACTCCGCCACGTGCTCGCTGGCGCGTGGTCGCGCCGGATCACCGAGGAACACCGGCTCGTCTACCTAGTTGACGGCGACGACGCGGTCATCTTGCAGGCTCGTTACCACTACTGAGGTGCCGTTCATGCGCTCGTGGTGCAGCCGCGCCGTCGTGTTCCGATGAGACTCGTCCGGCACTATGCGCGTATGTGGCAGGACTACGACCGAATGGCCGACGCCTACCTGGCGCACGCCGAAGGCAGCACCTACAACGCCCTGTATGACCGGCCAGCAGTACTTGCGCTGACCGGGGATCCGGAAGGGCTTGCGGTGCTCGACGCAGGGTGCGGGCCAGGTCTGTACGCAGAGGAGCTACTGCGGCGTGGTGCCGTGGTATCAGCAATCGACGCTAGCGAGGAGCAACTGCGACTCGCGCGCGCCCGACTGCCGGAATCCACTGACATTCATCGAGCCGTGCTGGGCGAACCATTGCCGTTTCCGGACGAGGCGTTCGACCTGGTGATCTGTGCGCTCGTAATCCATCACGTCAGAGATCGAGCTGCGGCATTCCGTGAGTTCTACCGCGTGCTCCGGCCAGGCGGCCGGGCGATTGTCTCGACCCAACATCCGACGACGGACTGGATCCGAAAGGGTGGCTCCTATTTCGAGGTCCGGGAAGAAGAGGACCGGTGGGTAACGCCCGGCGGCGTCTTCCCAGTCCGCTTCTGGCGCGAGCCACTCAGTGCACTGTGCGGAGCAGCCACGGATGCAGGATTCTTGATCAAGCGCCTCGTAGAACCCACGCCAACGGCCGAGATCGCCGAACGTGATCCGGTTGAGTACGCGCAGCTCGAGCAGCGGCCGGGATTCCTGATACTCGAGTTGGTGAGGACTCGACCCCGAGCGAGGGCGGCAGGTCCGGGAGACGGTGCGCCGGCTGGCTAGGGCGTAAGCGCTGGTGAAGTGCCGCCTCACGTCGGTCGAGAACCGACCGTGTCCCAACTGCCAGGACAGTGCACTCAGCTGTCGGCGGCCCGAGCGATGATCACCATTCTTGGTCCGTCCAAATGCTGATAGGCGAACAGGTCGTTGATGGCGAAGATCACATCGAACGTCCGCTCCTCTACGAGGTCGAGGAAGCCGCCCTTGACCACGTCTACGCCCGGAAGGTCTCGCGCAACGCGGCGCGCAGCCTCGGCGTAGTCGGGATTCGGTTCGTAACCAACGACCTGCCAGTCCTGCGCAGCGAGTCCGGCCAGAAGTCGCCCCGTCCCGCATCCCATATCGAGAACCCGAGCCACCTCGTCGCCATGAAACGTCTGCGCGACCCAGCGGACGAACTCCTGTTCGTCTTCAGGCGGCGCGTCGTAGAGCGCCGCGTACACCTCCGCCGGGCCAACTACCACCGAACCAGACTGGGACACGGCCGCCTCCCGAGGCCAGCCAATAGGTGCCGATGATCCTCAGCCGAATACGTTGCAGCGGTGACTGACTGGCGCGCGGATCGGATCCGATCGGCTCTGGCGGGCGAAAACCCGACGGTAATGAAGCGATTGCCGGGCGGGTTCGCCGTGATGGGCGATCCGCAGTGGCTTCCGGGCTACTCGCTGCTGCTGACTGACAACCCCGACGTGCAGCGGCTCTCGGATCTCCAGTGGCCCGCGCGGATGGCGTTCCTGCGCAGCATGGCCGTTCTGGCCTACGCGGTTGAGACTGCTTGTCGTGATGCCGACCCCTCGTTCCGGCGAGTGAACGTGGAGATCCTCGGCAACGCTGATCCATACCTGCACGCGCACATCTGGCCGAGATACCAGTGGGAGCCGCCGGAACTCGTGACGCGACCGGTGTGGCTGTATCCACCGGATCGTTGGAGCGACCCGGCCACCGCTCTTGGGCC
>DASTWK010000058.1:0-46797 GCA_035776655.1 Mycobacteriales bacterium | reverse complement strand
CTCTTGGGCCGGGGCAGGACGCGCTCCGGTGGGCGATCGCCGACCTGCTCGACGCAGCCGCTTCCAGTTAGACGTGCCATTCCACGACGCCGAGTAGTTCCGGCGCTGAGCAGGGCGATTCGGCGTTGTACGACGTGGCGCTCGCTCTTGGGCCAGATCTCTTCCGAAGCGCTGCTTACTGGGCACGCACACCAATCAGAAATCCACCAGTGTTCGCGTATGCAGGTGACATCAAACCTGCCGCAGGGCCGAGCCTCCCCGCGATCGTGTCCACAATGCGCACACCGAGCTGGTATTTATGAGGCCCCTTCTGTAGAAGCACGTGCGCTGTTTAGCGCCCCAGTAGGGCACGGCGCACTCACTCGGTAGTGACGGCTCTGTTCGGGCGTTCAGCGCGCGATGCCGCTCGCGGCGTCGCTATGCGGTAACCGCACGTCGCGCTGTCGGCCAGAGGTCGATGATCGTCGCGCTGCCGGGAGACCGGCTTCCGGCATGGCCGGAGGAGTTGCGATGACCTCGACGACCGAGCTGCTGCCCAGCTACCTGGACGTGACCAGGCTGGCGATCGCCTCGTTCCTGGCCCGCTATCGCGAGCCGACCCTGACCGCCTACACCCAGAACCTCAAGGCCTACCTCGGCTGGTGCCAGCAGTACGACCTCGACGTGCTGCGCGTCAGCCGCGGCGAGCTCGAGATGTACGTCCGCCATCTCGAGGGTCGCGGGTACGCCACCGCGACCATCGCCCGCCGGTTCGGCACGGTCGCCACCTTATACAAGTACGCCCTCATCGACGGAGTCATCGCAGCCAACCCGGCCGACGCCGTCACCCGGCCGAAGGTCGCCTGGGAAGGCCAGAAGCGCACCGTGCTGCACCCGCTGGAGTTCGCCGCCATGCTGTCCGCCGCTCGCACCTCGAGCCCGAATGACGACGCCTTGGTTTGCATGCTCGGGATGCTCGGCCTCCGTGTCTCCGAAGCATGCAACGCTGACATCACCGACATCCGCTACGAGTCCGGCTACGAACTGCTGCACGTGATCGGCAAGGGCGCCGAGCCGGCGGACACCCGCTGCCCATCCCAGTGCTCCGCGCCGTGCGGGAGGCGATCGCTGGCCGCGCCAGCGGGCCGATCCTGCGGACTCGGACCGGGCGGCGGATGGACCGCGCCGGCGCCAGCCGCGCTCTGTCCCGGGTCGCTCGAGCCGCCGGCATCAGCCACCAGATCAGCCCGCACGGCCTTCGCCGCACGTTCTGCACCACCGGCCTGGTCGCCGGCATCGCGATCCGGGACATGCAATGCGCCATGCGGCACGCCGACCCGCGGACCACGCTCCGGTACGACATGGCCAAGGCCAATCTCGACCGCCACGCAGCCCACCGTCGCCGCCTACCTCGCCGGCATGAGCACCGGCTGACGCGGTCGTCGCTGCCGACCAAGATCGACGAACCTAGCCGGCGTTACTCACCCTTGGACCGGCATCATGTACGCGTGTCGAAGTCGAGCCTCGGATACGTGCTCATGGCCGTTGGTGCCGTGTTGCTCATCGTTGGTCGGCTGACTCATCGCCGCTTAATTCGTCGCTGGCAGGGCGAGGGTCTTACAGCTTCTGAGTTCACTGCGAACCGGGGACTGGCGTGGTTGTCCGGTGGTGTCGTGGGCGTGACTGGTGGCGCGTTGCTGATCATCGGCTTCTGGCTCAGCCTCGCGTGAGACGTGCCGTTCAAACCCTTCCGGGGTAGAGGCCAGGCGTGAGCGCCGGTGGCATCGCTGTGTCCGCAGTGGCCTTCCTGGTCATCGCGGCGCTCGTCCTCGTCGCCGGTCGGCAGATCCGTCGTGACGCGCGGGGCGAGGGGCCGGTTGGTAGGGCCGTCCTCTGGCTCTTCGTCCGCGTTCCGGGGTTGCGCTCAACCGTGCGTGAGCCGTTCCGAACGCAGTACGCCCCGAACGACCGCAGCCAGTAGGCGCGATGTGGAAGTGCCGATCTGCGTCGCTCGGCCCGTAGGCTCGCTTGAGTGGCCGAGGTACCCGATCCGGAGAACGCGGCAGGGCGCTGGTTGGCTGTGTCGATCAGTTGGGAGCGTGCCGGGCGCATTCGGCTGGCCGGACGTGTCATCACCGAGCTCGTCACCAATCTGCTGGCCGGTGGGTGGGCTGGGGGTATCCCGGCAAAGCGTCGCTCGGAGATTGTCGTCCGACGCCGCGACAACGGCGCGGTGGTCGCCACGTTTGACCACGACTACGAGCCGGAGGTCCTTGACCACTTGGCGAGCCTGCAGGAGCGACTAGTCACCTTGCGCCTATGGGACTTTTGCCGCGACGTTGGAATCCGATACGAGTTGGTGGATGACGCGCAGCCAATGGACGCGCAGTAGTGCCGATCCAGGACGGACTTGCCGCGCTCGCCCAGCCGCCATATAAGGGAAACTGCGGGCGTATATGGGAACTGCTTAGACGGCTTGATAAAGTTTGATACATGGATCCAGTCGCGAATCCATATAGGCCGGGCGCTGGTCGACGACCCCCAGTGCTCGCCGGCCGGGAAGCCGTTCTTGCAGCCTTCGAGGTGATTCGACGCCGCGCCGAGGAGCGAGGCGAGGGCGACAGAGCCTGGGTTCTCAACGGTCTTCGTGGAGTCGGCAAGACGGTGCTCTTGAATGAGCTGCTGGCCCAAGTGAGCGACCGCGGCTGGATCACGGCGAAGGTGGAAGCGGGTTCTGCTGCCTCCTTGTCGGTCGCCCTTAGCCAGGCTCTCGTCCGTGGGATGCGCACGGCAACCGGGCGGCACCCGGAGCCGGCACTGCGTCGGCTGTTGGGTGTCTTCAAGGCGTTCAGCTTGAAGATCGATCCAACGGGCGCCGTTTCATTGGGCGTCGACGTGGAACCGGTCGCCGGCGTCGCGGACACGGGGCGTTTCGGCGACGATCTTGCGGCGCTGTTCGAGGTGCTGGGCGAAACGTGCCGCAACCTTGGCGTCGGCGTCCTCCTACTGGTTGATGAGCTGCAGGAGGCCAACAGCGATGAGCTGACCGCGATCAACACGGCGGTCCACCAGATTGGCCAGGCGGATAGGCCATACCCAGTCATGTTCGTTGGCGCTGGCCTACCCTCGCTGCCCGCACAGCTCGCCGACGCGACGAGCTACGCGGAGCGCCTCTACGACTACCGACCCATCAACCTGCTTGATGAGAACGCGTCACGCGAGGCATTGACGCTGCCGGCACAGCAGCTTGGCGTGCAATGGGACGACGAAGGCCTGACCGCTGCGGTCACGACGGCGGGCGGCTACCCCTATTTCTTACAGGCGATTGGCAAGCACGTTTGGGACAACGCAAGAGCGACGCCAATTCAACTTGACGACGTGTTGACAGGCCTTGAGGACGCCCGTCACGAGGTCGACGACGGTCTCTATCGCTCACGGTGGGAGCGAGCGACACCGGCCCAGCGGGAACTTCTTCGTGCGGTGGCCGAACTTGGCGGAAGTGAGCCAGCGGCCATCGCCGACATCGCCCGGCACATGGGCAAGTCGAGGACATCTGACCTGTCTGTCGCTCGACTTGAGCTAATCCGGAAGGGTCTCGCGTACGCCCCCGAACGTGGTCTCTTGGCCTTCACCGTGCCCGGGATGCACGAGTTCGTAGAGCGCCAGCACTAGGCCAGCGGTCGCCCGGTTTGTCGAGCGAGATGTGCCGTTCCCGACCGCGCGGTCAGTTGGGACGCGTGTTGCGGACGATCCAAACGATGAACCCCACAAAAAGCAGCATCCAGGCGGTGATGGCACCGAGCAGTGTCGCCAGTCCCACTAGCAACCATCGCCAGGGGCCACCGGCCAGGCTGGCCACGACGCCACTGGCCACGGCCAGCCCGGCGTAGACCCCGGTGGCGCGCGATAACCGTTTGGCTTCATGCCGGTTGTGCTCGTACCGCTCGTGCGCGCTCTGGTCCACCACAGAACTCTGAATACCCGCGCTGGGTAAGTCCCGAGCCTGTAGGCGCCGTACAAGTGCCTAGAAGTGCCGTTACATCTACGGCCAGTCCTGCCGTCCGAGCCTGCCTTTGTCGTATGCCGCAGCGACGGCACGGGCATCCCTGAACGTCCGCGACTGGGCGAGGTGCAGGCAAGCCCCACCGGCCAGTCCGCTCACCTTCTGCGGTCGTAGGTGCAGCACCGTGAAGGCGGCTGTCATCTGCATCAACCGGTGCCGTCGTTTGCCTGCGCCGTGGCCGAACGAGAGCCGCACCTTCACCAGCAGCTCGTAGGCCGAGTACAGGGCCAGCAGGTACGTCACCAGGACAGCCGTGAGCGTCAGCACTACCGGTTGCAGGAGGGCCAACCCCAAGTTGCCACCGTTGAGCTGGTGCGCACGACGCCACGTCTGCGCTATCGCGAAGACCAAAGCTGCCAAGCCCAGAGTCGTCAGGCATCCGTCCATCAGCCTCTTGACCGGGGCGTGGTCCGGGTTCATTTCAGCGACCGCTGAGGTCATGGCGATAACCATCGTGAGCAGTTGCACCGGTAGCTCGACGTAGAGCGGAAACACGTACAGGTTGACGAAGAACTCCACGACGGCGGTGAAGCCCACAGCCTGCTTCACGACCCGCCACAGCAGCTCAGGATGCTTCGACGCAGCATCGAACTTGACCAGGATCGGCAGGCCGACCAGGAGGGACCAGACCACGGCGTCCTTGACGTGGCTGGGGTAGCTGAGACCAAGTTGCCGTAACAGGATCACGGTGCCTGTGATGGCGGCGGCGTAGCTGAGCCAGACGATGGTGAGGCGGCTGAACAGCGCCGTCTTGATCAAGCTGAGGATGAAGTCCCGAGTCGCCACCGCAGCGACGATCAGGAACGGCCCGAACAGGATCGCGGACGCAAGCTCCCGGTTGTTCAGCACGGCTCAGCCCGACCGGGTGGGAGGCGAGTTCACACCATCCGAGTGGGAGCGGGTCAGCGGTCAGCTCCCGGTAGGGACACGCTCAGCCGGGGCCGTAACGGCACCTACCGGCCGGCGCGCGTCAGCCGGTGCCCGAGGACGCCGCAGCCGGCGGCGAGCCGAGGCGAGGCGAACTCCTGCACCTCGCGAAAGCCGACATTTCGGTGCAGCGCACGAGACGCTGTGTTGTTCCGGTTGGTAAAGAATCAGACATGGTTAGCACGGCCTGCCACCCAGGCGATGCGTGCCTCGCACAAGGCCGACCCGACGCCTCGACTGCGGTACGCCTTGGCGACGACGATGCCGACAGGTAGTAGCCGTCCGGGAGCGGCGGATCTGCCTGCATCGGGTTACCCATCTGGTGCTGCACGCGCCCGTACCCAATGATCCCGCCGTCCTCGACGGCTACGCCCACCCAGCCGTCTGGGTCGTTGAGATGGTCGGAGAAGGGTTGCTGCCAGTCCGCTGGCTCGCCGCCCTCATATGAAGCGATCAGCCGGGCACAGGCGGCCATGTCATCAACCGTTGCCGGTCGGACCAGCGTCTTCGTCGCCACGGTAGTTGCAGGCTATCGGCACATCCCAGGCGACAAATCGGCCCGCTGAGGGCGTTATTCGGCCGCGTGAACTCCGATGTTGGAGACTCCAGAGGTGTCCGATTCGAATGCGCCCCGCCCGAGTTGGTGGACTAGGCGGCGCACGAAGCGAGCATTAGATCGTGCGGCCAGGAGCGGATCGGAAGCCGTGACCGCTGCGGTCTTCCATACGGAGGCGGAGGCACGTTTGGTGGCCGGTGCGCTCGAGAATGCGGGCATTTCGGCAACGGTGAGAAGCGACAACCCCGATTACGGGGCAGGCTTCGTGGAGGCGAGCCGGGTCATCGTCAGGCGTCGCAATCTCGAGGCGGCCAGGTCCATCATGCAGGAGATCGAAGCACAGGGGTGATCGACACTTCTCCGGCGTGACGACGACCGCAGCGAGCTGGCGCCAAAAGCGCGCCTCACTGGCCATTGCCGTCCGCGTCTTGCCGCTCAGTGGCCTCGTGCCGCCACTCCTCAACCCTCCTCGGGAGCCTTGCCGTCGGGCGGAAACAAGCGATCGAAGACCGCGCCGGCCTTACCAGCCGCGACCGGTGCGCCGATGCCCGTCGCGCTAGCGGCCGCCGTCACCGCGGGCGGCGCCACCACTGACGCGACGAAGATCGCGCCGGCCCACATAAGCCAGACCCAAACAACCACGAGCCGGCGGGCTTGCTTGCGGGACAACCAAGGGTGTGCGGATGCCAACGCCTCGGCGGCCTCATCGATCGCTGCCTCGAGGGGAGCGTTCTCCGCGATGGCTCGCTCCGCCGCATCGAGGGAATCCTCTCGCAAGGATCCATCGGTGAGCAGCTCGTCGAGGCGGCGGAAGCCGGCCTCGTCGGGCGCCTCGGCCTGGATCGCTGCCGCTTCCGCCACGTTGCGCAGCGCCTCTCGGGCGTTGGGCGACGTGTGGATGGCGAGCGATTTCACGAGCTCGCGCTGCGCGGAGAGAATCTGCGGCGTGATTATGGGCTTGAACTGCATGAGAAACTGCTGCGCGATCAACTGGTTTCGCTGACGTTGCTGCTCTGCCAGCTTCTCCGCGATTCCCCTCGTCACTTCGAGTTGGATGTTCTTAAGCGAGGGCGCGATGATCGCTCGCGCCTGGTCGCTGAACAGCTTGGCAAAAGGTGAGTTCTGGTTCCTCCAGATGCTCAGGGCAGGAAGGCCCGCGAAGGTGGCGGACAGCGGCACGCCGGGCGTCCCCGGCAACTCGTCGGCCTCCCCGACACCGATGTCTTCCGATTCGTCCGTCATGCCGGGAGCCTATGAGCGTCACGCGCATGCGTCCTGTCGTGTCGCCTAACGGCGCCTATCGTTTAGGCCGATCCGTCAACGATCGCCACCTCCGGTATCCCGGAACATGACGGCCCAAGCGGGACTTGTACACCTTGTCATCCAGGCGCGTCAGAAGGCGGAACGGGTCCTTACCTCTGCGCAACAAGAGTGTCTGGAGGGTCAGCGCTGCCACGCCGCCCCCGATTGCTATCGGTTCGGGCCAGAAGCCCTGCGAGTGGTCTACACCTGCCAGGACACCGAGAGCGACCGCGGCGGCGCAGCAAAGCAGCAATCCGATCACCGACACTCGCCCCGGTCGCCATGCATGAGCTGAGTCGTCCAACCGCCTCAGTAGGTCCGCCACCCTCACAACTGGCAGATGCCCGCGCGGAGCACTACGGCACTTCATTGCCCGTGTCGGTTGGAACGTCAGTGGAGCGCGAGCCTGAGGAGTCGGGTTCGATCGGGACATTGGTTTGGCCGATGTTTCCGTACTTGTCGCGGGTGAGCTGGATCACGTCGCTGTGGGGGTGCGGCCCGGCCGAAATCACCAACGTGACGGTCGTACCCTTGGGAAGATCACCTGTGGCTCCCTGCGCGATGACGGTCAGTTCCGGTTCGGCAACGATGCGGGCGGCGGTCACGGCTGGCTTGTAGCCGGCTGCGCGCATCGTCTCTACCGCCCGGCGTAGCGGCATGCCGAGGACCGGCGGCACGTCTTTGCGGCACGGGGTGAACGTGGAGCCGGACCCGGTTGGGCCCGAGCCGCCCAACCCCGGCAAACAGATTTGATCATCGGCTCTGACGGTTGCACCTTCCGCTCGCATGCAGTGGGCGAACCGCCTGCCGAGCACATCGCTTACCGCCGGACTCGACACCAAGTAGGCCGGGATCCGTGGAAGGACCTTCACGGTCGCGCCGGGGAGGCGGCACCGGTCGAAAAGCCGCGAAGCCTGCCGGAGATCCGAGTGACGGAACACGATTTGGTACCCGCGATGCGGCGGCGGTGAGGATGAGACCGTCCATCCCGGCGCGGGATGCGGAGCCGAGTCGGAGCACGCTGGCACCGTCGCGGTGACCGCAACGATCACTCCGACTAATGCGGCAACTCGCAGGCGGGTGACCACTCAGCAACGGTAAGCGCGCGAACCGTCTGGCTCCAGCACGCCCCGGTCACAGATGCGGCTCTTATGCACGGGATCGCGGCACTTCTAGGCACTTGTACGGCGCCTACAGGCTCGGGACTAACCCAGCGCGGGTATTCAGAGTTCTGTGGTGGACCAGAGCGCGCACGAGCGGTACGAGCACAACCGGCATGAAGCCAAACGGTTATCGCGCGCCACCGGGGTCTACACCGGGCTGGCCGTGGCCAGTGGCGTCGTGGCCAGCCTGGCCGGTGGCCCCTGGCGATGGTTGCTAGTGGGACTGGCGACACTGCTCGGTGCCATCACCGCCTGGATGCTGCTTTTTGTGGGGTTCATCGTTTGGATCATCCGAAACACGCGTCCCAACTGACCGCGCGGCCGGGGGTGATCTCCCTCCGCAAACAGCTTGACGCTGACGGGCTGGACGCTGGTCCGGTCACGATCGCCCAGCACCTGGCTGCCGAAGGTGTCCGACCGCCGTCAACCTCGACGATCCGGCGGATCCTGCATGCCGCCGGCCTGGTCGTGGCGAACCCGAAGAAGCGACCTCGCAGCTCCCTGCACCGCTTCGCCGCCGACCAGCCCAACGAGTGCTGGCAGTCCGACTTCACCCACTGGTCACTTGCCGACGGCACCAGCATCGAGATCCTGAACTGGCTCGACGACCACGCCCGGTATCTGCTGTCGATCACGGCGTTCATCCGGGTCACCGGCGATGACGTGGTCACCACATTCACCAGCAACGTCAACGCCTACGGCCCACCCGCCTCGACCCTGACCGACAACGGCAGCGTCTACACCTCCCGGTTCACTGGCGGAATCACGTCGACCCAGGAGGCGGCGTCTCCCTGCGCCGCGCCGGCCGCATGCACCACCTCGGCGTCGGGATCCGCCACCGCGGAACCCCCGTCCTCGTCCTGCTCGACGCGACCAGCGCCACCGTCACCCACCGGACCACCGGCGAAATCCTCAGCAGACACACCATCGACCCCACCCGGAGCTACTGGCGCAACACAGAACGAGAGCCCGGCCGATGGCCGGGCTCTCAACAATGACGCGACTCATCTCTCAACGATGTCGCGACTCATCACACTGTGGTCCCAACAGGGCTCGAACCTGTGACCTCCTCGTTGTAAGCGAGGCGCTCTAGCCAACTGAGCTATGGGACCGCGGGGCCAGGATACGGGCGCGGGCCCCGGACGGCCGCGCCTCCGAGCGAGCCGGCAGCAAGGTCGGGAGCCCGCGCAAAGCGCTGCGACTCAACCGTGGAAATGGCGACGGAGGGCCGCGGCCACCTCGTCGGCCAGTCGCGCGTCGCCGCTGCCCGCTGGCTCCCCCGCCGCCGGCTTCGTGAACGAGCACTGGCGGCACCGGGTCTCCCCCAGCGCCCGAACGAGCATCGTCGAGCCACAGGACTCACAACGGTCGAGGTCGGCCACCCAGTCGTGGGTGCGCTGGCAGTCCGGACACACCAACACCTGCTCGTCATGGATCACGCCCCGCTTCCAGGGGCTGGGCCCCTTGCCGGGATCGCTCTGCCGGGCGCCGCAGCGATAACACGGCATCGCTAGAGCTCCGCGAGCGCCTTGTGATAGCCAGCCAGATCGCGCGCCGTTCCCAGCTCGGTGCGCACGGTCCAGCGCACGACCGCATGCCGGTCGATGACGAACGTGCCGCGTTCAGCTGCGCCGATGGTGTCGTTGAACACGCCATAGCTGCGCGCCACCGCACCGTGCGGCCAGAAGTCCGACAGCAACGGGAACGTCAGCGCCTCCGCGTCCGCGAACGCCCGCAGAGCCGGCACCGGGTCACACGACACCGCGAGCACCTGCACCTCCTCGTTCTGCAGCGACACGATCTCGGCATTGATCGCGGCCAGCTCACCGCTGCACACGCCGGTGAAGGCGAACGGGTAGAAGACGAGGACGACGTTCTTGTGCCCGGCGTACGACGACAGACGGTGCGTCCGGGCGTGCTGGTCCCGCAACTCGAAGTCCGGCGCCACGGCGCCGACCTCGATCGAAAGCGCCGTCACTTCCCCTTTCCGCGCGCCGCGCGCGGCGCCACGAGCCGGGCCCCGTTCCAGTCCCGGCCGGCGCTGATGCTGCTGGTCTGTTGCAGACCGGCGGTCGGCGCCGCCTCGCTGACATCGCTGGGCTCGACGTGCCCGGCCCGGCCGGCCTTCGGCGTGAGCAACCAGATCACCCCGTGGTCCGCCAACGGGGCGAGCGCGTCGACCAGTGCGTCGACGAGATCGCCGTCGCCCTCGCGCCACCAGAGCATGACCACGTCGACGACGTCGTCGTAGTCCTCGTCGACGAGCTCCTGGCCGCTGCGAGCGGTGATGACCTCGCGCAGCTCCGAGTCGCAGTCGTCGTCGTAGCCGATCTCCTGTACGACGGAGCCAGGGCCGATGCCCAGCTTCTCCGCCAGTCCGTGCTGACCTGCCGCGCTGCCGGCGGTGGCGCTCACTGGAAAGGTCCTCCTGCTCTGATCTGACGCTGCGATGCCTGGTGACCGGTAGTTCACCCGCCCGCGGCCCTGAGCGCAAGTACTGACGCGCTCGGCCTCGAACACACGAGCGATAGGTAAGGCGGCCAGAGGCGGGCACACTGCTGCCATGACCAGGGCCGGGGCTCCGCCGGGAGGCACCCACGAGGACCGCCACGCCCACCACCCCGCTCACCAGGACCACTCCGACCACGACCACGCGGGGCACGGGCAGGGCCAGCACGGGCACGCGCACGACGGGCACCCGCGCGACGAACACGCGCACGACGAGCACGAGCACGGCTGGCGCGACCGGCTCCGGCACGCGATCACCCCACACAGCCACGACAGCGCCGTCGCCGTCGACAGCGCCCTCGAGGCCAGCAGCAAGGGCATCCGCACCCTGCTCGTCTCCCTCGCCGTCCTCGGCGCGACCGCGGCGATCCAGGCCGTGGTCGCCGCCTTCTCGGGATCGGTCGCCCTGCTCGGGGACACCCTGCACAACTTCGCCGACGCGCTCACCGCCCTTCCGCTCGGGCTCGCCTTCTGGCTCGGCCGCCGCCCGCCGAACCGGCGCTACACCTACGGTTACGGCCGCGCCGAGGACCTCGCCGGCATCGTCATCGTGACGCTGATCGCTGCCTCCAGCGCGCTGGCGGCGTACGAAGCGGTGAACCGGCTCATCCACCACGAACACGTCACCCACCTGTGGGCCGTTGCGGTCGCAGGCGTCATCGGCTTCATCGGCAACGAGCTGGTCGCGCGCTACCGGATCAACGTGGGCCGCGAGATCGGCTCCGCCGCCCTCGTCGCCGACGGGCTGCACGCCCGCACCGACGGCTTCACGTCACTGTCGGTGCTGCTCGGCGCCGGGGGCGTGGCCATCGGCTGGACCTGGGCCGACCCCGCCGTCGGGCTGCTCATCACCGTCGCGATCCTGCTGGTGCTGCGCGACGCCGCGCGCGAGGTCTATCGCCGACTCATGGACGCCGTCGACCCGGCACTCGTCGACCAGGTCGATGACGTGTTGCGCGCCACCGACGGAGTGCTCGCTCTCGGCACGACGAGGCTGCGCTGGATCGGCCACCAACTGCGCGCCGAGTGCAACGTCGTCGTCGCGGCCGACCTCAGCGTCGGTGCCGGACACCGCATCGCCGAGGAGTGCGAGCACCGCTTGCTCCACGAGGTGCCGCGGCTGTCCGCCGCGACCGTCCACGCCGACGTCCTCGGGCACGAGCACGAGCTGACCGCCCATCACGACGGCGTCGACGCCCAGCACGCCACCCGCCAGTCGCGGTAAGCGCGACGCAAGCGGCGTACGGTCAATTTCATGGCAGCGCAGAACGCAGGACAGGGGCGCAACCGCTACTCCGTCATCAGCGACGGATTGCCGAGCCAGATCCCTGACGTCGACCCGCAGGAGACCCAGGAGTGGCTCGAGTCGCTCGACGCCGTCATCGACTCCGCCGGGCCGCGCCGGGCCCGGTTCCTCATGCTCAAGCTCCTCGAGCGCGCCCGCGAGAAGCAGGTCGGCGTGCCCGCGCTGCGCTCCACCGACTACGTCAACACGATCCCCGCCGAGGCTGAGCCGTGGTTCCCCGGCGACGAGTTCGTCGAGCGGCGGATCCGTGCCTACATCCGCTGGAACGCCGCCATCATGGTCAGCCGCGCCAACACGCTGACCAACGTCGGCGGGCACATCGCCACCTACGCCTCCAGCGCCAGCCTCTACGAGGTCGGCTTCAACCACTTCTTCCGCGGCAAGGAAGGCGGCGAGTCCGGCGACCAGGTCTTCATCCAGGGTCACGGCTCCCCCGGCATCTACGCCCGTGCGTTCCTCGAGGGTCGGCTCAGCGAGCAGCACCTGGACGGGTTCCGCCAGGAGATCTCGAAGGCTCCCAACGGATTGCCGTCCTACCCGCATCCCCGGCTCATGCCGGAGTTCTGGGAGTTCCCCACCGTGTCGATGGGGCTCTCGCCGCTGCAGGCGATCTACCAGGCGCGGTTCAACCGCTACCTGCACGACCGCCAGATCGAGGACACGTCGCGATCGCACGTGTGGGCCTTCCTCGGCGACGGTGAGATGGACGAGCCGGAGTCGCTCGGCGCGCTCGGCGTCGCCGCCCGAGAGGAGCTCGACAACCTCACCTTCGTCGTCAACTGCAACCTGCAGCGTCTCGACGGTCCGGTCCGCGGCAACGGCAAGATCATCCAAGAGCTGGAGTCTTACTTCCGCGGTGCCGGCTGGCACGTCATCAAGGTGATCTGGGGTCGCGAGTGGGACGAGCTGCTCGCCCGGGACACCGACGGCGTGCTGGTCAACGTCATGAACACGACACCCGACGGACAGTTCCAGAAGTACTCGGTCAGCGACGGCGGGTTCATCCGCGACGACTTCTTCGGCCGTGATCCGCGGCTGCGCAAGATGGTCGAGCACCTCTCCGACGACCAGCTCACCAAGCTGTCCCGCGGCGGGCACGACTACCGGAAGGTCTACGCCGCGTTCAAGGCGGCCCGCGAGCACGTCGGCCAGCCGACCGTGATCCTCGCCCAGACCATCAAGGGCTGGACCCTGGGCAAGGACTTCGAGGCCCGCAACGCGACCCACCAGATGAAGAAGCTCACGAAGGCCGAGCTCAAGGCGTTCCGCGACCGGCTCTACCTGGAGATCCCGGACAAGGACCTCGAGGGCGACCTGCCGCCCTACTACCACCCCGGTGAGGACAGCGACGAGATCCAGTACATGCTCGAACGCCGGCGCGCCCTCGGCGGCTTCCTGCCCTGCCGCACCGACCGCTCCAAGCCGTTGGTGCTGCCCGGCGACAAGGTCTACGACGCGCTGAAGAAGGGCTCCGGCAAGCAAGAGGTCGCGACCACGATGGCCTTCGTCCGGCTGCTCAAAGACCTCATGAAGGACAAGAACATCGGCGCGCGGTTCGTGCCGATCGTCCCCGACGAGGCGCGCACCTTCGGCATGGACGCGATGTTCCCGACGGCGAAGATCTACTCGCCGCACGGACAGCGATACGACGCGGTCGACGCCGAGATGCTGTTGTCCTACAAGGAAGACACCCGCGGCCAGATCCTGCACGAAGGCATCACCGAAGCCGGCTCGGTCGCATCGGCCATCGCCGCGGGCTCGGCTTACGCCACCCACGGCGAGCCGATGATCCCGGTCTATGTCTTCTACTCCATGTTCGGCTTCCAGCGCACCGGCGACCTCATGTGGGCGATGGCCGACCAGATGGCCCACGGGTTCCTGCTCGGCGCCACCGCCGGCCGCACGACGCTCAACGGCGAGGGACTGCAGCACGAGGACGGGCACTCACTACTGCTCGCCTCGACCAACCCGGCCTGCGTCGCCTACGACCCCGCCTTCGCCTACGAGATCTCGTTCATCGTCCAGGACGCGCTGCGGCGGATGTACGGCGACGAGCGCGAGAACGTCTTCTACTACTTGACCGTCTACAACGAGCCGAAGCACCAGCCGCCGTTGCCCGATGTGCCCGGCATCGGCGACCGGATCGTGCGCGGTCTCTACCGCTGCGCCGCCGCTCCGCAGATCAACGGCGGCAATGGCAACGGCGACGAACCGCCACGCGCGCAGCTGCTCGCCAGCGGCACCGCGATCCACTGGGCGCTCGACGCGCAACGACTGCTCGCCGAGGACTGGGGCGTCGCCGCCGACGTGTGGAGCGCCACGTCATGGACCGAGCTGCGCCGCGACGCGCTCGCCTGCGACGACCACAACCGGCTGCATGCGGTGCCCGGCGACGCCCGCGACCATCGCACCCCGTTCGTGACCCAGCAGCTCGACGGCACTCCCGGGCCGGTCGTGGCGGTGAGCGACTGGATGCGTGCGGTGCCGGACCAGATCGCGCCGTGGGTGCCGAACGACTGGGCCTCGCTGGGGACGGACGGGTTCGGCCGGTCCGACACCCGCCCCGCACTCCGCCGCTGGTTCCACGTGGACGCCGAGTCGATCGCGCTCGCGACGTTGATCGAGCTGGCCCGACGGGGTGAGGTGAAAGCCGAGGCACCCCAGCAGGCGATCGAGACCTACGGGCTCGGCGAGCGGGTCTAGCCCTCTGCCTGCCGGCGGCGGCGGGTGCGCACCAGCACGCCGGCACCTATGCCGACGAACCCGAGCTCGGCCGCGGCGAGAACGCCGAGCCCGTGACCGGACGCGTGGTCCGAACGTTCGGGCGTCACGGTGCTGCCGGTCGCGGGCTGCTTGACCACGGCGCCGGAGCGCGGTGCGCCCGCGAGGTCAGAGCCGTGCGGAGCGTTGGCGGCCGGCAATGGCCGGTCGTGCGCGAGCGGTGCCGTCGTCGTACCGGCGAAGGGGGCACTGACCAGCACGGCCGCGGCAAGAGCGGCCGGCAGCAGCGCTGCTGCACTCGCCCCCACAGTGGCTTGCCGGCGCATCGATCCTCCCGGTTCCGGTCCGCGCCGCCGGTGGCGGCCGTCGAGGGACAGATGCCCGCGCAATGGGCCACGTATGCCGCATTTCGTCACGCTGCGGGGGGTAGGTCGTCCGGTACGACGGAAGGAGCGCCAACCGTGGAACGCGGCAGCGACAAGCACAGCCCGATGCGGGACGACCAGATGAAGCACGACACCGAGGGGCTGATCCGCGGCGGGCGCAGCACCCACGCGGAAGAGTGGAAAGACCCGGAGCCCTCCGGCGACGACCAGCCCGACGCCGACCTGGCGCCGGACGCCAGCCTCCACGGCGGCACCCCGCAGGGGATGACGGACGAGGACGTCGAGGGGCGGTCGGAGATCGCGACCTATCTCGGCAAGGGGAGCTACCCGATGCTGCGAGAGCAGATCCTCGACCTGGTCATCGACCGGCAGGCGCCGGACCGGGTGATCGATCTCGTCCGTCGGCTGCCGTCCGGGCAGGAGTTCCACAACGTCAACGAGATCTGGTCCGCGGTGGGTGGAGGCACCGAGGGCGACCGGTTCTGAGTGGGTGGGGGCACCGAGGGCGACCGCTTTCGACCTCTGGTGCCCAGCGCCCCCTCTAGCACACGGGCCCGGCGCGACCGACCCATCGGTCAGACGGGTGAGCCGGCCTAGTCATTTCGGGTGGACGGGCTAGCCCGTTGCACCCGTTTCTGGGGGGATTCGGTGTGTTCCGCTCCGACTTTGCGCTCGGACAGCCGAGGATGAATCAACTCGGAGGGGAAGCGCCATGGTCCGTCGCCGCACCGCCACGATCGACACGCTCGACGAGCACCCGAACCTGCCCGAGATCCTGGGCGTTCTGGCTCAGCTGCCGCACATCAGCGACTCGGACCTCGAGCGACTCGCCGGCGCTTGGCACAACACGATCTCTCTCGCCGAGGCGCGAGCGCGCGCACTCGACCCGGACTCTCCCCTCGTCCTCGAGGTGCTGGCCGCGTTCGAGGCGGTGCAGTCGCTGTTCGCCGACGACGTCGAGGGTGAGCACGACTACGTCCAGATCGACCCGGCGGTGGCGACCGTGGCGTTGAAGGCGATCCGCGACGCAATCGCCGCTGCCTACGCGCGGCCGATCCTGTCCCGCACCGAGCACGCCGCGCTGCTCGGGCCGTGGCGCACGGTCTATCCCATCGACGCGGTCGACGAGCCCGATCTCGGCGCCCGTGCAGCCGAGGTCAAGTCGCTGCTGTCCGCCATGCCGTTGCTCGCCACCCGGTGCCACGACGAAAGCGCCGCGAGCATGTACAGCACCATCCTCGACATCAGCTGGACCCTCGACGAGGACGTCCGGTCGGTGGCCCGAGACGAGGCCTGGCATGCGGCGGTGCTGACCAACCGCCGGCGGGTCTGGGGCCTGGTCCGCCGCAGCGGCGCCGAAGGCATCGGCCGGTTCTGCCCGACCTGCCGGCAGCGCAACGACGGCGAGGACACCCGACGCGTGCTGGCGTTGTGCCTCGACGCCGCCTGCGCGCTGCTCGTCGCCGACGCCATCGACGACAACCTCGTCGACGTGCTGACCCTGCCGGTGCAGGGGCTCATCCCCGCGCAGCGCACGGCCGACTGAGGGCTCCTCCCCGGCTGCGCCACCGGCGCCGTGACGCCGAGCCGTGCGGCGTCGTCGCTGCGGCGTACCCCTCGCCCGCCCGCGTCACCACTGACGTCGGCGACAATCGCGGCGTGACCGGGCCGGACGTTGCACTCGCGCCGGGCCGGCCGCGGCCGGACCGCTGGGCCGGTTCCCGGCTGCGACGCCACCGCAACTTCGCACTGCTGTGGTCGGGGGCGACCGCGAGCCGGTTGGCGACGGAGATGTACTCGGTCGCGATCGTCCTGTTCGTCCTGGCACAGACCCACAGCGCCCACGTCGCCGGGCTGACGGTGGCCGCGGCCACCTTCCCGACGGTGCTGACCGGTCCGGTCGTCGGTGCCTGGCTGGACCAGACCAGGCATCGCCGTACGGCGTTCTTGCTCAGCCCGGTCGTGCTGATGGCGGCGATGATCGGCTTCCTCGTCGCCGGCGGTCGCGACGGCGTGCCGGATTGGCTGTTCGTGCTGCTCGGGTTCGTCGCCGGGCTGCCCTCACCGGTGCGCACCGGTGGATTCAGCGGCCTGATCCCGACGGTCGTCCCGGAGCAGGTGCTGCCGCGCGCGTATGGCTTCGAAGCGGCGAGCTACAACATCGCCGGCATCGCGGGGCCGGCCGCGGCCGGCGCGGTGGCCGGCGCCCTCGGCGCGTCCTGGGCGATCATCGCGACCACCGTCGTGGCCGGTGTCGCCGTGGGGATCATCGCCCGGGTGCCGATCGCCCCCGGCCGCCGGGAGGCAGCCCGCCCGCTCGGGCAGATGCTGCGGTCGGGAGTCGGGCTGCTCTGGCAGTCACCGTCGCTGCGCGGGATCACCGTCGCCACCACCGTCAGCCAGGGCGCCTACGGGCTGGTCGTCGTCGGCTATCCGCTGCTCGTGCACGACCTGCACCACCGACGAGCGTTGGGGGGATTGCTGTTCTCGGTCTTCGCGGTGGGCGCGCTGTGCGGGTCGGTGCTCTACGCGCGGCTGGCGACGCGGGTGTCGGCGGAGCACGTCGCCTACTCCACGATGGTCGGCTTCGGCGGCCTGCTCGTCGGGGTCGGCCTGGCGCCGAACCTCGGGCTCGCGCTCGGCGCCTCCGCCCTTGCCGGGTTCTTCGACGGGCCGCTGCTGGCCGCCACGCTCGACGTCCGCCAGCAGGTGTCGCCGCCACAGCTGCGCACCCAGGTGTTCACCACCGCGGCGTCGCTGAAGATCGGCGCGTTCGCGGTCGGGTCGGCATTGGCCGGCCCCGCTGCCGACGGGGTCGGGGCGCGCGGCATGCTCGTCCTCGCCGGCGGCGGCCAGGTCGTCGCGATGGCCAGCGGGCTCGTCGCCCGGCTGCAGCCTGCTCAGCGCCGGGTGAGGCGATGTTCGCCATGATCGGCGGTCCACGCGAGCAGGGCGTCGAGCGGCCAGGTGTTGACGACCGACTCCGGCGGCACCCCGCACTCGGTCGCCCGGTCGCAGCCATGGGGCTGCCATTCGAGCTGACCGGGCGCGTGCGCGTCGGTGTCGATCGAGAACAGGCAGCCCATCTCACGCGCGAGTGACAGCAGGCGGCGCGGCGGGTCCAGCCGCTCCGGTCGGGAGTTGACCTCGACCGCGACACCGAACTGCCGGCACGCCTCGAACACGATCTCCGCCTCGAACTCCGACTCCGGCCGGCCCCGCCCGACCACGAGCCGTCCGGTGCAGTGCCCGAGCACGTCCAGGTGCGGGTTCGCGATCGCGGCCACCATCCGCGGCGTCATGTCGGCGCTCGGCATCCGCAGCTTGGAGTGCACGGAGCCGACGACGACGTCGAGCTGCGCGAGCAGCTCCGGCTCCTGGTCCAGCGAGCCGTCCTCGAGGATGTCGACCTCGATGCCGGTCAGGATCCGGAACGGCGCGAGCTGCGCGTTGAGCCGGCGTACCACGTCCAGCTGCTCGCGCAGCCGCTCCGGGGACAGCCCCCGCGCCACGGTCAGCCGCGGCGAGTGGTCGGTCAGCGCCATGTAGTCGTGGCCGACCTCCCGCGCGGCCACCGCCATCTCCTCGATCGGCGACCCGCCGTCACTCCAGTCGCTGTGCACGTGCAGGTCGCCGCGCAGCGCCTGCCGCAACGGCGACGCCTGGTAGGCCGCGGCGGCCCCCTGCAGCCGGATGAGGTACGCCGGCTCCTCGCCGGCGACCGACTCGACCACCACGCCGGCGGTCACCGTGCCGATGCCCGGCAGTTCCGTCAGCGTGTCGTCCGCGATCCGCCGGGTCAGCTCCTCGTCCGTCAGCCCGTCGATGACCGCGGCCGCGGTGCGAAAGGCCCGGACCCGGTAGGTCGGCTCGCGGCTGCGCTCGAGCAGGTAAGCGATCCGGCGCAGGTCCTCCGCCGGGCTGCGCGAGCCAGCTGTCACGGACGTGACCGTACCCACGGCCACTCCCGACGTCCCGCCCACCGAGCGCGCCGAACGACAACCGGCTCGAACCACCGCGTCGCCCGCCGCCGCACCTGTAGGTTGATCGCGTGCGTCGAGGTTCCGGGCTGCTCTCCCCGGTCGGCACGGTCCTGACCGTCGTCGGCCTGGCGCTGCTCGCCCTCGAGGTGGCCCGGACCCTGTCCGGCAACGTGCTCGGCACGATCGGCACGGGGTTGCTGTGGGGCGGGGTCGGGCTGCTCGCACTCGGCCTGCTGTCGCTGCTGCTCACGCTGTTCGGTGAGCTGCGCGACGAGGAAGCGGGTACGCCGGGAGCCGTTCCGGGCCAGGCGCCACCGGCCGCCCCGGCCGCACCCGTGACCGCCGCTGCAGAGCCGGCCCACCCGGTGCCGTCGAGCGGCTGGGAGCCGGCGCCGCCCGCCGCGCAGCCGCCCGCCGCGCCACCGCAGGACGCCCCACCACCCGCGACCCCGCCCACGGCCGCACCCTCCGGCGGATGGGCGAGCCCGGCGGTGCCACCGGCCGAACCCGCGGGGCCGGGTCCGGCCGTCGCGCCCGCACCACCGGTCGACAACGCGCAGCCGCAGGACTATGCGAGCGCTCCGCCCGACCAGGCGGAGCAGCCCGAGCCGCCGCACTGGACCGGCCCGCCCACCGGCTGAGCCGGCGGCGCACACGGCGCAGGCGCGACTCGAGTCGCAGTCTGTGCGTCAGCCGGCCGAGGACAGCCAGCGCACCGGCGTGCCGTCGCCGGCCAGCCGGTAGGGCTCCAGCTCGATGTCCCACGGCTGCCCGAGCAACCGGTGCAACGCCTGCTGGAGGGACGGCAGGTCCTCGGCGGTGGCGAGCACGGCGCGCATCCGGTCCTCCTGAACGAGCACGTCCCCGTTGGCGCTCATCGCCGTGCGGAACACGCCGAGGTCGGGCGTCATGGCGTAACGCTCTCCGTCGCTGCCCTCGCTGGGCTCCTCGGTGACCTCGCAGCGCACCAGCGGCCATCCGCGCACCGCCGCGGCGAGACGACCCGCGGTGCCCGCGCGGCCGCGCCA
Organism: Mycobacteriales bacterium; assembly: GCA_035776655.1. GTDB lineage: Bacteria > Actinomycetota > Actinomycetes > JAFAQI01 > JAFAQI01 > DASTWK01. Next base: position 26,875 of record DASTWK010000058.1, on the reverse strand, counting down.
CCCGGTCTGGGTGCGCAGGCAACCGGGCGCGACCGGCTGTGGCTGCCAGTCGAGCTGCACCGGCACACCGAGCACACCGGCGATGGCCCACTCGACGTGCGGGCGCAGCGCCGGTGGGCAGGAGTGCACGAACAGCACACCGCGAGCAGTCACGCTGACCTCCGTCGTCGGGTTCCGAGAATCGGCTTCCCCACCGGTCTCGGTCTCGACGGTCGGTCGCAGCGGGCGCGGCGTCCGCAGCCATTGTGCCCCATCCGCCTCACCAGCACCATCCTCTGCGGGGTGTTCCGCGCCACGGCGAGTGGGCATCGTGTCCGTTATGAGCGAGAAGATCCGGGTTCAGGAGCTGGCCGAGCACGAGTACAGCGTCGACGTCACCGAGGGCACCACTCGCACCCGCCATCGCGTCGTCGTCCCGACCGAGCTGCTCGACGACCTCGGTCTGGTCGGCGTGGACGAGCACCAGGTCGTGCACGAGACGATCGCGTTCCTGCTCGACCGCGAACCCGGCACCTCGATCGACGACGAGTTCCCCCTGGACGTCGTGGCCTCCCGCTTTCCCGACTTCGCGGACGAGCTGCGCACCCGCCTGGCCGGGTGAGTCCGCGGCGCGCGACGCGCGCGGACCGGCCTGACCGGCAGACCGATGGCGCCACTGCCTACTCTGCGTGGCGGAGAGGAACCCACGCCTGATGGTCTTGCTGCTCGCGTTCGCGGCGTCGGTGTGCTTTGCCGCGGGATACGTGCTGCAGTATCACGAGGCGCACGAGGCGCCGAAGGGACTGTTCCTGTCCCCCCGGCTGCTGGTCGAGCTGGCGAAGCACCGCATCTGGCTGGCCGGGATCGTCGTGATGTTCGTCGGCAACGGCCTGCAGGCCTGGGCACTCGGCCGCGGCAGCCTCGCCGTCGTCGAGCCGGTGCTCACCACCAGCCTGCTGTTCGCCTTGCCGTTGTCCGCCGCCTGGCGGCGCGAGCACCTGCGCACCGGAGAGTGGGTCGGCGCCGTGATGGTCAGCGCCGGTCTGGGGTTGCTGCTCGGCGTCGGGGCCCCCAGCGCCGGGCGCAACGACATGCCGCAGTACGAGTGGCTGCTCGTCGGCCTGACGTCCTGGGGGTTGGCGCTGTTCCTCGTCGCGGCGGGCCGGCGCGCCCCCTGGCCGTCCTACCGGGCGGCGTTGATCGGTGGCGGCGCGGGTGTGCTGTTCGGGTTGCAGGATGCGCTGACCCGTTACTGCCTGCACTGGTTCGCCCGCGACTTCACCCATCTCGCGCTGTCCTGGCAGCCCTACGTGCTGCTGGTGACCGCGGTCTACGGGCTGACGCTCGCCCAGTCGGCGTACGAAGCGGGCACGCTGTCCGCCGCGCTGCCGCCGATGGCGATCGGTGAACCGGTCATCGGCATCCTCATCGGCATGCTGGCGCTCAACGAGCAGTTCAACACCAGCCTCGCCGCCCTCGCGTGGGAGGCGGTCGGGACGGTGGTCATGGTGTGGGGGGTGTGGCTGCTCGCCCGGTCACCGCTGGTGCTCGGCAGCTCTCACCCCAGCCGGCTGCGCCAGCTCGAGGAACGGGTGCTGCACCACCAGCACCATCCCTGACGGTCAGGGATAGACCGGGTCGCTCTCGTCGGCGGACGACTTGCGCGCCGCCTTCGCCCGCTTGCGCGGCTTGCCGTTGGATGCGCGGCCGTCGGGCGGATCGGCGACGACCCGCAGCGGCGGCACCTCGACGATCGCGTAGGTGCCGGAAGCGACCTCGATGCCGGCCGCCTGGAAGCCGTCGAGGATCTCGCGGCTGATGTCGCTCTTGACCTTGCGGATGCCGTGGGTCGGTACGACGAAGCGCACGGCCAGTTCCAGCCAGTTGTCCGTCAGCTTGTAGAACACCTCCGGCTCGAGGTCGGTCGACGGCACGTAGAACCGTCGCCGCATCTGCTGGATGGCCTCACTGCCGAGCTCGGAGGACTTGATCGAGTGTCCGCGCGCCGCCGTCATCAGGATCTCTTCCGCGCGAGCGCGGTCGGCGTCGTACTTGATGGGGATCCGCAGTTCTTCCCACAGGAACGGGAAGTCGCGGGAGTAGTTGTAAACCGGCTCGTCGAAGACGACGCCGTTGGTGACGGTGACGATCCGGCCGGTGTATTGCCGCCCATCGATCCACACCGGTGCGCCGGTGTCCTCGTCGCCGGTCGGCTGTCCCATCTCGAGGATCGATGTCCGCAGGAAGCCGAGCCCGATGACGTCTCCCCGCACGCCACCCATGACGATGCGGTCACCGATGGAGAAGATGTCGCCGCGCAGGATGAGGAAGTAGCCGGCGACCGAGGTGATCGCCTTTTGCATGGCGAACGCAACGCCGGCGCTGATGAGGCCGGCCGCTGCGGCCGCATGCAGACCGTTGTCGAACCAGATCGACAACGCGCCGAGGACGAGGATGACGGCGCTCGCGAGGTTGATGCCCTGTCGCGCCCAGAACCGCGCGGAGGTGTTGCTGCGGCCCCGTAGCACCCGCCGGACGGTCCAGCGCGCGGCCCACCGCAGCCCGATGACCGCGACGATCAACACGAGCGTGTAGGCGAGCTTGAGCCCGGTGTGGGCGTCGACGCCGACGAGGCGGACCCCGCCGAGGGCTAGCGCAGACAGTCCGGACACGCGGTCGACGTACCCTGTCCCCCGTGCGGGTGCACCTTCACAACCCCAAGCGGGACATCGACGTCGAGGGTCCGCTGCGGGTCAAGGAGCTGGTCAAGCGGCTCGGGCTCAACCGCGAGTCGGTGCTCGTCATCCGTGGTGACAACCTGGTCACCGGCGACGCCCAGCTCGCCGACAACGACGAGATCGAGATCCGTCCGGTCATCTCCGGCGGCGCGCGGTCGTGAAGTGCAAGCGCTGCGGCGCACCCGCGGTCATCGAGATCCGCCGGCATCGCGCCGCGTTCTGCGCCGACTGCTTCACCCACCACTGCCAGGAGCAGGTGCGCCGCACCGTCGACAAGCACCGGATGATCGCGCCGGGCGAGCGGGTGCTGGTCGCCATCTCCGGCGGCAAGGACTCGCTCGCGTTGTGGGACCTGCTGCTGGACCTCGGGTACGACGCCGACGGCGTCTACCTGGGTCTGGGCATCGGCGACTACAGCGACACCAGCCGCGGCTTCGCCGAGCGCTACGCCGACGCCAAGGGCGCGAAGCTGCACGTCGTCGACATCCCGACCGAGCACGGTTTCGGCGTGCCGGACGCAGCCCGGGCGACCAAGCGGGTGCCGTGCTCGGCGTGCGGGCTGTCCAAGCGGCACCTGCTCAACCAGGCGGCCCTCGACGGTGGTTACGACGTGCTGGCGACCGGCCACAACCTCGACGACGAGGCGGCGGTGCTGTTCGGCAACGTCCTGCAGTGGAACGTCGACTACCTCGCCCGTCAGCGTCCGGTGCTGCCGGCCACCGACGGGTTCGCCCGGCGGGTCAAGCCGCTGATCCGGATGGGTGAGCGGGAGACCGCGGCCTACTGCGTGCTGCACCGCATCGACTACATCGTCGAGGAATGCCCGATGGCGGCGGGCAACCGGCACCTGCGTTACAAGGAGACGCTGAACGCTCTCGAGGAGCGCTCCGCGGGCGCGAAGGCCACCTTTTATCTGCAGTTCCTCGAGCGGATGCTTCCGGTCTTGGAAGGTGTGGCGGAGCACGAGCGAGCGCAGGTGGGCACGTGCACCCGCTGCGGCGCACCCAGCAGCGCGGAGGTCTGCGCGTTCTGCAAGTTGGTGGAGCGGGTAGCGACCTGATCGTCAGAGTCGCTCCAACGATAGGTTGAGCCCGTGCGAATCCTCCTGCTGCTGATCGTGGCAGCCATCTTCCTCACCGGCCTGGTGTGGTGGATCGCATTCATCGGCAACGCCATCGTCCACGCGGCCCGCAAGCGCTGAGGCGTGCCCAAGCGCCACCCGGGCCGACGCTCGTCCTGGCTGCCCGTGTTGGTGGCGCTGGCGGCCACCGCCGCAGGCTGTGGGGGCGGCGGCTCGCACCCGACGGCCGCGGTCACCCGGCAGCCGCCGAACCTGCCGGCGTTCCTGCAGCTGCCGGTGGCGTCACCGAGCTCCTGCCCGCCGGACACCAACGGAACGACGGTCGGTCGGCGTTCCCCGTGGGTGGGCCACGTCGACGTCTCGGTCTTCGTCGACCCGGGAACGTCGGCGGCCACGATTCGAAGCGTGCGAAGGCAGCTCGAGTCGATGCCGCAGGTGCGCACCGTGTATTTCGAGTCGCAGCGGGAGGCGGTGGAAGAGTTCGCCCGGCTCTACACCTGCAGCGCCTCGGTGCCGCGCTCGGCGGTGCCGGCATCCTTCCGTCTCGTCCTGTCCCCGGTGACCCGGCCCCAACGCGACGCGCTGGTCCGGCAGGTGGCCCAGCTGGCCGGGGTGCGCAGCGTCAGCTGCGACCCATCGAGCCCTTGCGTCGACGTGGTGCGGCATCGCACCGCGGGGTGAGCAGACCCGCCCGAATGGGCGTGCGTGAGTCCCGGCGCAGTGGGGTAGCGCAACCCGCATGACGGTGCCGAGGCTGGACGACTCCCCCATCCCGCCGGTCAGCCCGGAGCGGCGTCGCCGGGCTGCTCTCGTCGTGTGCGGCCGCGCCGGCGACGCCGATGCCGCCCGTCTGCTGCTCGAGGCGCTCGGCCTCATCGACGACCCCGCCGTGGTCCGGGGGCGCGACCAGCGCTAGCCGACCAGGCCCGGCCGACCGCTGCGGCTCCTCGTGGTGCAGGGTGCGGCCGCGGGCCGGGCCGCTCTCACCAGGTCCGACGGGCGGGTCGGGCAGACCCGGTGATCGAGCGCCGATGGGTCGCCTCCCAGCCGGCGACGCCGGCGGCTGCGACACCGATCTGCAGCAGCACCCGCACGAGCCAGCCACCTCCGATGGCGCCGGCGATCGCTGCGCCGATCAAGGCGCCGGCCAGGCCGCAGACGATCGTGGCGAGGAAGCCGATGGGGTTGTGACCGGGCACGACCAACCGCCCGAGCGCCCCGACGATGACACCGACGATGGCGGTCGAGATGACCCACCAGATCGTGACCGCGACCAGCGGCAGGATCACGAAGATGACGATGAGGGCGACGAACGCAGCCAAGATCACAGCGTCAGCCTAACCGCTGCCGACATGTCCGACACCTGTCCGATTTCGGGCGGATTTGCCGAACTGCCCGCGAACGCCGACGGTGATCCGTAACCTGCGACCATGCGACGGATCCAGGGGGTGGCTGCCGCGTGCCTCGCCGCGGGGCTGACGTTGGCGACCGCGCAGCCCGGTTGGGCCGATGCGCGCCACCAGCTGCACCGGCAGCAGCAGCAAGCGGCGCATCTGGATGCGCAGGCGCGTCAGCAGGCTCATCGGCTGGCGGGCTCGCGGCAGACCTTGCAGCGGCTCAACGCACGCGCCAACACCGCCCTCGCGGCGTTGCAGCAGGCAAGTCTCGCCGCGCAGCGGGCAGGGGCCGAGCGCGATGCCGCGCAGCAGGCGCTCGCCCGGGCGCAGCAGCGCACCGCAGCCGCGCGGGAACGCATCGACCAGACCGCGGCCGGCGCCTATCGCAGTCTGGCCGCGGGCGGTCACATGGCCGCCACCCTGTCGTTGGTCGAGAGTGGCAACCCGCAGGCCTTCCTCGACGGGCTGCAGCTGCTCGGTCAGGTCGGGCAGCACCAGGCAGGTGTCTTCGACGACCTGCGGGTGGCCGAGGCGGTGCAGCTGCGCAGCGAGCACCTGGTCGCGATAGCGACCGCGCGCGCGGTCACCGCCGAGCGGGCGGCGGCAACGGCCAAGCAGCGGGTGGACGCCTTGGTGGTGCGTCAGCAGGCAGCAGTCGCCCAGCAGCAACGGCTGCTGGCGCAGACCCGCGGCCGGGCAGCGCACGCGCACCAACGAGCCAGCGCACTGCAGCGGCAGATCGCCGCGGCGGAGGCACGAGCGGCGGCGTTGCGACGGGCACAGGCGCGGGCGGCGGCGGCGGGCAACCTGCCGACACCGGGGTGTGACGGCAGCAGCGTCGCCGGATATTCCAACGGGCGGCTGCCGACGAAGGCGCTCTGCCCGTTGTGGGAGGCGCCCGGACAGATGCTGCAGGCCGCGGCTGCGGGGGCCTTCGACCGGATGAGCAAGGCCTACGACCAGGTCTTCGGCGTGCCGCTGTGCGTCACCGCGTCGTACCGCACCTATCAACGGCAGGTCGAGCTCTACGCGACGATGCCGGCCGGCTATGCGGCCGTGCCGGGCACGAGCAACCACGGCTGGGCGCTGGCCGTCGACCTGTGCGGCGGCATCCAGGTGGACAACTCGCCGCAGCACCAGTGGCTGCTCAGCCATGCCGCGGCGTTCGGTTGGTTCCATCCGGCCTGGGCGCGGCCGGGCGGGCCGGGTCCGCACGAGCCCTGGCACTGGGAATACGCCGGCTGACGGGCCCCCTCGTCCGCATGCGCGCGGCTAGTGCATGCCGGGCTCGTGCTCGGTGTGTCCGGCCGGTTCGAGCTGGAAGGTCGAGTGCTCGACGTCGAAGTGTCCGGCGAGGCACGACTGCAGCTCGTCGAGCACCCGCGGCGCCAGCCCGTCGGCGAACGCTGCATCCGCGAGCACGACGTGCGCTGACACCGCCGGCAGCCCCGTGCCCACGGTCCAGACATGCAGGTCGTGGATGTCGAGCACGTGCGCCGTACCGAGCAGGTGCTCGCGCAGCTGGGTGAGATCCACGTGCTCCGGCGCGCGCTCGAGCAGCACGGCGCCGGAGCGGCGCAGCAGCATCGTGGCGGCACGCAGCATCAGCACGACGACGACCAGCGAAGCGACGGCGTCGGCGCGCCGCCAGCCGGTGACGGCGATGACGATTCCGGCGACGAGCGTGGCCGCGAACGCGTAAGCATCGGTGAGGACGTGGGCGAACGCGCCGGCGACGTTGAGGGAGCTGCGGTCGGCGCGCGAGAGCACCACGGACGTGACGACGTTGACGACCAGCCCGACGACCGCAACAGCCGCGACCGCTGCACCGGACACCGCACCCGGATGCACGAGCCGGCGCACGGCCTCGACGAAGACCACGGCCGACACCACGAGCAACGTCACACCGTTGACACCCGCCGAGACGACCTCCGCCCGACCGAAGCCGAACGTCCACGCGCCGCTCGGCGGCCGACGGGCGACCACCGCCGCGGCGACCGCCATCAGCAGCGCCAGCGCGTCGGTGAGCATGTGCCCGGCATCGGCGATGAGCGCCAGTGACCCGGCGAAGACGGCGGCGACGATCTCGCCGAGCATGAACGCAACGGTCAGCGCCAGCGCCACGAGCAGCAGCCGGACGTTGCGCTCCGACTGTCCGGCCGCACGAGCGTGCTGGTGCAAGCTCACCCGGTGAGTCCGTCACCGGCCGACGCCAGCCGGTCGCGGGTGGGCAAGGTGGTGGCGTCGCGGGCTGCGGCCAGCACGGTGATGTCGTCGCGGTGTGGGTCGGACGCGTGCGCGCGCACGGCGGCGAGGCAGACGCTGACCACGGTGTCGACGTCGCGCACCGTGGTCGCCGACAGTGCCTTGCTGAGTCCGGTGATGCCGAACTGGCGGCCTTCGCTGTCCCGCGCCTCGGTCAGCCCATCGCTGAAAGCGAGCACGAGCTGGCCGATCTCGAGGCGCCCGGTGCGGGTGGTCCACCCGCTGGTGAGCGACGACAACAGCGGCCCGGTCGGTTCGAGCTGGTCGAGGTCGACCTGCGTCACGGTGGCTGCGTTCATCGGCACCAGTCGCGGGGACAGATGCCCAGCGTTGGCCCAACGCAGCTCGCCGCTCGTGACGTCGAGCACGACGATGACCGCGGTGGCGAACCGTTCGTCTTCGGTGAAACCGGCTGCGGCCCGGGCCATGGCTTCGTGCGGCTGATGACCGAAGCCGAGGCTCGTGGTGATGACGTGCTTGAGCCGCATCGCCTCCAGCCCGGCGGCAGCACCGTGGCCGGACACGTCGAGGAGCGTCAAGGCGACCCGGTGGGCATCGAGGGGCAAGACGTCCACCCAGTCGCCGGCGAGCAGACCCTCGGCGGGACGCAACGCCACGGCGTACCGCAGCCCAGCGATCGGGCCGGTAGCCCGCGGGGCGAGCTCCTCGGACAGCCCGAGCACGACCGGCCCCCGTTGCTCGAGCGCCTGCCGCGCCGTCTCGCTGCGGGCGAGCTCGTCGAGGATCCGTCGGCGCATCGCGTCGGCATCCTGACCGAGCTGGACGAACTCCGGCGGACCATCGGCGTGCACCGTCGCCGCCAGCTCGCCGGCGCTGACCCGGCGCAGGTCACCCGAGAGCTGGCGCAGCGGCCGCAGCACCCACAGTGCGAGGACGGCGACCCAGGCGAGGCCGACGACGACGGCGACACCCGCGGTCGCCCACAGCCAGCGGGTGAGGCTGTGGTTGGACGACGTGACCCGCTGTTGCGCCGCCTCGCGTCGCATCTCGATGTGTTGCTGGAGCACCTCGACGTCGTGGCGCAGCGTGTCGAACAGCCGGCGACCGGTGCCCTGGTCGACCAGGCGGGAGGCGGAAGCCACGCCGTGGCGACGGGCCGCGATCTCTGGCTCGGCCGCCTGCGCCCGCCAGGCCGCGAGCGCGTCGACGACGTGGTCGAGAGTGCCGAGCACGGTGGCGTCATCGCCGATGAGGACCCGCAGTTGTTGCACGTCCCGCTCGGCCGCGTCCATGCCGCGGCGATAGGGGGCGAGATACCTCGTGTCGCCGGTGATGACGTAGCCACGCTGGCCGGTCTCCTGGTCGACGAGGTGAGTGAGCAACGCCTGCGCGCGCACGGTGGCCGGTCCCCACCGCATCGAGGTGTCGCCGATGGCGTCGTCCGAGCGCTCCACCGCCGCCGCCACCGCAACGCCGACCACCACGGCGATCAGGACGACGGCGGTCGCCGTGAGCAGGACCCGACGCCACAAGCTCACCTGTCGACCGTATGCCTCACCGGTGCTCGAACGCGGCGGTGGTTTCGACCGCAGCGGGTCGAGGAGGAGGTCATTGCGCACGTCATTGCCGGTGGGAGTGCCCCCTCTCCCTGCGCAGCCGGAGTCGATGGTGCACACTGGGTCCGTGCGAGCAGCGAGCACCTATTTTGCCGGGACCCGGGCCGGGTCCTGGCGCGCGCTGCACTGACACGCCTCCACGACCGCCCCGGGTGACCGGGGCGCTTTCGTGCTCCGGCCCCCCAACCTCCGGAGTACGACGATGACGACAACCACCACCGTCCCGGCGTCCGACCTCGTCGGCAGCATCGACGAGGGCCGCAGCCTCATCGACGCCATCGACGACGAGATCCTCCAGCTGCTGCAGCGGCGGCGGAACGTGTCGACACAGATCCAGCAGCTGCGGGTCGAAGCGGGCGGCTCACGGGTGGAGCACTCGCGCGAGAACGCCGTGATCCGCCGCTGGGTGGAGACGCTCGGGGACAGCGGCGCAGAGCTCGCGCTGGCGGTGCTGGCGCACTGCCGGGGCCGGCGTTGAACTCCGCCCCGCCGCTGCGGCTCAGCTGCGGTCGGCGGTGGTGAAGCGCGCGATCGAGGCACGCAGACCGGCGGCGAGCTCGTTGAGCTGCGCTGCCGCCGCCGCGCTCTGTTTCGACCCGACCGCGTATTGCCGCGACACGTCCGACACCTGCGTCATCGCCGCAACGACCTGATCGGAGGCCGACCGCTGCTGTTGCGTGGCGATCGAGATCTCCTTGGCCGCGTTCGTGGTCTCGTCGACCATCGACCCGATTTGCTCGAGCTTGTCGGCGACACCCCGGGCCAGGTCCGATCCCGCCCGGACCTCCTTCGCGCCCTCTTCGCTGGCGATGATGGTCGCGTTCGTCTCGGCCTGGATCTCGTCCACGATGACCGCGATCTGGCCGGTCGACTCCTGCGCCCGCTCCGCGAGCTTGCGCACCTCGCTGGCAACGACGGCGAAGCCGCGCCCGTGCTCACCGGCCCGGGCGGCTTCGATCGCGGCGTTGAGCGCCAGCAGGTTCGTCTGCTCGGCGAGGTCGTCGATGACCTCGAGGATCCGCCCGATCTCCTGGCTCTTCTCCCCCAACGCGAGCGTGCGGGCGGCGATCGAGTCGACGCGCGTCGCGATCGTGTCCATCGCCTGGACGCTCACGTGCACCGCGTCCCGTCCGTCCTCGGCCTGCCGCAACGTCTCCGCCGCGAACCGCGACACCGACTCGGCCGACTCGGCGATCTGTGCCGCAGTGGCGGCGAGCTCCTCGATCGTCGACGTCGTCTCCGAGACGGCCGACGACTGCTGGCTCGCCGAGGCGGCGTGCTCCTCCGCGGTCGCGAGCAGCTCACCGGCGGCCGCGCCGATCTGTTCACCGCCGACGCGGATCTGCTCGACGAGCGACTGCAGGCTGCGCACCGTCTCGTTGAACGAGTCGGAGAGCGTCCCGAGCGCCTCGTCGTACGAGTCCTCCACCGCGGTCTCGACCGACAGGTTGCCGCTGGCGGTCTGAGCCATCGCTTGCGAGAGCTCGCGCACGCTGTGCCGGAGCATCGCGCGGTCGCGCTGGGCCCGCATCATCAGCCGGCGCAGCGCGTCGGTGAGGACGGCGCTGTACCAGGCAGTCACCGGGATGATCGTGCAGGCGAAGGCGAGCGAGCCGCGATTGTCGGTCGTGGCGGTGCCGGCGATGACGGATGAGATGAGGACACCGGCCGAGGCCGCGAAGCCCGACGCGACCGTGAGAGCGACCGACAGCGAGACACCCGCCGGGATCAACGCGACGATGAAGAACAACCAGTAGGGCCGGTCGATGCCTTGCGTGACCGCGCAGAGCGCCGTGAGCGCGACGGTGGAGACGGTCGCCTGGGCGAGAGCGGCGGGGACACCGATCTGCGCGCTGCCCGTCTGCCGTCCGATCAGCTCCTTTGCGGTGTAGCCGACCGCCACGAAAGCCAGCACGACCATGAGCGACCAGTACAGCCACGGACGCAGCGGATGGGTGGAGCCGAACTGGTCGAGGGACAGCGAGGCCGCCAGCGCTACCGCCGTGATCCAGGCGGTGTAGGTGCCCACCTGTTCGAAGCGACGCTGGAAGTCGAACTCCAGGGCGGTTGCCACTGCCTCTCCTCTGCCGGACGTCCTGGTCGATGTCGGCAGGGGGCCCAAGGTGCCTAAGCCGCAACTCCGGGCATACCGGACAAGTCGTCACAGGCTCGCTGTCGGCACGCCGTCTGCGCGCGCTGGCCGACGAAGAATTCGGCGAAGGTGGGGCGGGTCGGACTCGAACCGACGACCGAGGGATTATGAGTCCCGCGCTCTAACCCGCTGAGCTACCGCCCCCGGTGCGCCAGCCACGTGGTGACGGCTCAGCGCCACGCAGTTGCGGTCGCCAGCCTACCTAGGGCTGCCGCGAGGCGGGTCGGTCGCGACCCGGTCGCGGACGTCCATCGAGCGGGCGCGCGCGGGCTGCTACCTCTCCGCCAGCTGAGCCTCACGCAGCCGTCGGGCCAGTGACTGCAACAGCTTCCAGGCAAGCCCGGGGTTGTCGTTTACCAACGGCTTGAACTCCCAGACCGTCAAGCCGCGGCAGACGAGATCGGTGACAGCGGTCACGGTCGCGGTGCGGGCGCCTTCGTCGATGAGGGCGATCTCCCCGAACGAGTCACCCGGTCCCAGCTGCGCCCGCTGCTCACCACCCACCGTGACCGCCGCGGTGCCGGAGTCGATGACGAAGAACGCCGCTGCGCCGCCGCCTTCTTTGGTGATGACGTCGCCGGCCGCGAACCTCCGGATCTTGAATGCGCGCGCGACCTTCGTCAGCTCCTCGGGATCGAGCCCGGAAAGCAGTGGGACATGCGCGACTGCCTCCACGCCCGGAAGCGGCTTGGTCCGCTGCGCTGGTGTCCCGGTGCCCCCCGCAACAGTGACGGCCCGGCACTGCAGGAGAAACAGCTCGCCGCCGGCAAACGCCCATTCGATGTCCCGCCCCGGCCCGTAGATCTCCTCGCACCTGTGGGCGAGCTCCGCCAGCTCCCTGAGCTGCCCGTCATCTAGGCACAGCTGCTCCCACATCTGCTGAGGCAGCTGCTCCTCGACGGTGCCGCCGGCGCCGGCCCGCCGGATGGCGATCGTCTTCCGTCCCGGGACCTTGGCGACAACCGCGCCGTCGCGGCTGATCCGGAAGTGATCCGGGATGACCATCCCCGCGACGACGGTTTCGCCGAGCCCCCAGGTCGCCTCCACCACGCGTTCGTCGCCACCTGTCACCGGGTTGCGAGTGAACATGACGCCGGCGACGTCGGCCGTCAACAACGACTGCACGACCACGCCCATGCTGGGCCGGGTGACGAGGCTGACCCGCTGGCGATAGGCGATGGCCGAGTCCGAGTTGGCGGACCACCAGATCTCGCGCACCGAGTCAGGCACCTGATCCGCCGACGGGATGTTGAGCAGCGTCAGGTGCTGCCCGGCGAAGCTCGCCGCCGCGCCGTCCTCGTCGACACATGAGGAACGGACGGCCAGCGGGGGCGGCAGGGTCTTCGCCGCGACGAGCAGGTCCTCGACCGCTGCGGGGTCGTCAGCGGCGACCGCGTCGGTGAACGCACCGGACAGGGCGATGCCAGGTGGCACGGGAATCCCGGCGCGCGCTGCCGCACCGAGGCCGACCGCCTTGGCGCCGTACAGGTGCTCAGCGGCAGCCTCCGCGAGCGGCACGACGGCAGCCATCAGAGCACGGTCACCTGTCCCGTATCACCGTCGACGCGCACGCGGGCGCCGTCCGGGATGCGCTCGGTGGCGTCGCGGGTGCCCACGACTCCGGGAATGCCGTACTCGCGGGCGACGATTGCCGAATGCGACAGCAGACCGCCGCTGTCGGTGACGATGGCGCCGAGCAACGGCAACAGGATGTTGAAGGCTTCGGTGGTGGCTTCCGTCACCAGCACGTCGCCCTGCTGGATCCGGTCGAAGTCGCGCGCGCCGTGGACGCGGCGGGCGATGCCTTCGTAGCTGCCGGCACTGGCGCTCAGACCGCGCAGCACGTCCTGGTCGTGCGCCTGCTCCGAGGGGTGGAACATCGTCCCCATCGCGGTGCCCACCGCACGCATGATGCGCGCCGCGCCCGGCGGCAAACCGGACGGATCTGGTGGCGCCTGCGGTGGGACGCCGAGGAACGGCGGCGCCGCTCTCGCGGTGTGCCGGAGGTGGAAGGCCTGCCGGTCCGCGAGCTCGTCGGCGCTGGGCGCCGGCTCGTCGCGGACCAGCGCGCACATCTCGTCCAGGCGCGCGAACACGACATGCTCCGCGTCGTGCAGACGCCCGCGTCGTGCCGCCCGTCGGCCGGCGGCTAGCGCGGCGCGGCGCATCAGTCCGGACGCCCAGATGTCGCTGTAGACACCGCGCTCGTCGCGGACGGAGTAACCGATGCGGGCCTCCGCGACGAGCTCGTCGAACTCATCCCGGTGAGCCGGCGGCACCTTCGCCCGGACCTCGGCTATCGCGACGTCCACGTCTTCACCGCGGGTGCCGTGGTCGTCCAGGCGCGCGCGAATGGCGCGCAGCAGCGCGTCCGGCGCCTCGAGCGCGTATTTGTTGGAGATGTCGAAACCGTCGAGCAAGCGATAACCGGCGAAGTCGAGGTACGCCGACAGCGCTGCTGCGGTTTCGCCGTCGCCGCTACGCAGCGCGTCGATGATCCGGCTCGGCTCGTCGGCGGACTCGAGCCGCTTGCGTGCGGCGCCGTCGGTGCGCAAGGCCGCAATCATCCGATCCAGCTGCGCCGACGCGCCGGCCGAGACGGGTGATGCGCCGCGCATCATGCCGAGCAGCTGCGACGGCGGAAGGCCGGTCCACTCGCCGACGTGCACCAGCAGGTCACCGGGCGGGATCACGGCGGTCCCCGTGTAGCGCATGTGCTGGTAGATCATCCGAGCGTGGTGGTCGCGGCAGCGGCCGAGATAGCCGACGAGCTCGTTGTCGGTCAGCGCGTCCGGGTCGACGGCCTGCAGCTCGAGATGAGCGACGATCGCACGGGGCTTGGACGTCTCCTCCCATTCACGAACCTGCTCGCGCCACAGCTTCTTGGCGACGACTTCTTCGGCCCGCGCCAGCCGTGCGGGGATCTCCTCGGGCGCCAGCGGGCGCACCTGGCCGTAGGCGAACCCATTGACATAGGTCATCGCCCGGGTTTCGAACAACAGGCCGTAGAACGCCGCCACCTCGGCGAAACCGCGGCCGAACGGCTCCGGGTGCATCTCCGCCCAGTAGGGCGTCACTGGGCGAGGGAAGTGGACGGGGTCGAGTTCCCAGCAGCCTGGGCCCGGCGGCTCGAACTGCACCTCGGTCGTTGCGGTGATGCTCATGTGGTCCCCCTTTTGCCCGGTCAGGCGCCGTCTGTGACGGTTCCCGCCTCAGCGCCCGGCGTCAATAGCAGGGCGGGTGCAGAAGGCTCGTCGTCCCCTTTGGGTGAGACTTCGGGAAACCTGCCGCGACGGGCGGAAGAACTGCTTACCGTCGGAACGTGGCCTCTCCCAGACCGTGGCTTGCCGCTGTCGCCCTCGCTGCCGCTGCAGCCGGGTTGGTCGACGTGACGATCACGCGCGCCGAACCTGCGGGCGCGACCACGGATGCGGCCAGAGCCGTGACCGTGCCCACGACGCCGACACCCGCTGCGACCGCCTCCAGCGCTCCCAGCGTTCCGGTCGAGCGGCCGGCCTGGGCGCGTGCGAACGTCGCGACGATCTGGGTGAAGCCCAACCGACCACGCCCGGTTGACCGCCCGGCCCTACTGCGACACCCGCGGATCGCTCGCTGGATCGACGACATGACGCTGGCGCAACGGCGTGACCTCACCGACCGGGTGATGACCCAGGTGCTACGTGGTGAACGTGTGGAGGTGCAGCGGACCCGCTCCGACGGCTGGAGCAGAGTGCGCCTCCCCACCCAAACCGGGTCAGCGTTCCCGACCGGCATCATCGGCTGGGTCCCGTCCCGTCAGCTCAGTGCGTCTCCGGTCGAGACCGCCACGCCCGCCGTCGTACGGCGCTCTGAGCGCACCGGCGCCCGCGTGGTGCAGATCGCCCGCGACTACCTCGGGGTTCGCTACCTCTGGGGCGGCATGTCGTCGCACGGCATCGACTGCTCCGGGCTCACCTACCAGGTCTACCGCCGCGTCGGCCGCACGCTGCCGCGCGACGCCGCCGACCAGGCCCGGGTCGGGCGACCGGTCGGCCGCCACCACTTGCACCGCGGGGACCTCGTCTTCTTCGGCCCCGGCGGTTGGCGGACGATCCACCACGTCGGCATCTACGCCGGGCACGGCAAGGTGCTGCATGCGCCATTCACCGGAAGCAGGGTGCAGATCACGCCGTTGCGCGCGTGGTCGGACTACTGGGGCGCCCGCCGCTATCTCTGAGCGGAGACCGGCGGGCCGTCAGCCGACTGGGGACAGCGCGCCGATCTGCAGCAGCATGCCGACACCGTCACCTGGGGCGCGCTGCCTGCACCGCCGGGAGTCCCTCGTCATTCCCGGCCGGTGTCCGGCAGCTGGGTGGCATAGCCCACCACGATGCCGCTGGTCGGCGATCCCGGCCGAAGCGTGATCTGGTCGATGCCGTAGGCGACGGACGCGAGTCCGGTGGTGGGGCTGATGGCGACGCCGAAGTCTTCGAACATGTCCCGACTGCCGGTCACGCTGCAGGTGTTCGCAAGGGGACACAAGATGCCGGTGTGCACCGGAGGGGTCACCACCGCCTGCCGGAAGTGACGCCCCCCATCGGCGCTCCCGGCGAAATAGACCTGCCAGCGTGCGGCACCCTTGGCCCCGGGCGTGCCCATGACGGTGACGTCATTGGAGTTCCCGGCCCGCCGGCTGCCGTACCAGACGACGTCGATCTGTCCGCGTCGCCCGGCCGCGACAGCAGGCAGCGCAGCTGACCGCGATGGCGGCGCGCTCACGACCTGCGGTGCGCTCCACCGACGGCCGCCGTCGGCGGAAGTGGCGAGATAGACCCGGGTGTTGTCGCTCCAGACCAGATAGAGCCGCCCCGCTGAATCCACCGCGAGTTGGTCGGGCCAGATCTCGAGATTCGCGTCGGAGGCGACGCGATGAAGGGTGAACGTGAGCCCGTTGTCGGTGCTGACGGCAACGGACAAGGTGACCTGCCCGGGCTGGTGCGGGTTGTTGGCGGCGGAAACCGACTCGAAGCCGCCCTGGGGAAGGTAGAGGTGGTGCCGGTACGGCGACCTGGGCGAGCTGTCCACGACGAGCTTGCCGTCGTACACGCCGCCGAGGACGTAAGGATCGGTGGGCGTCTGGACTGGGTTGCTGACCGCACCGACACCTTCGAGCCGCGGTGCGGATCCACAGGTATCGAAGCGGCTGATCATCTCGCGTTCGGGCGGGCCTGAGTCGCCGTTCTGGTAGGCGACGTAGAGGGTGCAGGCGCCGTCAGCGGCCAGCCAGGGCCGGTCGTCACCGGGGACGGCGCCGACCTGGTTGACCTGGAACGTGTGGCCACCGTCGTGGCTGACCGCAACCGCAATTCCCGCGACGTAGTCGGTCGCGGCATAGAGGTTGGCCGGTCGCTGTCCGGCGACGACCGTCGCGGCGGCGACATCGGTGTCCTGGCCGTTCTCGAAACCCGGAACGGCGCTGAAGGGAGCCCCGACGTACCGGTAGTGGCGGCCCCCGTCGCTCGACACCCACAGATAGGCGCCGTGCCACGGAGAGTTCCCGCCGATGATGAACGTGCCATCGGCGGCGGCAGCGATACCCGGCTCGAAGTAGTCCGGGAATCCGGACTGCACCGGTCGCTGCGAGGAACCCGGCGGCACCGGCAGGGGTCGTGCGACGAACGCCGATCGTGGCGAGAGGGCGCGGCCGTTGCCCCCGGTGCGAACGGGCGGCGCCGCCGATGCCGCAACCGTCGCGACGGTGAGGGCCGTCACGGCCAACGAGAGCGCGAGCCTGCGTTGCATGTGATCCTCCCGCGCCCGCATGGCGGTTTCGCGACCTGCTCGCGCATCGTTCTGCTCGCCGGATGAACGTACCGTCCACATGGGACCTGGCAAGGGAGGTAGGTGTCTCCGCCCGCCCGTCGGCAGGCGGAACTGAACCAGGCGCTGCCCTCCCACGTGGGGAAGAGGAGACATCCCGATCCTCGCGGCGATGAAGGGAGCCAGCGACATGGAGAACCGGCATCGGCGAGTGTTGCAGCGGCCAGCCGGAGCCGCGTTGGCAGCGGCCGGCCTCGGCTTGCTGGCCGCCTGCGGCGGCTCATCGAGCGGAGGTGCCGGCGGCGCCTCGACTACCCCGGCCGCCGCGCCGGCGTCCTCGGCCGCCTCCGGCTCCTCGCCGGGAGCGAAGTTCAGTGCGGCTCAGGTCCCGGGACTCGGCCGGGTGTTGGTCGACGGCCGCGGTCACACCGTCTACCTGCTTACGTCCGGTGGTCATCACAACGTGCCATGCACCGACGGGAACGGTTGCACCAGTGTCTGGCCCGACCTGCCGTTGGCGGACGGGATGTCGGCAGCGAAGGCCGGGCCAGGGGTCCGGGCCTCGCTGCTCGGCGCGATGAAGAGCAGTGACGGCGAGACGTATCCGACCTACAACGGCTGGCTCATGTACGAGTACACCGGTGACACCGGACCGGCACAGGGCAACGGGCAGGGCATCAAGAGCTTCGGCGGCACCTGGTATGCCATTACTCCGGCAGGGGCTCCGGTCAAGAGCGGCGCCAAGTCCTCGCCCAGCTCGAGCAGCGGCAGCGGTTACTCCTACTGATCCAACCCCAGGGGCCACTGCTTCGACGTCACCGGCGACGGGAGCACGCACGGGCCTGACTCCTTCAGGCGTGAACTGCGTAGCCTCTGCGCCATGAGCACCGACAGCAACGCGCTGCTCCCTCGCCCGTTCCCAGCGGCACCGAACGAGCTCGAGGCGCTGCTCGGTGCGCTGCACCGCAACCGGCGCACCTTCGCCTGGAAAACCGGCGGGCTGGACGCGGCGAGCATGCGCCGGACCCTGGGCCCGTCGACGATGACCCTCGGCGGCCTGGTCAAGCACCTGGCCCTGGTGGAGGATCACTACTTCACGCACCAGTTGCACGGCCGGGACTACCCAGCAGTCTGGGCACCGATGAGCGAGCAGCAGGACTGGGAATGGGTCTCAGCCGCCAACGACTCGCCCGAGGAGCTACGGGCACTGTGGCTTGACGCCGTTGCACGATCCGAGACAGCGGTCCAGAAGGCGCTGGCCGACGGCGGCGTCGATCGCCCGCTTGCACTGTCCGATTGGACGGACACTCCGAACCTGCGTCGCGTGCTGGTCGACATGATCGAGGAGTACGCACGGCACACCGGCCATGCAGATCTCATCCGTGAGTCGATCGACGGGCTGGTGGGTGAGGACGCTCCCAGCTGATCAGCGCTCCTGGTGAATGCGTTCTGATCAGTGCGTCCTGGTCAGTGGCTCCCCCATCTGGACTCGAACCAGAAACCTACCGGTTAACAGCCGGTCGCTCTGCCAATTGAGCTATGGGGGACCGCCTCGGCCGAGGCCGGGAAGCGGCGCCTAGATTAGCGCACAGGACCGGCCGACCCGGCCGCTCGACAGGTGAACCTGCCCGGTACGCCGCACCGCGTAGCCGGCAGGCTCACGGGTACGCCGACGGCGGCAGAGAGGACGAGGATGCGCTACAAGATGACGTTTCTCGTGGGGTTCGGTGCCGGCTACACGCTGGGCGCCAAGGCCGGTCGCGAACGCTACGAACAGATCCGCCGGACCGCCCGCGGGCTGTCGGAGAACCCTGCGGTGCAGTCCGCGGCGGGCATGCTCCAGGCCCAAGCCAGCACGTTCATCGGCAGCGCCCGGCACAAGGTGATCGACCGGCTGCCGATCGGTCACGAGGATCCCTACGGCCCCGGACCGGTCCCGGCGGCACCGCACAACGGCTCCGCCCCACCCCGCTGACAAGGCGCCGGCACGACACGGCTTCGGGCCGCCGGCGGGGACGGACCGGCTCCCAGCGGCGGCACGGCTGAGCAGCCGACAACGCGGGTAGGCCTCCGGCAGGGTGAGCTCCACCCGCCCCGCCGTACCTGCCGACTATGCGAGGAGCCGTTGTGAGCAGCCGCATCCCCGACCCCGCCGACCCTTTCGAGGAAGCCGGCCTGGCCTCCCCCGACGCTGACTACAGCGGCAAGCGCGCCACCGGTGATCCGCAGGACGAGATGCCGGTGCCCGGCGACACCCCCTCCGCGGTCGATGACTACGGCACCACCGCGGCCGAGGAGGCCGCCGGTGAGCCGCTGGACCTCAAGCTCGCGCGCGAGGAGCCGGACCTGCTCGAACGAGCGGCCACCACCGACGCCGACGACAGCCCGAACGCGGCGCAGCCCTATCCGGAGGACCGCGACGAGCGGGTCGGCCGCATCGTCGAGGAGGACCAGGGCGGTCGCGAGGACCAGGAGCCGGACGCGGTTGCCCTCGAGGTCGGCACCGACGCCGGCGGCTTCAGCGCCGAGGAGCGCGCGATGCACGTCGTCCCCGATCCCGAGACCTGAGCGGTCGATGCCCAAGCTCCGACGCGTCGACTGTGCGCAGCCGGGGATCCGACGGGTACGCCGCGGGCGCGGGTTCAGCTACGTCGATCTCGACGGCTCCCGCCTCACCGATCCCGTGGTGCTGCAGCGCATCAGCGACCTCGCGATCCCACCGGCCTGGCAGGACGTGTGGATCTGTCCGGTGCCCAACGGTCACATCCAGGCCACCGGCACCGATGCCGCCGGACGCCGCCAGTACCGCTACCACGACGAGTGGCGCGCGGCCCGCGACCGGGAGAAGCACGAGCGGATGCTCGAGTTCGCCGCCGCCCTCCCGCGCGCCCGCGAGCGGATGCTCGCCGACCTCGACGGCGAGCACCCCACGAAGACCAGCGTGCTGGCCGCGGCGGCTCGGCTGCTCGACCTCGGTTTCTTCCGCATCGGTGGGGAGGAGTACGCCGAGAAGAACGAGTCCTACGGCCTCGCCACCCTGCGCCGTGACCACGTCACCTGCACCGACGGGGTGCTGACGTTCGACTATGTCGCGAAGAGCGGCAAGCGGCGGGTGCAGTCGGTCGCCGACGACGAGCTGTGCACGCTGGTCAGGCGGCTCAAGCGCCGCCGGGGCGGCGACGACGAACTGCTCGCCTACCGCACCTCACACGGGTGGGTCGACGTGAGGAGCCAGGACATCAACGGTTACCTGCGCGAGATCACCGGCGGCGACTTCACCGCGAAGGACTTCCGCACCTGGCACGCCACCGTGCTGTGCGCGGTCGCCCTCGCGGTCTCCGCGGACGCGCCCACCTCCGAGACGGCCCGCAGGCGTGCGGTCGCCCGCGCGGTGCAGGAGGTCGCCCACTACCTCGGCAACACCCCGGCCGTCTGCCGCGCCTCCTACATCGACCCGCGGGTGATCGATCGCTACAACGACGGCATCACGATCCGCCAGGACCTGCACCGGCTCGGCGCCGACGCGACGTTCGGCGAGCTGGCCACTCAGGGCCCCATCGAAGGCTCGGTGCTGACCTTGCTCACCGAGCCCCGCCGGTTGCGCGACGGCGGCTCGGCCACGGCCCACGCCGCCTGAGCCGCCGGAGCCGCCGGAGCCGCGCTGGTCGAACCGGGCGCGGGGCCGGCGATTAGTCTGGAGCCGTGCGCCGCGTCCTCGCCCCGAAGTGGTGGCTGGTGCACGTCCTCGTCGTCGTGGCGGTGCTGGTGATGCTGCGGCTCGGCCTGTGGCAGTGGCACCGCGCCAACGCGGCCAACGGCGGGATCCAGAACTACGCCTATGCGTTCCAGTGGCCGGTGTTCGCCGCCTTCGCGATCTTCCTCTGGGGCAAGACGCTCTACGAGGAGGTCCGCCGCGGCGGGCCCAAGGCCGACCCGGACAAGCCGGTGGTTCCGCTGACGCCGGAGGCTGACATCCGCTACGCCTCGGGCTATCGCGTCGGCCTGACGACCGAGGCCGTCTCCGTCGACGCCGACGACGACCCGGACGTGGCTGCGTGGAATGCCCGGCTGGCCGCGCTCAACGCCGCGCACACGGCGGCGCACGCCGGTGGCGGCGCCCGGGACCAGAGCGGGCGGCGCTGACCCCGATGACCCGGCCGGAGGCGCGTTCGTGACCAGTGCCTTGCTGCGCTATCGCGTGGTCGCCTGGATCGTCAGCGTGTTGCTGATCGTGTTGTTCTGCATCGGCATCCCGTTGCAGTACGCCGCCGGGATCCGGGTGGTCGACGCGTTCGTCGGGGTCATCCACGGCGTGTTCTTCTATCCGCTCTACCTGATCCTCACCCTCGACCTCGCTCGGCGGGTGAAGATGCCGCCGGTGCGGCTCGCGCTGACGATGGTCGCCGGGACGATTCCGTTCGTGTCGTTCTTCGCCGAGCGCGAGACGACGCGCTGGGTGCAGGACCGGCCAGAGGCGCCGGTCCTGCAGGACGCCGGCGTCCTCTAACCCAGCGGCTGGGCCGTCACCCCGTTGACCGAGACCCGCAACGTGTCGGTCGCCCCGTTGGCGGCGTCGGGGAAGGTGGCCTGGTAGTAGTCCTGCCCGTCCTTGTCCTCGGACAGGGTCAGGTTGCGGAAGTAGCCGGTGCCGATCGTGTCGGAGGAGAACGGGTCGCTCTCCCAGGCGAACACCTTCACGTCCATGATGCCGCTGGTGCCCGGCAGCGTGATCGTGTTGGGCGCGGTCGGGCCGCTGTTGCCCCAGTTCTGGGTGAACGGCGCGTCGCGGTCATAGCTGATCGTGCCGAGGAACGAGTAGTTGTCGTTCCCGCCGTCGGGGTCGACGTAGACGTCAAAGCGGTTCTCGTCATCGGTGCCCGGGTCGTGGTCGGCCTGGATGCTCGCGTACTCCAGCCGGATCGTCGCGGTGCCGGTCAGCCGTTTCGAGGTGCCACCGCTGGCGCTGCCAACCGCCCCGAGGTCGTTGATGACGTCGTTGATCGGTGCCGCCTGGTTGAGCAGCTCACCGTGGTTGGACGAGGTCAGGTCGAAGTTGCACCCGGTGACGTACGGCGACTCGGCCGGCACCACGCCGTCGAAACCGTGCTTCACACCGTCGCCGTTGTAGTCGAACTGCAGGAACCCGCCATACGACGGGTTGCCGCCGATGCACGAGTAGGTCTCGCCCGACGGCTCGGCATAGCCCATCTTCGACAAGAAGGTGGAGTTGGGCTTCATGTCGCCGCCGCTGGCGTTCCACACCCCGAACGCGGGGATCGTCGACGGCACCCAGCCCTCCCAGGTGCCGTGGTTGGGCGTGCCGAGCATCACCAGGTCGTCGATGCGGGAGGCCCAGTTGGTGTCGCAGTCGGGCGTCCCGTCGCCGTACCAGCCGTTGCTGTTGAAGTAGTTGACGTCGGCGCCCGGGTGCTCGATGAGGAACCGCGCGACCAGACCGCCCATCGAGTGGGCGACCACGTCGATCTTCTGCGTGTTGGGGTCGTAGCCGTTCTGCTGCAACGCCGTCTTGATCTTCTGCTGCACGATCTTGCAGGCGATGTAGGGGATGTGCTGGCTGCTGCTCGTCGGGGCATAGCTCATCGCCTGCACACCGGAGGTGTTCGGGTCGAAGTCGACGACCTTGAAGCCCGCGGCTTGCAGCTTCGGAATCATCGTGGCGAAGCTCGAGCTGCTGCCGGTCCAGCCGTGGATCAGCACGATCGGATAGTTGCCCGCGCCCGCGTGCGCGGCGGGCGAGAGCACGATCGCGGCCGGCACGAGCAGTGCGGCGAGTGCGAGGCAGCGGGCAATCAGACGTGACACGTGACACCCCCGTGAGTGATCCGGCGCAGCGGACCTTACTCGCGAGTAAGCCCCAGGACAATAGGGGCAAATGCCGCGGCTATTCGAGGTAGTCGCGCAGCTTCTGCGACCGGCTCGGGTGGCGCAGCTTGGACAGCGTCTTCGACTCGATCTGCCGGATCCGCTCGCGGGTGACGCCGAACTCCTTGCCGACCTCTTCGAGAGTGCGCGGGTGGCCGTCGGAGAGGCCGAACCGCAACTGGATGACCTTCTTCTCCCGCTCGGACAACGTGTGCAGGATGGCGTCGAGCTGTTCTTGCAACAAGATGAACGACGCCGCGTCGATGGGGACCACCGCGTCGGAGTCTTCGATGAAGTCGCCGAGGTTGGAGTCGTCCTCCTCGCCGATCGGTGTCTCCAGCGACACCGGCTCTTGCGACAGCTTCTGGATCTCCAGCACCCGGTCCGGCGGGAGCTCCATCTCCTTGCCGATCTCCTCCGGCGTCGGGTCGCGGCCGAGGTCCTGCAACAGCTGGCGCTGGATGCGGATCAGCTTGTTGATGGTCTCGACCATGTGCACCGGGATGCGGATCGTGCGGGCCTGGTCGGCGATGGCGCGGGTGATGGCTTGGCGGATCCACCAGGTCGCGTAGGTGGAGAACTTGTAGCCGCGGGTGTAGTCGAACTTCTCCACCGCGCGGATCAGGCCGAGGTTGCCTTCCTGGATGAGGTCGAGGAAGAGCATGCCGCGGCCGACATAGCGCTTGGCGATCGAGACGACCAACCGCAAGTTCGCTTCGATGAGCCGCTTCTTCGCCAGCTGCCCGTCGCGTTCGATGAGCTCGAGCTCGCGGCGCAAGTCACCACTGAGCGAAGGCTGCAGCGAAATCTTCTCGGAAGCGAAGAGGCCGGCCTCGACCCGCTTGGCGAGGTCGACCTCTTCTTCCGCGGACAGCAGCGGGACGCGCCCGATCTCCTTGAGATACATGCGCACCGGGTCGTTGACCGACGTGCGCAGCGCCGCGTCGTCCTCGGCAGTGCGGGCCGGCGCGTCGTCGTCCGCGTCCTCCGCAGCCTCGACGATCTCGATGCCCTCGGCGGCGATCATCCGCAGCACCGAGTCCATCGACTCCGGCGGCAGTTCGGCGGCGACCAGGGCAGCGCCGATGTCCTCCGAGCTGAGGAAGCCGGCCTCCTTGCCTCTGGTGACGAGCTCCTTGATCTCGCCGGCCAGCCCGTCTCCGGTCGGGGCGGCCAGGGCCGCCGCCGCGGGGACATCTGCGCCGGCCGGCGCGGGGCCGTCGGATGGGGTCGGTGGGGCGCCGTCCGGTGGGGCGGGCGCCCCACCCCCCTCCGCGCTCTGCACGCGAGGAGGTGCGGCGGGCGTCACCCTGACAGTGTGCCCCACTGACAGGCGGTCAGGCAGCCGGTCAGAGCGCTCCCATGGCCTGCTCGCGCAAACCGATCTTGTTGCGCTCGAGGACGATGAGCTCGCCGAACAGGCGGTTGTATTCCTCCGGCCGCTCGACCGGGTTGACCCGCTGCACGCGGGACTTGAGGTCGGTGATGCGGCGGGTCAGTGCCATCTCCTGCAAGCGGGCGAGCAGCGACGTGGCGTAGCGCGGGTCGTCCTCGTCGGTCGTCTGCATCGGCTCGACCGCGAGCTCGGTGACGAGATCGCGCACGGCGTCGGTCTCCGCGGCGGCCTGCACCCGCTCGACCCAGGCCGCCCCACCGGTGGCGGTGCCGGCACCCCCCGCCTCACGCACGGCTGCCCGCACCGCGGCGTAGGCCGGGGCGGTGAAGCAGTCGGCGTCGATGCCGTCGAAGACGGGACCGGCGAGGGCGGGACGCTGCACCGCGAGCTTGAGCACCTCGCGCTCGACGATGAGCCGCGGGTCGCGCGGGTCGGGCCGGGCCGCCGGCCCGTCGCGCCGCGGCCGCCGCTGGTCGTTGCGGCCGGCGTCGGCGCCCGCTTCCTGCCCGCGCACTCGCGCCAGCACCGACTGCTCGTCCATGCCCAACCAGCCCGCCAGCCGGCGCGCGTACTCCTCCCGCAGCGCCCAGTCCTTGAGCCGGGCAACGACCGGAGCGGCCTCTCCGAGCGCCTGCACCCGCCCCTCCGGCAGCTCGAGGTCGAACCGGTCGAGGGTGGAGCGGATCGCGAACTCCGCCAGCGGGATGTGCCGCGCGATGAGGTCGCGCACGGCGAGATCACCCCGCTGCTGACGCAGCTCGCACGGGTCGAGCCCGTCCGGCTCGACGGCGACGAACGTCTGCGCGACGAACTTCTGGTCATCGGCGAACGCCTTCAGCGCGGCCTTGCGGCCGGCCTCGTCGCCGTCGAAGGTGAAGATGACACGGCCGCGGAACTCGTCCTGGTCCATCAGATAACGCCGCAGCATCTGCACGTGCTCCGCGGCGAACGCGGTGCCGCAGGTTGCCACCGCCGTCGTCTCACCGGCGAGGTGGCAGGCCATCACGTCGGTGTAACCCTCGACGACGACGGCCCGGTATTTCTTCGCGATGTCGGTCTTGGCGAGGTCGAGGCCGTAGAGCACCTGGCTCTTCTTGTAGATCGGCGTCTCGGTGGTGTTGATGTATTTGGCCTCGATGCGATCGTCAGCACGCAACCGGCGCGCGCCGAAACCGATGACGTCGCCCTTCGGGTCGCGGATCGGCCACAGCAAGCGGCCGCGGAACCGGTCGATCGGACCGCGTTGTCCCTGTGAGGCCAGGCCGCCGGTGAACAGCGTCTCCGGCGTGAAGCCGCGGCCGCGCAAGTGCCGGGACAGCACGTCCCAGTCGGCCGGCGCATAACCGACACCGAAGCGCGCCCACGCCGCCTCGTCGAAGCCGCGGTCGAGCAGGAACCGCCGGGCGATGTCCGCCTCCGCAGTCGCGAGCTGTTCGGCGTAGAACTGCGCCGCCGCCGCATGCGCCTCGATGAGCTTCTGCCGCTCGCTCGACTGCTGGCGCGGCGCCGCGCCGCCCTGCTCGTAGGTGACCTCGACCCCGGCCTTGCGGGCCAGCACCTCGACCGCCTCGACGAACGACAGCTGCTCCTTCTCGCGGACGAACGTGATCAGGTCGCCGCCGGCACCGCAACCGAAGCACTTGTAGAACCCGTTGCCGGTGTTGACGTTGAACGACGGGGTCTTCTCGTCGTGGAAGGGGCACAGGCCCTTGTAACGGCCGGCGCCGGCGGGACGCAGCGCGACGTAGTCACCGATCACCTGCTCGATCGGGAGGCGCTCGCGCACGGCCGCGATCACCTCGTCGCGGATGCGACCGGCCATGCGTCACCTCCTCGCCGAGGTCGGAGCTGTGTCGTCGGAGCTGCCTGTTGTGTCCTCAGAGCCGACGGCGTACGGCGGGGGAAGACGCCTTTCTGCAGAGTCTAGGCGTCGGCGCCGACAGCCTCTGCCGAACCGTTGAGGTCGAGCACGATCCGCCGGTGCGGCAGGCCGCTGGCGGCGACGACGTACTCCTCCCCCACCACCTGCCAGCCCAGCCGCTCGTAGAACCCCAGCGCGGACGTGCGCCCGTCGGCCCACAGCAGCGGTGCCCCGGCGGCGCGCGCCAGCTCGACGGCGAGGGCGAGCACCTGCCGCCCGGCCCCGCTGCCCTGCCGGGACGGGTCGACCGCCATGCCACGCAGCCGCCAGGCGCCGGGCTCCGGTGGCGGCGCAGCCGGGTCGTCGTCTCCCGGCCACGGCTGCGGGAAGACGGTGGCGCAGCCGACGAGCAGCTCGCCGTCGGAGGAGGACTCCCAGGCGCCGACGTGCACCGCCCGGTCGTCCTCGGCGTACAGCGCCGTGCTGACCGGCCGTCCCGGGCGCAGCACCGCGTGGCGGATCGGCACGATCTCGGCGGCGCTGGCCCGGCGTACCTGCAGGGTCATCGCACCCACCGCCGCCACCAGGCGAGCGCGGAGGTGTCGGTGAGCGAGGCGATCTGGTCGACGACGACCCGCAGCCGCGCGCCGTCGTCGGCCGCGCGCTGCCACGCGCCGTGCAGCCACGGCTCGAGCGGGGCGGGCGCGGCGGCGAGCACGGCGTCGGCCAGCTCGAGGAGCTGCTCAC
>DASTWK010000057.1:0-25426 GCA_035776655.1 Mycobacteriales bacterium | reverse complement strand
GAGCCGGTCTTCGCCGGCATCTTCGGCGTGGCCGTGGGCGGCGACCAGCTGTCCGCCCGCACGGTTGCCGGCGCGCTGCTGGTCCTCGCGGCGATGTATCTCGTCGAGATCGGTCCCCGCCGCGGCGCCGACGCGCGGGTGGAACGCCTCGAGGCCTGATCGCGGGAGGCGACGGGTGGGAGGTTGTCTTGTGAGCGCATGAAAAACTGCGCGGCATGGTCAACGTGATGGCGCCGGACGCGACCGCTGAACAGCTCGACGCGGTCGTGCGGACCGTGCAGGCGGCGGGCGGCGAAGCGTTCGTCAGCCGCGGCGTCCATCGCACGATCGTCGGCCTGGTCGGTGACGTCGAGCAGTTCGAGTCGCTGAACCTCACGGCTTACCCCGGTGTCGTCGAAGCGGTCCGGATCTCGGCGCCGTACAAGCTCGTCAGCCGCGAGCACCACCCGGCTCGCTCCACGGTCACCGTCGCCTCGGCCGCCGGCGCCGCGGTGCCGATCGGCCCCGAGACGTTCACGCTGATCGCCGGGCCGTGCGCGGTCGAGACGTCGGAACAAACCTTGGCGGCCGCGCAGATGGCGAAGGCCGCCGGCGCGACGTTGTTGCGAGGCGGCGCCTACAAGCCGCGCACCTCGCCGTACGCCTTCCAGGGGCTCGGCGAGAAGGGCCTGCAGATCCTCGGCGAGGTGCGCGACGAGGTCGGGCTGCCGGTGGTGACCGAGGTGGTCGACCCGCACGACGTGGCGACGGTGGTGCAGTACGCCGACATGCTGCAGATCGGCACCCGCAACATGCAGAACTTCGGGCTGTTGCAGGCGGTCGGCTCGGCCGGCAAGCCGGTGATGCTCAAGCGCGGGATGAACGCGACGATCGAGGAGTGGCTGATGGCGGCGGAATACGTCGCGCAGCGCGGCAACCTCGACATCGTGCTGTGCGAGCGCGGCATCCGCACGTTCGAGACGGCCACGCGCAACACGCTCGACATCAGCGCGGTGCCGGTCGTCCAGTCGTTGTCACACCTTCCGGTGGTCGTCGACCCGTCACACTCCGGTGGCCGGCGTGACCTGGTCGTGCCGCTGTCACGAGCAGCGATCGCCGCCGGCGCTGACGCCGTCATCGTCGACGTGCATCCCGACCCCGGATCGGCGCTGTGCGACGGGCCGCAGGCGCTCGTCGACGCCGATCTCGACGCGCTCGCCGCCGCCTGTCGCGACCTGCCGCCGCTCGTGGGCAAGCGGCTCAACGCCTGCTGAGCCACGCGCGCCGGCGACGGGCGCGACGTGCTCGTGCAGGCCGAGCAGCGCGGCCTGGTCCGCGGGCAGGGGCCGGTCGAGCCAGCGCAAGGTGGACCGCCGCGCGCGGTCGATCAGCGCGTCGGTCTGGCTGAAGTCGGTGGGCCCGACGGTGACCGGGCACAGTGGCGGCGCCACCCGTAGGTCGACCCGGCCTTGCAGGTCGGCGACCTCGTCGACCAGCCGGCGTTGGACGGCGACGGAGACCGCGTGCAACGCCATTCCCAGAGCGGAGCCCGGAGGCGCGGTCAGCGCACACGCATAACCGGTCGGCAGGACATAGATCCGCTCCGCGCCGAGCCGGCGCGCCACCGAGACCGGCGCGTTGTCGACGACACCGCCATCCATCAGCGTGTGCCCCTCGAGCGACACCGGCGGGAACACGGCCGGGATGGCGGCGCTGGCGAGGACGGCGTCGACGGCGTCGCCGCGGGTCAGCACGACCTTCTGCCCGGTGGTCACCTCGGTGGCGACGACGGCGACCGGCCAGGGCGCGTCTTCCAGCCGTCGGAACGGCAGCTGCGCGGCCAGCAGCCGGCGCAGCGGCGACGGGTCGAGCACGGCCGAGCTGTGGCCGCGAAGCGCCTGCCAGGTCGCGCGCGGCGAGGTGGGGAAGACGTCGGAGCGGCGGACCTGCGACCAGACCCGGGCCAACGCGCGGACGCGAGCCGGTGACGGCCCGGCCGCGAGATAGGTCGCGTTGATCGCACCGGCCGAGGTCCCGACGAGCAGGTCCGGCACGATGCCGCGATCGCTCAGCGCCAGCAGCATCCCGACCTGGACTGCGCCGAGGTTGCCGCCACCGGAGAGGACGAACGCGGTGGTCACCGCGGTACTTCTATCACCAGCACATATTGACGATAGACGGCCACCGCCCGCCCGACAACAGGGACGCTCAGCCGCCGGCCGCGTCAGCCCGCGAGGGCGCGGGTGAGGACGTCGATGGCGCGAGCGATGCCGGCGTCGTCGACGTCGAGGTGGGTCACCAACCGCACCCGGCGCGGCCCGACCGCCGAGACCAGCACGCCGTCCGCTCGGCAGTGCGCCGACAGGCTGGCCGAGTCGAGGGCGGTCACCGTCACGTCGAGCGGCACGATGTTGGTCTCAACCTGGGCCGGGTCGACCAGTCCGGGCACGGCCTCGGCGAGTGCGGCGGCGAGCCGCTGCGCCCGCGCGTGGTCCTCGGCCAGCCGGTCGACGTGGTGGTGCAGCGCGTGCAGCCCGGCAGCGGCGAGCACGCCGGCCTGCCGCATCGCGCCACCGAGCCGGTGCCGCAGCGACCGGGCCTCGGCGGCCATGGCCTCGTCGCTCATCACGACGACCGACCCGACCGGCGCGCCGAGGCCTTTGGACAGGCAGACGGAAAGGGTGTCGAACAGTCCGCCGTACTCCGCCAGCGAGACGCCGCTGGCGACGTGGGCGTTCCAGATCCGGGCGCCGTCGCAGTGCAGCTTGACGTCGTACGCCGTGGTGAGTGCGCGCAGTTCCTTCAACGAGGCCAGCGGATAGATGGCGCCGCCGCCGCGGTTGTGCGTCTGCTCGACGGTAACCGCGCGGGTGGGCACCAGATGGAAGTTGTCCGGGCGCAGCTGCGCCTCGATCGCGTCGGCCGTGAGCAGCCCGCGGTCGGCGACGAGCGTGCGGGTCTGGATGCCGCCGTGCTGTGCCGCTCCCCCACCCTCATAGCTGACGATGTGCGCGTCGGCGTCGCAGATCAGCTCGTCACCGGGCGGCACCAGCAGCCTGATCGCGATCTGGTTGCCCATCGTGCCGCTCGGCACGAACATCGCGGCCGGGTGACCGAACCGAGCGGCGACGTCGGCTTCGAGGGCGTTGATGGTCGGGTCCTCGCCGTACACGTCGTCCCCCACCTCGGCGGCAGCCATGACCCGACGCATCTCCTGCGTCGGCCTGGTGAGGGTGTCGCTGCGCAGATCGACGGGATCGGGCACGGGGCGTCCTCCGGGTCAGCGGGCCTTGCCTCCCTAAAGTTAGCCGGGTGCCGCGCGAGGTGGTCGCCCTCGTCTCCGCCGACGACTACGTCGCCGCGGTGCGGGTGCACGCCGACCGGGTGCATGACCTGCTGCGCCGCCGCGGGTGCGGCCCCGCCGAGTCGGTCGAGGTCTGCGAGGCCTATGCGTTCGCGCTGCTCGACGCGCTGGTCAACGCACCGGAAACCGTCGGCGACACCGCCGGGTGGTGGTTCGGCCGGGCGTTGGAGTTGGGCCGACGGCTCGACGACGATCCGGTCGAGCCGGAGATGTCGGCGAGCGTGCTCGCCGGAACCAGTGGTGAGGGGCAGGTCCGTGCCGCCCTCGGGCGGTTGCCGCAGCAGGAACGCGACGCGGTCATGCTCCGCGACGCCTATGACCTGCCCCCACAGTCGGTGGCCGTCGCGCTGGGACTCGACGTTGACACGGCCGCGGCCGTGGTGGCGGTGGGTCGGTTGCACCTGGTGGAGGCGTACGACGAGCGGCCCACGCCGGATCTGAGCAGCCACACCGGCCGGACGCCGATCGACCTCGGCATGCTCGGCCGGCTCGCCGATGGGTCGCTGCCGTCCCCCCGGATGGCGCCGCTGCGGCGTCATCTCGGCAACTGCCGCGGATGCGAGGACGCGGTCGAGCTGATGGCGAAGGGCCGGCGCTTGTGCGCCGGGTTGCCGGTCGTGGCGATGCCGGACGAGGCACGGGAGGCGATGCTCGATCGGGTCACGGCGCGGGCGGTCGCGGTGCTGCCGACGGTCGAGCAGGTGCTGCTCGCGATCGAGGAGGACGAGGAGCGTCGGCCGGCGGTGTCGCCGATCGCCGTGGTGCTCGTCATCGTGCTGGCCTTGGTGCTCGGTGTGGCCATCGCCGCGCTGACCACGGCGGGGTCCGGTGACACGCACGCCTTCGTGGACGCGACACCGACGGCAGCCGCGGAGCAGCCGTCGTTCTCGGTCTCACCCCAACCGAGCACGAGCGGGTCGGCCAGTCCGACGGCAACCGTCACCGCGACCGCGGGCTCGGCCGCGACGCAGACCGCGGCAGCGGTCGCGACACCGAAGCATCCGAAGCGGACCCCGACGAGGTCGGCGAAGCCGGTCGCGGCTGCAGCCATCACGGTCTCACCGCGCCAAGGGCGGCGCGGCACGGCGGTGACCGTGTCGGGCACCGGCTGGTCCCCCGGAGCCGTGGTGCAGATCAGCTATAGCGGCGCGCTGGCGTCGTCCCAAGCGTCCGCACAGGCGGACCAGCACGGCCGGTTCACGGCGACGTTGCAGGCGAACGGGACGCTGC
The DNA here is from genome assembly GCA_035776655.1 of Mycobacteriales bacterium. Taxonomy (GTDB): domain Bacteria; phylum Actinomycetota; class Actinomycetes; order JAFAQI01; family JAFAQI01; genus DASTWK01. The sequence continues at coordinate 20,853 of DASTWK010000057.1, read as the reverse complement.
CCGGCTCCTACACCATCACTGCCAGCGACGGATCCCAGACCGCCACCGCCACCTTCCGCCAAACGACCTGACTCCACCAGCGTGCGGAACGAAGCGAACGGCGCGCTGATCAGGCCCCGATCGCGAGCGCTGGGCAGCGTGCCAGTCGCGAGGCCGCAGCGAGCGCCGCGTGCTCCGCACGCAAGCGAGTGAGAACGAAGCCAATGGCGCGCTGATCAGATCCCTGGCCGCGAGCGCTGGGCAGCGTGCCAGTCGCGAGGCCGCAGCGAGCGCCGCGTGCTCCGCACGCGAGCGAGTGAGAACGAAGCGAACGGCGCGCTGACCAGATCCCTGGCCGCGAGCGCTGGGCAGCGTGCCAGTCGCGAGGCCGCAGCGAGCGCCGCGTGCTCCGCACGCAAGCGAGTGAGAACGAAGCGAATGGCGCGCTGGTCAGTGCTCGCGGAGCATCTCGGCGACGAGGAAGGCAAGCTCGATCGCCTGCGTGGTGTTGAGCCGCGGGTCGCATGCGGTTTCGTAACGACCGCCGGCCAGGTCGGTGTCGACGATGTCAGCGGCACCGCCCAGGCATTCGGTCACGTCGTCGCCTGTGAGCTCGACGTGCACACCACCGGGATAGGTGCCGAGAGCGTGGTGCACCTCGAAGAAGCCCCGCACCTCGTCGATGACGTCGTCGAAGTGTCTGGTCTTGAAGCCATTCGGCGTCGTCACCGTATTGCCGTGCATCGGGTCGCACACCCAGGTCACGGCGAGACCCTCGGCGCGCACCTTCTCCACCAGCGGCGGCAACAGCTCCCGCACCCGCTGCGCTCCCATCCGCGCGATGAACGTCAACCGGCCGGCGACACGGTCCGGGTCGAGCCGGTCGGCCAACGCCACCGCGTCCTCGGGCGCAACGGCGGGACCTAGCTTCACACCGATCGGATTGGCAATGCGACTGGCGAACTCGACGTGCGCACCATCCAAGGCGCGTGTCCGCTCCCCGATCCAGACCATGTGGCCGGACAGGTCATAGACGGCGTCGCGCTCCTCGTCGTACCGCGTCAGCGCACTCTCATAGTCGAGCAACAACGCTTCGTGGCTGGCGAAGAACTCGACGCCGTGCATCGACTGCTCGCGGTCGAGGTCGATGCCACACGCCCGCATGAACGCGAGTGCCTTGTCGATGTCGCGCGCGACGCGTTCGTATCGCTGACCGGCCGGTGAGCGGCGGACGAAGTTCTTGTTCCAGTCGTGCACCGCGCGAAGGTCGGCGAGACCGCCGCGGGTGTAGGCGCGGACGAGGTTGAGCGTCATCGCGCTGGCGGAGTAGGCGCGCAGCATGCGCGTCGGGTCCGGGACGCGCGCGGTGGCGTCGGCGGCAAGGTCGTTGACGGCATCACCGCGGTACGACGGGAGGCCGGTGATCGCTTCGATGTCGGCGCTGCGCGGTTTGGCGAACTGGCCGGCCATGCGGCCGACCTTCACGACCGGCACGCTCGCGGCATAGGTCAGCACGACCGCCATCTGCAGGATCGTGCGCAGCTTGTCGCGTACGGTGTCGGCGGTGACGCCGGCGAACGTCTCGGCGCAGTCGCCGCCCTGCAGCAGGAACGCCTCGCCCCGGCTGACGGCAGCCAGCCGGGCGCGCAGGGTGTCGCACTCGTCCGGCACCACCAGACCCGGCGACTCGGTGAGCTCGACGACGACGCTCGCGACCCGTTGCGGGTCCGGCCACGCCGGCTGCTGGGCAGCCGGGAGCGTGCGCCACGTCTCCGTCACCCCACCAGCGTAGTTGCCGCGCCAGGCCGTTCTGGCTGCGCCGACAGAGTCAGCGCGCCGGGCCGCGGGAACCCTTCTGAGGACCCTGGAAGCAATCCATGGAAGGAGCCGACGACATGGCCGGCACCGGTGCAGCCGACATCGTTTACGACCTCGTGTCCATCCAGTACCACGCGCTCAAGGGCGCCCAGGTCTACGACCAGTTCCTCAAGGACGCCTCGGGTCACGACGACGTGAAGAAGTTCATCGAGATGGTGAAGGAACAGGACGCTCAGCGGGCGCAGCAGGCGCACGAGCTGCTCGCGAAGGTGGCCAAGGACGGCATCAGCAAGGCCGCCTGACCCGCCTCTCCCCGACTTTGCTCGGGGAACCGGGTTCGGCTCGAGGCCGCTCCTGCGTGGGAGCGGCCTCGTGACCGGCAGAACCCGAGCAAAGTCGGGGTGGCGTTGGGGTGGTCAGCGGGTGCGGCCGCCACGGGCCAGGGCTCGCCGGATGCGGGCTTCGGTCCTGTCCGGCTGCCGCCAGATGTCGTCCCAGGTCCAGCGGACCACGATGACACCGGTGTCCTCCAGTGCTTCCTGCCGCAGCTTCTCCCGCCGCAGCGCACCCGGCTCGTCGTACTTGAGCATGCCGTCGGCCTCGCCGACGACCCGCCACTGCTCCCAGTAGAAGTCGACCCGACCGATGACCCTGTCGCCATCGCCGAGGCGGACCTGCAGCTCAGGCATCGGAATCCCACGCTCGAGCATGAACACGCGGCTGACGGATTCCAAGGGCGACTCCGCGCGAGAGTCGGCGAACGCCACAACCTCTCGCGCGGTGCGGACGCCCGGCCAGCGACGGCAGAAGTCGGTGACGGCAGAGAGCTCTCGCTTCGTGCAGCCGGCGTGCAGAGCGGAGTCGGCGACGACCACACCGCTGCGGAAGGTCCCCTGCCGGGCGAGGTCGACGACGGTGCGGGGAATCGTAGTGGCGCTCACCCCATAGGCACTCGTCACATGCTCAGGCGGTAAGCCGCAGACGTGCAGCCGCGCGTCGATGTCGAGCCGCCGATAGCGACCACCACCGCGAGTGAGTCGCAACCGCCCGGAAGGGCGACCCAGCCTTGCCAGGTTGTGCAGCAACGCCGCCGATCCATGGCTGGCGACAGCGACACCGCCCATACGCAGTTGCGCGGAACGGATCCGCTGGGCGTGCTCCACGGCCGGCGCGGCGCTCGTCAGAACATCACGCCCGACGACGACACCTCGTCCCAGATGGACAACCTGGCCGCCGTCAATCGCACGACATACCGCCTGCCGCCCGACCAGGCTGGCAAGGTCAGCGGCCTTGGTCACCCGGACATGCCTGAGGTCCATAGCCGTGGATGGTGCGGGCGCTACCCCCTGGAAGGCGCTTGTCCACAACTCGACATCTGTCGCGACCCGCTGTGGGCGAGCACTTTGCTCGGGGATTGCCATCGGCGCAGGGTCTTCCCGCGGCGAGGGCGGCCGCTGCGGCGGCAAAGCCCGAGCAAAGTGCGAAGGGGGGGGTTAGCCGAAGAAGACTTCTACTTCCTGATAGCGCTCCAGCGGCACCGTCTTCAGCTCGCGAGTCGCCTCACTCAACGGCACCCGCACGATCTCGGTCCCGCGCAGCGCCACCATGACCCCGCTCTCTCCCTCGTGCACGGCGTCGATCGCATGCAGCCCGAATCGCGTCGCGAGCACCCGGTCGTACGCCGTCGGTGTGCCGCCGCGCTGCACATGACCCAGCACCGTCGCCCGCGCCTCCTTGCCGGTCCGCGCCTCGATCTCGCGCTCGAGCACCTGGCCGATGCCGCCCAGCCGCACATGCCCGAACGCGTCCACGCCCTGGTCCTGCAGCGCCATCGTTCCCTCGGCCGGCACCGCGCCCTCGGCCACGACGACGATCGGCGCGTAGTGCGAGGCGAACCGCTGCTCGATGTAGTTGCACACCTGGTCGATGTCGAACGGCCGCTCCGGGATCAGGATGACGTTCGCGCCGCCGGCCAGCCCACTGTGCAGCGCGATCCATCCGGCATGCCGCCCCATCACCTCGACGATCAGCACGCGATGGTGCGACTCGGCGGTCGTGTGCAGCCGATCGATGGCGTCGACGGCGATCTGCACGGCGGTGTCGAACCCGAACGTGTAGTCGGTCGCGCCGAGGTCGTTGTCGATGGTCTTCGGTACGCCGACGACGGTCAGCCCACCCGCCGCCAACGCCGTCGCGACTCCCAGTGTGTCCTCGCCACCGATTGCCACCAGCGCCTCGACACCGAGGTCGGCGAGGTTCTTCGTGATCCGCTCGACCCCGCCGTCGACCTTCAACGGATTCGTCCGCGACGAGCCGAGGATCGTGCCACCGCGTGGCAAGATCCCGCGGGTCGCCGCCACGTCGAGCGGACGGGTCAGGCCCTCCAGCGGCCCCTTCCATCCATCGCGGAACCCGACGAACTCGTGCCCGTAGACCCCCGCACCCTTGCGGACCACCGCACGGATCACCGCGTTGAGGCCAGGACAGTCGCCGCCGCCGGTCAGCACCCCGATGCGCATGGGGCGGAGCCTACAAACCGCGCCCAATAGGCTCCCGCCACATGAGCCATGCCGACGCCGCCCAACCCCGCTCCAGTCGCGAAAGCGCAGCCCGATGACGTTCTCGATCGTCGCCCACCACGGCGACGCGTGGGGTGTCGCGGTCGCGAGCAAGTTCCTCGCCGTGGGCGCAGCGGTGCCGGCCGCCGCCGCGGGGTTCGGCGCGATCGCGACGCAGTCCTATGCCAACCTCGCCTACCGACCCGACGGTCTCGCGCTGCTGCGCGCCGGCAAGTCCGCGCCGGAAACCCTCGACGCGCTCACCGACGCCGACGAGCAGCGCGAGCAACGCCAAGCCGGCATCGTCGATGCCCGCGGCGGCGCGGCGACCTTCACCGGCGGCGGCTGCCACCCCTGGGCCGGCGGAGTCACCGGCTCGACCGAACGCGGCACCTACGCCATCCAAGGCAACATCCTCACGGGACCCGAAGTCGTGGCGGCGATGGAGCAGGCCTGGCGCGACAGCGAGCCCAGCCAGCCGTTGTCCCGGCGCCTGTTCGCCGCGTTGCTCGCCGGTGACCGCGCGGGTGGCGACCGCCGCGGCCGGCAGAGCGCGGCGCTGTTGGTGGTGACACCCGACGGCGGGTACGGCGGGGGCAGCGACGTGCTCGTCGACCTCCGCGTCGACGACCACGCCGCACCGGTGCCCGAGCTCGAGCGGCTGCTCGACCTGCACGACATCTTCTTCACCAAACCGGACCCGGACGCCGCGCTGCCGCTCGAAGGCGCCCTCGCCGCCGAGGTTCGCGACCGGCTCGGGCGCCTCGGCCACAGGGCGGCCGACGAGACAACAGCAGCGTTGGACACGGCGTTGGCCGACTGGGCCGGCATCGAGAACTACGAGGAGCGGATGCTGCCCGGCCGCATCGACCCGGTGGTGCTCGCCCAGCTCCGGCAGAAGACCCGATGACCGAACAGGTTGCGTCGCCGCCCACCGCCACCGAGCCGGCCGGCGGACAGCAGGCCGCGGTCGCCAGCTGCACGCCGGCGCAGAGTCCCGACCTGTGACGATCCTCGCGATCGACGCCGGTACGACGGGCGTCACCGCGCTGCTCGTCACCGATGACGGCCGGGTGGCGGCCCGCGGCTACGAGGAGTTCGCGCAGCACTTCCCGCAGCCGGGTTGGGTCGAGCACGAGCCGGAGCAGATCTGGCAGGCGACGCTGTCCGCGTGCCGGCAGGCGCTCGCAGCCGTCGGCCCGGCCCGATCGGGCAGCGCCGACACGTCGGCCGGAGTCGACGCGCCCACCGCTGTCGGCATCACCAATCAGCGCGAGACCGCGGTGGTGTGGGACCGGCGGACGCTGGCCGCGCCCCGGCGGGCGATCGTGTGGCAGGACCGGCGGACCACGTCCATCTGCGACCGGCTGCGCGACAACGGCGACGAACCGCGGGTCAGCGAGCTCACCGGGCTGCGGCTCGACCCGTACTTCACCGGCACCAAGCTCACCTGGCTCGCCGAGCACGAACCGGAGACGTGGCAACGCGTCCGGGCCGGCGACGTCGTCGTCGGCACCGTCGACTCCTACCTCATCGCCCGGCTCACCGCCGGCCGGGTCCACGCGACCGACCCGTCGAACGCGAGCCGGACGCTGCTGTTCGACCTCGCGAGCGGCGAATGGAGCGACGAGCTGTGCGCGCGGTTTCAGGTGCCGCGCGCGGCGCTGCCCGAGGTGCGGCCGTCGTCCGGCGGCTTCGGTCGGACCGATCCGGACGCGTTTCTCGGCCTCGACCTGCCGATCGCCGGTGTTGCCGGTGACCAGCAGGCGGCGCTGTTCGGGCAGGCCTGCTTCGCCCCCGGCACGAGCAAGTGCACCTATGGCACCGGGTCGTTCGTTCTGGTCAACACCGGCGGCGACATCGTGCGCTCCGACGCCGGGCTGCTGACAACCGTCGCCTGGGACCTCGGCGCCGGTCTCGTCTATGCGTTGGAAGGAGCCATTTTCGTCACCGGCGCCGCGATCCAGTGGCTGCGCGACGGCCTGGGCATCATCGCGACCGCGGCCGAGACGGACGCCCTCGCCCGCACCGTCGACGACACCGGCGGCGTCGTCTTCGTCCCCGCCCTCACCGGCCTCGGCGCACCGCACTGGGACCCCGATGCGCGCGGCGCGGTCCTCGGCCTGACCCGCGGCACCACCCGCGCGCACCTCGTCCGGGCCGCGCTGGAAGCGATCGTGTTCGAGGTGCGCGACGTCGTCGACGTGATGACCCGCGACGCCGGCATCGCCGTGCCGGAGCTGTCCGTCGACGGCGGCGCGTCCGCCAACGACCTGCTCTGCCAGCTGCAGGCCGACCAGCTGCAGGTGCCGGTACGCCGCCCCCAAGTGGCCGAGACGACGGCCCTGGGCGCTGCGTTCCTGGCCGGGCTCGCGACGGGAGTGTGGTCGTCGACCGACGAGCTGGCCGACACGTGGCGGCTGGACCGCCGGTTCGACCCCCGGCCACTCGAACGGGCCGGCGACGGCCACTCCGGCAGCCACGCCCGCGATGCGGCGTACCGGCGTTGGCAAGAAGCGGTCCGCCGCAGCAAGGGCTGGGCCCGGCTCTGACCCCGGCCGGGTCAGAACGTGAACGCGTTGGGGTCGGTCGCGAGGCTGATCAGGAACGCCCCGATGATGGCGGCGGCCACCACGACGGGAGTCGCGGCGCCGGCGGCGAGCGCGATCCGATAGCGGCGCGGCAACGGGCGGCTCCCCAGCACCAGCGCGATCGTGCCGATGACGGCGAGCGGCTGGAACAGCGTGCCGAAGCCGACGCCGAACAGCTGCCCGATCGCACCGGCCACGAACGACGCGGTGAGGGTCGCGCCGACGCCGGTTGCGAACCAGCCAAAGGTGCGGGGCCAGTTGACAGAGGTTGTTGTCGTCATGCTTCGACGATCCGCCGACGCGGGCGCATGAGCATGAGTACGACGACGCGACCTGCGCTAGGTAGAACTACTCATTGTCGAGGCCGCGCTCGAGCGCGTAACGCACCAGCTGTGCCTTGTTGTGCAGCTGCAGCTTGGTCAGCGTGTTCTGGACGTGGTTCTGCACGGTGCGCACGGACAGCACCAGCCGCTCGGCGATCTGCGGATAGGTCAGCCCCTTGGCGACCAGCCGCAGCACCTCGGTCTCGCGGTCGGTCAGCCGCGGGGTGTCGTCGTCGGGCGCGGTGGCCAGCCGCCGATATTCGCCGAGCACCAGACCGGCCAGACCTGCGGTGAAGACCGCGTCCCCGACGGCCACTCGGCGTACTGCCTCGACCAGCTCCTCCATCCGCGCCGACTTCAGCAGGTATCCGGTCGCGCCCGCGGTCATCGCGTCGAGCACGTCCTGCCGCTCACCGCTCGCGGACAGCACCAGCACCCGCGGCGGCGGGTCGAGGGTGGCGAGGCGGCGGGCGACCTCCACACCGGTCATGTCGGGGAGCTGCAGGTCGAGGAGTACGACGTCGGGACGCGTCGCCGGGGCCAGCCGGATCGCCTGTGCGCCGTCGCCGGCGGTGCCGCAGACGACGAACCCGGCGGCTTCGAGGTCGCGGGCGACGCCGTCGCGCCAGATCGGGTGGTCGTCGACGACGAGCACCTTGAGCGCCTGCTCGTCGCCGGGCGTCGAGGTGTCGCCGGCCGGTTGGCTAGCGCCGGGGCGCGGCCGGTCAGCGCCGGGGCACACGAAGCTCGACCTCCGTACCGTGCCCGGGCGCGGTCGTCACGGTCACGTCGCCGCCGAGCTGCTGCACCCGTCCCAGGATGCTCTGCGCGACGCCCAGCCGACCGGAACGACCCGCCTCGGCGAGGCGATCGGGCGTCGTTCCGACCCCGTCGTCGCGCACGCTCACCGTGACCGCGTCGGCCTCGTCCTCGACCAGCACCCAGGCACGGGCGGACGGGCCGGCGTGGCGGGCGACGTTGGCGAGGGCCTCACCGACGGCGGCAGCGAGGTCGCGGGCGGCGGGCTCCGGGAGCGGAACGGCGTCGGCGGGGCAGGCGACGGTGACGGTCGCGGAGGCGAACGGCTCGACCAGGGCGCGCAGGTCGAGCTCCCCCGCAGCGTCGACGGCGGGCGCGGGGCTCGCGACGAGCGTGCGCAGGTTGGCCTCTTGCTCGGCGGCGAGCGCGGCGAGTTCCGCAGCCTCACCCCCGAGGGCGGCGCCGCGGCGGGAGACGAGGGCGAGGACCTGCAGGACGGAGTCGTGGATGTCCCGGGCCAGCCGCTCGCGTTCGGCCCGCGCCGCGTCGCGTCGGGCTGCGGCGGCGATGGCGGCCTCGGCGCGCTGGCCCAGCCGGACGACGTACCCGCCGACCAGCCCGGCCAGCAGGAGCAGCACGATGCCGTTGAAGGTGTGCTGGCTCAGCGTGCCGCGCTCGCCCACGTCGGCGGCGGCGACGGCGATGCCGGCACCGGCACCTGCGACGGGCCCGCCGGCGACCGCAGCCGCGAGCACGGCGCTGGCGGCCCAGGCTGCGGGGAGGGTCGGGGCGCCGGCGCTGATGCGGCCGGCGGGCTCGACCGCGAGCGTGGCGAGCACCAGGCCAACCGCGATCGCGACGTCACCGACGAGCAACGGCCCGCTGGTGCGCCCCGCCGGGACCTGGACGGTGCAGGCGATGGTGATCGCCGTCCAGGCGGCCATCGCCGCAAGCAGCGCGACGGCGAGCTCGGGCCGCCGATAGTGGCCCAAGTTGGTGGCGACGAGGAAGGCGGCGTAACCGAGCGTCAGCACCCGGTAGGCCGCGACCGCCCGCCACAGCTGCTCCGCCACCCGCTGATCATCGCGGCTTCAGCCTGCGTGGGGACGCGCGGGCGGCGAAAGGGGCGCGGGTCAGCTGGCTTTGCGGGCGCCGACCAGCGGGCTGTCGTCGACGACGAGCGCTTCGCGGGCGGCGGCGCGGGCCTCGGCGATGTCTTCCTTCGCCTTGGTCGCGTAGGTGTCGACGTACTCCTGCCCGGACAGCTGCATGAGCTCGTACATGATCTCGTCGGTGATCGACCGCAGCACGAACCGGTCGCCCTCCATCCCCTCGTAGCGGGAGAAGTCGAGCGGCTCGCCGATCCGGATGCCGACCCGCATGATCCGCGGCATCAGCTTGCCGGGCGGCTGGATGTCGAACGTGTTGATCATGGCGACCGGAATGACCGGTACGCCGGCCTCCAGCGCCATCCGCGCGATGCCGGTCTTGCCGCGGTAGAGCCGGCCGTCCGGCGAGCGCGTCCCCTCCGGATAGATGCCGAGCAGGTCGCCGCGGCCGAGGATCTCCAGCCCCTTGCGCAGCGCACCCTCGCTCGCCCGGCCACCGCTGCGGTCGATCGGCACCTGGCCGATGCTCTTGAAGAAGCCCGCGGTCAGCCGTCCCTTGAGCCCGCGCCCGGTGAAGTAGTCGGCCTTGGCCAGGAACGTGATCCGCCGCGGCGCAGCCAGCGGCAGGAAGAACGAGTCCGAGAACGACAGGTGGTTGCTGGCGAGGATCGCCGGACCGGTCTTCGGGATGTTCTCCAGCCCCTCGACCCAGGGGCGGAAGAACAGCTTGAGGATCGGACCGAGCACGACGTACTTCAAGAACTGGTAGACCACGTGCTCACCACCCTCCCGCTGCCCACGCGCTCGCTGCCGAACTGGTCCCTGTCGAACTGGTCCCTGTCGAACTGGTCACTGCCGGGATGTGGCCACCCTAGGGAGGCCGACTCCTGGCTGCAATGGGTAAGACCGGCCACGCCGATGTCACCTTTTGGCATCGAATCCTACCCGCGGGACGAATCGGACGCTTCGGGCTTTCCGCACGACCGACGCGCGCCCCCGCGCTGCCGCGATGCGGTGGCACGGCGGCCCGCGCCGGCGGCGTGCGACGATCGAGGTCGAGAGGGGGACATGCCCGATGCGACCCGAAGCCGAAACGTACGCCGCCGACGGTGGTCCCGTCGGCGCGGTCCTCTGCCACGGCTTGACCGGGATGCCCGGCAGCATGCGCCCGTGGGCGGAGGCGCTGGCTGCCGCCGGGTTGACCGTGCGGGTGCCGCGGCTGCCCGGGCACGGCACCCGCTGGCAAGACGCGAACGCGGTGCGCTGGGAGGACTGGTACGGCGAGCTGGAGCGCGCCTTCGACGACGTGCGCAGCCGGTGCGAGAAGACGTTCGTGCTCGGACTGTCGATGGGCGGGACGTTGACGTTGCGGCTGGCCGAGCAGCGCGGCGGTGACGTCGCCGGCGTCGTCGTGGTCAACCCGTCGCTGTTCACCACGCGCAAGGACGCCAAGCTGCTGCCGCTGCTGCGCTTCGTCGTACCGTCCATGCCTCCCGTCGGCAACGACGTGAAGAAGCCCGGCGTGGTGGAGCCGGCTTATGACCGGCTGCCGGTCAAGGCGGCCTATCAGCTGTCGGTGCTGTGGCGGCTGACCAACGCCGACCTCGGCAAGCTGACCCAGCCGCTGCTCGTGTTCACCAGCCGGGACGACCACGTCGTCGAGCCGGTCAACTCGACCCGGTTGATGGAGGGCGCCGCGTCGGCCGACAAGCGGCAGATCGTGCTCGAGGACAGCTATCACGTCGCGACGATGGACAACGACCTGCCGCGCATCGTCGACGAGACACTGGCTTTCATCAAAGAGCACTGACGGGGGCGGGTGATGACGACGGGCGGAGCGCCCCGGGGCAGCCGCGACAACGGGTTGCGTTGTGCCGGGTACGCCGCCGTTGCGGACCTCGACCCGCGAGTGGCGGACCGGCTGTTGGCCGAGCTGCGCGACGCGGGCATCGCGGCCTATGTGGCGCCGACGCCGGGAACGGTCGGCGGCTACATGGAGACCCGGCTGCCCAACCGGCCGATCGACCGGCTGTGGGTCGACTCGGCGCAGCTGCCGCGGGCGCGTGACCTCGTCGCACGGGAGCCGAAGGGGCCGGAGGCGATCGAGCCGCTCGGGCTCGCGGAGACACCGAGCGGGGGCGGCCCGGCGTCGTCGCCGAACGCCAGCGGCCCGGCCAGCTGGTCGACTCCCCCGTCCGCTGGCCAGCCCGGTGCCCAGTCGGGTGCACCGTCCGGTGGGCAGTCCGGCGACCTCTCCCCCGAGCCGGGCGCGCCGGCGCACGACGCCTCGGATGCCACCGACGGCATCGACTTCGACAGCGCCTGGCAGCAGATGGTCGCGTCGCTGCGGACGACACCCGAGTCACCGACCTGGCCGGAGCGCGAGGAGGCGGGCTGGCGGCACGCGGTCGACGACGACTACGCCGAAGCCGACGGCACCGGCGAGGAGTGGACCGCCGACGAGTTCGACCCGGCCGACGAGGCGCACTTCGAGCCGCCGCCACCGCCGCCGCTGCCCCGGCTGCGCTCGGTCACGGTCGGCGCGTTGGCGCTGATCGCGCTCGGCCTGCTGATCCTCGTCAGCAACTTCGACGGCGGCAGCTTCACGTTGCTCGCGGCCGTGTCGATCGTCGCCGGTGTCGCCTCGCTGATCTGGAACATGCGCAACGGTCCCCCGACCGACTCGGGCTGGGACGACGGCGCCGTCGTCTAAGCGCGCGACCCGTCGGTGACGTGCGGCGGTCCGGGGCCGGCGGAGCACTAGCCTGACGGCCGTGCAGGTCACCGAGACGGTCGAGATCACCGGGCATCTCATGGACTCCGGCGTGCTGGCGCGCATCCTCGACGATGTCCTCGACTACGGGGGCGACTACACGATCGAGCGGCTCGACGTCGGCAAGACCCACGAGGACGAGTCCTATGCGCGCATCGTCGTGCTCGCCGAGGCCGACGAGAACCTGCAACGGCTGCTCATGCGCCTGCAGACGCATGGGGTCAACCAGGTCGACCCCGGCGCGGCGACGACGAAGCCGGCACCGGCCGACGGGGTGTTCCCGGAGGACTTCTACTCGACGACCAACCTCGAGACGGTGGTGCGGCTCGACAGCGGGTGGGTCCCGGTCGAGCACCCGGAGATGGACTGCGGCCTGTTGGTCACCAACGGCCGCGTGCGCACCGTTCCGGTCAGCGACGTCAAAGCCGGAGAGCAGATCGTGTGCGGCGCGGGCGGGGTGCGGGTCGTGCTGCCACCGCGCGAGCACAAGGCGCTCGGTGACTTCGAGTTCATGTCCTCGAGCGTGTCGAGCGAGAAGCCGCAGGCGCTGCTGGTCCGCCAGATCGCGGAGCGGATGCGTGAGGTCAAGGGCGAGGGTGGCCGCATCCTCTGGGTGGCCGGGCCCGCCGTCGTACACACCGGCGCCTCCCAACCGATGGCCGCGCTCGTCGAGGCCGGCTGGGTCGACGTGTTGTTCTCCGGCAACGCGTTGGCCACGCACGACATCGAGTCGGCGCTGTTCGGCACGTCACTCGGCGTCGACTTGCAACGCGGGCAAGGTGTCGAGCACGGGCACGAGCACCACATCCGCGCGATCAACGCCATCCGCGCGGCCGGCTCGATCAAGGCCGCGGTGGAGCAGGGTGTGCTGACCTCTGGCGTGATGCACGCGATGGTCAAGGCCGACAAGCCCTACGTGCTGGTCGGGTCGGTGCGCGACGACGGGCCGCTGCCCGACGTCCACACCGACGTCATCGACGGGCAGCGTGCGATGCGCGCGCAGCTGCCCGGCGTCGGCTTCGCCATCATGGTCGCGACGATGCTGCACTCGATCGCGACCGGCAACATCCTGCCCGCCTCGGTGCCGCTGGTGGCGGTCGACATCAACCCGGCCACGGTGACCAAGCTCGCCGACCGCGGCAGCGCACAGGCCGTCGGCATCGTCACCGACATCGGGCTGTTCCTGGAGCAGCTCGCGCTCGAGCTGGTGCCGGGCTACTCCCGCTGACCGCGTCGGTTCGGCGCCCGGTCGCTAGGGCCGGGACGGTTTCCCGGCCCGGGACGAGAGGCAGGAGTCGAAGGTGAAGGCATGCACGATCGCTCCCGGTGACATCAGCACGGCCGGTGTCGAGGAGATCCCCGAGCCGCCCGAGTCCGACGGCGAGGTCCTGGTCGAGGGACTGTTCGTCGGTGTCTGTGGCACCGACGTCGAGATCTCGAAGGGCGGGTACGGCGAGCCGCCGCCCGGACACAAACGGCTCGTGTTGTTCCACGAGTCGCTGGGCCGGGTCATGGAAGCGCCGCAGGGCAGCGGGTTGTCCGCGGGCGACTTGGTCGCCGGCGTCGTACGCCGCCCGGACCCGGTGCCGTGCGGTCCGTGCGGAGACGACCAGTGGGACTTCTGCCGCAACGGTCAGTTCACCGAACGCGGCATCAAGGGCCACGACGGGTTTGGGTCGCAGCGCTGGCGGGTGCAACCGAAGTTCGCCATCAAGCTGGACGCGTCGCTCGGGCACCTCGCCGTGCTGCTCGAGCCCACGTCGGTGGTCGCGAAGGCGTGGGACCAGACCGAGAAGATCGCCGCGCGGGCGTATTGGCAGCCCGAGCACGCGCTGGTCACCGGCGCGGGACCGATCGGCTTGCTCGGCGCGCTGCTCGCGCACCAGCGCGGGCTGCAGGTCACCGTGCTCGACCGGGTCACCGAAGGCGCGAAGCCGCAGATGGTGCGTGACCTCGGCGCGACCTACATCACCGACCTCGACGACCTGCCCGCACCGCCGGACGTGGTGATCGAGGCGACCGGCGTCGGCTCGCTGGTGTTCGACATCGTGGGACGGTGCGCGGCCAACGCGATCCTGTCGCTGACCGGCATCTCGTCGGGCACCCGGCCGATCCAGATCGCCGCCGACATGGTCAACCGCGAGATCGTGCTCGACAACACGGTGGTGTTCGGCTCGGTCAACGCCGGCCTCGCGAACTATCAGCAGGCGGCCGACGCGCTGGCCAAGGCCGACAACGACTGGTTGCAGCGCATCATCACCCGCACCGTCCCGATGGCCGAGTGGCCGAAGGCGCTCGACCGCCAGCCCGACGACATCAAAGTGGTCGTCGACCTCCAGCAGACCTGAGGACCGCGAGCAGCGGGTAGTGGTCGCTGGCGGCGCGGACGGTCGCCGCATCCGGTACGTCGGTCACGACCCGGCACTCCACGACCTCGACCCGTCGATCGACGAAGATGCCGTCGATGCGCCGCCGCCGGTTGCGCGTACTGAAGGTCAGCCCCTCCCGATCCACTCGCCCAGAGTTGTCGGCGAACGCGTCCTGCAGGCGCTCGGTCAGCGACGCCCAGACCGGGCCGCCGGGGTCTTCGTTGACGTCGGCGCCGACGACCAGCAGCGCCGAGTTGACGCCGGACGCTGCCGGGCCGGCGGGGTCGATGGCCGACCATAGCGACGGCAGGTGGCGTCGGCGTTCATCGGCATCCAGCGACAGGTGGGTCGAGACGATGCGCCAGTCGACGCCGCGCAAGGAGACATCGGCAATGCACACCGCCCGCTGGTGCAGGTCCGGCGTCTTCGGCAGCAACGCGAACGACGTCGACCGCACCGACACCGCCAGCGACGTCATCACCATCAGCCCGCCCGGCCGGTCGGCAGTCGCGACGACGAGACCGGACATTCGGGCGAGCGCCGCCCGCTTGGAGCGCCACCGCAGCGTGCGCGGCGCCTCCTGGATCGTCACGACGTCGGGACGGCAGGCTCGGACCACAGCCGCGACCGCCTCGCGATCCTCGCGCAACGACCGCACGTTGTAGGTCAGCAGCCGCAGCTCACTCATCGGGCACGATCTCCGTTCCGGCGTCGGCGAACACCGCGTCGACGGCCTGCTTGAGCGACGCGATGACGGCGCGCGGCCCGCCCCCGCTGACGAAGTCCACGCACGCGTCGACCTTCGGACCCATCGAGCCGTCCGGGAACTCCGCTCGCAGCTCCCGCGCCTGCGCCACCGTCATCCGGGTGAGGTCGCGCGCCTGCGGCGTACCGAAACCCACCTGCACCCGGTCCACCGCGGTGAGGATCAGCAGCAGGTCGGCCTGCACCAGCCGCGCCAGCCGCGCCGCGGTCAGGTCCTTGTCGACCACCGCCTCGACCCCGCGCAGCTCGCGCTTGTGCTCGACCACCGGCACCCCGCCGCCGCCGGCCGCGACCACCACGTGCCCGGCCTCGATCACCTGCAGCAACGGCTGCTCCTCGACGAACCGCACCGGCTTCGGCGACGCCACCACCCGCCGCCAGGTCTTGTCCGGCATGATCGTGAACACGTAGCCGGTCTCGTGCGCGATCCGCTGCGCGACCGGGCGGGGGTACGACGGACCGACCGGCTTGGTCGGGCGGCGGAAGGCCGGGTCCCGCCCGTCGACCACGACCTGCGTCAGCAGGCAGAGCGCGCGGGTGTCCAGCCCGCGCCGGCGCAGCGCGCTGTCGAGCGCCTGCACGAGCAGATAGCCGATCTGGCCCTGGCTCTCCGCGCCGCAGACGTCCATCGGCATCGGCGGGACGTGCTCCGCGGCGTACTCCTGCTGCAACAGGATCCGCCCCACCTGCGGTCCGTTGCCGTGCGAGATCACCAGCCCGACGCCGCGTTCGACGAGGTCGGCGAGCCGGTCGCTGGTCGTCCGCAGCGCCGCGCGCATCTCCGCCGCCGTTCCCGCGCCGGCGCTCGGGCTGAGGGCGTTGCCGCCCAGCGCGACCACAATCCGGCGGGGCGCCCGCCCGCCTGTCTCTCGCCCGCCTAAGTCTCGCCGATCATGGCGAAAGCCACTTTCTGAGCTGCTCATAACGCGGTGTTCGCCATGATCGGCGAGAAAGAAGCGGCGCGGATGGGGGGCATCAGCCGGAGCTGGCGAGGTCGGCGGCGCCGACGAGCCCGGCGTCGCTGCCCAGCCGGGCCGAGACGATCTCGGCGAGCGGACGATGCCCGCGTCCGGTCAGCGCGGCGGCGTACGTCGCCCGGGCCGGCGCGAGCAGCAGCTCCCCCGCGTCCCCGACACCACCCCCGATCACGAACCGCCCCGGGTCGAGCACCGCGGCGAGATCGGCCAGCCCCTGCCCGAGCCAGCGGCCGACCTCGGTGAAGCAGTCGACGGCGGCCGGGTCGCCCTCCTGCGCCGCCCGCATCACGACCGGCCCGTCGATCTCCTCGACCTTGCCGCCGGCCAGCTCGAGCAGCCGCCCGGCGTCGTGCGGCCGTTGCGTCGCGACCTCCCGCGCCGCGCGCACCAGCGCCGTGCCGCTGCAGTACTGCTCCCAGCACCCCAGGTTGCCGCACCCGCACTGCCGCCCGCCGGGCACGACCCGCACGTGCCCGGGCTCGCCGGCGATGCCGAACTGCCCGCGATAGAGCCGCCCGTCGAGCACGATGCCGCCACCGATGCCGGTGCCGATCGTCAACGCGACGACGTCCGGCTCGCCTTCGCCGGCGCCGAACCGATACTCCCCCCACGCCGTCGCGTTCGCGTCGTTCTCCACCACGACCGGCAGCTCCAGCCGCGCTGCCAACGTGTCCCGCAGCGGCGTGTCCCGCCAGGCCAGGTTGGGCGCGAACAGCACCGTGGAGCGGGCCGCGTCGATCCACCCGGCCGCCCCGATCCCCACCGCGGTCACGTCGTGCTCGGTGTGCAGCTGGCGCACCAGCTCGGTCACGACGTCGATGAGGTGCTCGGGGTCGCGACTGGGGGTACGCCGGCGCGCCTGCGCCAGCACCAACCCGTCATCGTCGACCACACCCGCGGCGACCTTCGTGCCGCCGATGTCGACACCGATCGCGAGGCTCACCGCCGCCTCACCGCTCGTCGTCGAGGTCGATCCGCTGTACGCCGGAGGCGGCCGGGCCCGGCCGCGGCTCGACCAGCGACCGCACTGCGGCGGTCAGCGCCGCCGACGCCTCCAGCAGGTGGGTGAACGTCTCCGGCTTGACCTGGCGTACGACCGCGAGCAGCTGGCAGACCGGGCACAGCGCGCACTCCGCTGCGCCGCCGATCGGCAGGCCGCCGAGCACCCGGGCCGCGCCGGGCTGAGTGCCGGCCGACCCGATGCCGCTCCCGCCGGCCGTCCCCCCGGCCGTCCCGCCGGCCGAGGACCACCACGGCGCAGACGGCTCGTCGACGTCGCCGCCATTTCCCGGAACCGCGCCGTCACCCGGAACCGCGCCATCATCCGGAACCGCGCCGTCAGGCCCGGCCGCGGGCGGCGAGTGCGCGCCCATGTGGTCGCGGGCCCAGTCGGACAGCGCCTCGACCAGGCGGGCCGCCTCTTCGGCGAGCGGGCCGGGGGCCGGTGAGGTCACGAGCGCATCCAGAGGTCCGGGTCGGGTCGGAACCGCACCCGCAACCGCCCGTCGCGCAGCGCCGCGCCGTCGACGACGCAGCGCCGCAACACGGCAGGCAGGGCGAGCACGCGGCGGTGCGAGCCTACGGTCAACACCAGCTCGTCGCCCTTGCGCACCAGGTCGACGTCGCGCTTGTCGGCCAGCGGCAACGCGACGCTGAGCACGAACTCGTCGGTCGCGACCCGCTCGACGCTCATCGGCTCCGGCGTCGTCGCGACCGCCAACGGATCCGCCGCCCCCGACAACTCCGCGGCGGCGTAGTCCGCAGCAGCGGGTGCGGGGCCGGCCGATGGCGGGCTCGCGCGTCCTGACCTCGAGTCCTTGGCCGTGCCCGGCCGGGAGTCGTTGGGCGTGCCCGGCCGCGTCGGCAAGGGCGACGCGGCCGCGGCGTACAGGTCCTCGGAGAACGCCGCCAGCGCGCTAAGGCCGACGGGCTCGCCGGGTTGGTACGCCGCGCGCCACAGCGGCACGCCCGTGAACGACTGCGCGATCGTGTCCAGCTGCGTGGCCTGCGCCGCGGCCCAGCCGGCCCGCCACGGGTCGCCGTCGTCGGTGAAGACGCGGTTGGCGACGACCCCGTCGACGCGATAGCCGTGCAGCGCCAGCGAGGTCAGCGTGCGCCGGGCCTCCGCGACGACGACGGCTTCGGGGGTGAGCACCAGCCGGACCGACGAAGTGACGGGATCGGTGAGCAGCCGGCGTACCTCGCCCAGCTCCCCCTGCAGCCGCTCGACGGCTGTGAACACGCGGTCGGGCGGCAACGGGACGCCGACGAGGTGCGACAGCACCGGCCGCAACGCGCGGCTCATCCGCCGCTCGGGCGCGAACACCCGCTGCGTCCACCACGACAGCGCCTCGGGCAGCGCGAGCAGCCGCAGCGTTTCGGCGGTCGGCGCGCAGTCGACGACGACGACGTCCCAGCGGCCGCTGTCGACCTGGGCCCGCAGCTCGAGCAGCGCGAGGATCTCCTCGGCGCCGGGCAGGACGGTCAGCTCCTCGGCCTCGATCGGGTCGACACCGCCCTGCTCGAGCAGATCACGCAGATAGTGCGACACCTCGCGCCAGGACTGCTCGAACGCACGCTGGGTGTCGACCTGCTGGCCGTAGAGGCCGCCGACCGAGCCGTCACCGATCTCCGTCGGCTCGTCACCGAGCCGCACGCCGAGCGCGTCGGCGAGGGAGTGTGCGGGGTCGGTGGACAGCACGAGGGTCTTGTGGCCGCGCAGCGCCGCGTGCACGGCGGTGGCGGCCGACGTCGTCGTCTTGCCGACGCCGCCCTTGCCGGTGAACAGCAGGACCCGCACGCAGGCGAGGCTATCGGTGCCCCGCGGCGGCGGGTCGGCGTGATCTTCGGGTTGCGGCCGCGGAATCGCCGCGACATGCGGTCGGGCGCCTCCGCGGGCCGGCGATCACCCGGAGCGGCCGTCGGGTCAGGACTCGACGCGCTTCTTCAGGCCTTTGAGCGCGGTGTCCATGATGACCTTCTCGGCCTTGCGCTTGAACATGCCGAGCATCGGGATGTTGAGGTCGACCGCGAGCCGGTAGGTGACCCGGGTCGCGCCGCCGGACTCCTCGAGGACGTAGGAGCCTTCCTGGCTCTTCAACGCCTTGCCCTTGACCAGGTGCCAGTCGACCCGGTCGTCGCCGTGCCAGTCGTAGGCGAGCGTGTAGTCGTCTTTGATGACGCCGGCGTCGAGCACGAACGACACCTGGGTGCCGCGCCCGTCCGGCCCGGTCTCCTCGACGTTGACCGTGCGGATCATCGACGCCCACTCCGGATAGGACTCGAAGTCGGCGATGACGGCCATGACCGCCGCCTTGTCGGCGTTGATGGTGATCGTCGAGCTCGCCTGGTCAGCCATGCCGGGACCTTACCCGGCGACCGCCGCTCACCATTCCAGGACGAACGGGACGCCGCGGCCGCGGAAGTGCCCGACGTTGACGCACTCGGTGCGCCCGACGCGGGTACGGCGCACCAGCGGGTTGTGCACGTGCCCGAACAGGACGAGCTCCGGCTGGGTTTCCCGGATGGCGTCGAGCAGCGCCGTGCTGCCGCGCTCGAGCCGGCGCGCTTCCACGTCGTACAGCAGCTCGGGGATGTCGGGCGGGATGTGCGCGCACAGCACGTCCACGGGGCCGAGGGCGGCGACTTTGGCGGCGTAGTCGTCGTCGGAGATCTCGTACGGCGTGTGCATGGGCGTGCGGAGGCCGCCGCCGACGAAGCCGAACGTGCGGTCCCCGATGACGGTGGTCTGCCCGTCGAGGACGGTGATGCCGTCGCGGACGTAGTCGGCGTAGAGGCCAGGGACGTCGACGTTGCCATAGGTGACGTAGGCGGGGGTGGGCATGGCGGCGAACAGGTCGGCGTATTGCCCGCGGATCGCGCTCTCGATCGTCTCGCGGGGTGAGCGGCCGATGCCGGCCCAGAGGTTGCCGGAGAACGCGCGCGCCTCGTCGAACCGCCGCTCGGTGCGCAGCCGGATGAGGGTGGTGGCGGCGTCGGCGCCGAACAGGTCGGCGAAGATGCCGCCGCTCGGGTCGTCGTAGTCGAGGAACAGCACGAGGTCGCCGAGGCAGATGAACGCATCGGCACCGTCGCCGGCCTTGGCGAGCGCGTCCGCGCGGGCGTGGACGTCGGAGACGACATGCACCCGCATGGAAGCCGACGTTACTGCGGCCAGCGCGGTTACCGGCGAGTTGCATTCGCCGCGGTTTGCATTCGCCGCGGTTTGCATTCGCCGGGGGTTGCCTTCACCGCGGGTCGCGTCTCCCGCGGGTTGCGTCTCCCGCGGGTTGCGTTTGCCGCGGGTTGCGTCTCCCGGGTTGGAGTGGCCGGAGGATTGCGTTTGCCGCGGTGTCAGGTCTTGTCGCTCGGGTC
Source organism: Mycobacteriales bacterium (assembly GCA_035776655.1). GTDB lineage: Bacteria > Actinomycetota > Actinomycetes > JAFAQI01 > JAFAQI01 > DASTWK01. The sequence continues at coordinate 458 of DASTWK010000057.1, read as the reverse complement.
GCTGCTTGGCGATCAGGTCGTGGCCGCTCTACCCGCCGCCGATGCCAGATCTGGCTGGTACGCCGGACAACGATCGATCACCGGCGCGGCCGGCCCGGGCCGATCAGGCCTGTCGGTGCCGGAAGGAACAGCGAAGGAACGGCGGCGGCCGTCAGACGAGGTGGCCGAGCACGAGGGCGACGAGGTAGAGGACGAAGGTCAGGACGGTGGCGCCGCCGGCCATGAGCGCAACCCGGGCGCCCTTCGACAGCTTGGTGAGGTCGCCGATGCCGGGCACGACGAGGGAGATCGAGGACTTGGCGGCGGCGAGGAAGCTGGCGCCGCACTCCGAGCAGTTCTCCAGGTCGAGCGGGACGGTGCCGCCGCAGAACTGGCACGGCCAGCCCGCGACACCGAGCCGGATGTCGCCCGCCTTCACGATCGGCACTTCCGAGTTGTCAGCAGCAGGAGTCGCCATA
>DASTWK010000056.1:0-21049 GCA_035776655.1 Mycobacteriales bacterium | reverse complement strand
GGCGGAGTGCCCGGGCGACTGCGACCATCTCGACCCCGACGTGTGCGGACTCGACGAGTGGGTGGACGCCGGCCATGCCCACCCCGAACGCCTCGACTCGTTGCGCCGGCTGTTGGTGTCGCGCACCGCCGACTGAACCGGCGTGGGGCACAGCGCACGGTCGGCAGGCAGCGCAGGTCGGACAGTCAATGTAGGGCCGGCAGTCCGAGCAGGTTGGCAGTCAGCGCAGGTCGACGGTGCCGCCGGTGCGCCAGTAGACGTTGTGCTCGCGGCTGAGGAAGCCCTCGTCGACGAGGTATCGGCGCAGCGCAGCCGTGTCAGGGTGGAAGGCGCGCAGGAACGCGTTGACCTCACGCTCGGGGTAACGGACGCCGATGTCGAACACGCGGCAGATGTGGTCGAGCACGACGAGGCGTTTGTTGCGCTGCATCGGGATCTGCGTCAACCGGCCGCCGCGCAGGAACGTGCGCAGCACGGCCGCCGTCTCGCGATCGACGTCACCGACGTCGTCCGGTTCCGGACGGGGACGCGCGTGCTTGGCCAGGTCGTTGAGCCGGGGTACGTCGAACCGCCAGTCGCCGTCCTGCCGCACGACCAGGCCGCCGGACTCCAGGCGGGTCAACGCCTGCAGCACCCGCCGCTGCGGCAGGTCGGTGACGGCGACCACGTCGCCCGTGCTGCGTGCGCCCAGCACGAGGGCAGCGATGACCCGCAGCCGCTCGTCGTCCGCGAACAGCCGCAGCGCCTCGAGGGCGTCGTCTTGTTCCGCCACCCTTCGAGTATCACCACCGATGAGGTGGCCAAAGTCCCAGCCGATGGCGCTTCCGGATCCAACCGGTGGCAGCTCACCGGAGCCAACCGGTAGCAGCTCGCACAACCCGACCGGTGGCAGCTCTCCGGACGCAACCGGCGATGACTCTCCAGATCCAACCGGTGACGGCTCCGGATCCAACCGATGGCTGCTCTCCGGTCCCGATCGGTGCGCGCTACGGTCCCAGCCGATAGTCGTACGGGCTCGTCGTGAAGGTCAGACCCGATGGGCTGGTCCACTCCCAGCTTCGTCCCACCCGCCGGTAGCTCCAGCCTCCGTGGGTGCGCGCGATGTGCCACCGCCGGGTCAACGAGGCGAGGTTGTCGCGCACGGTGCGACCACCGGCGGACCGCGGGATCGTGTGGTCGACGTCCGCCGCGGCGGCATCGGTGGGACCGGCGCTCGGATTGACCGGATGCCGATCGCGCACAGCCACGAACTCGGCCAATGCCGCAGACGGTCGGGCCGCCCCTGGGTCGTCGTCGAGGCTGTCAGCGGTGATGGGGAAGTCGAGCAGCTCGGCCAGCGCCGGCTCGGTCAGCGGCAGCAACTCGGCCAGCTGGCGCGCGATGCGCCGACGGCGGCCGGCAAGCCGGCTGAAGTCGCCAGAACGCAGGGCATCGCGGGTCTGGACGTCAACGATCAGCCCGAGCTGGATCGGGGGCAGGTGGGTGTCGGCGCTATCCGCGGTCGGCTGGCTCTCGGCGCTGCCCATCGCCGGCCGGCTCTCGGCAGTGCCCGTCGCTGGCCGGCTCTCGGCACTTCCTGTGGGCGGCAGCACCCACGTGCACGGCGTCAGGTCCACGAGCTCGCCGTTGTCGTCGATGAGCATGCGTCGGACCCGGGCCCCGCGCGCGAGCAGCTCACGCATCGCCTGTGGTGGCAACGGGGCACCCGAAGCCGAGAGCTCGCCGCAGTGTGACGTGACACCGACCAGGCTGGACAGGTCCCACAACACGCGCACCGCCACCGGCCGCCCGTGGTGCGTCGGTCGCTCCGAGCTCGCGTGCGACTGCGCACGCACATCTGCGCAGGCGACGGGATCACCGTGGGTGAGATAGGACTCTGCCCACGCGACGAGAGCCGCCACCCGCAGCTGGTCGAGGGTGCGCGGGTCGCCCGCGGCCTTCGCCGCCCGCGCGTGGCAGTCGGCGGCGGTCCAGATCGTCTCGAGCTGCTCGGACGGCAGAGCGGCGAACAGCTCCCCCATGCCGCTGCCCTGGTGGGTCGCGATGAGCCGGATGTCCGCCTGCGCCTGGTCGCGGCGCCGCCGCACGCCCTCGGGATCGATGCGGTCAACCGCCCGTCGTACGGCGTCGCGATGCTGCTGCGGCGTGCGGCCCGCCGCGCGCGGCAACACCCGCGCCTCCACGGCGCACGCCTGCTCGTCGGATAGCGGCGCGGTGGCGTGGGCCAGACTCACCACCTTGTCCCAGGACAGGTCCCCACGCTGCGCCGCGGCGAGGGTCTGCCGCAGCCGCGCCACGAGCAGGACCGACGTGCCGGTGAGCAGGTCGGCCGCGCCCATGCCGAGAGCGAGCGCGGCCGCGAGCTCTGTCGCGGCCGCTCGCACCGAGTCGGCCCAGTCGGTGCTCTCCTGCGACTCGGCGACAGCGGCGACGGCCTCCGCGCGGCGCGCCATGGCCGCGTTGGCGACCCGCTGCCAAGCCGCCGCACAGGCGATGCGGCCGTTGCCGTCGAGCGATGCCGGATCGATCATCTCGAGCCGGGCGACGAGATGTGCGGTCACCGGCTGCTGCTGACCAGCGGTCAAGATGTCGCGGACCGGTGCCGGCAACGGCTGCTCGCGCAACCAGGCGAGCTCCTCCTCGGTCAGCGCATCCCAGAGCTCGTCGCGCGACGACGGCGCGTCGAGGAGCAGGTCGCCCGCAGCGACCGCCGCGCGCACCTCCTCGTCGAAACCATCCTCGAACATGTGTTCCATTGTGCCACAAAGCTACGACAGGGGCAAGCGCCACAATCGTTCGTGCACAACGGTTTCGGCCCGCGGCAGGCCGATGCCGGGAGTTGATCGCGCTACGGCCCCGCCGCCTCGACGGATGCGCGAGCGGGGACGGTCAGGCGGAGGCGCCGAGCTCGATCGCCGCGTCGACCTCGGCCGCCCGCTGCGCGAACTCCTGCTTCTCCCGGTCGAGCAGGTCGGCGTAGTCCTCGTCGGCCTTCATCAGCTCGTCGAGGTTGAACGCGGCCATGTCGAGGACACCCATCTCGGCGTAGCACTTCTGCACCTTCTCGCCCCACAGACCGATGTCCTTGACGCACGGCACGATCCGGCTGAACAGGTGCGAGCGGAAGGCCTTGGTGATCTCGCTGTTCTCCGAGATCTCCATGCACTGCTCGACGTCGAGCTCGAGCGTCTCGTAGACCTCACGCCCGAGCAGCCGGTTGCGCATCAGCCAACAGCCCTCGACGACGAAGTCCTCGCGCTCGGAGCGCTCCTTGTCGGTGAGCTCCCGGTAGTAGTCGCGCAACGCGAGCCGGCCGAACGCGACGTGTCGAGCCTCGTCCTGCATGACGTAGGCGAGCAGCTGCTTCGCGAGCGGGTTGGTCGCCATGTCGCGGAACACCCCGAACGCAGCCAGCGCCAGGCCCTCGATCAGGACCTGCATGCCGAGGTAGGCGTAGTCCCACTCCCTGGCCTCCAACGACCCCTGCAGCAATGCCGCGAGGTCGTCGTTGACCGGCATCATCAGGCCGACCTTCTCCTGCAGGAACTTCGCGAACGTCTCGACGTGGCGGGCCTCGTCCATCGTCTGGGTGGCGGCATAGAACTTCGAGTCCAAGTCGGGCACCGTTTCGACGATGCGCGCCGACACGACCATCGCGCCCTGCTCACCGTGCAGGAACTGGCTCCACGTCCATGCCGCCTGTGTCTGCGAGAAGTGGTCCTTCTCCTGCTGGGTGAACTTCTCGTAGAAGTCGACGCCGCGGAACGGGTTGAACTCGTCCGGCAAGCCGATCGGGTTGTGCTCGACGACGGGGATCGACCAGTCGATGCGCTTGGTCGTGTCCCACTGCTTGTCCTTGCCCTTCTGGTAAAGGTTGAGCAGCCGGTCGCGTCCGTCGTCGTACTCCCAGGTGAACTGGGTCGGGCTGCTGACGTTGACGTTCCAACGCTGGCTGACGTCGACCGGACGGGCGTACTTGTCGGCGCTGCTCATGAAGGATCCTCTCCGAGAAGCTTGCGGGCGAGGTCGGCGAACTGGCCCGCAATGGTCTCCGCCGGAGCGTCCGGCGGCAGCACGATGTAGGACACGGTCAGCCGCGTGATCGTGTCGGCGGCCAGCGCGATGGCGTCCGGCGACAGGTGCGGCCAGTGCGTCGAGTAGTAGTTCTGGAAGCTGGTGCGGGCGGCAGCGATCGCCGGTTCGCCGCGCGTCGTCAGGTAGGACAGCAGGCCGCTGCTGTCGTCGACCAATGCGGCCTTGAGCAGGGGGTTGTCCGCGGCGCGTTGCAGCGTCGACAACGCCGCGGCGGCGACGGCCTGGATCGGTCCGGCCGGATGCGCCTCGTCGAGCACTCGCTCGGTGCCGTCGATGAACCGCTCGACCTCGCGCAGCGCCAGTGCCTGGGCGAGCGCATCCTTGGAGCCGAACTCGTTGTAGAGGGTCTGCCGGCTCAGTCCCGCGGCCCGCGCGACGTCGGCCATCCGCACTCGCGCCCAGTCGCCCGCGACGGCCGCGTCGTACGCCGCATCGAGCAGCGCGTCGCGGGTGCCGCGCGCGGCCCCGTTCGGCGCGCCGGACGGGCGCGCGGGGAAGCCAGAACGGGATTCGGCCATCACGTCGGAGTGTTTACACGGATGCCGTCGGTGTCAAGTACCCGTTAGGGTGCCGCACCGTGGCCGACTGGACCGAGGACCTGGCGCTGGCGCTGGCGCTCGCCGACGACGCCGACGCCGTCACCAGCCGCCGGTTCGGCGCGGTCGATCTCGCGGTCGAGACGAAGCCGGACCTCACCCCGGTCAGCGACGCCGACCGCGCCGTCGAGGCGGCGCTGCGCGCACGGCTCGCGCAGGAGCGGCCGGGGGACGCGGTCGTGGGTGAGGAGTACGGCGAGCAGGGCAGCGGTGCCCGTCGCTGGATCATCGACCCGATCGACGGCACGAAGAACTTCGTCCGCGGCATGCCCGTGTGGGGGACCCTGCTCGGGTTGGAAGTGGACGGCCGCATCGTCGTCGGCGTGGTGTCGGCGCCGGCGTTGCACCGGCGCTGGTGGGCGGCGCGGGGCTCCGGCGCGTGGACCAAGCAGCAAGGCCAAGGCATCCGTCGCTGCAACGTGTCGCGAGTCGGTGCGCTCGACGACGCGTTCTTGTCCTACTCGTCGCTGTCGGGGTGGGAAGAGCAGCAGCGGTTGACGTCGTTGCTCGGCCTGGCTCGGCAGGTCTGGCGCACCCGCGCGTTCGGCGACTTCTGGTCGCACCTGCTCGTTGCCGAGGGAGCAGTCGACGTCTCGTGCGAGCCGGAGGTGTCGTTGTGGGACCTGGCCGCGTTGCAACCGATCGTGGAGGAAGCCGGCGGCCGGTTCAGCGATCTGTCAGGCGTCGCCCGTGCCGACGGCGGCAGCGTGGTGTGCACGAACGGGCTGCTGCACGAGCAGGTCCTGCGCGCGCTCGCCCCGCGGTCCTAGGCGACCGACCGACCAGGCCGGCACGGGCAACTTGATCCGGGCGAGCAGGGCCAGCAGTCTCGGTGCGAACGCCAGCGCCGCCGCATCGAAGAAGCCGTAGCCGCCGGCCGCACCCGAGGGCGGGTTGCCCATGGCGACGATGCCGAGGATCGGGTCACGGACCTGCCAGGTCCAGGTGCCGAGACTCGTGCCGAGCAGCTCGAGGTAGGTCACCACGACGAACGCGCCGACGAACACGAGGTTCTGCCCGGTCGGCGTCCGTGCGTTTGACCTGCGTCGCCCGCGCACCAGGAAGAAGACCAGACAGGCGAACCAGAACGCCCCCAGCACGTCGCGGCGCCCGGACAGGGCCAACCCCCACAGCGCGTAACCACCGCCGACCGTCAATGTCGCCGGAACCAGCCAACGTGCGTGCTTTGCGGCGTACGCCGACCTCCCGATCGCGAGCGCGCCGAGATAGACCAGCCCGTGCCCGGGTGGGACGAACCACGGCACGTCGTGCAAGCGGTAGACGTAGACGCCGAGCCAGCCGGCGAAGCAGTACTCGACCGCCGTCGCGAACGCGACCACGACCGCCACCTGTGCGCGGGTGCGGCTGTCCTTCCGCCACAGCAGGGCGAGCAGCAACAACCAGGTGCCGACACCGAGCAGCCGCTGCTGCGTCATCGACGCGCCGCGGTCGAGCAACAGCACGACCGGGATCCAGGTGAGGACGGCGGCAGGAACCATCCAGCTCAGCGTGTCACACGAGCGACCACCGGAGGTCGCCGCAGCGAGGGCGCCCGGCCGTGGCCCGCCGTCCGGGCCTCAGGCGGTGCGGCGGCCGTCCTCACCGAGCCGGTCGGCGACGTCGCCGTGGGCCTCCAATGCGGCACGAGCGCGCCGGTAGGACGCCTTCTCGATCTCGTCGATCCGCGCACCGTGCAGCGGATTGACACCCATCACCTGCAGGAGCTCGCCGCCCGGCTCGAAGGTGAGGACGGCGGTGCCGCGCTTCCGGTACGGCGCGACCTCGCGCTGCAGGTAGCGGTGGGCGTGCAGGCGCAGTGGCAGGTCCAGCGTGGGCCGCAGCTCGCGCGGCGCGACGGACATCGGCGAGCTGACGATCAGCACGTCGAGATCACAGTCGCGCAGGACATCGGCGTTGGTCGGCGAGTGCACGCCACCGTCGACGTAGACCTCTCCGTCGATTTCGATCGGGTGGAAGTAACCGGGGATGGCGCACGACGCGGCCACCGCACGGGCGAGGTCCGGGCTGGTGCCCTCGTCCCGGCCGAAGACGACGCGCTTGCCGTCCCGGCGGCGAACAGCGCAGACGTAGAGCGGCCGCTCCGGCCAGTCGCTGCCGTGCCGGTCGCGAATGCCGCTGACGAGGAACTCGGTCGAGCGGCGGCCGGTGGGCAGGAAGCTGGTCAGGACGACGCCGGCACGCGCCTGCCACGGGCGCCGAACTGTCGCGAGCAGCGGCGCGAGATCGGGCAACCGACCGAGCCGTTCGCCGTGCACGGTCTCACCCCGGACACCGGCGCGACGCAGTTCCGGTCGGCGTAGGAATGCCCCCACCATCGACCCGGCCGAGGTGCCGACGATGACGTCCGCGCGCCTGGCGTCGTACCCGGCGCGGTAGAGCGCCCGCAGCACCCCGCGGTGGAACGCATCGCCCGTCACACCTCCGGCGCCCAGCACCAGACCGACGCGACTCACGGCGACGGGCCTTCCCCGTCGGAACCCGCCGGATTCATTGCCGGGTCAAGAAGAATCGTGGCGCGCGTCACTGGACGTAAGGCCCAACCGGCGCGTGCTCGAGCCTTGGCGGGAGGTCCGTCCCCAGCCGAGCCGCGCGCATCTTCTCGACGATCCGCCTTGGCTGAGCACACGGCGGCCCGAACGGCCGCTGCACGAGGACCCGCACGAGCGCTGGATCGGAATCCTCATCAGCCAGGGTCACGCCGCTGTATCCGTCGCACGGCGTCACCTCGAACGAGATCTGCGCACTGGATCGGTCCGGCTGCTCGGACAACAGCCGCCACGGCACAGAGATCGATGTCAGCGGAACGTCGACCCACGGGCCGCTCGGCTTGCTGCCCGGGCAGATGCCGTTGCGCCGCTCGGTGTAGAGCAGTGCGTCACCCCCGGTCGCCGCGTCGACGAGGAAGACCGCGTACCCGTGGTGACCGGGTTCGTCGTACGACGGGGGGCTCTGCCCCACCGTCATCGCCGGGCAGCTCGAGATCGCCAGGTCTTGGACGACGACGACCCAGGCGAGCCGGTCGTGGTAGGTCGACGGTGCGGGACGCTTCGGGTTGACGTCCGCGATCCCGTCGACCATCCCGAAGGACTGCCCCTGGTCGAGGTTGGAGTGCCCGTGCAACAGCCGGTCGGCAACGGTCGCCCGGCCCAACCCGACCGCGATCGTGTTGCGCGACTGCCGCGGGACCGGGCCGTTGTTGGAGAGGGTTGAGGCCAGCACCTCGCACACCGCGTCGTCACCGGAGTATGCCGTCGCGTCGTTCGCCCGCGGCGGGTCGACCACCAGCCCGCCGCCGTCGAGTACGAGCGGGCGCACGAATCGGCCGTGCGCGACATCGCGGGACGCCGGCGGGCGCAGCGTCTCGCCGGAACCAGCCGCTCTGTCCCGGAACGGCGCCGACGGGCAGGAGGGTGGCCTGTCCGCACTCGTCGGATGCCCACCCGCGGTGCTCGCCGGCTGGTCAGCGGGAGTGGCGGGAGCGCCAGTGCCACAACCAGCCAGTGCAGCGATGAGGGCGGCCGCCACCGCGGCCGAAGGCAACCGCGCCACCGTCGATCGCTGGGCGTGAACCGGCACGCCACGATCGTCCTCATCGCGGGCGCTTTCGTCTGCACCTCGGCGACAACGGCGCCGGATCGTGACCTGACGCCGAGTGCGGCCGCGGCGTCAGTCGGCGGGAAACACCCGCACGCGGTCGACGACCCCGGTCTGAATCGTGTAGCTCGCGTAGTAGTCGCGGATGCCGCTGCGTTGCGCGTCCCGGTGGTCGTCGTTGCGCCGCCAGGCGTCGTGGCTGGCTCGGTCGGCGAAGGTGACGACCGTCACCCGCTCTCCGTCGTCAGCGGTGAAGGTCTTGTGCTCGACGTAGCCGGGCATCGTGCGCGCCAGCTCGCTCATCCGCTCCGCGTGCTCGTGATAGCCCGCCGCGTCCGGGCGCAGCCGTGACCGGAAGACCGTGACGACCTGCGCGACCTGGGGCTGCCAACCGAGCGCGTCCATCGCGGTGATCGTCGCACGATGACGGTCGATCGGGTTGGCCGATTTGTCCGAATCGGCCCGGGCGCCCGGAACGCCCGCTTAGAGTCGGATCACGCACTACCAGGGGAGGACCTATGCGTACTCGGATGATCATCGGCGGGGTGCTCGTCGCCGCCACCGCGGGGCTCGCGATTCCCGCGCTTGCCTCGTCACCGACGAGCTCGACCGGCAGCACCGTGCCGCCCGCTTGCGTCGTGGTGACCGGGCCCAACGGCGCGACGGTGCAGGTCGGCTACGCCCCCAACGGGCCGGCCGACTGCCAGCAGCTGCCCTGACCAGCGCGACACCCGCGACGGGTCGGTGCTCCGGAAACGAGGAGCGCCGGCCCGTTGCGCGTCTGCGGCCGGAGCTCAGCCGTCGTGCCAGGCGCGGGTGACCCCGTCCGGGTAGTAGAGCTCACGCACCACCCGCGCCGGGTTCCCGGCAACCAGCGTGTCGTCCGGGACATCACGGCTGACCACCGCGCCGGCTGCGACGAGACAGCGGCGTCCGATCGTCACGCCGGGCAGGATGATGGCCCGGGCGCCGATCCACGACCCGTCGCCAATGCGGATCGGGGCGTTCTTCACGGGCCGGCCTTCGACGCCGTGGCTGTCGGTGTCCATGAGATAGGCCTCGTTGGCGATCGCGACGTCGTTGCCGATCGTCACCTCGAGCACGCTCATGATGACGACGCCGCTGTTGACGAAGACGCGGTCACCGATCCCGATGCGCCCCCAACCGGTGATCAGCGTCAGCCGGTGCCCAGACCAGATCTTGAAGTGGTCACCGATGTGCAGGTCGGTGGCGTCGACCTTGGGGTTGCCGAGGATCGTCGGCTGCGCGCCGACCTCCTTGGCGCCTCGCAACCGCCACTCGGCGTTCGCGCGCTGCTTGCTGTAGGCCCACCACCACTGGGCTTCGAGTGCGCGCTTGCGCAACTGTCCGGGCACGGGCAGCGAGGGTAGTGCCTCGACGTCTTCATCGTCGGGGTCCCTCAGCGCACCCGCCGGCCGCGGCTCACCACTGCCGCCGGATGGCGCAGCACCTCGGGATCGTCGCGCGGATCGGCGTCGTACGTCACCAGGTCTGCCGGGCTCCCCGCGGACAGCGCCGGCAATCCGAGGTAGGAGCGGGCGCTCGTCGTCGCAGCGGCCAGCGCCGCCGCGGGCGGCAGCCCGACCTCGACCAGCCGGGCCACCTCCCCGGCCACGGTCCCGACGACGTCGGACCCGGTGAGGATCGGTACGCCGATGCGCTGCGCCTGCGGCACCAACCGCTGCATCAGCTCGACCCGCTCGGCCTTGCGCGTGGCCCACTCCGCAGGTGCACCGAGCGGCACGGGTGCGAGCACGGCCGACAGCGTCGGCGTCCACGCGCCGCCCCGTTGCGCCATCAGCTGCAGCGTGCCTTCATCGAGGCCGGTGCCGTGCTCGATCGTGTCGACACCGGCCTCGACGAGCTCGCGCGCGATCGGCAGCGTCACGTGCGCGGCGACCCGTCCGCCCGCAGCGTGCACGGCGTCGACGAGCCGGCGCACGTCGCCGATGTCGAAACTCGGCTCCGGCATGGCACCGATCCGGCCCTGCGGCGGGAAGTCGGCGACCAGCTTGACCCACGTCGCGCCCGCGGCCAGCTCGGCCGTCGCGGCAGCCGGGAGCTCCTCCCCCGTCACGGGCAGGTAGACGCCGGGAAAGTAACGACCCCGCGCAGCGAGGAACCGCCCGCACGCCACGACGTCGATGCCGTCGGCACCCTCGAGCGACAGCCGGATGGCGGTGTCGTCGGGTGCCCCCGTGTCTCGGAGCGCGAGCACCCCGCTCGCCCGCAGCTCGGCGAGCAAGGCAGTCACGTGCTCGGGCGGCGCGGGCACCGGGCCGGTCTCCCCACCGATCAGCGTGAGGTGGCAGTGCGCGTCCACCAGCCCGGGCAGCATCCAGCGGCCGGGCAGGTCCTGCGCGTCCGCAACCGGCGTGTCATGCAGGATGCCGTCAGCAATCCACCAGCTCGCCTCCGCACCCTCCGGCAGCTGCGTGCCGGCCACCCGCCACCGGGTCATCGGCTGCCGTGCCGGTGTGCGTGGTCGAGCACCAGGCGCGCCACGATGTCCGGCGCGAGTTCCGGCAGCCAGTGGTTCATCCGGTCGAGCACCTCGAAGCGGTACGTCGCGGCGACGTAGCTCCCCGTGAGCTCCGCCGCCGTCCGGGTCAGGAACCGATCCTCGGTCGCATAGACATACAGCGTCGGCACTTCGACCTTTCCGACCAGTGGCGGGGACAACGGCAACCCGCGGTACCAGTTGATGGCCGCGCGCGCTGCGCCCGGTTGCTGCAGCGGCGCGACGTACCGGTCGGCAGCCTCCGGCGGCAAGCCACTGCTCACCAACACCCGGCGGGCGAAAGCCGCGCCCGGCCCGCGCATCCCGCTCTCCGGCAACCACGGCAGCTGGAACATGAGCACGTACCAGGAGTGCAGCAGCTGGGTGCTGCGCAGAAGGGATGCACTGTATGCGCGCGGGTGTGGGGTGGTCAGCGACGTGACCGTGTGCAGCCGATCGGGGTGGCGGTGTGCCAACACCCAGGCGACGATGCCACCCCAGTCGTGGCCGACCAGGTGCACCCGATCGACGCCGGCGGCGTCGATGAGCGCGAGCACGTCGGCGACGAGCTCCGTGACGCGATAGTCACGCCGGTGCGGCGGCCGGGCCCGCGGCGAATAGCCGCGCTGGTCCGGAGCGAGCACGCGGCAGCCGGCATCGGTGAGCAACGGCGTGACCGCCTGCCACGATGTCCGGTTCTCCGGGTATCCGTGCAGCAGGACGACGACCTCACCGTCACGCGGCCCACTGTCGTCGACGTCGAACACGAAGCTGCCGCGGGTGAACTCGTGCATGGCAAGCAACGCTACGGCGTGAGGCTGAGCCGCTCCCGCGGGCGGGAGCCGGCCGCGCACCGTGCCGTAGGGTCGACCGTGATGGACGGCTCCCCCACCCGCTCAGACTACGAGCGGCGCGTCGATCGGCTCCGGCGCGACCTGCTCGCCCTTCCCGCCGCCGCACCGGTGCGGCTGCGCAAGCCGACGTCGAACCTGTTCCGGCCCCGGCAGCAGGTCGCGCACGGTCTCGACGCGAGCGGGTTCGACGGCGTCCTCGACATCGACACCGACAACCGCACGGCCGACGTGCTCGGGATGACGATCTACGAGCACCTGGTCGACGCGACGCTGCCGCACGGGTTTATGCCGCTGGTCGTGCCGCAGCTCAAGACCATCACCCTCGGCGGCGCCGTGACCGGTCTCGGCATCGAGTCGACGTCGTTCCGCAACGGATGCCCGCACGAGTCGGTGCTCGAGCTGGACGTGCTCACCGGCCGCGGGGAGATCGTGACGGCGTCCGCGACCAACGAGCACCGCGACCTGTTCTTCGGCTTCCCCAACTCCTACGGCTCGCTCGGCTATGCGTTGCGGCTGCGGATCGAGCTCGAGCCGGTGCAGCCGTTCGTGCACCTGCGCCACCTGCGCTTCGACACGCTCGACGCGTGCGCCGCCGCCATCGACGCGATCTGCACCGACGCTTCGTCGTACGACGGTGAGCCCGTGCACTTCCTCGACGGCACGTGGTTCTCCCGCGACGAGATCTACTTGACTGTCGGCAGCTGGTGCACGGACGCGCGGCAACCGAGCGACTACACCGGCCGCCAGATCTACTACCGGTCGCTGCGGCAGCGGCGCGAAGACTGGCTCACCACGCGCGACTACCTGTGGCGATGGGACACCGACTGGTTCTGGTGCTCCCGGGCGTTCGGTGCGCAGCGGCCGCTGGTGCGGGCCGTGTGGCCGAAGCGTTGGCTGCGCTCCGACACCTACTGGAAGCTCGTGATCTGGGAGCGCCGCTACGGGGTCAAGCGACGTCTGGACGCGATGCGCGGCAAGCCCGAGGTGGAGTACGTCATCCAGGACGTCGAGATCCCGCTGCCGCGCCTCGGTGAGTTCCTGTCATTCCTCGACCGGCAGACCTCGATGTCGCCGGTGTGGTTGTGCCCGTTGCGGCAGCGCGACCCGGACGCGGTGTGGGAGCTCTATCCGCTGGAGCCGACGGCGACCTACGTCAACGTCGGTTTCTGGGGCGGCGTCGACCTGCCGCCCGGCGAGCACGAGCCGTTCCACAACCGGGCAATCGAACGCGCCGTGGCCGATCTCGGCGGCCGCAAGTCGCTCTACTCGACCGCCTTCTATCCGGAAGAAGAGTTCTGGGCCAACTACGGCGGCAGCGCCTACGAGCTGCTGAAGAAGACCTACGACCCGGACGGGCGGCTGCTGGACCTCTACGCCAAGACCGTGCGCCGCCACTGACCCGTCCGGACCCGTCCGGCACCCCCACCGATCAGACCAGGAGGACACGAGATGCCGCGCCTGTCATCCGCCGAGCTCATCAGCCGCGCGCTCGCGGGCGCGCCGGTCGCGGTCGTGGGGTACGACGGCAGCCAGGCGGGCCCGTCCGACGCGGCCGTGACGCTGGTGCTGCAGTCGCCGAAGGCGTTGTCCTACCTGCTCACGGCACCGAGCTCGCTCGGGCTGGCCCGCGCCTTCGTCAGCGGTGAGCTGGACATCCGCGGCGACCTCTACGACGCGCTGTCGTCGGTGTGGAGCGACCACATCGGCCATCTGCCATGGCGCGAGCGGCTGATGCTGCTCGGCAACCTCGACCCCGCCGCGCTGCGGTGGGTGGAGCCGCCGCCGGAGGAGTACGGCGCCCGACGGTGGCGGCACGGCTTCCGGCACTCGAAAGACCGGGACGCGGAGGCGATCAGCCACCACTACGACGTGTCGAACCGGTTCTACGAGTGGGTGCTCGGCCCCTCCATGACCTACACCTGCGCCTGCTTCCCGCGCGACGACGCAACCCTGGAGGAGGCGCAGGCGCACAAGTACGACCTCGTGTGTCGCAAGCTCGCGCTCCAACCGGGCATGCGCCTGCTCGACGTCGGCTGTGGCTGGGGTGGCATGGTGCGGCATGCGGCGCAGTACTACGGCGTCGAGGCACTCGGGGTGACGCTTTCGCGCCGGCAGGCGGAGTGGGCGAAGGAACGGATCGCCAGCGACGGCCTCGGTCACCTCGCCGAGGTGCGGTTCAGCGACTACCGGGACGTCACCGAGAGCGGCTTCGACGCCGTGTCGTCGATCGGGCTGACCGAACACATCGGCAAGGCCAACCTGCCGGCGTACTTCTCCTTTCTCGCCAGTCGGCTGCGGCCGCAGGGCCGGCTGCTCAACCACTGCATCACCCGGCCGACGACCACCGAAGCCAACCGGTTCGGCGGGTTCATCGACCGCTACGTGTTCCCGGACGGTGAGCTCGAGGGGGTCGGCACGATCGTGTCGGCGATGCAGGACCACGGGTTCGAGGTCCGGCACGAAGAGAACCTGCGCGAGCACTACGCGCGCACGTTGGCGGGATGGTGCACGAACCTGGCCGAGCACTGGGCGGACGCGGTGCAGGAGGTCGGCGAGGGCCGGGCGCGAGTGTGGGCGCTCTACATGGCCGGGTCGCGGCTCGGCTTCGAGCGGCGGACGATCGAGCTGCACCAGGTGCTCGGAGTGAAGGTCGACGACAACGGGACGAGCGGCATGCCGCTGCGTCCGGACTGGGGTGTGTGAGCCATGGCCATGACCGAGCCGACCGCGGACTTCGCCAGCCGGCTGGGCATCGACTTCGTCGAGGTGACGCCGGACCGGGTGGTGTGCACGTGCAAGATCACGCCGGAGCTGCACCAGCCGTTCGGCATCGTGCACGGCGGCGTCTACTGCTCGATCGTCGAGACGGCGGCCAGTATCGCCGGCGCGACCTGGTTCGCCAGCAGGAACGACGGTCAGGGCAACGTTGCGGGGGTCGTCAACACGACGAACTTCATCCGTGCCACGAGGGAGGGGCTGCTCACGGCGACCGCCACGCCGTTGCAGCGGGGCCGCACCCAGCAGCTGTGGCAGGTGGAGATCGTCGACGAGCAGCAGCGGCTGGTCGCGCACGGCCAGGTGCGGCTGGCGAACCTCGCCAACACCGAGCACCTAGGCCGCTGACCGACCGGCGGGGCGACGGGCGAGGCTTCATGACGAGAGTGCCATGGCTCCGTCGGTGGCCGCGACCACGGCACGGCCGGTGACCTGGCCGAGGCTGATCGCCACGAACAGGTCGCGGCCGTCGCCGGCAGCGCTGACGAGACCGGTCTCGATCGCGCGCACGGCTGCGCTGCCGGTAAGGGGTTCGGCCACGCCGACGACGACGACACTCCATCCCTTGCTGCCGTCGGCGGCGAGGTCATCGACCTCGAAGGCGACGACACTGTTCTGGCAGGCCCGTGCGAGCATGCCGTCCGGCTCGGTGCGGAAGACGACGGAGCTGCCGAGCAGCGTGTAGTTGACCGGGACGATGACCGGCAGCGCCTGGTGGGTGACGGCGATGCGGCCGACCGCGTGCGCGCGCAACCGGTCGAGACACTGCTCGCGGGACATCTGCTGGAGTGGACCTGCCATGACGACAGCGTCGGCCCGGAGCGGGGCTCCGCTCCAGGGGCGAAAGTCCCGCCGAGGTGGGCCGAGCGGCCCGCTTTCCTAGGCTGAGGTAGTGAGCACGCCCGAGCGCGGAGCCCCGCAGCCGTCGATGCCGGCGCTGGGGCAGCTCGACCTGCGGGCGCTGGTGAGCGAGGTCGTCGAGCGGGTCGAGGGAGTCGCGCTGCTCGCCGACCGATTGCAGGCGCTGTTGCAGGCAGTCGTCGCCATCGGCTCTCAGCTCGACCTCGACGCCGTGCTGCGGCGAATCGTGGAGACCGCGGCTGAGCTCGCCGACGCGCAGTACGCCGCGCTGGGCGTCCTGGACCCCAGCGGTGACAGCCGCTTGAGCCAGTTCATCACCGTCGGCGTCGACGACGAACTGCGCGCCCAGATCGGCGACCTCCCGCACGGACGGGGCGTGCTCGGCGTGCTCATCAACGAGCCGCGTGCGATCCGGCTCGCGAACCTGGCCGACCACCCGGCGTCGTACGGCTTCCCGCCGAACCACCCACCGATGCGCACGTTCCTCGGGGTGCCGATCAGCGTCCGGGGCGAGGCGTTCGGCAACCTCTACCTGACCGAGAAGCGGGGCGGCGGCGAGTTCACCGAGCAGGACGAGCAGGTCGTGCTCGCGCTCGCGTCCGCCGCCGGGCTCGCCGTGCAGAACGCGCGGCTCTACGAGCAGGCGCAGCGCCGTCAGCGGTGGCTGGAGGCGGCGAGCGACATCACCACCCGGCTGCTCGCCGGCGCGACCGCGAAGGACGTGTTCCCGACGCTGGTCGAGCAGGCACGCGAGCTCGCCCATGCCGACCTGGCGTTGCTGGCGTTGCCCCGCACCGACGGGCGGCTCGACGTGGCGGTAGCCGACGGGGACGGCGCGGAGGCGTTGCGCGGCGGCGTGATCTCGGAGCAGTCGCTGGCCGCCGCGGTCATGCGGGACGGCACCCCGATCGCCGTGAACGACGCCCGCACCGATCCGCGGGTCTGGCCGGGCCTGCTGCGCGCGGCCGGCGTGGGCCCGGCGCTCTATGTGCCGCTCGGCTCGGCCGACAACACCCTCGGCACCCTGGTCGTCGCGCGCGTCGGCGACAAGGCCGGCTTCGGCGACGAGGTGCTGCGGCTGGTGGAGAGCTTCGCGGGCCAAGCCGCGATCGCGCTGCGTCTCGGCGCCGCCGCCGCCGACCGCGAGCAGCTGGCGGTGCTCGGCGACCGCGACCGGATCGCGCGCGACCTGCACGACCTGGTCATCCAGCGGTTGTTCGCGACCGGGATGGCCCTGGAGGGCGCCGTGCGGGGGATGGAGCCACCCGAGAAGGCGGCCCGGGTGCGGCAGGCGGTCGACGACCTCGACGGGACCATCAAGGAGATCCGGACCACGATCTTCGCTTTGCAACAACCGGCTCCCCACTCCGGCGAGGGGTTGCGGTCGGCTCTGCTTACCGCGATCCGGGCGGCGGCCGGGAGCCTCGGTTTCGAACCGGAGGTCTCGTTCCGGGGGCCGGTAGACACGTTGGTGCCGGCGCCGGTGGCCGAGCAGCTGCTCGCGGTGGTGCGCGAGGCGCTGTCCAACGTCGCCCGGCACGCCGGCGCGAGCGCGGCGCAGGTCGACGTGCGTGCCGAGCCGGACGGGGTCCAGCTGACCGTCACCGACAACGGCAAGGGGCTGCCGGCCGGCGGACGGCGCAGCGGCTTGGCCAACCTGGCCACGCGGGCGCGCGACCAGTCCGGCACCTTCACCGCCACTGCTGGTGCGAGCGGCGGCACGGTCGTCACCTGGCGGGTGCCGCTCCCGAGCTAGGTCAGCCCGGGTCGTGGTGCTGGTCGAGGCGCGCGACGAACGCTGCGGCCTGGGTCCGTCGTTCCATGCCCAGCTTTGCGAGCAGGTTGGACACGTAGTTCTTGACGGTCTTCTCCGCGAGGAACATGCGTACGCCGATCTGCCGGTTGGTCAGGCCCTCGCCGATCAGCTCGAGAACGCGGCGCTCCTGCTCCGACAGCTCCGACAGGGGGTCCTTGGCCGTCGCCTGCTCGCGCAGCCGCTCCATGACGCGCGCCGTCGTGCGCGGGTCGAGCAGTGAGCCGCCTCCGGCGACCGTGCGCACCGCGCCGAGGATGTCCGCGCCGCGCACCTGCTTGAGCACGTAACCCGCAGCTCCGGCGAGGATCGCGTCGAGCAACGCTTCGTCGTCCGCGAACGACGTCAGCATCAGGCAGGCAACGTCGGACAGCTGGTCGCGGATCTCTCGGCACACGCTGACCCCGTCGCCATCCGGCAGCCGCACGTCGAGGACCGCGACGTCCGGTCGCACCGCCGGCAACCGCGACAGCGCTTCCGCCGCGGTCGAGGCTTCGCCGACGACACTGATGTCGCCCTCGGACTCGAGCAGGTCGCGGACCCCGCGGCGGACGACCTCATGGTCGTCGAGCAGAAACACTCGGATCCGGCGGCCGTCGTCGCTCATGCGGCCATTGTCCCCAGCGGCAGAGTCTCCTCCCTAGGGACCAAGGTCCCAGCGGAGTCGGGCCTTTCGGCGGCGGCGGACGCGACGTTCGTCTCTACGTCCGGCCGCCCCGACGGAGCGACTGTGAAGTCAACGGAGCCGACCGGCTCCCGCGGCGAAAGGAGACGACAATGCGCCGCAAGACATTCGACGCGCTGCTCTCGACGGGCGGCCTGGTCGTGGCCATCGTGCTGGCGGTCGCAGGTGGGTTGCTGACCTGGGGGCACAGCTTCGCGTCCGACAGCGTCCGGACGCAGCTCGCCCAGCAGCAGGTCTTCTTCCCGGACAAGGCGGGGATCGCCGCGCAGAAGAACGCGGAGATCACGAAGTACGTCACCCCGTACGCCGGGAAGCAGGTCCTCACCGGGCAAGAGGCGCAGGTCTTCGCTGACCACTACATCAAGGTCCACCTGCAGGAGGTGGCCGGTGGCCAGACCTACAGCCAGGTGAGCGGGCAGTACCTCGCCCTGCAGGCACAGAACCCGAACGACCCGAAGCTGGCAGAGCTGTCGGGCCAGCGGCAGACGCTGTTCATGGGCGAGACGCTGCGCGGGCTGCTGCTCAACGCCTATGCGTTCGGCAAGGTCGGTGAGATCGCCGGCATCGCCGCGATCGCCAGCTTCGCCGGTGCCGGTCTGATGCTGCTGCTGTCGGCGCTGGGCTTCTGGCACCTGCGCCGCGTGTCTCCCGAGGTGGAGGTGCTCCCGACCCTCGGTGCCCACACGCCGGCACCGGTCGAGCTGTAGCCATCACGACCGGACACCAGGGAGGGCTCGGGCCGCAAGGCCCGGGCCCTCCTACACGTGGTTGCTGAACTCGACCTTCCAGCGCCACTCGCTGTGGTCGTCAGCGTGCCACCACTCGCAGAGGATGCCGATCTCGCCACCAGGCAGGATGACCGGCCGGCCGACATCGGACTGGTCCGGCCAGACGTTCTCCCGACGTACCTCTTCTCCGTCAACGTGCAGTCGCGCCATCGGCGCGTCGGTCTCCCCCACGAGGTCCTCACCGCGCGCGACCACCCGCTCGTCCGCTTCGCGCACCACGACCGTGACCCGCGCGGGCAACGAGTGGGCGAGCATCACGTCGGTGGGCGCGGCGACGCCGCGGGCGAACTCGGTGCCGAGCATGCCGCCGTCGGGGTTGCGCAGCTCCCAGGTGTGACTGTCGGACACGGCAGCTCCTCCGGTCAGCGGGGTGGGGAGGTGAGCGTGCGCGTGGTGTCGGTGTGGAACTTGGTGCCGTAGGCGGTGCCGTCGCCCACCGCGTGCTCCTGCACGATCAGACCGTCCCGGGTCGCCTCGTCGCGCTGGTGGATCGTCATCGTGATGGCGTTGCCGGTGATGCGCAGCACACTCGACACAACAACCGTCGACACTCGCTGTCCGTGCACCGCCGCGGAGCCACTCGGGTCGGTGACCTGCAGCGTCGCGTGCAGCGTGTATTTCCCGTCGGTCGAGGTCATCTGCCACTGCCATGACCGTCCTGCCCGGGCCGTCGCCGGCAGCAGCAGCACCGGGCTGCGCGGACGGAATTCCTCGCTGAAGCCCTGCTGCGACATCTTGATGTCGGCCAGGTAGAGACCGGTACGCCGGGCGAGCACGGTCTGTTCGGAGTGTCCGTCGGCTCCGTCGGTGGCGGTGTGCTGACGTCCGTGCTGCGGCGGGTCGACCACCAGCGTGCTGGTGCCGTCGATCGTGCGCTTGCCGAGCGCGGATGACTCGGAGCCGGCGAGGTGATAGCGGTAGCGGCCCGGCGGGGTCAGCGCCACCGTGTCGCCGCCCGGCTGCTGCTGGGTCGACCGCGACCGGGTCGCGGTGCCGGTGCCACTGCCCGCCGCGGCCGAGCCGGCCGCCGCGGACGAGACCGCAGCCGATGGCGACGCCGAGGTCGAGGCGGACGCCGGCGGGGTGACCGCCGTCGGCGCGGCCGGCGAGTGCACCGACGCGGCCGCCGCCGGCGGCGTGACGGTCGAACCGCTCGACGCGCTGCCGCTCCCGCAACCGGCGACGAGCGCGACGGTCGCCGCTGCCAGCGCGCCGCAAACGACCGTTTTGTCCATCCTCTGAGTCTAGAGAGGGCACACCGCCACAATGACCGGGTGCAGCTGCGGGACTCGGTCGTCATCGTCACCGGTGCGAGCGCCGGCATCGGCCGTGCCACCGCCGAGGAGCTGCACCGGCGCGGGGCGCGGCTGGTGCTCGTCGCGCGGACGCGCGCCAGGCTCACCGAGCTGACCGAGCGGCTCGACGCCACACCGGTGGTCGAGGACGTGCAGGACCCGGCGCATGCGGAGCGGGTCGTCGCCGCGGCGCTGCAGGCGCACGGCCGGGTCGACGCGGTCGTTGCCAACGCCGGCATCGGCCATGCGGGCGCGTTCGCGGCCATGCCGCCGGAGCGGATCGACGAGCTGCTCGCGGTCAACGTGCGCGCGCCGATGCTGCTGGCTCGAGCCGCCCTGCCGCACCTGCTCGAACAACGACGCGGAGCGATCGTCGTCGTCTCCTCGATCGCCGGCGCCCTGCTGGTGCCGCACGAGACCGTCTATTCCGCCACCAAAGCGGCCGTGGAAGGTTTCGTCGAGCCGTTGCGGGAGGAGCTGCGGGGCAGCGGCGTGACGGTGTGCTCGGTGCTGCCCGGTGTCGTCGCGACCGAGTTCTTCGCCCGCCGCGGCGCGCCGTATGACCGCGGCTTCCCGGGGCCGATCCCGCCCGGGCGGGTGGCGGTGGCGATCGCGAACGCGGTCGAGCGCGGAACACCTCGTGTGGTGGTGCCGCGGTGGCTCGGGCTGCCGATCCGGTTGCGCGGTCTCGCTCCCGGCGTCTATCGGATGCTGTCTCGCCGGCTCGGCTGACCGCCGCCGACCCCGACCAGCCGCAGCGACGGCGCCACCTCGGCCCCCCGCAGTCGCCGTACCGTCGCGGCGATGCCGGCCGCGTCCAGCCCGGCTGCGGCGAGCAGGTCGTTGCGGCGGCCGTGCGGGACGAATGCGGCCGCCAGCCCCAACGTCTCGACCTGGGTCCTCGCGCCCACATCGCGCAGCGCCCGGGCGATGGCGTCACCGACTCCGCCGGTCACGACCCCGTCCTCGGCGACGACGACGACCCGGAACGCCGCCGCGAACTCGACCAGCGCCGGGTCTACCGGCAGGACCCAGCGCGGATCCACCACGGTGACCGCGACACCCTGCGACCGCAACAGCTCCGCGGCGTCGACGGCGGCGGCGACCAGCGACCCGACCCCCACGAGCAGCACCTCGCCGTCGGCGTTGGC
>DASTWK010000055.1:0-11525 GCA_035776655.1 Mycobacteriales bacterium | reverse complement strand
GTCGGGGCAGGACAGGGTCACGACGTCACCCCCCGCTCCTCCAGGGCCAGCCGCAGGGCCCGTAGCGCGTAGAACGTCCGGGACTTCACGGTGCCCGGTGGTACGCCGAGGACGCTCGCCGCCTCGGCCACCGACCGGCCGCGATAGTAGGTCTCCACCAACACCGACCGGTGGTCCGCCGACAGCGTCGCGAGGGCGTCCGCGACCAGCCAGGTGTCGAGCGCCTGCTCGATCTCGTCCATCGCCGGCACCAGCGCCAGCGCCTCGTCCCCCACCTCGCGCGGACGGGCCTGTCGGGCCCGGTGGGCGTCGACGGCGATGTTGCGGGCGACCGTGAACAGCCATGACCGCACCGGCCCGCGTTCGGGGTCGAGCGCCTGCGGGTGCCGCCAGGCGCGCAGCAACGTCTCTTGCACGATGTCCTCAGACCGGCCGCGGTCGCCGCCGGTCAGCCGCAAGGCGTAGGCGAGCAGCGGGCCCGCGTGCTGCTCGTAGAGCAGTCGCAGCGCCGAGTCCCGCGCCGGGGTTGATGCGACCACACCTCATCCACGCACACCACCGGCCGCCGGTTCAGCCAGACCGGCAGGTCAGCCGAGCAGGATGCGGCCGGTGACGTAAGCCGCCGGGCCGGCCAGGACGACCGGCAGCAGGATGCCCAGCGGCGGCAACGCGGACCGGGCTCGCTCGTCTCGCGGCGGAGCCGCCGACAGCACCGCGTCGACGGCCAGGTCGGCGATCAGGGCGATGACCGCCGTCACCAGGGCGAGGCGGATCGACCGATCGACGCCCAGCGCGGCGCTGCTCGCGCCGTAGCCCCAGCCCACCGCGGCGGCCGCACCGAGGCCGACGGCCAAACCGGCGACGCCGCGCCGGCTGCCCGCCAGGACCGCCGGGCGCGGCACGAACCCGTCGACCACCCGCGCCGCGGCCAGTGCGACGCCGGCGCCGACCAGGGCGGACACGTCGGCGACGTCGCCGCCGCCCTCGACGTGCAGGGCCAGGTAAGCCGCGCCGGCCAGCGCGAGCACGGCCGCGGAGACGGTGCCGGAGTACGACAAGGTCACTCCGGTCCGCGGCCGGCGGGCGAGCTGGTGCAGCAGGCTGATCACGACGGCCACGCCGACCACGCCGGCGGCGCGGCCGATGTCCGGCGTGAGGGCGGTGCCGAGGATGCCGTCCATCACGCCGGCGGCGGCCACGGTGATGACGAATGCGCCGCCTCCGGCGGGCGCGTCGAGGGCCGCGAGCCAGGCCAGCGCCAGCACGACCTGCACGGCGAAGACTCCGGCGGCAAGGGCGCCCGCGCCGAGCACCGCGAGCCCGGCGAGCGCGGCTGCGACGGCACCGGCGGCCAGCCCGGTGGCCATGACGGCAGTGCGCGGGGCCGGCGGGGACACGCCGATCATGATCTCAGTCGGCCGACCGGCGGTCGCGCCACCCGCCCGCGACGACCCGCGGCGCTCCGGGCGCAGCCGGGGACCCGCGGCGTCAGCCGGCGACCCGCGGCGTCAGCCGGCGACCCGCGGCGTCAGCTGGCGACCCGCGGCGTCAGCTGGCGACCCGCGGGTCAGCCGCCGGCGAACGGCGGCAGCACCTCGATGCAGCCGCCGTCGGTCAGCGGCACCGTGGCGTGGTCCCGGCCGCCGACGGGGGCGGCGTCGACGACGTAGGAGCAGCAGTCGAGCACCTTGCCGAGGTCCGGGCCGTGCTGCTCGCGCGCGGCCGCGAGTGCGTCGGCGAGGGTCGCGGCGGCGTACGGCTCCTCCGCCACTCCCGCGGCGGCGCGCGCGGCCGCCCAGTAGCGGATCGTGCCGGTCGCCATCAGCGGCCCGGCCCGCGCGCGAGCAGGGCCGGCAGGTGCGCCCCGATGCGGTCGAGCAGCTCCGGTGTCGCGGCCGTCTCGGCGTGGCCGAAACCCTCGACCAGCCACAGCTCCTTGGGCTCGGCGGCGGCGGCGAACAGCGCCTGCGGGTGCTCGATTGGGAAGTAGTGGTCCTTGTCCCCGTGCACGAGCAGCAACGGGATCGGGCTGATCCGCTCGACCACCTCGACCGGCGCCTCGGGCACCTCCGGCCAGCCGTGGGGGGAGATCCGCGTCCGCATGATGCGGCGCGCGAACAGCCGGCCCAGCCGGGTCTCGATCGCCCAGTGCACCCGGCGCATCGGTGCGGTGTCGCGGTAGAACCACCGGCTCACCGCCGAGACGCTGACGACCGCCTCGACACCGCCGACGAGCGCGGCGTGGCGCAGCACGATCGACCCACCCATCGACCAGCCGCAGGTGACCACGTCGCGATAGCCGAGGTCGCGGGCGGCGGCCACCGCAGCCTGCAGGTCCAGCACCTCGCGGTCGCCGAGCGTCGACAACCCGGAGGAGCGGCCGTGCCCGCGGAAGTCGAACGCCACCACGCCCGCGTGCCGGCTCAGTGCCGAGCAGATCGCCTGCAGCGCCGGGCGGGCCAGTGAGCCGGTGAAGCCGTGCGCGACGACGACCGCGGCGGCCGGCAGTTCGGCGCCCTCCGCCGGCGGCAGGTGCAACCCCGCGAGCCGCTCCCCGTCGTCGGTGCACAACGCCAGCTCGGTGCCGCCGGCCCGGAGCAGATCGGCAGGGTGGGCGGGCGCGGACACGGCGTCATTGTCCCCACCCCGCGCCGCGCCAGTTATCCTGACCTCGATCGTTTTCGCACCGGGCAGCGTCGCCCCGCGCACCGCCGGCACGAGGTGCGCTCTGCTGGAAGAGAAACCGCATGGCCACGCTGCTGCTGCTCACCAACGCGCCCGGCTCCTCGGCGGAGGCGCTGCCGACCCTCGCGCTGCTCGGTCACACCGTGCGCGTGCTGCCGCTGGAGGCCGCCGCTCTGGTCGACGCGCCGCCCGCGGACGTCGTCATCCTCGACGCGCGGCGCGAGCTGCTGGCTGCGCGCGCGACCTGCCGGGTGCTGCGTACGACGGGGGCGTCCGCTCCGCTGATCGCGGTCGTCACCGAGGGCGGGCTCGCCGGCATCGCGGCCGACTGGGGCCTGGACGACGTCCTGCTCGACACCGCCGGCCCGGCCGAGGTGGAGGCGCGGGTGCGGCTCGCGCTCGGTCGGGCGGCCGCGGCGCACAACACCCCGGCCGAGGAGATCCGCTCCGGCGAGCTGACGATCGACGAGGCGACCTACCAGGCCCGGCTGTCCGGGCGGGCGCTCGACCTGACGTTCAAGGAGTTCGAGCTGCTCAAGTACCTCGCCCAGCACCCCGGCCGCGTGTTCACCCGCGCGCAGCTGCTGCAAGAGGTGTGGGGCTACGACTACTTCGGCGGCACCCGCACCGTCGACGTGCACGTGCGCCGGTTGCGGGCCAAGCTCGGCGCCGACCACGAGGCGCTCATCGGCACCGTGCGCAACGTCGGCTACAAGTTCGTGACGCCACCGGTCGCGCCGCTGCCCGACGGTGAGGTCGTGCCCGCGCCCCGCTGAGCCCGGCGGTCACTAGGGTCGGGGCATGACGGAGGTCGCCGCGCGCATCGAGCGCCACGCCCGGCTCGACCCGGACGAGGTCCGCCGGGTCGTCGCGCTCGTCGACGAGGTCACCGCCCACGACGGCGTCCGTCCGCTCTCCGAGCACGTGATGCTCCACCTGCGCTACGGCGGGGACGCTCCCGCCCGCAACTTCCTCGTCCACGTCGGCGACGAGCTCGCCGGCTACGGCCACCTCGACACCACCGACGCGGTCGAGGGGGCCAGCGCGGAGCTGGCGATCGCACCGGCGCACCGCGGGGTCGGGCTGGGCCGGCAGCTCGTGGAGGCCATCGCCGCCGACACCGACGGGCGGCTGCGGCTGTGGGCGCACGGCCGCGACTCCGGCGCGATCGAGCTGGCCCGGTCGATGGGTTTCCGGCGCGAGCGGGTGCTGTGGCAGTTGCGCCGGTCGCTGTTCGCGCCGGTGCCGGAGCCGCAGTGGCCGGTGGGCGTCACGGTGCGCACGTTCGTCGTCGGCCAGGACGAGGAGGCGTGGCTGCGGGTCAACAACCGCGCTTTCGCTCAGCACCCCGACCAGGGCAGCTGGACGCTCGACGACGTCAGGATGCGCGAGCAGGAGCCGTGGTTCGACGCCGCCGGCTTCTTCCTCGCCGAACGCGACGGCGAGCTCGTCGGGTTCCACTGGACGAAGGTTCACGGCGCGCAGAGCACGACGATCCACGGCACGCAGGAGGGGGAGCACGACCACGACCATCACCACGACCCGATCGGCGAGGTCTACGTCGTGGGAGTCGATCCGGTCATGCAGGGGCAGGGCCTCGGCCCGGCGCTGACGTTGCGTGGACTGCAGCACCTGCGCGCCCGTGGGCTGTCGCAGGTCATGTTGTACGTCGACGAGACCAACACCAACGCGATCCGCACCTACGAGCGGCTCGGCTTCGCCAAGTGGGACGTCGACGTCTGCTTCCTGCAACAGTGACCGAGGCGTCCGATCGCAGTAAGCGACGTCGAGCGGGGCGTCAGTGCACGCGCTGGACGGCCGCCTTCGCCGTACCCTTCGCGGCCCTGGCGGTGTTCTTCGCGGTGCTCTTGGCCGCGCGGCGGGCGCGCCGGCCCATCGAGTGGCGCCGGCCCTTGTCGTCGACCGACACCAAGAGCCCGCCGAGCAGGCCGAGGTCGCGCATGAACAACGTGCGCTGGGTTTCGCTGTGCTGTTTGTCCGACTCGGCCCAGAAGGCATGCGCGGTCGCAGCCTCCGGCACCACCGTCGCGGCCAGCACCAGCGACGACAGCCGGGGGAACCGGTTGAGCACCAACAACCCGCCGGCCGCGATCTGTGCCCCGGCGAGACCGCGGGCAACCTGCTGCGGGTCGGCCCCACCGAGCTCGCCGTGGCGGTCCAGCTGCCGGGCCCGGCGGTCGGCGTCGCGCAGCGCCTCGATCCCACCGACCACGAACGTGACACCGAGCAGGCGACGTGCCAGTCCTCGCAACACCGGGGGCTCCCCTCGACGTGGATGTGGCTGCGGCCTACCCCGCGGGATCGGCCTCGACGCTGGCACCCTGCCACGAGGTTTGCTAAACACACAGGATGCAGCCGCACGTTCAGGTGGACTACGAGGCCCTGCTCGCGTTCCGCACTGCGTTGCGCCGGTTCAACCACTGGAGCGAGGAGCAGGCGAAGGCCGTCGGCCTCACCAGCGCCCAGCACCAGTTGCTGCTCGCGGTGAAGGGCCACCCAGGCGGCGAGCCACCGACGATCGGTGACGTGGCGGATTCGCTGATGCTGCGCCACCACAGTGCCGTCGAGCTGGTCAACCGGGCGCAGGCCGGCGGGTTGCTGGAGCGCCACCGCGACCACACCGACGCACGGGTGGTGCGGCTGCGGCTCACGGCCGAGGGGGAGTCCAAGCTCACGCAGCTGACCGGGCTGCACCTGTCGGAGCTGCGTCAGCTGGCGCCGATGCTCGCCCACGTCGTCAACGGCGGCGACCTCGTGCACGGCCCACTCGGCTGACCCGCCGGTCGCTCAGCTGCTGTCGTAGTCGGCGTCGGCGATGATGCCGGCGATCGTCGTCGCGTCGAGGTCGTCGCTGTCGGGGATCTGCGGGACGAATCCGACGAGCACGCCGTCGCGCAGCACCATCGCTTCGAGCCCCGCGGCGCCGTCGTTGTCCCAGATGGCTTCGCGGCCGTCGGGGATGACGACGCGTACGCCGACGTTGTAGACACCGGCCCGTCGGTTCACCGAGGCGAAGATCTGCCGGGCGCGGAGCAGCTCGACGACGTCGGCCGCGGTCTTCTCGTCCATGCCCAAACGTTAGTCAGAGCCGGGCCAGCAGCGGCGTACACATCGCGGCGAGCGTCTGCCCGTCGAGCACGTCCGCGACGACGGTTGCGTGCACGGCGGCGGTGACCGCGGCGACGATGTCGGCGCGCAGCAACGGGGCCCCGGTGACGTCGAGCAGGGCCTGCAGCGCGGCCAGCTGTGCGGCTGCGGCGGTGCTACCCCGACCGGTCAGCTCGACTGCCCAGCAGGCCTCGTGCATCGCCACCGGCCACGACCAGCCGTCGGCCTTGGCCGCGCGCAACGCCGCCCCGGCCGCGGCCAGCGCGGTGACGTGGGCAGCGGCGACCCCGGTGATGACCGACCGCACTGCGGTGTCGCCGACCTCGGCGAGCGGCAGGTCAGCCGCCGCGGCGCGCCACGGTGCGGCCAGCTCGTCGTCGGGGCAGCCGAGCCAGGTCGCCAGCAGGCCGTCGGTGACGACATCGAGCGCGCGCGGCCAGCGCGCCACCGCGAGGTCACCGCTGCGCTCCCACGCCACCGCGAGCAGCTCGTCGCGGACCCACCGGCGCAGCTCGTCGCCGCTGCCCAGCGGCGCCGCCTCCAGCCGCGGCAACGCCGCGGCCCAGGTGTCGAGCCCGGCCGACGGCCCGGGGTTGCGCCCCGCCGCGCGGGCGGCTGCGCGGGTGCTGCCCAGCACCTCCAGTGCCCGCGGCTCGGCGCGGCACCGGGCCAGCAGGACCTCCCGCCGCGCCGGTGCGTCGGCCGCCGGCGCCGGCGCGTCCAGCATCGCCAGCCGCTCGCGGCCGAGGGCGAGCACCCGGCGCAGGTCGGTCGCGAGCAACGCGCCGGTGGGGCGGCGGGCGGCGTCGCGGACGACCGCGGCGATGTTGACGAGCGAGTAGGTCATGACGCCGGGTTCCGCGTGCGCACCAACCGGATCACCACGATGAGCCCGGTGAGGACCAACAGCGCGATGCCGCCCGCAAGCAGGCCGGGATTGACGCCGCCGCTCTTCGTCGGGGCCGGCTGCGTCGACAGCCGCACCAGCGCGTACTGCCCGAAGGACGTGACCTGCGATGCCTGGTAGATGTCGACGCCGACGCGGATCGTGCGGATCTGCTGCCAACCATTCGGCGTACGCCGCTCGAACACCGGACCCGGCTGTTGCGCCGTCGGCGCGCGCATCTGGATCGACGGCGCCTGGTGCTGGGTCCCGATGATGCTCACCGGGTGCCCATTGGCGGTCGCGGTGATGTCGTAGACGTTGGTGACGATCGTGCCGTCGGTCGGCAGCGGCGGTTGCGGCGCGAGCGGCGTCGCCGTCACCGTGATGCGCTGCACACCGGGCGGCACCTGCAGGGCGCCCGGCGGCACGAACACGCTGATCTGCGGCCCCTGCTCCGCGCTGTTCGCGAACTGGCCCCCGCTGACGCCGTTGCGCACCGTGACGACGCCGACGGCGCGGGTCGGCTTCTTCGTCGTCTTCGCGGTGGGCGGTGGCTGCACATAGCGATAGGGCTCGTCCGGGTTGCCGATGCCGTCATAGATCGGCACCGCGGCCGGCGCCACGACCCACGCCAGCAGCAGCGCCGCGATGGCGACCGCGAGCCAGCTGCCGGTACGACGGGCGCTCGTCACACCAGCCACCAACCGACGAGATCCGCCCCCACATGCGCGACCGCCGGCGCCGCCCAGGTGCCCGCGGCCAACCGCAGCGCGCCGAGCAGCAGACCGACAGCGAGATCCAGTGGCAGCACGTGCCAGCCATAGAGCGGCACGTGCAGCGCGGCGAAGGCCACGGCCGAACCCACCACAGCGACGTCGGCACCGCGCCACCGGCTGAGCGCCGCGAACAACGCCCCGCGCAGGAACGCCTCCTCCGCGGTCGCCACCACCGCCGTCGCCGCCGCCCAGCCGAAGAAGCCCGGCCGAAGGTCGCCGACGCCGTTGCTCATCGTCGCCGGCAGGACCAGGACCGCGACGCCGGCAAGCCCGAGCGCGAGCACCCTTCCGTTGAGTCGGGGCCGGTCGGTGCGCGCGGCGATGGTGAGGACGACGAGCACGGCAGCGAACGCGAGCCCGGCGCGGAGCGAGGCCGCCCCGTCGACACCGGCCAGGGCCGCGCGCAGCAGGACCGCGCCGGCGAACCCGAGCGTGAGCGTCGTCGGCCCGGCCAGGGCCGCGGGTCGCGCCGGCTCGACCGCAACGACGCTCACGCGCCCGGCCCGCCGACGTCGCCCCGGCCGAGGTCGCCCGGCCCCATGTCGAAGATGCGCCGGCCGCCGCGCTGCGGCAGCTTGTCGACCAGCCGGCCGAGCCGCTCGGTGGCACCCTGCAGGGGGCTGACGGTGGTGTTCAACGAGGCGACCGCCAGGTTGAGCTGGGTGACGGTGTCGGCGACCCGCTGCAACGTCTCGCGTGCCTGCACGACGTCCTGGCTCGACGCCGACTGCAACAGCCGACGCAGCTCGTCACCGGTGTCGGCCAGCCGACGCAGGTCGTCGGCGTGGTCGGCGAGACGTTCGAGCGCGAGCGCGATCCGGGGCAGCGCCAGCGCGACATCGGTGCTCCGTCGAGCCACGGTGACACCGGTGCGGACGACTCCGGTCACATCAAGCATGTCCCGGTGAGCGTAACCGGGCGCCGCCCGCCGCGCTGCCGCTGACGGGTGCCGCCGGTGCGTGCGAGCATGCGCGGCATGAGTCGATGGACGGCCAAGGACATCCCGCCGCAGACCGGTCGTGTCGCCGTCGTCACCGGCGCCAACAGCGGCCTCGGGCTCGCGACCTCACGCGAACTGGCCCGGGCCGGTGCCACCGTCGTCATGGGCTGTCGGGACGCGAGCCGCGGCGCGGCGGCCGTGAAGGCCGTGCGCGAGCAGGTGCCGGAGGCCGACCTCGACCTGCAGTCGCTCGACCTGGCCTCACTGGCGTCGATCGGCGAGTTCGCGCAGCGTGTCGCCGCGTCGTACGACGGCATCGACCTGCTCATCAACAACGCCGGCGTCATGGCGATCCCCCGCGCCACCACGGCGGACGGGTTCGAGATGCAGTTCGGCACCAACCACCTCGGCCACTTCGCGCTGACCGGTCAGCTGTTGCCGTCGATCCGCGACCGGGCCGGTTCGCGCATCGTGACGGTCAGCAGTACGGCGCACAAGCCGGGCCGGATCAACTTCGACGACTTGATGAGCGAGCGTTCGTATCGCAAGTGGCAGGTCTATTCGCAGTCGAAGCTCGCCAACCTGCTGTTCGCCTACGAGCTGCAGCGCCGGCTCGCGGCAAGCGGGGCGCAGACGATCAGTGTCGCCGCGCACCCGGGCTACGCCGCCACCAACCTGCAGGCCGTCGGCCCCCAGCAGGCCGGCAACCGCGTCATGGGTGTGCTGATGAACGTCGGCAACTGGATCTTCGCGCAGTCGGCCGACATGGGGGCGCTGCCACAGCTCTACGCCGCGACCGCACCGGGCGTGCACGGCGGTGAGTACTTCGGCCCCTCCGGGTTCCAGGAGAACCGCGGACATCCGAAGAAGGTCGACTCGCGGCCGCGGTCGAAGAACACCGCCGACGCAGCCCGGTTGTGGCAGGTGTCGCAGGAGCTGACCGGCGTCCGGTTCCTCGACGGCCAGTGACGGCACCCGGTGCGGACGGGCGCAGCGCCGGCGCTCAAGCAGCGGCGGGCGTCGTGACCAGACCCTCGTGCCGCGCCACCCGCAGTGACGTCAGCACCGTCACCACGACTCCGGCCGCCGTGATCATCAGTGCGACGACGGTCTTGGTCGGGATGAACGCCGCCGTCGGCAACGTCACCAACAGGCTCGCCCCGGCGCCCGCGTTGAGGAGCTGGACACCGGCCCACAGCAACGTGAGGTTGCGGAACAACCGTTGGATGCCGCGCCGACCAGCGATGTCCGGCGTCAGCGGATAGAAGTCGCCGGCCAACCGCGCCACGAACGGCCGGCTGGTCAGCGCCGAGACGAGGAACAGGATCGCGACCAGGCTGGTGCCCATGATCGGTTGCGCGAAGTAGAGGAACGTGCTGCCGGTCGCCACCGCCAGCGCGGTCCGCACGCCGAGGCCGATCAGCGCGAGGACGAGGATGCCCGGCACCCGCTCACCGTTGTGCAGCCGCCGGACCAGCGCGCCCCCCGCCCACGCGAGCGCGACGCCGTACGCGGCCCAGGTGCCGATCGCCAGCCACGCGACGTAGAACAGGGCGGTCGGGATCAACGTCGCCTCGACGATCGTCGGCAGCGAGTGCCGGGCCACCCCGAGCAGGGTCGTTCGGGCGCTGGTGCCGACGAGGCTGGGCGATGGGATCACATGTCCTGCTTCGGTCGGCGGCGAGATCGGCGATAGCGGTGCGGCAGCACTGTGGTGCAGTGCCTGTACCCGTCCTGCAACATCGGCACCGCGACCGGACCGGTTGAGTCAGGGTGTGGCCCGGCCCGGCCGAAACCATCGCACCGCGCCGCCCTGACAGCTTGCTGAAGATCAGCCCTAGCAGGCTCTTGACGTCCTAATGGCGTTAGGACATGCTCCTGGCCATGTCCGCGGAGCCGATCCCCTCAGCAGCCGGCGCCGACCCGGCCGCCGTCTCGCTCGACCGCCGGCAACGGCGCCGGCTGGAGACGATCGAGGAGGTCCTCGACGTGGCCGCTGCGGTCATGGCCGAGCAGGGCGTCGCCGGCCTGTCGGTCGGTGAGGTCGCGCGGCGGATGGGCATCCGCCCGCCGTCGCTCTACGTCTACTTCGACTCCAAGGGCGCCTTGTACGACGCCCTGTTCGAGCGCGGCTGGCGGCTGCTCAACGCGCACCTCGAGCAGACCCGGACGCAGGTGCTCGACCACGGGACGCTGGAAGACGCGCTCGTCGACACCGGGTCGGCGTTCGTGCGCTGGGCGATCGAGAACCCGGCGTACTCCCAGCTGCTGTTCTGGCGGCCGGTGCCGGGCTTCGAGCCGTCCCCGGAGGCCTACGCACCGGCAGTCCGGTCGCTCGACGGTGCGCGGCAGCTGTTCGGCGAGCTGCAGCAGCGCGGCTTGCTCCGCGCGGACGCCTCGATCGACGAGGTGACCCGCGACTGGACGATCGTCCTCGCCGGGATCGTCAGCCAGCAGCTGTCCAACGCTCCGCGGGAGCCGTTCGACTCCGGCACCTACACCGCAGCACTTCCGGGCCTGGTGGCCATGTTCACCCGCCACTACGGGCCGACCCCACCGTCCAAGCCCACGAGGAGGGCTCGTCATGGAGACTCGCGTCGATCAGATCGCTGACAACATCTACCGGCTGTCGACCTGCATCCCGGACATCGCGCCGGGCGGGTTCACCTTCAACCAGTTCCTCGTCGACGCCGAGGAGCCGCTGCTCTACCACACGGGCATGCGCGGGCTGTTCCCGCTCGTGCGGGAGGCGGTGGAGCGGGTGATGCCGGTCGAGCGGCTGCGCTGGATCGCCTTCGCCCACCTCGAGGCCGACGAGTGCGGGTCGGTCAACGAGTTCCTCGAGGTCGCCCCGCACGCGCAGGTCGCCCACGGTGCGCTGGGCTGCCTGCTCTCGCTGGACGACCATCTCGCTCGGCCGCCGCGACCGCTCCAGGACGGCGAGGTGCTCGAGCTCGGCGGCGCCGCCTTGGCGCGGCGAGTGGTCGAGCTGGCGACTCCGCACGTGCCGCACAACTGGGAGTCGCACATGTTCTTCGAGCAGGAGACCGGCACGCTGTTCTGCGGCGACCTGCTCACCCAGGTCGGCGACGGCCCCGCCGTCACCGAC
>DASTWK010000054.1:0-26384 GCA_035776655.1 Mycobacteriales bacterium | reverse complement strand
CGGCTCACGCTGGCCGGCGACCGCTCCCCCTTGGCGCAGCTGGTGCGGCTGTTCCTGCTCGGTGAGACGGTCTCCGCCGTCGAGCTGAACGCCGTCCTGCCGCTGGAGGACGCCGGGCCACTGCTGACCGGGGACTCGACGGCGCTGCGGCCGGCGTACGACCTCGCGCCGTACGCCGACGAACAGCACGACTGGTGGGTGGTGTCCGACCTCCCCGATGCGGACGGCCGGCCACAGCGCACCGACCACGTCCTGGGAGTGGGTGGCGCGTCGACCACCATCGCGCAGCTCGTCGTACGGCGACCGGTGGCGCGCGCGCTGGACATCGGCACCGGCTGCGGCGTGCAGGCGCTGCACCTCAGCACCCACAGTGCCGCGGTCACCGCGACCGACGTGGTGCCGCGGGCTCTGTCGTTGGCCGCGACCTCGCTCGCCCTGTCCGGTGTCGAGGCAGAGCTGCTCGGCGGCAGCCTCCAGGAGCCGGTGACCGGACGCGAGTTCGACCTCGTCGTCTGCAACCCGCCGTTCGTGGTCGGTCCCCAGCGGCGGTTCGCCTATCGAGACGGAGTGGCCACCTCGACCAGCACCGGCGACGACCTGTCCCGTGCCGCGGTGCGGGCCGCGGCCGGACTGCTCGCCGAGGGCGGGACCGCCCACCTACTCGTCAACTGGCTGCACGTCCGCGGTCAGGACTGGCGGGATCGGGCGGCCGAGTGGGTCAGTGGGCTCGGCTGCGACGCGTGGCTGGTGCAGCGCGACGCGCAGGACCCGGTCGACTATGTCTCGACGTGGGCCCGGGACGCGGGTCCCGCCGACGATGCCGAGGTCGAGCCGTGGCTGCGCTGGTTCGCCGAGCAGCGGATCGAGGGCGTCGGCTTCGGTTGGGTGCTGCTGCGACGCGCGGTCGGCCCGCACCGGGTGCTCGTCGAGGAGGTGCTGCACCCGGTCGACCTGCCACTCGGCGAGGAGATCGGCGGCTGGTTCGACCGGGTGCAGTGGCTGCGCGACCGGGCCGACGACGACCTGCTGGAGCAGGCGTTTCGGGTCGCTCCGGCAGTGCGGCTGGACCGCACGGCGCTGCCGGGAGCCGAAGGGTGGGAGGAGGCCGCTGCCGCCCTGCGGCTGGACGGCGGCTGGCGCTGGACGCTGCCGTGTGACGAAGCGACCGCGGCCCTGGTCGCCGGCTGCGACGGCAGCCGATCGCTGCGGGCGATCGTCGCGGTGCTCGCGGCCGCCCTGCAACAGCCGGTCGACGACGTGGCGCCGGCGGTGTGCGCGACCGTGCGGGGACTGGTCGATCGCGGGTTGCTGCTGCCCTGAGCCCGCGTAGCCTCGGCCGCGATGAGCCAGCTGTCGCTGTTCTCGGCCGCCGCGCGCGAGCCGGCGCTACGCGATCTCGACGGGCTGCTGGCGGGGGCCGGGCAGGTGGTCCGCCGGGACGATGCCGCACGGGTCAGCGTGGTGGTCGCGGCGCAGTGGCGGGTCGAGGCGCTGTCGGCGGAGCTCGCGCGGCTGGGCCTCCAGGCCGAGGTCGAGGCGGCGGAGGCGGACGGCGCGGCCGCGACCGCGACCGCGACCGCCGTACGAACGCCTTGGCTGGTCGAGCTGCGGCCGATCGCCGACGCGTGGACCCGTGGGGCCGTCAAGCTCCCGCCGTCGGGCTGGGAGCTCGACGGGCCACGGCTGCGCTGGTGGTGCCTCGCCGCCGGAACGGGCAGCGGCGGCATGTATACGCTGGCCCTCGGCCCCAACGACGAACCGGCCTGGCCGGCCGTGGGCGCGGCGCTGGCCGCCGCCGGCGTCCCCGGGTTGCTGGTGGGGCCGCGGGCGGACGGGCCCGCCTACCGCATCGTCGGGCAGCGGCGCCTGCTGCGGCTGCGCGAGCTCGTCGGCGATCCCCCGCCGGGCGCGCCGGCCGACTGCTGGCCCGCGAGTGGCTACGCTCGCGGCGCCTGACCCAACGAAGGAGATCCGTGGCCAGCACGAGGACGACCTCGAGCGACGCACCGTCGGCTGCCGACGGCGGTCGTCTGCGGCTGGTCATCGTCGAGTCCCCGGCGAAGGCCCGCACGATCGCGGGGTATCTCGGCCCCGGTTACGTCGTGGAGTCGTCCATCGGCCACATCCGCGACCTGCCGAGCAGCAGCGCCGAGATCCCGGCCGAGAAGAAGAAGGAGCCGTGGGCCCGGCTCGGCGTCGACGTCGACCACGGGTTCGAGCCGCTCTACGTCGTCAACCCGGACAAGAAGCAGCAGGTGGCCAAGCTGAAGTCGGCGCTGAAGGACGCCGACGAGCTGCTGCTCGCCACCGATGAGGACCGGGAAGGCGAAGCGATCGCCTGGCACCTGCTCGAGGTGCTCAAGCCGCGGGTGCCGGTGCGTCGCATGGTCTTCCACGAGATCACGCCGCAGGCCATCCGCGAGGCGGTGGAGCACCCCCGCGAGATCAACCGGGCGTTGGTCGATGCGCAGGAGACCCGCCGGATCCTCGACCGGCTCTACGGCTACGAGGTCTCGCCGGTGCTGTGGAAGAAGGTCATGCCTCGGCTGTCCGCTGGCCGCGTGCAGTCGGTGGCGACGCGGCTGCTCGTGGAGCGCGAGCGGGCCCGGATGCGGTTCCGGTCGGCCGGCTACTGGGACCTCGAGGCGGAGTTCCACGTCGTCGCGACCGCCGATGGCGATCCTGCCGCCGATGACGGCGACCCTCGGTCGTTCACCGCCACGCTGGTCGGGCTCGACGGCCGGCGGGTGGCCACCGGCCGCGACTTCGGTGAGACCGGCGAGCTGACGGCGGACCGCGACGGGAAAGACGCGCCGGTCCATCTCGATGCCAGCGCCGCGGCCACGTTGGCCGACCGGTTGCGCGCGGCCACCTTCCACGTGCGCAGCGTCGAACAGCGGCCCTACCGCCGTTCGCCGTACGCGCCGTTCATCACCAGCACGCTGCAACAGGAGGCCAGCCGCAAGCTGCGGTTCTCGGCGCAGGTGACCATGCGGCTGGCGCAACGGCTGTACGAGAACGGCTACATCACCTACATGCGCACCGACTCGACGACGCTGTCGGAGACCGCGCTCGCCGCCGCCCGGGACCAGGCTCGGGAGCTGTACGGCGCGGCGTACGTGCCGGACGCACCGCGGCGCTACGAGCGGAAGGTGAAGAACGCGCAGGAAGCGCACGAGGCGATCCGCCCGGCGGGTGACCGGTTCCGGACCCCGAACCAGGTGCGCGGTGAGGTCAGCGCCGACGAGTTCCGGCTCTATGAGCTGATCTGGCAGCGGACCGTGGCGTCCCAGATGGCCGATGCCACCGGGCAGTCGGTCAGTGTCCGCGTCACCGGCGTCACCGGAGACGGCGCGACCCCGACGAGTGCGGAGTTCTCCGCGACCGGCAAGGTCATCACCTTCCCCGGCTTCCTGCGCGCGTACGTCGAGGAGACCGACGACGAGCAGACCGAGCGGGAGGATCGCGAGCGCCGACTGCCCCAGCTGTCCGAGGGGCAGCCACTCGACGCGACCGGCATCGAGCCGCAGGAGCACGCCACCAACCCGCCCGCTCGCTACACCGAGGCCAGCCTGGTCAAGGCGTTGGAGGAGCTCGGCATCGGCCGCCCGTCGACCTACGCCTCGATCCTCGGCACGATCCAAGACCGCGGTTACGTCTTCAAGCGCGGCACCGCGCTCGTCCCTTCGTTCACTGCGTTCGCCGTCGTCGGGCTGCTCGAGCGGCACTTCGGCCGCCTCGTCGACTACGGCTTCACCGCGGAGATGGAGGACGACCTCGACGAGATCGCCACCGGTGAGCGGGAACGCGCGCAGTGGCTCGGCGAGTTCTACTTCGGCACTGGCGCCGGCGACAGTGACGAGGGGCTCAAGGAGCTGGTGCACCACCGGCTGGGGGAGATCGACGCGCGTGAGGTCAACTCGATCCCCGTCGGCGTGACGGACGATGG
Source organism: Mycobacteriales bacterium (assembly GCA_035776655.1). Classification (GTDB taxonomy): domain Bacteria; phylum Actinomycetota; class Actinomycetes; order JAFAQI01; family JAFAQI01; genus DASTWK01. The sequence continues at coordinate 22,435 of DASTWK010000054.1, read as the reverse complement.
CGAGCCGATCGTCGTCCGGGTCGGTCGATACGGCCCCTACGTGCAGAAGGGCGCCGACGGGGAGACCTCCGATCGCGCCAGCGTCCCGGAGGACCTGCCGCCGGACGAACTGACCGTCGAGAAGGCGTTGTCACTGCTGCAGAAGCAGAGTGACGAGCGACTGCTCGGCCAGCATCCGGAGACGGGCGAGCCGATCGTCGCGCGCGGCGGTCGGTACGGCCCCTATGTCACCACCCAGCCGCTCAACGGTGGTGAGGCCCGCACCGCCTCGTTGCTCAAGACGATGAGCATCGAGACCGTCACGCTCGACGACGCGTTACGGCTGTTGTCGCTGCCGCGGTCCCTGGGCCTCGACCCCGGCACCGGTGAGGAGATGACGGTGCAGAACGGGCGCTATGGCCCGTACGTCAAACGCGGCACCGACTCTCGATCGCTGGACAACGAGGAGCAGCTGTTCAGCCTGACCCGGGACGAGGCGCTCGCGCTGCTCGCTCAGCCGAAGACGCGTGGTCGCCGTGCGGCGGCTGCCCCGTTGCGTGAGCTCGGTGCGGACCCCGCCACGCAGCGACCGGTCGTCGTCAAGGAAGGGCGCTTCGGACCCTACGTCACCGACGGGGAGACCAACGCGAGCCTGCGCAAGGGCGACTCGGTCGAGGAGATCACCATCGATCGGGCCACCGAGCTGCTGGCCGAACGGCGGGCCAAGGGGCCGGCGACGCCGCGCAAGCGTTCCGGCCGGACGGCGAAGTCCGCCGCCGCGCCGACGGCGAAGAAAGCCGCGAAGAAGGCAACCAAGACGGCGACCAAGAAGGCGGCGAAGCGCACCTCCCCAGGGAGTGCAGAGGACGCCGCGTCGGACTAGGTCCTGCCGTGCACAGCCGCGCCTGAACGAGCCGGGTCCGGGCGCTCTCCTGACTACAGTGAGAGCAGGTCGGGTCTCGTGCCCGCGGTCCGACAGGAGCTCGTCATTTCCCGCAGTCGACGCGTCCGGGCGCCGGGGGCGCACGTGCGCGATCTGTCCGACGTCGCCGCCGAGCCGCCCGGCGAGCGGGAGGTCCGCAACGTTCTGAGCTTCCGCGAGTTCCGCCGGTTGTGGATCGCGCTGTCGCTGTCCAGCCTGGGGGATTGGCTGGGCTTCGTCGCCACGACGGCGCTCGCGACGAGCCTGATCTCCGGCTACTCGGGCCGGCTCTATGCGATCGCGAGTGTCATTGCCGTCCGCCTGGCCCCGGCGGTCATCATCGGCCCATTCGCCGGTGCGTGGGGCGACCGGTTCAACCGCCGCTACACCATGGTTGTCGCGGACCTGCTCCGGTTCGCGCTCTACGCCTCGATCCCCATCGTGCACACGCTGTGGTGGTTGCTCGTCGCGTCGTTCCTCGTCGAGGCGCTGTCCCTGTTCTGGATCCCGGCGAAGGAGGCGAGCGTCCCCAATCTGGTGCCCGCAAGCCACCTCGAGTCGGCCAACCGGATCAGCCTCATCACCACCTACGGCTCAGCCGTGGTCGCCTCCACACTGTTCGCGTTGCTCGCGCAGGTCAGTCACGTTCTCGGCAACGCTTTCCCGCACTTCCGCAGCAATCAGGTCGACCTCGCGCTCTACTTCGATGCCGCCACGTTCCTCGTCTCCGCGGTGACGGTCATGACGCTGAGGAGCATCTCGAGCCCCAAGCCGCCGGCCGACGGAGCGGGCGAGCGCCCGTCGACCTGGCAGTCGATGGTCGAGGGCTGGCGGTTCATCAGCTCCGAGCGATGGCTGCGCGGTCTCGTCGTCGGCATCCTCGGCGCGGTGGCGGCCGGCGCCGTCGCCATCGGGCTCGCGCCGCAGTTCGTCCGCGACCTGCACGGCGGCGACACCGGCTACGGCGTGCTGTTCGGCACGATCTTCGTCGGTCTCGCCTCCGGCATGTTCGCCGGGCCGCGGCTGTTCGCCGGGATCTCCCGCCGCCGGCTCATGGGGATCTGCATCGCCGCCGCCGGGCTGGCGCTCGCGCTCGACGCCGTCATGCCCAACCTGCTGCTCGCGATGGTGTTCACCTACCTGATGGGAGCCTTCGCGGGCGTCGTGTGGGTCACCGGCATCACGCTCGTGGGGCTCGAGGTCAGTGACGACAAACGCGCCCGCACGTTCGCCTACATCTACAACATGATGCGGTTGGTGCTGCTCGCCTTCGTCATCGCCGCACCGTTCGTCGCGGGCCTCATCGGCCAGCACTCGGTCGTCGTCGGCGAGACCCGGGTGCGCCTCGACGGCGTCACGTTGACGATGTTCGTCGCGGGCGTGGGCGCGGCGGTCATCGGTCGTGTCTGCTTCCGGATGATGGACGACCGGCCGGGCATTCCGCTGCGCGCCGAGCTCACGGCCGCGTTGCTGCGCCGGGAGCCGGCGTTCGGCCGGGGGCTGGGCGGTCTGTTCGTCGCTTTCGAAGGAGGTGAAGGCACCGGCAAGTCGACCCAGGCCCGGCTGCTTGCGGACCGGCTGACGGCGCGGGGGTACGACGTCGTACTCACCTTCGAGCCGGGAGCCACCGGGGTCGGGGCGCGGCTACGCGAGGTGTTGCTCGACCCGACCAACACGGCGATCGCCGGCTCCACCGAGGCGTTGCTCTATGCCGCTGACCGGGCCCAGCACGTCGCCGAGGTGATCCGTCCGGCCCTGCAACGCGGCGCCGTCGTCATCACCGACCGCTACGTCGACTCGACCTTTGCCTACCAAGGCGGCGGGCGCAGCATCGACGACCACGACCTACGCCGGTTGGCCCGGTGGGCCACTCGCGGGCTCACCCCCGACCTCACCGTGCTGCTCGACCTCGACCCGGCGGTGGGACTGCGGCGCGCGACCGGACCCGGCGACCGGCTGGAGGCGGAGGCGCTCGAGTTCCACCAGCGGGTGCGGTCGGCGTTCCGCGAGCTCGCGCGCCGCGGCCGCAACCGCTACCTCGTCGTCGACGTCGAGCACGGCGACATCGAGCAGGTGCACTCACAAGTGTTCGCGCGAGTCGAGCCGATCCTGCCGGAGCTCGACACCGCCACCGCGGTGACGATGCCGCTGACGATCTCGCGACCGGGGGGGATCGGCCGGTGAGCGTCTTCTCGGCGCTCGTCGGTCAGAGCGAGGTCGTCGACGTGTTGCAAGCGGCGGTTGCCGCCGCCGGCACGGCTGGTGTCCGGGGCGCCGGCGCGATGACCCATGCGTGGTTGTTCACCGGCCCCCCCGGGTCCGGCCGGTCGGTGGCCGCTCGCGCATTCGCGGCCGCGTTGCAGTGTGCCGACGGTGGTTGCGGCGGCTGCCACGACTGCCACACGGCGATGACCGGGGCACACGCCGACGTCGAGGTGGTCAGCCCCGCCGGTCTGTCCTACGGCGTCGCCGAGACCCGTGAGCTCGTCACCCGCGCGGCGCTCGCACCCACTCGTGGTCGTTGGCAGGTGACGATCGTCGAGGACGCCGACCGTTTCACCGAGCAGGCGCTCAACGCGTTGCTGAAGTCGATCGAGGAGCCGCCGCCGCGCGCGGTGTGGTTGCTCTGCGCGCCGTCGCCCGAGGACCTGCTGCCGACGATCCGGTCGCGATGCCGGCTGGTGACGTTGCGGATCCCCCGGTACGACGAGATCGCCAGCCACCTCGAAGTCGAAGGCATCGACCGCGAGATCGCGGCGTTCGCCGCGCGCGCCGCTCAGGCTCACGTCGGACGGGCCCGTCGGCTGGCGCGGGACGAGGACGCGCAGCGCCGCCGCCGCGAGGTGCTCGAACTGCCGACCCAGGTCGCCACCGTGGGCGGTTGTTTCACCGCTGCGGCCAACCTCGTCGACGCCGCGAAGGAAGAGGCGAGTGCCGTGATCGATGCGCTCGACACGGCCGAAACTGCGGCGTTGCGTGAGTCGCTTGGGGATGTCGGCGGCCGCGGCCGGGCCCGCCCCCGCGGCGCGTCGGCGGCTCTCAGTGACCTGGAGCGGCGGCAGAAGTCCCGCGCCACCCGCACCCAACGGGACGCGCTGGACCGGGCGCTGCTCGATCTCGCCGCCTTCTATCGCGATGTGCTGGTGTTGCAGCTGGGAGCACCGGTCGAGCTGGTCAACGCAGATCTGCGTCGGTCGCTGGATCGTCTCGCCGGCTCGTCGTCGCCCGACTCCACGCTGCGCCGGATCGAGGCGGTGCTCACCTGCCGCGAGGCGGTCGAGGCCAATGTCGCTCCATTGCTCGCGGTCGAGGCGATGGCGGTTGCGCTGCACCAGGGCTGACCACCCGCTGACGTACGCTCCCTGCGTGAGGGTCATGGCCGTCAGCTTCCAGCGCTATGGCCGGCTCTACTACTTCGATCCCGGAGATCTCGATCCGGCTGTCGGCGACAAGGTGCTGGTGCCCACCGACGACGGCACCGAGGTCGCGGAGTGCGTGTGGGCCCCGGCCTGGGTCGACGACGAGATCGGGGGGCTGCCGCAGCTGGTCGGTCTCGCGACTGCCGCCGATCTCGACCGGGACGAGCGCAACCGCCGGCGCCGGGCCGAGGCCAAGGTGGCGGCGAAGCGGCTGATCAAACAGCACGACCTGCCGATGAAGGTCGTGGGTGTCGACTACTTGGACCGAGGCCAGCCGCAACGGATCCTCGTCTACTTCTCCGCGCCGCACCGGGTGGACTTCCGCGACCTCGTCCGCGACCTCTCCCGCACACTGGACACGAAGGTGGAGCTGCGTCAGCTCGGTGCCCGGGACGAGGCACGGGTGCAGGGTGGCATCGGGCCCTGTGGCCGGGACCTGTGCTGCGCAACGTTCCTCAAGGACTTCGAGCCGGTCAGCGTCCGCATGGCCAAGGACCAGGACCTGCCGGTGAACCCGCTGAAGATCTCCGGCGCCTGCGGTCGACTGCTGTGCTGCCTGAAGTACGAGCACCCGCTCTACCAGGAGTTCAGGGCGACGGCGCCGAAGGTCGGCTCCACCGTCGACACCGACGAAGGCGCCGGCCGGGTGGTGGGGCACAACGTGCCGAGCGGCTCCGTCGTCGTACGGCTCGCCGCGAGCGGACAGACCTGCCGTTGCTCGTTGGCGAGCGTGTGCGCACCGAGGGCCGCGTACGACGAGGCGGTCGCCGGTGGCGCCCGCCCCCAGGCCGAAGGAGCCGCGCCATCCGACGCTTGACCGCCACCGGCCTGCTCTGCACTGTCGCCCTGCTGGCCGGCTGCTCCGCCGGCTCCTCTTCGACACCGTCGGCGCACGGCTCCGTCGCGTCGAGCCCGTCGCCCGCGGTGACGGCTGGGTCGACCCGCAGCCCGGCCGGCCCGGCGGCGCTCGCGAGGTTCTATCGCCAGCACCTCAGCTGGTCCGACTGCGGGTCCGGCTTCCAGTGCAGCAAGTTGTCGGTGCCGGTGGACTACACCCGACCGGCGGGCGCGACCCTGCAGGTGGCCGTCATCCGCAAACAGTCGACCGGCTCCGCGCGCGGGTCGCTCATCGTCAACCCGGGCGGCCCTGGCGCCTCCGGCGTCGACTACCTGCGCAGCTCGTCGAGCACCTTCTCGGGCGTCATCGGCCATCTCGACCTGGTCAGCTTCGACCCGCGCGGAGTCGGGCAGTCCCGGCCGATCCGCTGTGTGAGCTCGGCGACGCTGGACCAGTTCGTGCATGGCGACCCGACGCCGGACACTCCGGCGGAGCACGCCGACCTCGTCCGGTCGAGCCGGCAGTTCGCCGACGCCTGCTGGCAACGCAACCACAACTACCTCGAGCACGTCGGCACGATCGACGCTGCCCGCGACATGGACGTGCTGCGGGCGGCTCTCGGGGACAAGAAGTTGACCTACTACGGCGCGTCCTACGGCACCTACCTCGGCGCGAAGTACGCCCAACTGTTCCCTCGTCGCATCCGTGCGATGGTCCTCGACGGCGCCCTCGACCCGAGCCAGTCGACGACCGCGGAGAACCGGGTGCAGGCCAAGGGGTTCGAGACCGACCTGCAGGACTTCCTCGCTGCCTGCGCGTCCTCGGGGCAGTGCCCGCTGGGCTCCACCAAGGCGGCTGCGGAGCACGGACTCGACCAGCTGTCCGCTCGCATCGACGCCCATCCCATCCCGGTCGGCAACCGATCGCTCGGTCCCGGCGAGTACTTCGAAGGCTTGGCCGCCGGTCTCTACTCCACCTCGACCTGGTCCTACCTCCGCCAGGCGCTGGGCATGGCGAAGAACGGCGACGGACGAGTGCTGCTCGCGTTCTCCGACGCGTTGACCGGGCGGCGCGCAGATGGCTCCTACAACAACCTCATCGAGTCCAACCTCGCCATCAACTGCATCGACCGTCCGGCGCCGCGCGCCGTCTCCGCCTACGACGTGAGTGCGAAGGCATTCGCTAAGGTGGCACCTCACTTCGGCGCGGCGATCGCTTACGGCTCGCTGCCCTGCGCGTTCTGGCGTGTGCCGCCGGTGGAGCAGGCGCACCCGGTCACCGCGGCCGGGGCGCCCCCGATCGTGGTCATCGGTACGACGCGCGATCCGGCCACGCCGTACGTGTGGGCCAAGGCCCTGGCCCGGCAGCTGTCCAGCGGCGTGCTGGTGACGTTCAACAGCGACGGTCACACGGCCTACGACCACGGCAACAGCTGCATCGTGCACGCCGTCAACGCCTACCTCGACGACGATCGCGTGCCGCGCAACGGCCTGCACTGCGGCTGAGCAGCCGCCGAGCGTGCGGGACGGCGCCGTTGTTCGGATAGACTCCAGGCGCTGTCCCGCCGGTGCGGGACGCGCCGCCTTAGCTCAGTCGGCAGAGCGATTCACTCGTAATGAATAGGTCGTCGGTTCGATTCCGACAGGCGGCTCCACCTGCCCCGGACCAGCGCCAGCCGGTCCGCCCGCGGCGTAGTCCTTTCGAGTCATCTCGCCCGTCGGCCGCACCATTCCGGCGGCAGTCCTGAAGTCCGGGCGGGCAGCCGCCGATGCTGAAGTCGATGAACGCGATGGACGGTGGCCACAGCGGGGACTCCCCGCAGGACGTGCTCGAGCTCCTGGTCTCAGCGGCCTCGGGCGAGGAAGGCGCGGTCACCGAGGTCATCCGCCCCGCCGCGATCGTGCCGGAGGAGTCCGCCCGCTCCATCCTCATGGAGCTGGCGCTGCGCGACATCCGCACGGGCGGCCTGTGGCTGGCCGAGCCGACAGTGTGGCAACGGTTCGACCGGCCGGGAGGCTCCGGGCCGGAACCGCAGCTGGTCGGGTCGTTGCAGGTGGCCTACGGCACCCCGACCCGCTACGAGATCACCATCTATCGCGTGACGGTCACCCGCCTCGGCACCGAGCGCGGTTGGACCGTGGGCTCCCTCACCGACGAAGCCCTCGGGTACGGCGGGCTCACGCTGGCCGGCTGCCCGCGCGCACGGCTCGACGTGCCGCCCAAGCCGTTCCGCTTCGCCGGCTGACCGAGCGCACGACGCACCGGGCCGCGGGACGAGCGGCGGCCCGACCGCCGACCGCTCGTAGTCTCGACCGCGTGCGCGGGACTCCACGACTCGGTCCGGCCGAGCGAGCCGACGCCTGGCAACGGCTGGACGACGGCCGGGTCGACGTCCTCGTCATCGGAGGCGGCGTCACCGGCGCCGGGGTGGCGCTCGACGCCGTCACCCGCGGGCTCACGACAGCGTTGGTCGAGGCGCGGGACTTCGCCAGTGGCACCTCGTCCCGGTCGAGCAAGCTCTTCCACGGCGGCCTGCGTTACCTCGAGCAGATGGACTTCCAGCTCGTACGTGAAGCCTTGCGCGAGCGCGACCTCATGCTCTCGCGGCTCGCTCCGCATCTCGTGCGGCCGGTGTCGTTCCTCTACCCCCTCACCCACTACGGCTGGGAGCGCGCGTACGTCGGAGCGGGTCTGGCGATGTACGACGCAATGGGCGGCTCGCGGGCGCTGCCGCGCCACCGCCACCTCAGCCGCACCGGCGCGCGCGCGCTCGCCCCCGCCTTGCGCCGCGACGCTCTGACCGGCGGCATTCGCTACTACGACGCGCAATGCGACGACGCGCGGCACACGTTGACCCTCGCGCGCACCGCAGCGGCGTACGGCGCCGTCGTCCGCAGCTCGACCGAGGTGATCGGCTTCGGCAAGGAGGGCGGTCGCATCGTCGCCGCAGAGCTGCGGGACACCGAGACCGGGGAGACGTGCGCGGTGCGCACCGGCGTTGTCGTCAACGCCACGGGAGTGTGGACCGACGACGTGCAACGGCTGGCCGAGAGCCGCGGCGAGTTCAAGGTGCGCGCGTCGAAGGGCATCCACATCGTGGTCCCCCGAGACCGCATCAGCAGCGAGACGGGCATCATCCTGCGGACCGAGAAGTCGGTGCTGTTCGTGATCCCGTGGGGCGAGCACTGGATCGTCGGGACCACGGACGACGACTGGCACTACGCGAAAGCACACCCGGCCGCGAGCCGCACGGACATCGACTACGTGCTCAGCCACGTCAACCGCGTGCTGGCCGTGCCGTTGACGCCGGAGGACATCTCCGGGGTCTATGCCGGCTTGCGGCCGCTGCTCGCGGGCGAGGAGGAAGTGACCTCGCAGCTGTCGCGCGAGCACGCGATCAGCCATTCCCCGCGCGGCATGGTCTCGGTGGCGGGCGGCAAGTACACGACCTATCGCGTCATGGCCCGCCATGCCGTCGACGCCGCCGTCGACGAGCTCGGGCGGCACGCGCCGCATTGCGTCACCGATCGCATCCCGCTGCTCGGCGCCGACGGCTACCACGCGCTGGCCAACCAGGTGGAGTCCCTGGGTGACGAGCTCGGGCTGCCGCGCTGGCGCGTCGACCACCTGCTCGGCCGCTACGGCGCCCTGCTGCACGAGGTGCTTGCGCCGGCCGCCGCGGACCCGTCCTGGCTGCAGCCGGTGCCGGGAGCCGGCAGCTACTTGATGGCGGAGGTGCTCTACGCCGCGACCCACGAGGCGGGGCTCCACCTCGACGACGTGCTGACTCGCCGCACCCGGATCAGCATCGAGACGGCGCACCGCGGCACCGAGTCGATGAAGCCCGTCGCCTCCGTTCTGGCCGAGGTGCTGGGGTGGGACGACCTGCAGCTGACCGCGGAGATCGCGGCGTACGACGCGCGGGTGGCCGCGGAACGCGCGTCGCAGGAGCAGACCGACGACGAGAACGCGATCGCGCACCGGCTCGTCGCTCCGGACAACCGGCAGACGCTGGTCGACCAGTGAGCGCCGGCCAGGTGCGCCGGCCGCACCCGGCGACGACGGAATGTCACCGGCGGCGGGACAACGCCCAGCGCGCACCGCGATAGGCGGCATAGCCGATGCCGGTCGACGCCGCGGCTCCGACGGTGAGGAAGGCGACCGACAGCCCGGGGCGGGCGCCGCTGACCGCGCCGCGCGCCGGCACCGCGAGGCGTTGCCGGACCGTGCGCCTGCCCGCCGTCGTCAGCAGCTCGTCGAGCAACCCCGGCGGCGGCTCCGGCCGGCTGCCCCGCAGCGACGACAACGCCTGCTCGAGCTGCTCCTGCCGGGACAGCTCCGCCTGGCAGTCGGCGCAGCGTTTGACATGCGCGCGGACGACCCGCGCGCTCCAGCCGGTGAGCTCACCGCGCACGAGGAACGGCAGTCCCGCGCGTGCCTCGCGGCAGAACCGCGGCAGGGCCGGCTCGTCGGCAGGCGCCGGTCGGCGCGCTGCCTCGCGCGGCGGCCGCGGGTGGCGCCGGAGCCATCTCATGCCTGCGCACCTTCCTGCGCCGCAGCGGCGCCCAGGATCATCGTCCGCAACCGCGCGTGCGCCCGGTGCAACCGCACCTTCACGACGTTCTCGCTGACGTCGAGCAGGTCAGCCACCTCCTTCGTCGACAACCCCTCGATGTCGCGCAGCACCACGACCGTGCGCGCGTCTTCCGGCAGCTGGGCCAGCGCCGCCTCGGACCGGGCGAGCAGGTCGGCGGTCACCGCACGCTCTTCCGGCGCGTCGGCCTCGCCCGCCAGCGCCAGCTCTTCCCCCGGCAGGGCGAACGGGGTGTTGCCGGCGACGGTCCCCGCGGTGCGGGCGCGGGTCCGTTTGCGCAGGGCGGTGAGGCACACGTTCACCGTCACGCGGTGCAGCCAGGTCCCGAACGCCGACTCCCCGCGGAATGCCAACACCGAGCGCATGACCCGCACGAACACCTCCTGCGTCGCATCGGCCGCCTCGTCGGGATCGGCGAGCATGCGCCGGCACAACGCGTAGACGTCGGCGTAGGTCGCTCGGATCAAAGTGTCCAGCGCGTCCGGCTCACCGCGCTGACACGCCTGGACGAGCGCCGGGTCGACGTGCACGAGGTCAGACCCCCTTCACCGCGCAGGGGTTACCGCAAAACAAATTCGCGGGCCCGCTGTAACCAACTCTCGTGCCTGCGGTCGAACTGTGGTGAGCGGCGCGCCGTGCGTCGCAAAGGAGGCAACAGATGTACGCGTTCGTCGTGTTCGTGGGCTTGGCCCTGGCGCTCGCCGTCGTGAGCCAGGTGCTCGACGAGGTGCTGCCGGTCAAGGCGCCGAGGGCGCTGACGACGACGATGACGGTCGCCGTCGCGATCCTCGGGTGCTGGGCGATCGACTACTCGGTGTTCCGCGCGTTCGGTCAGGAGCTGCGCGCGTCCTGGCAGAACCCGGTCGTCACCGGCATCGTGCTGGTCGGCGCGGGCGAGTTCCTGCGGGCGATCGCCGGCAACCTCGGGATCTCCATCTCGCTCGGCAACCGGGACCGGCACAAGACCGCCTGACCGCCCGCGCGTCGACACCGACGCCGCGCGCAGACACTGCCCGCCGTACCGGTTCCCCGCGGTACGGCGGGCAGCCGGCTTTCGGCGGTCAGTGCACGTCTGCGGACTCGGCCAGCCTCTTGCGGGACAGCTCGATCTCGGCTTCGGCCTCCTGCCGGCCGGCCCAGTGCGCGCCTTCGACGCTCTTGCCGGGCTCGAGGTCCTTGTAGACCTCGAAGAAGTGCTGGATCTCCAGCTTGTCGAACTCGGGCAGGTGGCGGATGTCCTGCAGGTGCTCGAGTCGAGGGTCAGCGGCCGGCACGCAGAGCACCTTGTCGTCACCGCCCATCTCGTCCTGCATGCGGAACATGCCGACCGCACGACAACGGATGAGGCAGCCCGGGAAGGTCGGCTCCTGCAACAGGACGAGCGCGTCGAGTGGGTCGCCGTCTGCACCGAGAGTGCCCTCGATGAACCCGTAGTCGGCGGGATACTGCGTCGCGGTGAACAACGTGCGGTCCAGGCGGATGCGCCCGGTCGCGTGGTCCATCTCGTATTTGTTGCGGTGACCCTTCGGGATCTCGATGGTGACGTCGAATTCCACGCCGTTAGTGTCGCGTGCCGGGCGATGCGCACGACGAGGAGGTCGGCAAAACCATGCGGCGCAGCCGTTTCGTGGCCATGTGCACGACCCTTGCGGTGCTCGCCGGTGGTGGCGCTGCGTACGTCGTGACGCGCCCGGCGGCGGCGCCGATCCCCTCTTCGCGCGCCGCTCCCGTCCCGACCCGACCTGACGTGTTGCCCGTGCTGGCCGGCACGGCGACGCCCTCCGTCCCGGGCCTGCGGGCCACGTTGCGGAACGCCCTGCGCGACCCGGCCTTCGGCGGGTCGATCGCCGGTGTCGTCGTCGATGCCGCGACGGGCGCGACCCTGTTCGGTCGGGCCGCTCGGGCGGCGGTCCGACCGGCGTCGACACTCAAGCTGCTCACCGCAGTCTCGGCGCTGCACGTCCTCGGCCCGGGGGCTCGGCTGACGACCAGAGTCGTGCGGGCCGGCTCGACGTTGTTCCTCGTCGGCGGCGGTGACGTGACGCTCGCGGCGAGGCGACGGCCGGCGCCCGCGTCGTACCCACCCCCGGCGACGATGCCGGACCTCGCGCAGCGGGTGGCGGCCGCACTCGCCGGCACCACCCGGGTGCGGTTGCGCTATGACTCCTCTGCGTGGACCGGCCCGGCCAGTGCACCCGGCTGGAACGCCGGCTACTTCACCGCCGGTGACGTTTCGCGCCTGTCGGCGCTCGAGGTGGACGAGGGCCGCCTGCGTCCGGACCAGCACGCCCGCGTGCCGGACCCGGCCGCGCAGGCGGCTGCCGTGTTCGCCCGCGCCCTCCGCCGCTCCGGCGTCACCGTCGTCGGCCCGGCGCGGCCGGCAACAGCGCCGCCGACCGCTGGTGTGGTCGCGGCCGTGGACTCCGCACCGGTCGCCGCTCTGGTCCAGCAGATGCTGACGGTCAGTGACAACGACCTCGCCGAAGCCCTCGGTCGTGCCCTTGCGGTGCGGCTGGGCCAGCCCGCGTCGTTCGCCGGCGAGGCCGCTGCCCTCACCACCGCCCTGCGGCGGCTGGGCGTCCCGTTGGCGGGCGTGCGGCTGGTGGACGCCAGCGGCCTGTCCCGCGCCGATCGGGTGACCGCGGCCACGCTCGCGGCCGTGCTCCGCCTCGTCATCCGCGACGAAGCGACGTTCGGCCCGGTCTCGGCCGGACTGCCTGTCGCCGGCTTCACCGGCACGCTCGCCGACCGATATCGGCGTCCGCCCGCGCGTGCCGCCGCCGGGCTCGTCCGCGCCAAGACCGGCACCCTCGCCGGCGTCAGCACGTTGGCCGGGCAGGTCGTCGACGCCGACGGCCGGCTGCTCGTGTTCGCGTTTCTCAGCAACCACGCCCCGGCGCCGACGGCGGCCGAAGCGGCACTCGATCGGCTGGCCGCCCGGCTCGCCCAATGCGGCTGCGCATGATCGTTGAGCTGGGCGCGGGGACCCGGCGGGCCCACCCACGCCGTCGTGGCAGCCCGCGCGACGTAGCGTGAGCCCGATGCAGCTCATCGACTGGAACGTCGCCACCGCCACGGCGACCCGGCTCGTGCCGCCCGGCCCGCGGCTGACGTTGACCGAGGCGATCGCGGTGGTCGACGACCTGCGTGACCTTGCCGAGCAGGCCAGCGGGCACGTTCGGGACTTCACCGGGCTCGCTGCGGATGGCTCCGCGGCGCCGGTCGCGGTCGTCGACCGGCCGGAGTGGGTGCGCTCGAACGTGGACGGGTTCCGGCAGCTGATCGATCCGCTGCTGGAGACGGTTCTCGCCGGCCGAGCGCCGTCCTTCGGCCCCATCGCGTCGGTCGTCGGCCCCCGCGCGACCGGCGCCGAGGTGGGCGGGCTGCTCGCCTATCTCGCCACCCGCGTGCTCGGGCAGTTCGAGCTGCTCGGACCGGCGCCCGACGGCGCCGGTGGTGGGGGGCGGCTCACCCTGGTCGCGCCCAACATCGTCGCTGCCGAACAGGCCCTCGCCGTCGACCGGCACGACTTTCGGCTGTGGGTGTGCCTGCACGAGGTGACGCACCGGACGCAGTTCGCCGCGGCACCGTGGCTGCACGAGCACGTCCGCGCGCTGCTGCGCGACTACCTCACCGCCGCCGATCTCGACCCGCACGTGGTGCTGTCGCGCTTGCGCGGAGCCCTCGGCTCGGTCGGCGACCTCCTCCGCGGCGGTAGCGACCAGAGCCTGCTCGACCTGGTCCAGACGCCCGAGCAGCGCAAGGTGCTCGACCGGGTGACGGGACTCATGAGCTTGTTGGAGGGCCATGCCGACTTCGTCATGGACGGCGTCGGGCCGGCCGTCGTACCCACCGTCGACACCATCCGCGCCCGGTTCGAAGGCCGGCGCCGCGTGGGCAACCCACTGGAGCGGTTGGTCCGCCGGCTCTTCGGGTTGGAGATGAAGCTCAAGCAGTACGCCGAGGGCGCCCGCTTCGTCCGGGAGGTCGTGCAGGCCGTGGGCCGGGACGGGCTCAACCGGGTCTGGACCGGGGCGGAGCTGCTGCCGGACGCGGCGGAGATCCGCGATCCGCAGCGGTGGTTGCAGCGCGTCGCTCCGGACCCGCCGGCGGAGCTGGCCGCCGGCGGCTGACCGGGGGCCGGGGGAGCGAGAGGGTGCGGCACGAGCCGGCGGTCAACGCGACTCGGGCGGCCGTGCGGGCCTGCCTCGCCGGCGCCGTGGCGGACGGCTGCCTCGCCGCGGGCGATCTGGTGCTGGTGGCGGTCAGTGGTGGCGCCGACTCCCTCGCGCTCGCGGCGGCCGCCAGCTGGGCGGCGCCACGGCTGGGCCTGTGCGCGGGAGCCGTCTGCGTCGACCACGGGCTGCAGGAGGGTTCGGCGGAGCGAGCCGCAGCGGTGGAGCGGATCTGCCGGGACCTCGGGTTGGAGCCGGTGGTGGTCCAGCGGGTCGAGGTCGGAACGGCGGGGGGGCCGGAGGCGGCCGCCCGCGCGGCCCGATACGCCGCGCTCGAGGCCGTGGCGGAGCGGCTCACCGCCACGGTCGTCCTGCTCGGCCACACGCTCGACGACCAGGCCGAGACCGTGCTGCTCGGTCTCGGCCGCGGATCGGGCGCCCGCTCGCTTGCCGGGATGGCCCCGGTCAACGGCCGGTTCCGCCGGCCGTTCCTGTCACTCGACCGAGCCGCCACCCTCGCGGCGTGCGTCGGGCTGGAGCTGGCCCCGTGGACGGACCCGCACAACGCGGACGCGCGGTTCGCGCGGGTGCGGGTGCGAACGGGCGCGCTCCCGGCGCTGGAGGCCGCGGTGGGGCCCGGAGTCGCTGCCGCGCTGGCCCGCTCCGCCGAGCTGCTGCGCGCGGATGCCGACGCGCTGGACGAGTGGGCCGAGCGAGCTCTCGTTTCGCTCCGGCTGACCGACGACACCGGCACCGGCGAGCGCCTCGCGATCGACCTGCCGGGCTTGGCGGCGCTGCCGGCGGCGGTGCGGGCGCGGGTGTTGCGTCGGGCGTCGATCCAGGCCGGCTCCCCCGGCGGCGCCCTGTCGGCGCACCATGTCCGCGAGCTGAGCCGACTGGTCGACGACTGGCACGGGCAGGGTCCGGTGTCACTGCCCGGGGGGTTGGTCGCGGCCAGGCGGTGTGACAGGCTGGTGTGGCGATGAGAGTTTGGTCATGACGGCTCCGCTCCTGCCGATGCCGACCACGGCTGAGCAACCGGCCGACCTGCATCCCGACGTCGAGGGCGTGCTCGTCTCCGAGCAGCAGATCGCCGACAAGATCCAGGAGCTGGCTCGCCGCATCGAGGCCGACTACGCCGGCCGCGAGGTCCTTCTCGTCGGGGTGCTCAAGGGCGCGGTCATGGTCATGGCCGACCTGGCGCGGGCGTTGCGGATCCCGGTCTCCATGGAGTTCATGGCGGTCTCGTCCTACGGTTCGGGCACGTCCACCAGCGGCGTCGTACGCATCCTCAAGGACCTCGACCGAGACATCGCTGGCCGCGACGTCCTCGTCGTCGAGGACATCATCGACTCCGGCCTCACGCTGTCGTGGTTGCTCCGCAACCTGCGTTCCCGGCAGCCGAGCTCGGTCGAGGTGCTCGCGCTGCTGCGCAAGCCGGAGGCCGCGCAGGTGCAGGTGCCGGTGCGCTACATGGGGTTCGACATCCCGAGCATGTTCGTCGTCGGCTACGGCCTGGACTATGCCGAGCGCTATCGGGAGCTGCCCTACGTCGGGACGCTCCGGCCCGAGGTTTACGCGCAGTAGGCCCGGCGACGGGTGTGGCGGCCGGGTGCTGACCGGGCCGCCGGGCTTTCGCGTGGAGATCGCAGGGTAGGCACCCGCGGTGTACCGTCGTAGGACGCCAATTCCCCACGATCAGGAGGGACGGGCCCCCACCGGGGACCTGCGCCGATGAACCTCAGACGAACAATCCGGGGCCCGATCACCTGGCTGATCGTGGCGGTCGTCCTCGTGCTCGCGCTGGTGACGATCACCTCGTCCAACGGCGGCTACAAGAGTGTCTCGCTGTCGACGATCGAGCACGCCATCAGCAACGGCCAGGTCGAGGCGGCCACGCTGCAGGACCGCGAGCAGCAGGTCCAGGTGACAGTCGACAAGGCCGCTGCCGTCGACGGGTCGACCAAGCTGCAGTCGTCCTACACGATCCACTACGACGACACGTTGCTGCAGGAGATCAAGAACGCGCCCAACGCGGACAAGATCGACACCAAGGTCAACGTCTCGCACGAGAACCCGTTCCTGTCGATCCTCTACAGCCTGATCCCCTTCGCGCTGATCCTGCTGGTCATGTTCTTCTTCCTGAACCAGATGCAGGGCGGCGGCGGCCGGGTCATGCAGTTCGGGAAGGCGCGGGCCAAGCTCGTCAGCAAGGACACCCCCAAGACGACCTTCGCCGACGTTGCCGGCGCGGACGAGGCGATCGAAGAGCTCCAGGAGATCAAGGAGTTCCTCGAGAACCCGGCCAAGTTCCAGGCGATCGGCGCCAAGATCCCCAAGGGCGTGCTGCTCTACGGCCCACCCGGCACCGGCAAGACCCTGCTCGCCCGCGCGGTCGCCGGTGAGGCCGGCGTCCCGTTCTACTCGATCTCCGGCTCCGACTTCGTCGAGATGTTCGTCGGTGTCGGCGCGAGCCGGGTCCGGGACCTGTTCGAGCAGGCCAAGGCCAACGCCCCGGCGATCATCTTCGTCGACGAGATCGACGCCGTCGGCCGCCACCGCGGTGCCGGTCTCGGCGGTGGCCACGACGAGCGGGAGCAGACCCTCAACCAGCTGCTCGTGGAGATGGACGGGTTCGACGTCAACCGGGGCGTGATCCTCATCGCCGCCACCAACCGGCCGGACATCCTCGACCCGGCGCTGCTGCGGCCAGGGCGGTTCGACCGGCAGATCGTCGTCGACCGGCCCGACCTCGAAGGCCGCAAGGCGATCCTGCGGGTGCACTCCAAGGGCAAGCCGTTCGACCCCGAGGTGGACCTCGACGTCATCGCCCGCCGGACTCCCGGCTTCACCGGCGCCGACCTCGCCAACGTCATCAACGAAGCCGCACTGCTCACCGCCCGCACCGACGCCAAGCAGATCACCACGTCGATGCTCGAGGAGTCGATCGACCGGGTGATGGCCGGGCCGATGCGCAAGACCCGGGTGATGAGCGACAAGGAGAAGAAGGTCACCGCCTACCACGAAGGTGGCCACGCGCTCGTCGCCTACGCGCTGCCCAACACCGATCCGGTGCACAAGGTGACGATCATCAGCCGGGGCCGTGCGCTCGGCTACACGATGGTGCTGCCGACCGAGGACAAATACACGCAGACGCGCAGCGAGATGATGGACATGCTCGCCTACGCGCTCGGCGGCCGGGCCGCCGAGGAGCTCGTCTTCCACGAGCCGACGACCGGCGCGGCCAACGACATCGAGAAGGCCACCGGCATCGCCCGCGCGATGGTCATGCAATACGGCATGAGCGAGAAGCTCGGCGCGCTGAAGTTCGGTCGGCACGAGGGCGACGTCTTCCTCGGCCGTGACCTCGGCCACGAGCGCGACTTCTCCGAGGAAGTCGCGGCACAGATCGACGACGAGGTGCGGGCGCTGATCGAGCGGGCGCACGACGAGGCCTGGGAGATCCTCGTCACCTACCGCGACGTGCTCGACAACCTGGTGTTGCGCCTGCTCGACAAGGAGACGGTCGGCAAGGAAGAGCTGGCCGAGATCTTCTCGCCGGTGAAGAAGCGGCCGCTGCGGGTCTTCGAGAGCACCCGCCGCCGCCCGGCCAAGGACATCCCGCCCGTGCTCACCCCCAATGAGCTGGCGCTGCTCGGTCCCGGCGACGTCAAGGATCTGCCGGCGACGGCCAACGGCAACGGCAACGGCCGGGGCCGGACCCGCACCAACGGCGCCGCCAAGAAGACCACGGCCCGGCGCACCACCAAGCGCTCGACCGACTGACCCGGCCGCGCTCGTGGTCGATCAGCAGCGGATCGCCGCGGCCGTACGCGAGATCCTGCTGGCCATCGGGGAGGATCCGGACCGGGACGGCCTGCGGGCCACGCCGGAGCGGGTGGCGCGCATGTACGACGAGATCTTCGCCGGAGTCGACGCGCATCCCAGCAGCGTGCTCACCACCGTGTTCGACGCCGACCACGACGAGATGGTGCTGGTGAAGGACATCTCGGTCGCGAGCACGTGCGAGCACCACCTGGTGCCCTGGCTCGGGGTGGCGCACGTCGGCTACATCCCGAACGAGAAGGGTGAGATCACCGGCCTGTCCAAGATGGCCCGGCTGGTCGACCTCTATGCCCGCCGCCCGCAGGTGCAGGAGCGGCTGACGACGCAGGTCGCTGATGCGATGGAGAGCTGCCTGCAGCCCAGGGGCGTCATCGTCGTCGTCGAGGCGGAGCACCTCTGCATGACGGTCCGCGGCGTTCGCAAGCCGGGTGCCAAGACGGTGACCTCCGCCGTGCGCGGGCTGTTCCGCGACAGCCAGCCGACTCGCGCGGAGGCGATGAGCCTCATCCTGGGCCGGTGAGCTCAGCCGGACCGCCGCTGCCCGCCTGGCCTCCGGTCCGCGGGTTGCCGGACCTCGGTCGTTGCCGGGTGATGGGCGTCATCAACGTCACGCCCGACTCCTTCAGCGATGGCGGAGCCTTTGCTGACAGCGACAGCGCCGTGAAGCACGGGCTGGACCTCGTCGCCGCCGGCGCCGACCTGCTCGATGTCGGCGGCGAGTCGACGCGCCCCGGGGCCGACCGCGTGTCGGCCGCCGAGGAGCAGGCACGGATCGAGCCGGTGGTGGCTGCGCTCGTGGCGGCCGGAGCGGTGGTCAGCATCGACACGATGCGAGCCTCGACCGCCGCCGTGGCGTTGCAGGCGGGCGCGCAGATGGTGAACGACGTCTCCGGTGGCCGAGCCGACCCGGAGCTGCCCGAGGTCGTGGCCGCCGCCGGTGTGCCGTTCGTCGTCATGCACTGGCGGGCACACAGCGCGCGCATGCAGGAGCAGGCGCACTACCGCGACGTCGTCGACGAGGTGCGCGTCGAGCTCGCCGACCGTCTCGAGGCGGTCGTGGCGGCTGGGGTGCACCCGGACCAGGTCGTGCTCGACCCCGGTCTCGGCTTCGCCAAGCGCGCTGAACACAACTGGGCGCTGCTCGCCCATCTCGACCAGCTGCTCACGCTGGGTCGGCCGCTGCTGGTCGGAGCCAGCCGGAAGTCGTTTCTGGGAACGCTGCTCGCGCACGACGACGTCCCCCGACCGGTCAGCGCCCGCGACGACGCGACCGCGGCCATCAGCGCTCTCGCCGCGGCCGCAGGCGCGTGGGGGGTGCGGGTGCACGACGTCCGAGCCAGCGCGGACGCGGTGCGGGTCGCCGCGCGCATCCGGGCGGAGCTCGCCGGGTCGGGACGTTCGGATGGGTGACGAGCGGGCGGCGGTCCTCGCGGCGAACGCCGAGCTCTACGCGGCGTTCGAGGCCGGGGACCCGGAGCGGATGGAAGCCGTCTGGGACGACGCCGACGACGTGCGGTGCGTGCACCCCGGCTGGCCGTTGCTGGTCGGGCGGTCGCGGGTGCTGCGATCGTGGTCGGTCATCATGGCCAACACCAGTTACATCCAGTTCTTCCTCACCGACGTGGAGGCCACGGTCGACGGTGACGTCGCGGTGGTCACCTGTGAGGAGAACATCCTCACCGCGGTCACCGATCCGGACGGGTTGCTGAGCGAGAGCGCGAAGGTGGTGTCGACGAACGTGTTCCGTCGCCGGTCGGGATCGTGGCGGCTCTGGGCCCACCACGGGTCGCCGGTCCTGGCGCCGGCGGGTGACCCGGAGTGAGCCGTTGAGCGACCGGATCGAGCTCCTCGGGCTTCGGGTCCAGGGCCACCACGGCGTCCTGGCCGCGGAGCGTGAGCAGGGGCAGCTGTTCATCGTCGACGCAGTGCTCGAGGTCGACACCTCGGCGGCCGCCCGCAGCGACTCGCTCGGGGACACCGTCGACTACGCCGCACTGGCGTCGCGGCTCGCGGAGGTCGTCGCCGGTGAGCCGGTGGACCTGATCGAGACCCTGGCGCAGCGCCTGGCGGACGTCTGTCTCACCGAGGCCGGCGTGCACGCGGTGGAGATCGCCGTGCACAAGCCGCAGGCGCCGGTGGGGCGACCGGTGGCCGACGTGGTCGTCCGCATCCGGCGCGAACGCACATCGTGAGCACCGTCGTCTCGTTGGGCAGCAATCTCGGCGACCGCAGCACCAACCTGCTCGTCGGGCTGCAGCTGCTCGCCGCACAGTTCGCGGTGCGGGCGGTCTCGCCGGTCTACGAGACCGCCCCGGTCGGTGTCGTGGACCAGCCGCCGTTCCTGAACTGCGTCGCCATCCTGGAGACCGACGACGTCGCGGAAGTGCTGGAGGCGGCGCAGCGCGGGGAGCAGACTCGGGGCCGACTTCGCCGCAGCCGGTGGGGGCCGCGAACGCTGGATGTCGACGTCGTGTCGGCGGATGGCGTGGTCAGCGCCGATCCACGGCTGACGTTGCCGCATCCACGCGCGCATGACCGCGCCTTCGTCCTCGTGCCGTGGCTCGACATCGATCCGGATGCAGTGCTGCCGACGTACGGTCCGGTGCGCCTCCTCGCGGAGCGCAGCGACCGCAGTGGCCTGCAGCGGTGGCGCGGATGAAGCCCACCCGACTGCCCGTGCTCCTCGCCGTGGTGGTGCTCGCCGCGGGCGTCGCCTACGCCGTCACCACGACGTTCTACAACGACGTGCAGTCGCCACCCGTCTACGCGCCGCTGTGGCTGTTGCTGCTGGCGTTGGCCGAGGGCTACACCGCAGCACTGACCCGGGCGCGGCTGTCCGGCCGCCCGGGCACTCGACCCATCGAGCCGGTCGTGGTCGCCCGGTTGGCCGCGCTGGCAAAGGCGACATCGCCGATCGGGGCGCTGGCCTTCGGCGGCTACACCGGGTTCCTCGTGCACGTCGCGACGACGTCGAGCGAGCAGGCGCACCACGACACCCGCACCGCAGCGCTCGGCATGGGTTGCAGCCTCGCCCTGACCATTGCCGCGTTGTTGCTGGAGCGGGTGTGCCGGGTGAAGCGGCCGCCGGACCGAAGGTCGGGAGACGAGGACCGCCAGTAGGCTGCCGGCATGAGCGACGTCCCGAGTGTCGAGGAGCTCGACGCGCTGTCGACTGAGGAGCTGCGCCAACGGGCGTTCGACCGCGCGGAACGAGAGCACGACGCGGGCTTCTTCTGGGACCTGCTGCGGCACCTGCCCGGCACCGAAGCGGTGGCCGCCGAGGACGGCTCTCCCGGCAACATCTCCGGCGGCATCGCCGAAGGACTGGAGGCGGTGCGCTCGCTGTTCGACGGCGACGTCGGCGACGTCGAGCCACTCGTGCGGGCGCGGTTCATCGACTACCTACGCCGACCGAGCTGAGCCGGCTGTCGGCTAGCGGCCGAGCGCGCCGAGACCGGCGCGCAGCACCAGCCGGCCTGACCGCGCCAGCTCCGGTTGGCGCGCGAGCTCGCGGAACAGGCGGGGTGGCATCGCGTCGCCCTTTCGCCTGGCCACGACGAACGAGTCGGCGGACAGCAGGTATCCGCGCAGGAACCGTTGGAACGCCAGGTTGTCCTGGCGGGGCACCGGGGTTCCGTCGGCTCGTCGGCGGTTCAGCCGGTCATAGGTGGTGCCGGTGACGTCCACCTCCACCCGACAGCCGGTCGCGAGGTCGTGACTCAGCCGATCCATCTGGATGAGGATCTGCGGGTCGTCGGAGGCGACACACCCGGAAGGAGCGGCCGCGGCGAACCGCGCGGCCGCGAACGTCCGGCCCTGTGGCGTCGAGGCCACCACTCCAGCGGACGCCAGCATGGCGACGACCAGCAGCGCCACCACGACGTCCGGCACCCACCGCCGCCGCCGTGCGCGGTGCACCCGCCGACCCGCGCCCACCGCGACCACGGCCGCCATGGGGGCGGCCGTCAGCTCCGAGTAGTGGGCGAAGTACGACGGGCTGGCGGCCAGCACCGCGAGATCGACCAGGAACACCCAGACGAGCACCCGCCCGTCGGTGTCGCGTGCACACCGGACCAGTGCGAGGGCGAGCAGCGCGGCGGCGACGAGGATCGGGACCACCGACTCCGGGGGGTGCCCGAGGAACGGCTCGACGCCGAAGATGCTGCCCCACTTCTTGACCGCAGGCGGAGCGGCGGCGGGGCGCAGCAGCTGGTCGCGCACCACCATGTCGACCATGCGGCCGCGGGCGAGCACGAGGAACGGTGTGAGCACGACCACCAGTGCGGCCGCGCCCGCTGTCACGATCCGCCCGGCGCTGCGCAGCCGTCGCGCGGCCAGCTGCCACAGCACGACGGCGGCCCACGGTGCGACGTACCAGATCTTCACCGTCGCGGCGAGACCGAGGGCGAGGCCCGCGATCGCGTCGGCGCGACCGGTCGGCGGGTTCGGCCGACGCAGCAGCAGGAGCAGCGCGACCAGCAGCGCCGTGGTGCCGAGCGGCTCGAGCAAGGTCGACTGCTCGCCGTAGACGGCGGCCGCCCAGCCGGCGTAGAGGACTCCACCAGCGACCGCCGCCCGTCGGCTCCAGCGCGCGGCCAGCATCGTCACGAGGACGGCGTTCAGCGCGCCGACGCCGATGAACGTCAACCGCGCGACCGCCAT
>DASTWK010000053.1:0-41870 GCA_035776655.1 Mycobacteriales bacterium | reverse complement strand
CACGATGCCCTTGAGCAGGAACGGGCCTGCCCACTGCTCGACCATCCAACGGACGTCGTCCCAGCTCGCCGGCGGTGTCTGCATCCACTCGCCGTACGCGCCGAAGAACGTCGGCGCCGGCTGCCCCGGCTCGCTGAGGTTGGGCACGGTCAGATCGGGGATCTGCCGGGCGCGCAAGAACTCACGCAGGTACGACGGCCGGCGCAACGCCTCGGGCGCGAAGCGCAGCATCGTCTTGACGTCCATCGTCTGCGGGATCGCGGGGCTCCCCCAGTCCCGGCCATGGGAGAACGACCAGTCGAGCGTGAGGATCAGGCCGGTGGCTCCGGCGGCACGGGCCCGCTCCATCCGGCGGACCATCGCCTCGCGGGTGCCGTTCCAGTACATCTGGAACAGCACCCGCGGGTTGGCTGCCACGACCTCCTCGATCGGCTTGCTGGCGAACGAGCTGAGCCCCATCGCCGTACCACGAGCTGCCGCGGCCCGCGCCACCGCGACCTCCCCGTCCGGGTGCACGGCCTGCACCCCGGTCGGCGAGATGAGCACGGGCATCGCGATCGACTGGCCGAGCACGGTCGTGGCGAGGTCGCGGCTGGCGAACAGGCCGCCGATGTGCGGCGCGAAACCGAGCTCGGCGAACGCGGCCATGTTGTCGTGGTAGGTCACGCCCGCTTCGGCGCCGGCCAGCAGCGCGCTGTAGACCGACGCCGGCAGGCGGCGTTGCGCGCGGCGCTGCGCCTCGGCGACCGTCTCGAACCACGGGTTGCGTCCCACGCCCGACCCTCCTCGTCACGCCCTGTCGGCCCTGCGAGGGTACGCCGCGGCGCTCGGCTGGATCCGCGTGTGCGGCGGCTCCCGCGGCCCGCGGCCGGAGCCGTCAGCGCGACAGCAGGGCAGTGAGGCGAGCGGTGTGGCACAGCTGCCGTTCGAGCTGTGCGAGCGCGCTGCGGCGGGGGCGCTGTCGGCCGTGCTCCCAGGCACTGACCGTCGCCGCGGTCACCCCCACCAGGGTGCCCAGCTCTGCCTGGGTGGAGCCGTGCCAGCGGCGCAGCTCGGTGAGGATCGCGGGCAGCTGCGCGGCGGTCCAGTGGTGCGGGTCGAGGTGCCGGGGCGGATCGAGTGCCGCCGCGACGAACACGTCCTCGACCGGTACGGCGAGCGCGCGGGCCAGTCGACGTGCCTGCGCCCACGTCGGTCGCGACGAGCCGCGCTCCCAACCCAACAACGCCGACGTCGACACGCCGACCCGGGCCGCGACCAGGCGAGCGCTCAGGTGGGTCTGCCGGCGCAGCCGCCGCAACGGCAGGGCCACCCGCTTCGGTGGCGGTGGAGCGAGTGCCGGGCGGGCCAGCGCCGCGAGGTCGGTGCCGAGGGCGGCGGCCAGCCGGCGGGCCTGCGCGTGTGGGGCGCGGCCGTGCCGTTCCCACCGCTGGATCGACGAGACGTCGGCCTGGACGGTGTTGGCCAGTTGTAGCTGGGTCAGCCCGCGCTGGGTGCGCAGGCTGCGCAGCGACGGGATCAGGGCGACCTCCGACCGGGCCACCTGCTGCGCGTAGATGCCGGCGACACCGTCCAGGTCCAGCCCGAGCACGGTGGCCATCAACGGCCAGTAGTGCCGTGCGGGCACCCGTCCGGACGCCTCCCACCGGCTGACGAGAGAGCCGCTGACATGCATCCGGCGGGCGAACTCCGCGGCCGACAGCCCCGCCCGCAGTCGGGCCTGCGCGAGTCCGTGGGAGTAGCCCTCGCCGACCGAGCCCGGCCGCCGGACCCGGTCGGGGCCGGCGAGGTCGCGGGCCTGCTGCCGGGTCAGCCCGAGCAGGTCCGCGACCTGCCGCAGGTACGTCGGGCCGGGGACGACACCGGCTTCCCATTGCGCCCACACCGAGTGACTGCCACCCACCAGCCGACCGGCGGCGCGGACCGTGAGGCCGTGCTGGCGCCGGAACGCCCGCAGTGCCGCCGGCAGATCGGGGGCATCGACCACTGGCTGGAGCGGTCGCGCGGCTGCCACCGCAGGGACGGGCGGGAGCGACAGTTCAGCCGGGGCCGCTGGCATGGCCATGCTTCGGACCATAGCGACACTGGATGCCGTTGACAAGACACTCCGTGACATCAGCGGGAGGGTGGGCTAACGTCCGCGGCGTGCCCCGCCGAACCCGTGCCGCGGCCCCGGCGCCGATGGCGGCCGAGCCGGGGACGGCGCGCGACCGGCTGGCGGCGGCCGCCTTCACGATGTTCGCCGAGCGCGGCTTCGACGCGACGACGGTGGAGGACATCGCGGATGCCGCGGGAGTCAGCCGGCGCACCTTCTTCCGGCACTTCCCCACCAAGGAAGACGTCATCTTCCCGGACCACGACCGGTTGCGGCAGGCCGTCGCGGACCAGCTCGACATCCGCCGGCACGAACCGCCGTTGACCGCCGTGTGCAACTCGGTGCGGCTCGTGCTGGTCGACTACGTCGAGCACCGGGAGGTGTCGCTGCACCGGTTCGCGCTGACCCGTCAGGTGACGGCGCTGCGCGAGCGGGAGGTCGCGAGCGTGCACGCCTACCAGCGACTCTTCACCCGCTACCTGCGCGAGCGGCTCGCCGACGAAGACCCGCTACGCGCGGAGTTGATGGCGGCGGCGGTCGTGGCCGCGCACAACGCCACCTTGCGGCAGTGGCTGCGCAGCGGTGGGACCGACGACGCATTCGGCGAGCTCGACCGGAGCTTCGCCGTCGTCCACGATCTGTTCGCCGATGTGCCGCCGGCCAGGCTCAGCCGCACGAGGCGACGTCGCGGCGGCGACACCGCAGTGGCCGTGTTCCGCACCGACGCGGCGCCGGACGACGTGCTGCGCGCGGTCGAGCGGATGCTCGCACCCGACGCGCGCTGACCAACGCCGGGCCCGCTCTGCTGCTCAGGCGCGCCCGCGGCCCGCCCGCCCGCGCCGGGACAGCGCATCGATGATCGCCGCCGCGAGGAGCACGCCACCGATGACCAGGTATTGCGCGTCGGACTGCAGGCCGATCAGGAACATGCCCTGATAGATGGAGCCGATGACGAGCCAGCCCAGCAGCGCGGACCACGCGCTGCCCCGTCCGCCGAACAGGCTGGTGCCACCGATGACCGCGGCGGCGATCGTGTAGAGCAGCAGGTCGCTGCCGCCGGTCGACTGGCTGGCCGAGTCGACGTAGGAGGCGCTCATCACGCCACCGATGGCAGCCATCGCGCCGGCGATGGAGAACACCGTGATCTGCACCATCCGCGTCTGCACGCCGGCGCGGCGAGCCGCCTCGATGTTGCCGCCGACGGCGAACACGTGCCGGCCGTACTGGGTGCGCGTCGTGATGACGGCGAACAGCAACACGAAGCCGAGGAAGATGACCAGTGCCAACGGCACGCCGAGGGACCGGTTGAGCTCCCACACCGAGACGAACAGCACGATCGCGACGCCGAGGGTGCCGGCAGCGATGACCGTCCACGGCTGCGCGGGCAGTCCCGCCCGGCGCTGCTGGAGAGCCTTCGCGGCCATCGACAACGCGAACAGGACGACTCCGATGATTGCGAACAGATAGCCGATCGCGTCGCTGAAGTGATAGTTGGTGAGGTTCGAGATCGTGCCGCCGAACGGGAAGTTGATCGTGCCGGTCTTGCCGAGGACCTTGAGCTGGAGGCCGAGGAAGGCGAGCAGCCCGGCGAGGGTGACGACGAACGACGGCACCGTGAACGCGCTGAAGACGAAGCCCTGGAAGGCGCCGAGGGCAGCGCCGGCGAGCACGGCGACGAGGATCGCCAGCCACGGGTTCCAGCCGTGCTGGACGTTGAGCACCGCGGTGATGGCGGCGCACAAGCCGCTCATCGAGCCGACGGACAGATCGATCTCACCGAGCAGCAGCACCATCACGATGCCGAGGGAGATCAGGCCGCCGTAAGAGATGTCGACGGCGAGGTTGTTGAGGTTGCTCGGGCTGATGAAGTTGCCCGTGTCCGCCTGGAAGATCGCCCAGATCAGGATGAGCCCGATGATGACCGGCAGCGAGCCGAGCTCGCCGTTGCGGATGCGGGTGACGAAGGCGCGCCCCATGCCCCGCAGGCCCTGCTCCTGCACGATCAGTCGTGGGTCGCGCTCGAGCACGTCCGTGGTCACTGCGCCCCTCCCGAACCGTCGCCGCCGAGTCCCCCCGGCTTGATCATGGGCAGCCCGTGCCGAACGCCGGTCCCCGAGTCGAGGCCGGTGATGGCCGCTACCACCGCTTCCTGCGTGGTGTCGGCGACCGCGAAGTCACCGCCGTTCTGGCCCAGCCGCAGCACAGTGATGCGGTCGGCGACGGCGAACACGTCGGCCAGGTTGTGACTGATGACGACGACGCCCAGCCCGCGGTCCTTCAACCGCTGGATCAGCTCGAGCACCTGCGCGGTCTGTGCCACGCCGAGCGCGGCGGTCGGTTCGTCGAGCAGCACCACCCGCGGCTCCCCGAGCAACGATCGAGCGATCGCCACCGACTGACGTTGACCACCCGACAGTGACGCCACCTGGATGCGGACGTCGGGGATCTTCACCGACAGTGTGCGCAGCAGGTCGCTGGCCTGCCGCTCCATCTCCACCTGCTGCATCCAGCCGACGACCCGACCCGCGCCGCCGGCGAGGACCTCACGGCCGAGGAAGAGGTTGCCGGCGACGTCGATGTTGTCGCACAGCGCCAAGTCCTGATAGACGGTGGCGATGCCGAGCCGGGTGGCGTCGCTGGGCGAGTGGATGTTGACCTTCTGGCCGTCGAACTCGATGACACCGGCGTCGATGGTGTTGACGCCGGCGATCGACTTGACGAGCGTCGACTTGCCCGCGCCGTTGTCGCCGACGAGCGCGACGACCTCTCCGGCGTCGACGTGGAAGCTGACGTCGCTCAATGCCTGCACGGCGCCGAAGCGCTTGTAGACGCCGGTGAGCGAGAGCAGGGCCGGCACGGCCACCTCCGACGGACGAGGACTGGGTGGGTCATCCGGGGGAGGCGGTCGCCCGCCTCCCCCGGATGGTGGCGTGTCAGTGCACGCCGTACTTCTGGCAGTACTTCTGGTATTGCGGCGTGCAGATCGCCGACGCGGTGAGGAAGCCGTCCTTGACCACGGTGCTCTCGACGTTGGACCGGGTGACCGCGACCGGGGTCAGCAGCGTCGCCTGCACGGTGTTGCCGGAGTCGTTCTTCACGGTCGTGTCGCCCGACACGCTCTGACCCTTGGCGAGCTGCACCGCGACCTGGGCGGCCTTGGTGGCCTCGGGCTTGATGGCCTTGTAGATCGTGACGGTCTGCTGACCGGCGAGGATCCGCTGGATGCCGTCGACCTGTGCGTCCTGCCCGGTCACCGGCGGCAGCGGGTTGACGTGCGCAGCCTGCAGGGCCGCGACGACACCGGCCGCCATGCCGTCGTTGGCGACATAGACGCCCTTGATCTTGCTGCCGAACGACGTGATCGACTGCGCCATCTCCTGGCGAGCGGTGCTCGGATCCCAGTCCGTGGTGTCGAACTCTCGCAGCACCTTGAAGCCGGACTTGTCGATCACGCTGTGCGCGCCGGCCTTGAACTGTGCGGCGTTGGGGTCGGTCGGCGAACCATTGATCATCACGATGCCGTCACCGGGCTTGGCGCCGTTCTTCTTCATGGCGTCGACGAGAGCGGTGCCCTGCAGCTGGCCGACCTTCTGGTTGTCGAAAGAGACGTAGTAGGCGACGGGCCCGGAAGCGAGCCGGTCGTAGGCCAGTGTTGGCACGTTCTGCTGCTTGGCCTGGCTGACGATCTTGGCGGCCGCCTTGCCGTCGACCGCATCGAGCACCAGCACGGTGTCGCCGTTGGTGAGTGCCGTCTGCGCCTGGCTCTGCTGCTTGGTGCTGTCCTGGTCGGCGTTGTAGTAGTCGACCTTGCAGCTCGAGTCGGCCTGCTGCACCGCCGCGATGAAGTCGGGCTTGTCGGCGGTCTCGTAGCGGGTGGTCTTCGTCTCCGGCAGCATCAGCGCGATCTTGCACTTGCTGCCACCAGCCTGGCTGCTGCCGGTTCCGTTGTTGCTGCCGCCGCTGCTACTGCCGCCGCAGGCAGCGAGCCCGCTCAGAGCGAGCACCGAGAGTGCTCCTCCTGCGACGGCTCGGATCGATGTCATGCGCACGTCTCCTCCTCCTGTGTCGTGAACGGTGCGCCTGCCCGGGCGACGGCGTCGTGGCCCGGAGGTCTGTTGGGGCTCGGGAATGCGGGCGGTCGGACGGGTCATTGCGCCGCCACCCGAGCCGATGGTCGTTTCCACAGCCCGCTGTCGCGCAGCACCAGCGCGACCGCGCCCAGCACCTCGGCGCGGTCGCCGAGCTTCGCCGGCCGCACGCTGACCTTCTCCGCCGCGGGGCGGATCGCGTGCCGGCGAATCGCCTCGGTGATCGGGTTGAGCAGCAGGCTGCCGGCGGCAGCGAGCTCTCCCCCGACGACGACCACCGCAGGGGCGAGGATGTTGCAGACGTTGGCGACGGCGGTCCCGACATGGCGGCCGGCGTCGGCGACCACCCGCTGGCACGGCGGCTCGCCCGCGATGGCGCGCTCGACGAGCCCGAACAGGGTCAGCTCGTCGCCGTACGTCGGCCGCAGCAGCGACACCAGGGCCTCGCCACCCACGAACGTCTCCAAGCACCCGCGGTTGCCGCACCGGCAGACCGCGCCCCGCTCGTCGATCGTCGTGTGTCCGATCTCTCCCGCGGTTCCCGCCGCGCCGCGGTAGACGTTGCCGCCGAGCACGAGGCCGGCACCGACGCCGTCGCCGAGCTTGAGGTAGACGACGTCATTCACCCCACGGGCGGCACCCCAGGTCGCCTCCGCCAGTGCACCGAGGTTGGCGTCGTTGTCGACGGTGACCGGCAGGCCCAGTCGCCAGGCGAGCGACTCCGCCGCCGGCACCCGCATCCAGCCGGGCAGGATCGCGGTTGCGCCGACCTCGCCGCTCACCGGATCGATGGGAGCGGGCAAGCACATGCCCACGCCGACGACGTCGTCGTGGGACGCGCCGACGGCGTCCAGGGCGGTTTCCAGCAGCTCCGCGGTGAGCGCGATGCAGTCGTCGGCACTGGCACCGTCGGACAACGGGACCATCTGGTCCTCGACGATGTCGTGGTTGAGGTCGGCGAGCGCCACCCGCAGGTGCCGGTGGTCGACGTCGACCCCGACCGCCAGTCCGGCGCCGCGGCTGAACGCCACCTCGACCCGCCGCCGGCCTCCCTCGCGACCCTCCCCGAGCCTGATGACGCCGGCCCGCTCGAGGTCGCGAACGATGTTGAAGACCGTGCCACGGGACAGGCCGGTACGACGAGCGAGCTCGGACTGGCTGGCCGCACCGTCCTCGCGCAGCGCTCGCAGCAGGCGCTGCTGGTTGGCCTGGCGCAGCGCGTGCGGCGACCCGACACCGGCGACGGCACGGGGGCGGGTGGACACGGCGGGATCGTTGCGCCGTCCCGGTCATCCGTCAACTGTTGGCGGCACTCTCGTTACCGTGTCGCAACCTTCGTTCAAGACTTGGCACCTCTGCCGACTCTGGGCGCGCGCTCCTATGCTCGGCCGATGGAGCCGCGGCCCGAGGATCGCCGTGGTCCGGTCGACCTGCTCACGACGGCCGAGCCACGCCCGGTCCGGCGCGGATGGCTCTGGCTGCTGCCGGTCGTCGCCGTCATCGGCGCCGCCGTCGTCCACGGGTCGCGGAACGACCCGCGCCCACAACCTGCGCCCTCGCCGACGGTCGTCGCGACGCCGCCGATCACGCCCGCTGAGCTCGCCGCCCGCCGGCTGCCGGTCGACATCGAGCTGCGCCAGTCGGTGCAGGAACCGGCTCGGCGGACGCTGCAGGTGACGTTGGTGGTGTTCAACCTCGTGAACCGGCCGGTGGTCGTGCGCGGGCTCGGGGCCAGCTCTGCAGTGACGCGGCTGGAGACCGTGCGGGTCGGCTCCGGCGCCTCGCGCCGGCCGCGGCCGTTCGTGGTCCGGCCCGCGTCAGCGGTGTCAGTCACGCTGCAGTTCCGGGTGCTCGACTGCGCGAGCCGGGCCCGCGCGGTGCGACTGCCGGTCCGCGTGACGACCTTCGACTCGGGTGCGGTGACCGCCGACGTGAACGATCTGCTCGGACCCAACGGTGGCCGGTCCTTGCTCTCCTCGCTCTGCCCCACTGGCCCCTCAGTGACCGCAGCCGCGGGCTGACGACACCCGCCGCCGGCCCGCAGCACCGACCGCGTGCGGTGCGGCGCCGCATGGTGTGGGCCGCGGCGGGTAGGAGACGAAGGACTGAGGAGGCTTCTGATGCGACAGGTGACACTGCGAACAACGGGGCTGCTGCTGGTGCTGCTCGGCGCCTGGGGTGGCATCGTCTCGTACGTCGGCCCGAAGTTCGGCTACACGATGGGGTCGGAGTCCGGCTGGCAGTGGACGAGCGCCAACTGGCAGCTCCACCTGGTGCCGGGCGCCGCCGTCGTCGTCGGTGGCCTGTTGCTGCTGGCGGCCGCGGCCCGGGAGAGCAGCATCCGCCTCGGCGGCCTGCTCGCGCTGCTCGGCGGGGCGTGGTTGGTGCTGGGGCCGCTGTTCGCCTCGATGTGGCTGGGCCCATTCAACGCCGAGAGCAACGTCGCCTCGTCGACGCTCGCGCAGGTGGCGCGCCCGCTCGGCTACCACTACGGCACCGGCCTGCTGATCAC
This sequence comes from Mycobacteriales bacterium, assembly GCA_035776655.1. Classification (GTDB taxonomy): domain Bacteria; phylum Actinomycetota; class Actinomycetes; order JAFAQI01; family JAFAQI01; genus DASTWK01. The sequence continues at coordinate 33,175 of DASTWK010000053.1, read as the reverse complement.
GGCGCTGGCCGCCTACGCACTCGGTCGTCGGATCGGCGTCGTCCGCCACGGCCCCTACCCGAGCGAGGGGCGGCACGCGGCCCGCACCGACACCGTCAGCACCACCGAACCGGCTACCCACGTGGTGCGCACCGACTGACCGGTGCGCTGCCGGCTCAGTGGTTGCGCAGGGCGTTGACCAGCTGACCCTTCGACATCTTCGACCGCCCATCGATGCCGATCTCACGCGCGCGCTGCATCAGGTCGGACTTCGTCCAGTCCTCATAGCTGCCGGACTTGCCGCCCTTGCGGCCGACCGCCGACCGAGAGCTGTTGCTGGACGCGTTGGCGATCCGCGCGGCCTTCTCCTTGCTCGCACCTTGTCGGCGCAACGCCTCGTACTGCTTCTCGTCCTTCACGCTGCTGCGGGCCATCTCGCCTCCCTGATCGTGGCTCGTCGCCTTTGGTGTTCCCGGCGGCACCGGCCCGGACTCCTCGTCGGTGGCGCGGCACCGAGGGTGGCACCGCCGAGCGGTGCCCCAGTCATCTGCTGCTGATCGACCTCCGGTTTCCTCCGTCGTCGGGCGGGCACCCGCGCTGTATGTCGACCAGCGATGCTTCCCGACCCTCGTGAGAGCTCCACCAGCCGCCGTACAGGAGATGCGGCTGGCTCGGGATCCGCAACAACCTGGCTACGTCAGCGCCCTCGCTGCAGAGCTGTCGGCGGCGGTCGAGGGCGAGGTCCGCTTCGACAACGGCTCGCGGGCGCTGTATGCCTACGACGCATCCGTGTTCCGGCAGGTGCCGGTCGGTGTCGTGATCCCTCGCCACGCCGAGGACGTGGTCGCCACCGTCAACATCTGCCGTCGCCACGGAGCGCCGATCCTGCCGCGTGGCTGCGGAACAGCACTCGCCGGGCAAGCCGTGAACACCGCGGTGGTGATCGACTTCTCCAAGTACATGAACGCCCTCGTGCGCCTGGATCCCCACGGGAAACGAGCCCGCGTCCAGCCCGGACTCATCTGCGACGAACTGCGGGACGCAGCGGAGGAGCACGGGCTGACCTTCGGCCCGGACCCGGCGACTCACGACCACGCAACGCTCGGCGGCATGATCGGGAACAACTCCTGCGGAACGCACTCGGTGATGGCTGGCAAGACCGTCGACAACGTCGAGGACATGGAGGTCCTCACCTACGACGGTGTGCGCATGACGGTCGGACGAACCACGGATGAGCAGCTGGATCTCCTCATCGCGGCCGGTGGACGACGCGGTGCGATCTACGCCGGTCTCAGGCACATCCGCGACACCTACGCCGCAGACATCCGTTCGGGGATGCCGGACATTCCACGTCGGGTCTCGGGTTACAACCTCGACCAGCTGCTGCCGGAGAACGGGTTCAACGTCGCCGGAGCACTGATCGGCACGGAGGGCACCTGCGCACTGACACTGGCCGCAACCGTGCGGCTGGTGCCGTCACCGCCGAAGCGGACGCTGGTGGTGCTGGGATACCCGGACATCCCGGCCAGCGGCTACGACATGCCGTGGGTGATGGGCTTCGCGCCCATTGCCGTCGAGTTCACCAGTCGTCACGTGCTCGAGAACATCCACCGCAAGGGTCTCGACTTCGGCGCCCAGGACAAGCTGCCCGATGGTGATGCCTGGGTCTTGGTCGAGTTCGGCGGTGACACACAAGACGAGGCAGACGAAAAGGCGGAGCGACTGTTCACCGAGTTGAACAAGCGCTCCGACGCACCGTCACACCACCTGTACGAGGACCCGGCCAGCGAGAGCGCGGTGTGGGAGATCCGCCGGCACTCCGCCGGCACTGCGCGGATGCCTGTCGACCTGGGCGATCACGGCGGCTGGCCGAACTGGGAAGACGCCGCGGTAGCCCCCGACCGGCTCGGGGACTACCTCACCGACTACCTGAAGCTGTTGAAGCGCTACGACTACGACGGCGTGTTCTTCGGGCACTGGGGACAGGGCTGCATCCACTGTCGGATCGACTACGACCTGCGCACGGCTGACGGGATCGCGACCTACCGCCGGTTCACGGAAGAGGCAGCCGACCTGGTCGTGAGCTACGGCGGGTCGCTGTCGGGCGAGCACGGCGACGGTCACGGCCGCGCCGAGCTGTGGTCGAAGATGTTCCCGCCTCGGTTGATGCAGGCGTTCGCGGAGTTCAAGCGGGTCTGGGATCCCGACGACCGGATGAACCCACACAAGCTCATCGATCCGTATCCGCTCGACGCGCACCTGCGTGAGGGAGCGTCGTACGAGCCGCTGACGTTGTCGACGACCTTCCAGTTCCCGGTCGACGGACACGATTTCGCGACAGCTGTCGGCCGCTGCTTCGGCGTCGGCAAGTGCCGCCATGTCGAGGGCGGGGTGATGTGTCCGAGCTTCATGGTCACCCGCGAGGAGCGGCACTCGACGCGCGGGCGCGCCCGGCTGCTGCAGGAGATGGCCGAGGCATCGGGGCCGGTGCACGATCGTTGGCGCAGTGAGGAGGTCAAGGAGGCGCTCGACCTGTGCCTCGCCTGCAAGGGTTGCAAGGGCGAGTGCCCGGTGAAGGTCGACATGGCGTCGTACAAGGCGGAGTTCCTGCACCACTACTACGCCCGTCGGCTCCGCCCGCGGCAGGCCTATGCGCTCGGGCTCATCCCGGTTTGGGCACGACTTGCTTCACGGGTGCCGCGGTTGGCCAACGTCGTGACCCACGCACCAGGCATCCGCCGGATCGTCAAGACGGCCGGCGGAGTCGCGCTCGAGCGTGATGTGCCCCGGTTCGCCACCACCACGTTTCGTGCCTGGTTCACCGATCATGCGCCGCGACACCCCGACGGTGAGCGGGTGCTGCTGTGGCCGGACACGTTCGTGAACTACTTCGAGCCCGAGGTCGGGATCTCGACGGTCGAGGTGCTCGAAGCCGCGGGGTTCCGGGTCGACCTGCCACGCGATGGGCTGTGCTGTGGCCGACCGCTCTACGACTACGGGATGCTCACGCTCGCCAAGCGATACCTGGCGCGGGTCCTGGACGCGATGCGCACGGACATTCGCGCCGGCGTAGCGGTCGTCGGGATGGAGCCGAGCTGCCTCGCCGTGTTCCGGGACGAGTTGCTCAACCTCTTCCCGGCCGACGTCGACGCGCAACGGCTCGCCGCCCAAAGCTATGTGCTGAGTGAGTTCCTCGCCCAGCGGGCGGCCCACCTCGACCTTCCGCAACTCGACCGAAAAGCCTTGGTCCAGGGGCATTGCCATCACCGGTCGGTCATCGGCTTCGACGACGAGGAGAAGATCCTGCGTCGGCTGGGTCTCGACCTCGATATGCCCGACAGTGGGTGTTGCGGCATGGCCGGCTCCTTCGGGTACGAGGCCGGGGATCGATACGAGGTGTCGATGAAGGCCGGTGAGCGGGTGCTGCTGCCGGCAGTGCGTGCCGCCAGTGCAGACACCGTCATCGTGGCCGATGGTTTCAGTTGCCGAGGCCAGATCAAAGGCGGCACCGCACGACGTGGGCTGCACCTCGCCCAGGTCATCACGCTCGCCTATCGAGAGGGCCGGCGCGGCCCCACGGGAACGCCCGGGCCGCCCGCCGCCGAGGCCCACCCTGGTTCGCGCCGCTCCCCGCTCCGGGCGGCGTTCGGCACGGCCGCGGCGGCCGCCGGCCTCGCCGCGACAGCTGCCGCCGGTCGGCGGTTGACCCGGCACTGAGCACGCTGGACTTCGAAAGGAACCCACATGAGCGACGAGCGCACCGCCTCCGACGTCCTGGTCGAGCGGCTGATGGAGTGGGGCGTCGACACGATCTTCGGCCTGCCCGGTGACGGCATCAACGGGCTGATGGAAGCACTGCGCAAGAAGCACGAGCAGCTCACCTACATCCACTGCCGGCACGAGGAGGTCGCGGCGCTCGCGGCCGTGGGTTACGCGAAGTTCACCGGCAAGCTCGGCGTCTGCTTCTCCACGGCCGGTCCGGGAGCTGCCCACCTGCTGAACGGGTTGCTCGACGCGAAGACGGAGCAGGCGCCGATCCTCGCCATCACCGGGATGACTTACCACGACCTGCAAGGAACGTCGTACCTGCAAGACATCAACACCGACTACATGTTCAACGACGTCGCCATCTTCAACCAGCGAATCATGGGCCCCGCGCACGTGGTGAACGTCGTCGACTATGCCTGCCGCACCGCGCTCACTCACCGCGGGCCGGCGCACCTCGCGTTCCCGATCGACTACCAGGCGATGCCGGCCGATGCCGGCACCCGGTTCAAGCGCAACGTGTCGGGCCACTCGTCGGTGAACACCCGGCCACCGATCCGGGTACCGGCGAAGTCCGAACTGGAGGCCGCCGCGCAAGCGCTCGCCGGCAAGACGAAGGTCGCGATCCTGGCCGGCGCGGGGGCGCGCGGAGCTCGGGACGAGCTGGAGGCCGTGGCCGAGAAGCTGGGCGCGCCGGTGGTCAAGGCGATGCTCGGCAAGGACTGCATCTCGGACGACTCGCCCTACACCACCGGGTCGATCGCGCTCGTCGGCACCAAGCCCAGCGAGGAGGCGTTGGAGCAGTGCGACGCGCTGCTCATCGTCGGCTCGACGATGCCCTACATCGAGTTCTACCCGCAGCCCGGACAGGTCGCCTGCGTTCAGATCGACGACAAGCCGGAGCGGATCGGGCTGCGGCACCCCGTCGACGTCGGGCTCGTCGGCGACGCGCGGGCGACCCTGCGCGAACTGCTGCCGTTGCTCACAAGGGTCGAGGATCGGTCCTTCCTCGAGCAGGCGCAGGCGGGCATGCGGGAGTGGTGGGCGCTGATGGAGGAGCGTGGCACCCGCGACGACCTGCCGATGCGGCCGCAGGTGCCGGCCTGGCACCTCAACCAGGTGTTGCACGACGACGCGATCATCTGCGGCGACTCGGGCACCGTCACCACGTGGGTGGCCCGCCAGGTGCGGGTCCGCGGCCGGCAACTGTTCTCGTTCTCCGGCACCAACTGCTCGATGTCAGCCGCCCTGCCCTACGCGATCGGGGCAGCGGCGGCCTACCCCGGCCGGCAGGTCGTCGCGTTCACCGGGGACGGGTCGCTCACCATGAACCTCGGCGACTTCCTCACCTGCGTCCAGCACGACCTGCCGGTCAAGGTGATCGTCTACAAGAACAACGCGCTCGGGCTCATCAAGTGGGAGCAGATGGTCTTCCTCGGCAACCCGGAGTACGGCGTGAACTTCGCGCCGTTCGACTTCGTCAAGTTCGCCGAAGCCTGCGGCGCCACCGGCGTTCGCATCGAGGATCCCACCGATGTCGGCGGACAGCTCGCGCGCGCTTTCGACCTCCCGGGCCCGGCCATCATCGAGTGCGTGGTGGACCCGCACGAGCCACCCATCCCGGCGAAGGTGAAGAAGCAGCAGGTGTCGATGCTCTTCGATGCCTTGCGCCGCGGCACCCCCAACCGCAACCGCATCGCCATGCAGATGGTGAAGGACATGCTCGACGAGTCGTCGTTCGAAGCCTCACCGGGCTCGGCCGCGCCCAGCGGACCGATCGGCCGAGCGGCGAAGAAGCTCGCCGAGAAGGTGCTCGAACGGACCGACGAGGAGCAACCGACCCAGCCGATCGACAAACCCTGAAGCAGGAGCGGGCGGGAGCCCTCGCCTCAACGCGACGCTCGCTCGGGTCGGTTGTGCACGTAGAGGTCGCGTCGTCCGAGTGGGCGGCGGTCGGGCAACGGCAACTCGTAGCGAACCTGCCGCATGTGGTCGGAGTATTGCCGGCGGGCGTTGTAGACCTTGTTGAAGCGCCACAGCATGCGCGCGAAGTTGGTCTGCCCGTGCAGCAGATGGCGTCCCATGATGCCGACGGTGTCGCGTGCGGCAGCCAGGCTGAGGTGCTTGCGGTTGATGACGGCCTGCGTGCTGACGAGCTCGCGGTAGAACTCCTCCAGCGGAAGGCGCGTCGGCAAGACCGCGTGCTGGATGTCGAACAGCCGGTAGTCACGGCTGGTGAGCCCGGCCGCCTCCGTGTGCCAGATCTCAGTCCCGGGGTAGGGGGTCTTGACCGTCAGGTGGACGATTTCCGGGACCGACAATGCGAACTCCCGCACCTGCCGGAATCGATCGCGATCCCAGTCAGGGTCGACGATGAGGTTGATGGCGACGGTGATGCCGAGGGAACGCGCACATTCGAGCGCCTGCAGGTTTTCGTCGAGGCTGATGCGCTTCCGGAACGCGTCGAGCCCGTTCGCGTCGAGCGCCTCGATCCCGAGGAACATGTAGCGGAGACCGAGCGGAACCCAGCGGCGAAAGACGTCGGTGTTGCGCAGCAGCACGTCGCTACGCGTCTCCAGGTAGTACTGCTTGCGTATCCCGCGGCGTTCCAATTCCTCGGCGATGCCATGACCGTGCTCCGAACGGATGAACGCGACGTCGTCGACGAGAAAGACGTTCGGCTCGCGGATCGTCGCCATCTCGTCGGCGGCCGCCGCGGGTGAGAGCTTCCGGTACGACCGGCCGTAGAACGTCCAGGCGGAGCAGAACGAGCAGTCCCAAGGACAACCGCGGGTGAGCTCGATGGACGCGCAGGGGTCCAGCACGCCGATGAAGTACTTTCGCCGGCGCCTGGTCAGGTCGCGCGCCGGGCGGACTGCGGCGAGGTCGTCCACCAGGACCGGCGGCGGGCCGTCGGTGTCCGCGCTCACCAGGCCCGGCACCTGGTCGAGTCCACCGCGACTCGCGGCGTCGAGGACGGCGGCGATGCTCGCTTCCCCTTCGCCGCGCACGACCGCATCCAGAGCTCCATCGGCCTGGGCCAGCACGTGGCGGGCGATGAACGACACGGAGTGGCCACCGGCGAAGACGAAGCACGTCGGCGCGCTGAGCTTGACCGCGGTGGCGAGCTCGAGCACCTCCGGGATGTTGGCCAGGTAGTTAACGCTGAAGCCGACGGCGTCGGGGCGGAAGACCTCGAGCTCACGCTGGAGCTCGCGATGCGTGCACACCTGCAGGTCGATCAGCCGGACCTCGTGCCCGGCGGCGCGCGCCGCTGCCGCGACGCTTTCCGCACCGAGCGGCTCCAGCCGCAGGAAGATCTCCGAATAGAGGAGCGCGCTCGGGTGAACGAAGAGCACACGCATGAAGCCTCCTGACGCGGCGCTTTGCGCTGCGTCTTCCCTGCCCTCGACGGAGCAACCTGTCGAGGGCGGAACGGAACGGGATTCACGCGGGGGTGGCGCGGAGGTGCCAGGCCTGGTGGAGCTGCGGGGAGTCGAACCCCGGACCTCTTCGATGCGAACGAAGCGCGCTACCAACTGCGCTACAGCCCCAGGTGCAGCCTCCAGGTTACCGGATGCCGCGGCCGAGGCCGGTCAGTCGTTGACGGCCCAGCGCCGGTCGAGGATCTCGTCGAGATCGGTGTCATCTGCATCGACCTCCGCCGACACAGCCGGCGGCGAATAGACCGGATCGGTGTAGGTCGGGTCGGCCTGGAACGCCGGTGCCGGTGGCTTCATCGTGTAGGTCGGGCGCGGGACCGGCACCGGCTGCCACGTGTCCGCAGCGGAGTCGATGCCGCCGTCGGTGCCGCCGTCGGTGCCAGTCGCGGCGGGTGCGACCGTCGGCATCGCTGGCTCGACCGGGAACCGCATCGCCTCGTCGGCATCGTTGGGGTGGAAGACCGCTGTGGCCACGTCGTCCTCGACCACCGCGGGCGCTGCACCTGCCGCGGGATGCGCCGGCCGCGTCGCCGGACCGGCCGTCGCCCGCGCCGCAGCTGCGGGTGCAACCGCGGCCGTCGCCGTCCGGGACCGGCTCGTCGCCGCGACTCGGCGTGCCTGAGAGCGAAGGTGCGCACAGAACGCGACCAGCAGGAGGTCGACGACGATCTGCACCGGCCACGGCAGCGCCCCGGCGGCCGCCGCGACGAACGTGACGAACGTCAACGCCAGCAGCCCGAGGAGCAGCCTGCGCCGCCGGGCCACGAGCGAAGCCTTGCGCCGGGCCGGCCGGGCCGGCCCGGCCGGGCGAGCCGGACGCGCCTGCTCGGTCCGACGCGGCGGGTGCTTCGGCGCGGCGGCGCCGGACACGTGCACGGTCACACCCTCGCTGCGCCGGGGCATCACCACGTAGCGGCGGCCGGGTGCCGAGGTGGTGCGCCGCGACAGCGTGCGCATGGCGGTGGAGAACCGGTCGACGGAGCGGGACTCGGTCGCGGCGTCGTGGCGGCGCAGCCACATCGGCACGAGGACGACGGCCCACATCACGACGATCGCTGCGTAGATGACGGCGCTCACGCCTCGCTCCTCCAACGCACGACACCCATCGCGATCAGACGCTAGCCAGCGGCGCGGTCCACAGCACGGACATCGCCCGGTGTGTCGCACCCTTTCCGCGTCCGATCGCGGCGACAACGCACCGGTGAGGCGTCATGGGCACCTCAGCACCTGCCTGTCGTCACGATGATGTCTGGGAAGGGGACTGGTGCGGGTCGGAAGCGGATGGATGTGCGTCGGGGGCCGGGTGAGTCCGGTGCCAGCGCGCCAGCAGCCCACCTGGCACCTCCTCGCGGGTCACCGCGTAGGCGATGTGGTCGCGCCAGTCGCCAGCGATGTGCAGGAACCTGACCCGCACACCCTCCTCACGAAAAGCGAGCTTCTCCACCACGCGGCGGCTGGCCGTGTTCTCCGGCCGGATGTTCACCTCGATGCGGTGCAGCCCCAGCTCGAAGAAGCAGTGGTCCGTCACCAATGCTACGGCGGTCGGCATGATGCCGCGTCCCGCCACCCGACCGTCGATCCAATAACCGAGCGAGGCGGACTGCAGCGAGCCGCGGGTGATGCCGCTGACGTTGAGCTGGCCGACGAGCTCCCCGTCGTACCAGATCGTGAACGGCAGCCCGCGCCCGCGGCGGGCCTCTCGCCGCAGCCGGCGAGTCATCGCCACGTAGGTCGCGGTGGAGCTCGGCACCGGCGGCACACTGCCGGTGCGGCTGCCCGGCCACTGCGGCGGGCTCGCCTCCCACGGGCGCAGCCACTCGATGTTGTGTCGGCGGGCGCGCACCCAGGCCGCAGCGTCGCGCAGTGACAACGGTCGCAGCGACACCGGCCCGTCGGAGAGCACGACCGGCCAGCCCGCCGAGCCCATCAGTGGTCGCCGCCTCGCAGCTGCGTGATCGCGTGACCGATGACCGGCGTCAGCACCTCGACCCCGTCGCGAACACCGCCGGTCGAGCCGGGCAGGTTGACGACGATGGTGCCGGCGGCGACCCCGGCGACGGCGCGGGACAGGATCGTGGTCGGGATCCGCTCCCGGTTGTGCTGCCGCAACGCCTCGGCCAGCCCGGGAGCCTCCCGGTCGAGCACCCGCCGGGTGGCCTCCGGCGTCACGTCGCGAGGAGCGAACCCGGTGCCACCGGTGGTGGCGCACAGGTCGACACCCGCGGCGATCGTGGCCCGCAACGCGTCCTCGATCTGGTCGACCTCGTCCGGCACGACCACGACCTCGTCGACGGCGAACCCGAGCTCCCGCAGCAGCGACGCGAGCAACGGCCCGGACTCGTCGTGGCGCAGCCCGCCGTGGGAGCGGTCCGAGACGGTCACCACCCGGGCCCGCGCGTCCGCGGGCAGGTCCGCCGCGGTCATGGCCGCTCCCAGTCGCCGGCCTTGCCGCCGGTCTTGCTGACGACGAGCACATCCGTGAGCACCGCGGCGGGGTCGACCGCCTTCACCATGTCGATGACGGCGAGGCCGGCGACGGCGACGGATGTGAGCGCCTCCATCTCCACGCCGGTGCGGTCGGCGGTGCGCACCTGCGCCTCGATCTGCACGGCGTCATCGGCGACGACCAGGTCAACCGTCACCCCGTGCAGCGCGGTCGGGTGGCAGAGCGGCACGAGGTCGGGGGTGCGCTTCGCGCCCATGATCCCGGCGATCCGCGCGACCGCGAGCGCGTCGCCCTTCGGCAGCGCTCCGTCGCGGAGCAGCCGGACCACCTCGGCGCTGACCAGGACCCGCCCGCGCGCGACCGCCACCCGCACCGACGGTTCCTTACCGGAGACGTCGACCATGCGAGCGGCCCCGGAAGCGTCGAGGTGAGTGAACTCGCTCATGCGGCTCACGCCTGCCGACGCTCGAGCAACATCACCGACACGGTGGAGCCGGCCTCCAGCTCGGTCTTGTTCTCGGGTACGACGACGAGCGCGTTGGCCGCCGCCAGCGCCGCAATGAGATGAGAGCCGGTGCCGCCGATCGGCGCCACGGTGTAGGCGCCCTTCTCGACGGTCAACCGGGCCCGCACGAACGACCGTTTCCCCGGCGGAGACGTCACCGGGTCCTGCAGCCGGGCCCGCACCACCGGGCGGTGGATCGGCTCGACACCGAGCATCCGCCGGATCGCCGGCCGGACAAAGACCTCGAACGACACATAGGCGCTCACCGGGTTGCCCGGCAGGCCGAAGAACGGGGTGCGATCGGGCCCGATGGTTCCGAACGCCTGCGGCATCCCCGGCTGCATCGCCACCCGGTCGAAGCGCACATCGCCGATCCGGCCGATGGCGGCCTTGACCACGTCGTAAGCGCCGACGCTCACCCCACCGCTCGTCACGACCAGGTCGGCTCGGATCAGCTGGTCCTCGAGCGTGTCGAGCAGCTCGCGCGGATCATCGGAGACGATGCCGACGCGAAAAGCGATGCCGCCGGACTCCTTGGCCGCGGCGGTCAACAGGCTGCTGTTGGAGTCCGGGATCTTCCCGGGAGTCAGCGCGGTGCCCGGCTCGACCAGCTCGTTGCCGGTCGACAGCACCACCACCCGCGGCCGCGGCCGGGCCGCGACCCGCTCGCGCCCCACCGCGGCCAACAGCGCGACCTGCGTGGCGCCGAGGTGGGTGCCGGCAGTCAGCACCTGGGTGCCGGGGGTGGCGTCCTCGCCGGAGCGGCGGATGTTGCGGCCCGGTTCGGCTGCCCGTCGTACGACGACCTGCGCGACTCCCCCGTCGGTCCACTCGACCGGCACCACTGCGTCGGCGCCCGCCGGCACCGGAGCGCCGGTCATGATCCGTACGCACAAGCCGGGCTGCACGCTGTAGGGGCCGGAGCTGCCGGCGGCGATGTCGCCGACGACGGGCAGCGTGACGGGGGTGGAGTCGGAGGCGGTCACGACGTCCGCGGCGCGGACGGCGTAGCCGTCCATCGCGGAGTTGTCGAACGGCGGCAACGGGAACGAGGTGGCCACGTCCTCGGCCAGCACGCACCCGTGCGCGTCCAGCAACGTGAGGTCCAGGGGGCTCAGCGGCGAGACCGCCGCGAGCACGTCCTCGAGGTGCTCGTCGACCGACTTGAGCCGGTCGCCGGTGCCGTCGGTCACGGGCGGATCGGCTCCTCGGGCTCGCCCTGCGGCAACCGTTGGGAGACGAACTCCCCCAGCCACGCGCGGAAGTCCGGCCCGAGGTCGGCGCGGTCGCAGGCGATCTGCACGATCGAGCGGAGGTAGTCGGCCTTGTCACCGGTGTCGTAGCGGCGGCCGGTGAACACGACGCCATGGACCGGGCCGCCGCCCCCGGACCTGTCGACCAGCTGCGCGATCGCGTCGGTGACCTGGATCTCGCCGCCGCGGCCGGGTGGCGTCTCCTCGAGCGCGTCGAAGATCTCCGGCGCGAGGACGTAGCGGCCGATGAGCGCCAGGTTGCTCGGGGCATCCTCGGCCGCGGGTTTCTCCACTAGCCCGGTGACTCGCACGATGCCGGCTTCGTCGGTCGGCTCGACGCTGGCGCAGCCGTAGAGCGAGATCTGCTCAGGCGGGACCTCGATCAGCGCGAGCACGCAGCCGCCGCGGCTCGCCTGCACCTCGATCATGCGGGTCAGCAGCTGATCGCGTTCGTCGATGAGGTCGTCGCCGAGCAGCACCGCGAACGGCTCGTGACCGACGTGCTTCTGGGCGCAGGCGATGGCGTGGCCGAGCCCGCGCGGATCCTGCTGGCGGACGTAGTGCAGCGTCGCGATCTCCGACGCGTCCCGCACCCGGTCGAGGAGCTCGGCCTTGCTCTCGGTGCCGCTGAGCCGGTCCTCCAGCTCGTAGGCGCGGTCGAAGTGGTCCTCGAGGGGTTGCTTGTTGCGGCCGATGACCACGAGGACGTCGTCGAGTCCGGCGCGGGCGGCCTCTTCCACGACGTACTGGATCGCGGGCTTGTCGACGACCGGCAGCATCTCCTTGGGCGTCGCCTTGGTGGCCGGCAGGAACCGCGTGCCCAGCCCGGCCGCGGGAATGACGGCCTTCGTCACGCGTCCGGTCATGCCTGTGACCCTAGTGGGCGCGGCAGGTCGGCCGTCGCGCCAGCGGCCATCCGCCAACCGTCGCGGCCGCCGGACTTGGCGGCATAGAGCGCGGCATCGGCGGACCGTACGAGGGTGGCGGCGCTGTCGCCGTGGGCCGGGAAGACGGCCACGCCGAGCGAGACCGTGATCGGCAGGGCCAGCGACCCGATCGTGAACGGCCGCTCGCGGACGGCCTGGCAGATGCGCTCCGCGGTGTGCCCGGCTCCTTCCGGATCGGTCTCGGGGAGCAGGACGACGAACTCCTCGCCGCCATAGCGGGCGAGGATGTCGACCTCGCGCACCTGCGCGTGCACGCGCTGCGCCAGCTCCACGAGCACCGCATCGCCGATCTGGTGGCCGTGCTCGTCGTTGACGTTCTTGAACCGGTCGAGGTCGAGCATCAACAGCGCGAGCGGCCGCGCGAACCGGGCCGCGCGCTCGATCTCACGGCTCAGCATCGACTGGAAGAACCGATAGTTGCCCACGCCGGTGAGCCCGTCGGTGACCGACAACCGTTGCGCCTCCTGGTGCAGCAGCACGTTGTCCAACGCCACCGCCGCCTGGCCGGCGAAGGTGCGGAGCATCTCCAGGTCACCGGCGTCGAACGGAGCCCCGTCGGCGCGGTCGTAGAGGTTGAGCACGCCGACCACTCCGGTGCCCGACCGCATCGGCACGCTGATCAAGTCGTTCGCGCGCGGTTCGAGCGGGGACGGATGAACCTGGTCGTTGCCCACCCGCCCGCGCATCGGCTCGCCGCGGGCGGCTACGCGTCCGGTCACCCCCTCACCCATCGGCAGCCGCGGCGCGGCCGGTCGCCGCTCGAGCCCACGCCCGGCGCGCAGGAGCAGCTCGTCGCGCTCGGGCTGGACGACGTAGGCGGCACCGGCCGTGGCGCGGACGCTGCCGATCGCGGTGTCGAGGATGACGGTGAGGATCCGGCCGAGGTCGTGGGTGCTCGTGAGCGTGTCCCCGAGGCGGGCCAAGTTGCCGCGCAGCTCGTCCCGGCTCGACTCCAGCTCGCCGACATAGCTGCGCAGCTCGTCGGTCATCTCGTTGAACGCACGGGCGAGTCGCCCGACCTCATCCCGGCCGCGGATCTCGATGCGCGTGTCCAGATCTCCCGCGGCCACGCGGGCCGCCGCGGCCGACAGCTCGGCCAGTGGCCGGGTCGTCAGCCGCGCCAACAGCCAGCCGATCGGCGCGGCCAGGGCCGCCGCCACCAGCAGGACGACGACGAGGGAGATCTCGAAACCGGCCACTCCCGGCTGGTCGACACTGAGGACGACCAGGGCGTGGTCGGCGGCGATGGGCGCCGCCACGGCCAGCCGGCCGGCGACGGAGTGGTCACCCGCCCGCTGGATCGTCGGCCCGGCGGTGGCCAGCCGCCGCGCCGTGACCGGCGGTTCGGTGGAGGCGACGACCTGGCCGGCAGCGACCAGCGTCACGTCGGTGTCGGTGGCGGCAGCGATGCGGCGGGCGGTGAGCGCGTCGAGAGCAACCGCAACTGCCGCGGTGCCCCGGCCCGCACCGCTGGCGGTGCGGACATCGACGAAGTCGGCGATGGCGGGAATCCCGCTGCCGGCCCCGCTGCCGGTCTCGCCGCCCGTCTCGGTGCTCGCCGCAGGGCCGCGGCTGCACGAGCCGAGAGCGGCCGGTCTCGGCGTGGCGCCCCCACCCAACCGGCCCGACCGGCCCACCACCGTCCCGGACGCGTCGGTGACGACGGCATAGTCGGCCAACCCGCGCGTCACCACGTCGCGGGTGGCGGCGGCGGCGCGCGCGGCGGGCCCACCGGCGCCGCCGGCCACGGCCTCCCGCGCCAGCACCTCGGCCGCGAGCCGGGTGGAGGCGCACGTCTGCCGGACCAGCGCGATGGCACCGGCTCGCGCCGAGGACAACCGACTGCCGGCAGCGTCATTGAGCGCGTGCGGCACTCCGCGGCCGACGACGACGGCGGCGACCAGCAGCGGCGCGATCACGACGAGCAGAAAGGCGAGGGACAGCCGCGCCCGCAGCGTCACCGTCGTCCTGCCTTCCCGTCTCAACCCAGCTGCCTGCACCCCCTTGCTGAGATGCTCGCACGTCGTGGAGGACAAGGCGCTGCTCCGACAGTGGGTCCTTGCCGAGCGAGCTCGACGATCGGCGGCGGCGCGGGCACGAGCTGCCGAGGCCTTGGCCCGGCACGGGCTCGCCGCCTGGTCCGGGTGTCAGGTGGTGGCCGCCTATGCAGGCGTTGGGGTGGAGCCGCCTACCCGGCCGCTGCTCGACGGGCTGTCCGCGGCCGGCGTGCAGGTGCTGTTGCCGGTGGCCCGCCCTGGCGGTGAGCTCGACTGGGGCCGGTACGACGGATGGGACCGGCTGGCCGCCGGAGCGGTCGGCGGCCTGCTGGAGCCGGGGACGGTCGCCGGGCCGGCTGCGCTGTCGGCGGCAGAGGTCATCGTCGTACCAGCCCTCGCCGCCGACCCGCACGGCGGACGCCTGGGCCGCGGCGCCGGCTACTACGACCGCGCGCTCGCGGGCCTCACCGCACCGACGCTGGCGGTGGTGTTCGACGACGAGGTGCTCACGTCGGTGCCGGTCGAGGCACACGACGTGGCGATGTCGGGGGTGCTGACGCCGTCCGGCCTGCGCTGGTGGTGAGCCGACCGCGACCGGGGCTTCAGTGCTGGTTGTGGTGCCGGGTCCGATGGTCCGGGCTGGTGGACGGGCTGGGGCTCGGCTTGGGACTGGCCGGCGCCGCGGGCGCCGCGGGTGCGGTGTAGGTGACCGGGTGGTACGCCGGCGCCGCGGGCTCATAGGCGCGCGGCAGCTTCGGGTGCGCGGCCAGCGCCGTCGCGGTCGGGTCCGCATCGCCGGCGACCCACTGCTTCCACGACATGTTCCAGTCGGCCATGCCCGGGTCGGCGGTGTCGGGCGGCGCGGCGGTGTTGTAGACGTCGACGATGTCGCCGCGCTGCGACCAGTTGTAGAACCACTCGGCGTTGGCCGGCGCCACGTTGACGCAGCCGTGCGAGACGTTGACCACGCCTTGGTCGGCCACCGACCACGGCGCGGCGTGGACGAACGCGCCGCCGTAGGAGATCCGGACGTCCCAGTAGACCTTCTCGTAGTAGCCGTCCGGAGAGTTGCGGGGAATGCCGACGGTCGCGGAGTCCATCGTCACGACCTGGCTCTTCTCGAAGGTGATGTGGACGCCGCTCTTGGTCGGGTACTTGTCGCTGCCGGCGCTGATCGGGAAGGTGCGGATCAGCTTGCCGTTCTCGTAGACGTACATCTGATGACGGGCGGCGTCGACCCGGCTGATGTGCGACGGACCGATCTTGAACGAGGTCTGGTGTTCGCCCTCGCCCCACACGCCCCGGCCGAGGTAGAGCCCGCCGAGGTTGGACGAGACGGTCACCTGCGTCTGCGGCTTCCAGTAACGCGGCGGGCGCCAGTGCACCTCCTGCGAGCTCATCCAGTGCCACGCCCCCACGACCGACGGCGTGGTCGAGACCGCCAGCCGGTCCTGCACGAGCGCGCGCTGGGAGTCGGGGACCGGCCGGGAGAACCGCACGATGACCGGGGAGCCGACGCCCACCACGTCGTTGTCCCCGGGGCTGAGCAGAGCGGTGAGGTGGCGGTGGCTGTCGGTCGACTTGACCCGCACCAGCTTGGTCGTCGTGTCACCGCCGGTGCTCAGCACGACTCGGGCCTGGTAGCGGTTGAGCGGGACCAACCGGCTGTCGCTGCGCCACCGGGTGCGGTCGGGCGACAGCGTGCCGCCGAGGACCGTGCCGTCGGCGGCACTCACCAGCACCGACTTCAGCGCGCCGTTGTGCGCCGCCAGCGTGAGGTGGCGATGCCACGGCACCCGTCCGTGCTTGTTGAGGCCCACGACCTCGACCTCCGCCGGCCCCGCCGGCCGGTCGGCCACGGTCTGCTGCGAGCCCCGACCGGTCGAGGTCCACTGCGTGGCGGCGAACACGCCGCCACCTACGCCGAGAACCGCGACGGCGGCGGCGGCCGCCGCCGCTCCACGGGACAGCGGACGGAACACGCGCATGGAGGCTCAGGACCCTCTCGGCCGGGGATGGTGCGACAGCGGTGCGGCTATGACTGATTGTGCCGTCATGACAGCCTTACCGGACCGCTCGATATTCCAGACGCGCGACGGCCGCTGTTGGTTGCCGCTGTCAGGGCGCGAGCACGGGCTGCGCGCCGCGGGCCCAGATCTCCCGGCGCTGTTCCTCGTCCAGCCCACCCCACACGCCGAACGGCTGTCGACTGCTCAGGGCATAGTCGCGGCACGCCTCCAGCACCGAGCATCCCGAGCACACGGCCTTGGCCGCGCTGATGTCGTCGAGCGCTGCCCCGGCGCTGCCGACCGGGAAGAACAGCTCCGGTTCGGCGGTCAGGCAGGCCGCTCGGTCCGTCCAGTTCACGTGGCACCTCCGGAGTCTCCGGCGCCAGGTACCCAGAACGGTGCTCGGCAACCGGACTCGCCCGGCGCATTTCTCCGCCTATTTCCTACGCCGGTGGTTCACTGACGAAACGGCGTCCGCAGACAGCAACGTCCGGTGCCGGCACGAAGGAGAGCGGACGCCGCGATGCAACCCAGGAGCGCCACGGCGGTCGGCGCAGCCCTGATGGTGGTGAGCCTCGCCATCGCGAGCGCTGCCGGCGTCGTCGCGGCCGAGCGGGGCGGTCCGCGGTCGGTGAGCAGAGCGACACACTCCGTGCCCGCGCCTCCGGTCACCCCCGCGGCCGGGCCCGCTTCGCCGACGCCCTCGACCGGCGTCACGGTCGCGGTGAAGGGCGCGCGGCAGGTCGTCGTCCACCCGGGACAGCGCCGCCCCGAGCCGACCCAGACCCTGCTGGTGCCGGTGGCACCCGATGCTCCCTCGGCGCTGTACGTCGGCGGCCGGCCCGGTGAGGTGCGGGTCGTGCGCGGCGTGTTCTCCCACGAGGTGGTGTCGCGGCACGTCGTCCGCCCTCCACGCATCGGTCATCTGGTTCGGCCGGGGGCCGTGGCCCTGACTTTCGACGACGGCCCGGAGCCCGGGTGGACGAAGCGGGTGCTCGCCGTGCTGGCCCGCCACCACGTGCACGCGACGTTCTGCATGATCGGCAAGCAGGCGGCGCAGCATCCGGCGCTGGTCCGGCGGGTGCTGCGCGGCGGCCACACCCTCTGCGACCACACCTGGGACCACGACCTGGAGCTCAAGCTGCGGCCGCGGGCGCAGATCGCCCTCGACATCCACCGGGCCGCGCGCGCCATCGAGCGGGCGACCCATGGCACCGGCCCGACGTTCTTCCGCGCGCCTGGCGGCAACTGGTCCCCCGCGGTGATCGCGGCGGCGCGGGCGCAGGGCATGCAGCCGTTGACGTGGACGGTCGACCCGCGTGACTGGACCCGTCCCGGCGTACGGGCGATCCTCCGGACGGTCCGGGAGCAGCTGCGTCCCGGCGGCGTGATCCTCATGCACGACGGCGGCGGCAACCGGTCGCAGACGATCGCTGCGCTCAAGGTGCTGCTGCGTCGGCTGCCCAAGCAGGGCTACCACTTCGTGGTCCCGCCGATCAGCTGATCCCGCGGTTGGCGAAACCGGGCGCGACCAGGCATCATTTAGCAGTCTCGGTTGTTGAGTGCCAATGACAGCCGAAGTGCCCACGAGGGCGCGGTCGCGCGCGGAGGAGGACGGATGCCGACCTATCAGTACGCCTGCACCAGCTGCGGGGAGCGCCTGGAGGTCGTGCAGAAGTTCAGCGACGATCCGCTGACGATCTGCCCCAGCTGCGCCGGCGCCCTGCGCAAGGTGTTCTCCCCGGTGGGCGTCGTGTTCAAGGGGTCCGGGTTCTACAAGACCGACAGCCGCACCTCCGCGTCGAAGTCGGCGTCGGCGTCGCCGTCGGGTGGCTCGGGCGGCACCGACACCAGCACGGCGAGCTCCGACTCGACCTCGACCGCCGCCCCCAGCACGTCCGGGGGCAGCGAGACGAGTGCGACCGGCAGCACCAGCGGCGGCAGCACCAGCGGCGGCAGCGGCTCGACCGCAGCCTGATCGCAACCGGGGCGGCGGCCCACAGCCGGGCCCTCGTCCACACCGCCACCGCGCGCTCGGCGGCGGCGCCGGCCACGCCTTAGGGTCGTCGAGGCCCGAAAGGGGTGGCATGAGCGACCTGCGCAACCACGGCCCGTCCGACGTGAGCCTGACCGACACGAGCGTGCGGGACGCGCTGACGCGTGCCGCGGCGGTGCTCGGCGGTCGGCGACGGCTGCTGGCGGCCGGCTTCGCCGCGGTCGCCGTGGTCGCGGGTCTGCGCGCGGTCACCCCCGCCCCGGCGCCGACCGTTGCGGTCTGGGTGGCCGCTCACGATCTCGGCGGCGGCGCGGCGCTGCGGGCAGCCGACGTGCGCACGGTGGGCCTGCCACCGGCCGCCGTGCCCGCCGGCGCGCTGCGGGTGGGTGACCGAGTGGTGGGGCGACTGCTCGCCGCGCCGGTACGCCGAGGCGAGCCACTGACCGACCTCAGGTTGCTGGGGCCCTCGTTGCTGGCCGCGCTGCCGGACCCCGGCCTGGTCGCCGTGCCGGTGCGGGTCGCGGACGGGTCCGCCGCGGCTGCTCTCGTGCACGCCGGGGACGTCATCGACGTGCTCGCGGCGGCCGACCCGGCCGGTGGCGGGCCCCGGCATCCCACCACGGTGGCGTCCGGCGTGCGGGTGCTGTCGGTGCCCGGCACCGATCACAGCGACGGCAGCGGCGACGGACTGGTGGTGGTCGCGGCGTCGGCCGAGCAGGCGGCCGCGCTGGCACAGGCGTCGACGACGGCCCGGCTCAGCCTGGCGTTGCAACGGCCGTGACCGGCACCTATCCGATCTGGGGATGGGCGGCGGACTCTGCCGCGGCCCCCACCCGCGCCGACCTCGAGGCACTCTCGCCGCTGCTGCTCGACCAGCTCGGCATCGCCGCGCAGCCACCGGAAACCCCGGCCCCGCTGCCGGAGCTGCCCGCCGACCGGGTCTCACCGCGGCTGCCGGCGACGCTCGCCGCGCTGGCCTCGGCCGATCCGGTCGACCGCGCCCGGCACAGTCTGGGGCGGTCCTACGTCGACGTGGTGCGCGGCATCCGCGGGCAGCTCGATGCGGTGGTCGATGCGGTGCTGCGGCCCGCGAGTGAGTCCGACGTCGTCGCGGTGCTCGAGTGGTGCAGCGCCCACCGGGTGGCGGTGGTGCCGTTCGGCGGGGGCACCACCGTCGTCGGTGGCGTCGAGCCGGCGGTCGGGGCCGGCTGGACCGGGGTCGTGTCGCTGGACCTGGCCCGGCTGAACGGGGTGCTGGAGGTCGACCCGGTCTCCCGCGCGGCTCGGGTGGCGGCCGGCACCACCGGGCCACGGCTCGAGGACGATCTGCGCGCCCACCAGCTCACCGCGAGGTTCTTCCCGCAGTCGTTCGAACGGTCGACCGTCGGCGGCTGGGTGGCGACCCGTGCCGCCGGCCACTTCTCCTCCCGGCTCACGCACGTGGACGACCTCGTCGAGTCGGTGCGGGCGGTGACGCCCGTCGGCCGGTGGGAGTCGCGCCGGCTCCCCGGCTCGGGCGCCGGGCCGAGCCCGGACCGGATGCTGCTCGGCAGCGAAGGCACGCTCGGGGTGGTGACCGAGGCATGGCTGCGGGTGCAACCGCGGCCGACGCACCGGTGGTCGGCCACACTGTCCGCGGGCGACTGGACGCAGGGCACGGCGGCGGTCCGGGCCCTGGTGCAGGGCGGGCTGTTGCCGGCGACGTGCCGGCTGATCGACGCCGGCGAGGCCGCCACCAGCGGCACGCTGAGCACCGGCGACGCCGTGTTGGTGCTCGGGTTCGAGTCGGTCGGCGCACCGGTCACGGTCGAGGCCGAACGGGCGCTCGCCGTCTGTGCCGACCAGAAGCTGCACCTGCTGGAGGCCGGCGAGCGGGGCAGCAGCGGCGAGGCGTGGCGGTCGTCGTTCATCCGCGCCCCATACGTTCGCGAGCAGCTGGTGCTGCTCGGCTTCGTCGTCGAGACCTTCGAGACGGCGGTCACCTGGGACCGGCTCGACGACCTCGTGCGGTCGGTGCAGCAGGCCGTGGAGGCGGCGCTGCTGGCGATCTGCGGCGGTGGCCGGGTCACGTGTCGGCTCACGCACGTCTACGCCGACGGCGCGGCGCCCTACTTCACGGTCATCGCCCCGGCCCGGCGCGGCAGCGAGATCGCCCAATGGCGCGAGATCAAGGCCGCCGCGAGCGACGCGGTGCTGACCGCCGGCGGGACGATCACCCACCACCACGCCGTCGGTCGGGATCACCTGGCGTGGTGGCGGCAGCAGCGCCCGGAGCCGTTCGGCCGGGCGCTCGCGGCCGCCAAAGCCGCCGTCGACCCGGCCGGGGTGCTCAACCCGGGAGTCTTCGACTCGTCCGAGTGATCAGCCAGCCGCGCGGGGCTTCGCCGCTACGGCACGAGCGGCCCGTCAGTCGCGCGGCTCGTGGTGCGGCGGCCGCTCGTCGAGCAGGCGACGCAGGTCGTCGTCCTCGCTGCGGCGGTCGTCGCCCCAGCCGACGTCGGTGTCGTCGCGGGTCTGCTCGGGCAACACCGGCTCGTCGTCCCGGCCCTGTCTGCCCACGACACGACACTAGGGCGGCGTCGAAGCGGGGTTCGCTCAGGGTTCGAACTTGTAGCCGACGCCGCGCACCGTCAGCAGGTGGCGCGGCCGCGCCGGGTCCGGCTCGAGCTTGGCCCGCAGCCGCTTGACGTGCACGTCGAGGGTCTTTGTGTCCCCGACGTAGTCGCTGCCCCAGACGCGGTCGATCAGCTGGCCGCGGGTCAGCACCCGGCCGGCGTTGCGCACCAGGCAGGTGAGCAGCTCGAACTCCTTGAGCGGCAACGCGACCGGTGCCTCGGCGACCGTCACGACGTGGCGGTCGAGCTCCACCCGCACCGGGCCGGCGGCGAGCACTTCGGGCTCGGCATCGACCGGGTGCTCACCCCGGCGGAGCACGGCGCGGACGCGCGCGAGCAGCTCGCGGGTCGAAAACGGTTTGGTGACGTAGTCGTCGGCACCGATCTCCAGGCCGACGACCTTGTCGACCTCGGCGTCTTTCGCGGTCAGCATGATGACCGGCACCCGCGACGTCTTGCGCAGGGCGCGGCAGACCTCGAGCCCGGACAACCCGGGCAGCATGAGGTCGAGCAGGACCAGATCGGCGCCGGCACGGGCGAAGTCCTCCAGCGCTGCCGGCCCCGTGCCGGCCAGGCCCACGTCGTACCCCTCCTTGCGCAGCAAGTAGGCGAGCGCATCGGCGAACGACGGCTCGTCCTCGACGACGAGGATGCGAGTCACGCTGGCTCCACCTCCGCCGCCATCGGCAACCGCAACGTGAACGTCGAGCCGTGCCCGAGCCGGCTCGAGACGGTGACCTCGCCGCCGTGGTTGTGCAGCACGTGCTTCACGATGGCCAGGCCGAGGCCGGTGCCGCCGGTCGCGCGGGACCTGGCGGGGTCGACGCGATAGAAGCGTTCGAAGATCCGGTCGAGGTCTTCGGGGGGGATGCCGACGCCCTGGTCGACGACGGCCACTTCCACCACGTCCTCGCGGGCGTGCACCGACACGGTCACCGTGGTGTCGGGGTCGCTGTAGGCGATCGCGTTGTCGGTGAGGTTCACCACTGCGAGCGTCAGCTGCGCCGGGTCGCCGAGAACGACGTGGCCGCCGTCGGTGTGCAGCTCGACCCGCACCCCCTTGCTGTCCGCAGCCGGCTGCAACCGCTCGATGGCATCGGCCACCACGCGGTCGACCGGCACCGCGCGCAGCTCGGGCAGAGGCTCACCGCCCTGCACCCGAGACAGGTCGAGCAGCTCCTGCACGAGTCGCGACAGGCGCGCGGTCTCGGCCGCGATCCGGTCGGCGAAATGCGCTACCGCCACGGGGTCGTCCCGGGCCTCCCGCACGGCTTCGGCCAACACCGAGATCGCGCCGACCGGCGTCTTCACCTCATGGCTGACGTTGGCGACGAAGTCCCGCCGCACCGCCTCGACTCGCGCGACCTCGGTCTGATCGGCCACGACGACGCCGACCTCGTCACCACCGAGCAGGAACAGCTCGGCGTGCACCGGCACCCGGCCGAGGCCGAGGTCTGGGGCCGGCAGGCTCAGGTCGAGCTCGCGGCGCACCCCGTCGCGACGGACCAGCCGGGCGAGCTTGCGGATCTCCGGTACGACGAGGAACGCGCCGCGGACGACTCCGAGCCGATGAGCGGCGGCGTTGGCATAACTCAGCTCGTCACCACGCAGGGCGAGCACCGCCACCGAGATCTCGTCCAGCAGGGCCGTGGGCACGCGACCGACGCCGGTGGCGAGCGAAGCGCGGCGTGCGGCCTGGCGGCGGTGCTCCCGCGACCTCACGACGTCATCGTAGGTTCGCGGGACGGCCCGGCCGTGCGGACGCGGGCTCGATGGCGCATGCTGGGAGGGTGACGAGAAACGACCGCCCCGTGCTCGTCACGACCGCGCCGCGCAATCCCCGCGACGAACTGCGGGCGCGCGAGCGTCGTTACCTCGTCACGATGGGCATCCGCGTGCTGTGCTTCATCGGCGCGATCGTGCTGTTCAGCGTGCACCTGAAATGGGAGGCCGCGATTGCGGTTGCCGGTTCGCTGGTGCTGCCGTGGCTCGCGGTCATTGCCGCCAACGCCGGACCGAAGCCCGTGTTCGAGTCGCCGGCGCTCTACGCCCGGCGGAACCACGCACTCCGCGGCGGGAACCATCCACCCTCAGTTGACGATGAGATGAGCGATCGCGAAGACGCCGGCCGCCACTAGCCCGGCCATCGGCAGCGTCAACACCCACGCCGTGAGGATGTTGCCCGCCACACCCCACCGCACCGCCGACAGCTTGCGGGTCGCTCCAACACCCATCACCGACGAGGTGATCACGTGGGTGGTCGAGATCGGTGCGGCGTAGGCGTAGGCCGTCGTCATCAGCACGCTCGACGCAACCGACTGGGCGGCGAAACCGCCGGAGCTGTCCAGCTTGAACACGCGCCGCCCGAGGGTGCGCATGATGCGCCAGCCGCCGGAGTAGGTGCCGGCGGCGATCGCGATCGCGCAGGCGAACTTCACCCACAACGGCACCACGAACTCGTCGAGGTGGTGGGTGACGACCAACGCCAGCGTGATGACACCCATCGACTTCTGCGCGTCCTGCAACCCGTGCCCGTAGGCCATGGCGGCCGAAGAGACCCACTGCCCGTACTTGAACCCACGGTTGACCCGGCGCGGGTTGCTGCGACGGAACAGCCACAGCAGCGCCACCATCACGATGAACGCGAGGACGAAGCCGACCAGCGGCGACAGGACCATCGGGATGATGACCTTGTCGACGATGCCGGACCAGTGCACCTGGCCGCTGGAGGCGAGAGCCGCACCGACGAGCCCGCCGATGAGCGCGTGCGACGACGAGGACGGCAGGCCGAAATACCAGGTGATGAGGTTCCACACGATCGCCCCGATGACGGCGGCGAACACGATGACCAGACCTTCATGATTGTTGGGCACGTCGATGATGCCCTTGCCCACAGTGCTGGCGACCTTCGTCGACACCAGCGAGCCGATGAGGTTGAACACCGCGGCGAGCGCGAGCGCCTTGCGCGGCGTCAACGCCCGGGTCGAGACCGACGTCGCGATCGCGTTGGCGGCGTCGTGGAATCCGTTGGTGTAGTCGAACCCCAGCGCGACGACGATGAGGAAGATCAGCCCGATCGTTTCGATCTCAGGACTCCTTGACCGCGATCGTCTCGACCGTGTCCGCGACGTTCTCGAACGCGTCCGCCGCGCCCTCGAGCTGCTCGGCGACCTCCTTGAGCTTCAGCACCGTCAACGCGTCGAACTCGCCCCCGAAGAGGTGCGCGACGAAGCGCCGGTAGAGCTTGTCGGCGTCGTTCTCGAGTCGGTTGATCTCGATCCAGTAGTCGCTGAGGTTGTTCAGTGACCGCAACCGTGGCATCGCCTGCGACGTGATGTCCGCCGCGTGCTGGAGCAGCTCGGCGAGCCGCAGGATCTCGGAGGGGATCTCGCCCAGCTCGTAGAGCACCACGAGGTCGCTCGCGGCTTCGATGAAGTCCATGACGTCGTCGAGCCGGCTGGCGAGCCGGTAGATGTCCTCGCGGTCGAACGGTGTGACGAAGGTCGAGTTGACCTCGCGCAGGATCTGGTGGGTCACCTCGTCACCGCGATGCTCCGCGTCGCGAACGCGAGCGCTCACCTCCCGCCGCGCCTCGGGAGCCGCGTTCAGCAACTCCTGGAGGAGCTTGGCTCCCTCGACCAAGTTCTCCGCCGATGCGGTGAACAGGTCATAGAAGATCGCTTCGTGCGGCGTCAGGCGCAGGCGCACAGGTCACCTCGGATGTCTGGAATGGTCTGTAGCGGTCTCGGCTGCGGCTCACGCTAGGGGCGGCGGGTAAACACCGGGTGAACAGGCCACGGCAGGCGGCGGAAGCCTATGCGTCGAGCCGGGGTGAGCCGTCGCCGGGTCAGCCGGTCAGCCGTGCGGCGCCGGCGAAGCCGTCCCACAGCAGCAGCGTCAGTTCGTCGACGACCACGGTGCGCGGCACCTCGCGGTGGTCCAGCCACCAGTCGCCGGTCGCCTGCACCATGCCGGCGATGCCGTGCGCCCACACCGATGCCCGGCGCGCGTCGAAGTCGGGCCCGATGCTGGCCCGCAGCTCGGGCTCGTTGGCGATGCCGGCGGCGAGCTCGTCCCCGAAGCGCTGCACGAAACCGACGACCTGACCGCGCACACCCGGCTCCTCGACCGCCGCCCGCTCGAGCAGGAACCGGTAGACCTGTGGTCGGTCTTCGACGGAGGCCAAGTAGGCGTCGATCGTCGCCCGGGTCCGCGCCCGGAGCCCGCCTCGGGTCGCGAGCGCCGCCCGCAACCGGTCGAGCAGGGTGTCGATGTGCCGCTCCGCGAGCGCTCGGTAGAGCCCGCCCTTGTCACCGAAGTGCCGATAGAGGATCGGCTTGGTGATGCCGGCCTCCGCAGCTATGACGTTCATCGACGCGGCGGAGCCGACCCGCTGCACGACCCGATCGGCCGCATCGAGCAACTCGGCGCGACGCCCGTCGCCGGCGCGACTGACTGCTGGGCTGCTCACCCCCTCACGGTAGAGGGCGAGGCCCACCGGCACGGATTCCCGCGTCGTCGTCGGCGTGCCCGCAGCGCGGTCCAGCGGGCCGCAGCGCCCGACCTCGGCCGCCGCGGGTCGGCGCGCGGGCACCGCCGTGCCCTTTGACAGTTGTTAGCCCTTGACAGTTGTTAGCCCCTTGACAGTTGTTACCGGCGGTAACACCATGGAGGTGGCGCCGGCCCGCCGGCCCACACCCACCCGATCTCCAGGAGTCCGCCGATGGCCGACCAGGTCTTCTCCCTCGAGCTCAGCGACGACCACAAGGAGCTGCGCAAGTGGCTGCACGAGTTCGCTGCTGAGGTGATCCGCCCCGCCGCACACGAGTGGGACGAGCGCGAAGAGACCCCCTGGCCGATCATCCAGGAGGCGGCGAAGGTCGGCATCTACTCGCTGGACTTCATGGCGCAGCAGTGGTTCGACGACACCGGCCTCGGCATGGTCATCGCGCAAGAGGAGCTGTTCTGGGGCGACGCCGGGATCGGCCTGGCCATCATGGGCACCGGTCTCGCCGCGGCGGCCGTGAGCGCCAACGGCACCAACGAGCAGATCGGTGAGTTCATCCCGCCGATGTACGGCAGCCCCGATGACGTGAAGCTCGGCGCGTTCTGCTCCTCCGAGCCCGACGCAGGCAGCGATGTCGGCGCCATGAAGACGCGCGCGGTCTATGACCAGGCCAAGGACGAGTGGGTGCTCAACGGCACGAAGACGTGGGCGACCAACGGTGGCATCGCCGACTGGCACGTCATCGTGGCCAGCGTCGACCCGTCGCTGGGCACCCGCGGCCAGGCGTCGTTCGTCGTGCCGCCGGGCACCAAGGGGCTGTCGCAAGGGCAGAAGTTCCAGAAGCACGGCATCCGCGCCTCGCACACCGCCGAGGTCGTGCTCGACGACGTGCGCCTGCCGAGCAAGTACCTGCTCGGCGGCAAGGACAAGCTCGACGACCGGCTCAACCGCGCCCGCGAAGGTCTGCGCACCGGACGGTCGCAGCCGTCGATGGCGACGTTCGAGCGCACCCGGCCGACAGTCGGTGCGCAGGCGGTCGGGATCGCGCGGGCGGCGTACGAGGTGGCGCTCGACTACGCCAAGCAGCGCGAGCAGTTCGGCCGGCCGATCATCGAGAACCAGGGCATCGCGTTCAAGCTCGCCGACATGAAGACGCGGATCGATGCCTCGCGGCTGCTGGTGTGGCGGGCGGCGTGGATGGCGCGTCAGGGCAAGGACTTCTCCGCGGCCGAGGGTTCCCAGTGCAAGCTGTTCGCCGGCGAGACCGCGGTCTGGGTGACCGAGCAGGCGATCCAGGTGCTGGGCGGCAACGGCTACACCCGCGAATACCCAGTGGAGCGCATGCACCGCGATGCGAAGATCTACACGATCTTCGAAGGTACGTCGGAGATCCAGCGGCTCGTCATCGCTCGGGCGATCAGCGGCACGCACATCCGGTAAACGGCCGCCGCCGGCGCAGCTCAGCCGAACGGCTGATCTCGCCTTGCCCGGCAGCGGAGGCGACCGCGAGGGGTGACCATGGACGGCGTGGACGACGTCGTGCTCGAACACCTGACCGTGCCGCGGATGCTCGCGGTGGTGCCGGCACTCGCCGTCGCCGCGGCGGTGCGGGTGCTGACCTGGGTCACCGCGCCGACGGCGGTGCGGGTGCTCGTGGCCGGGGTCGTGGCAGTGGCCTGCTGGGCTGGGTATCGCACCTTGACCGCACGCCTGGTCATCGGCGCTGATGGCATCCGGGTCCGTGGCGTGTTCTACGACGCGCAGATCCCGTGGCGAGAGCTGCGTGCGGCCGAGCTGCGACCGGCGAACGCCGGCATCCGCCTGCTGATGTGGGGGTTGTTCCCGCCGCACGCGCTGGAGCTGCAGCTCGGGTCAGGGGCGCTGCGGCCGCTGGCCGCGCTCGGGCGGCGGGACGACGAGCAGCTGCGCCGCGCCCTCATCGCGATCCGCGGGCACCTGTTCAGCGCGCGGGTTCCCGAGCAGCGTCGGGCGCATCAGCAGGAGCGGGCCACCACGTCCTCGACGTAACCCTGCGCTGCGTCCCGCCAGGCCGGCACCAGGTCGAGCCGCAGCCGCCGCTCGACGTCCGCAGCGGTGACCGCACCCTCTGCCTGCACCGCCCAGTCCGCCTCACACTTCAACATCGGCAGGTCGGCCGCAATCGGCTCGACCGGCCCGGCGGCGGCCACCTGTGCAGCCTCGCAGCCGAACCGGCGGAGCAGGCGGTCGGGCACGTTCGCGGTGGTGCTGGAGATGTTGCCGACCGCACCGACCAACGGCAGCGTCGTGGTGCGGCACGCGTCGTCCCGCCCGAGCCGTCGCATCGCGAGGTCGACCGCGTCCTGTGCCATCCGCCGGTAGGTGGTGAGCTTGCCGCCGACGATCACGAGCACGCCGCCCCGGTCGAGCAGCGCGTGTCGCCGGGACAGGTCGGCGGCGCTCGAACCGCGGGCGTGGCCGAGCAGCGGGCGCAGCCCGGCGAAGCGGCCGATCACATCGCCGGAGGTCAGCTCGGTCTCCAGACCCGACGACAGCGTCTCGAGCAGGAACCGCTCGTCGTCCTCGGTGACCTCGGGCTCGTCGACGACACCGTCGACGACGTCATCGGTCAACCCGACCTGCACGGTGCCGTCCGGTCGCGGCACCGCGAACACGAATCGGTTGCGCGAACCGGGAACCAGGATGTTGAACGCCGCAGTCGGGAAGCCGAGCGCCGCCGCCGGCAACAGCACGTGTGCGCCCTTGCTCGGTTGCACCGGCACCCCGTCGACGAGGCCGCCGGTCCAGACGCCGGTGGCGGCAATGACGCACCTGGCGTCGACGTCGATCCGTTCGCCGGTCAGAGTGTCTTCGACGGTGGCGCCGTGCGCGGTGACGTCGACCGCGGCGCAGTGGGTGATGATGCGCGCGCCGTACGCCGCCGCCGTACGCGCGATCGCGACGACCAGCCGCACGTCGTCCTCCAGCGCGCCGTCGACGTGGAGAAACCCGCCGCTCACGTCGGCGCGCAGCGCCGGCGCGAGCGAGCGCGCCTCTGCCGCGCCGACCCACCGCGTGGCCGGCAGGGCGGCAGGGGTGCGGGCGGCGGCGCGCATCACGTCACCGAGCCCGAAGCCGATACGGCCGAGCATGCGGTCACCGATGCCGTTGCTCGGCAATGACGGGATGACGAAGCGCATGGGTTGCACGAGATGAGGAGCGATCGTGCGAAGGAGGTGGTTGCGCTCCACCATCGACTCCCACGCCACCCCCAGCTGCCCGGCCGCGATGTAGCGCAATCCACCATGCGCGAGCTTGCTCGACCACCGGCTGGTGCCGGCGGCGAGATCGGTCTTGTCCACCAACGCGACGGACAGGCCGCGACTCGCGGCGTCGAGGGCGACGCCCGTGCCCGTCACACCGCCGCCGATGACCAGGACGTCGAGGAGCTCGCCACCGCGCGTCGCGGCGAGGTCTTCGGCGCGTCTGCGCGCGTCGAGCACATACGTCGACGTCACGGCCGAAGCCGTCCGTCGAGAAACCGTGGGCCGCGCGGCATGCTCAGCCCGGCGACGCTTCGTCGGGGCGGCCCTTGCGGCGGTGGTCTTGCGGCACCGCACCGACCGACGCCGAGACGACCGGACCAGGACTGGACTCGGTGGGTGTCGGGCTGGGCGACTCGCTCGTGGGTGTCGGGGTGGGTGTCGGCGATTGCGTGGTTTGCGTCGGAGTCGGC
The DNA here is from genome assembly GCA_035776655.1 of Mycobacteriales bacterium. Classification (GTDB taxonomy): domain Bacteria; phylum Actinomycetota; class Actinomycetes; order JAFAQI01; family JAFAQI01; genus DASTWK01. The sequence continues at coordinate 3,998 of DASTWK010000053.1, read as the reverse complement.
GTCGGTGACTCGCTGGTCACCGTAGGGACGGGTCGAGGTGACGGCCGCGCGTCCTGCAGGAGCACGTCGGCGGCATCTTCGATCGCGGTGGCACGGCTCATGCTCACATTGCCCAGTCGTTGCTGCTCACTGACGAGCGCCTTGAGCTGCACGACCGACTGCCGCAACTCTCGGTAGGAGCCGGTCTTGGCCACCTGACGGATGGTCTGCACGGCGGGATAGAGCACGTTGGTGGCCGCCGCGTTGAGGTCTCCGGGCGCGTTGGAGGCGCAACCGCTGGTAACCATGGCGGCCGCCAACGCGGGCGCGACGAGCACGACGCGTCTCATCGCTGCACCAGGTTTTCCAGGTGCCGCACGTCCCGCTCGAGCGGTTGGTGCAGTCTCGGCGTGCCGTGCCGGACCTTGCTGCCGGACTGCCCGCCGCCGTGGGTGGCGAGGACGACGGCCACCGCCACACCCGCGACGAGCGCGAGGATCAGCACGATGGCTGCCGCGCTCAGGCGCTGGCGAGCCGGCGACGTCGCGGCCGCTGGCGCCGGCGTGGAGGCAACGGGAGACGCCGCCGCTTGCGTGGCCTGAGTCAGTGGGGGCAGCACCGCCGTCGCCGTCGGAGCGGGCGGGGGCGGCATCGCCACCGTGTGCTCACCGCCGCGCCCGTCGGCGATCTGCCGGAGCGCGTCGGCAACCTGCGTGGCGCGTGGTCGAGCGTCGGGCTGACGGGTGGTCATCGCCAGCAGCAGTGCCCGCCAGTCCGCCGACAGCCCGGGCGGCAGGTCCGGGTCGCGGGCCAGGCGCGCCATCGCCACCTCGACGGCCGTGCCCTCGAAGGGCCGCTTGCCGCTGAGACACTCGATGAGCACGATCCCGAGCGCGTAGATGTCAGCCGGCGGACCAACCGGCTCGGCCGACACCTGCTCGGGCGCGAAGTAGGCGGGCGTGCCGAGCACGTCGCCGGTTTTGGTCTCGTGCGCCGAGTCGACCAGCCGCGCGATGCCGAAGTCGGTCAGATGCACGCGGCCGTCGTCGGAGATCAGGACGTTGGCGGGCTTGACGTCACGGTGCACCAGACCGCGGTCGTGCACGTAGGCAAGGGCGTCAGCCAGCTCGGCGCCGTACCGGCCGGTGCGTTCCGGCGACAGGCGGCCACCGCGCAGCTCGTCCGCGAGCGTGGGGCCCTCGATGAGCTGCATGACGAGGTAGGGCTGATCGGTCTCGGTGTCGGTGCCGGCGTCGAAGACCGTGACCAGTGACGGGTGGTCGAGCGCCGCGAGCGTCCGCATTTCTGCGTCGTGCCGCTGCAGCTGGGCGGCGGCGTCGCCGCGGAAGACTTTGATGGCCACCGGGCGCTGCAGCCGTTCGTCGAGAGCGCGATAGACATCGGCGACGGCGCCTCCGCCGAGCCGCTCCCCCAGCCGATAACGAGCATCGACGACGCGGGTTCCGTCGCCGGGCTGGGTGCTGGTCACCCCTCCAGGATGCCAGCAAGTGGATCAGAGGACGGCAGCCCGCGGTCTGGGCAGCACCGGACTGAGCACGTCCTCGGCGTTCAACAGCCGGCAGACGCGGCGCACCGACGAGCTCGCGCCGACGACGGCGAGGTTGCCGCCATGCTCCCGCAAGGCGTCGGCGGCGGCGAGCACGACCGACAGCGAGAGCACGTCGATGAAGGGGACGTCGGACAGGTCGACGGTGAGCAGGTCGGGTGCCGTGGTGCAGGCCGTTTCGAGCAGGCGCCGCAGGTCGTCGACGGTAACGATGTCCAGCTCACCGTGCAAGGTCAGGACCGTCACAGTGGGCTGCACCTGGAGCTCACCGAGCATCGGCGGCCTCCTCCGGCACCGTCGGGATGTGCCCACCGTACGACCCGCATGACGAGCCGTCAGCCTTTCGGGATTTATCGGGTTGCGATGTTGATCTGTCCGCGGTCCAGCGCGCCGGATGCGGCCCAGAATTCCGGCTCGCGCGGCCCGCTGGCGAGGACGGGAGCCGCCGCTGACGTGGCCTTCTCCGCTCCGGCAGCGCTCCGGCGACTGTTAGGTTCTGCCCCGTGAACCTGGTCCGCCGAGTCGTTGCCGAGCGGTGGACCGGTGGCTGAACCGATGGCGACGGTGAAGCAGTTCCAAGTCACCTTCGACTGCGCGGAACCCGAGCGCGTCGCCCGGTTCTGGTGCGCGGCGTTGGGTTACGTCGTACCGCCGCCGCCGGCGGGCTTCGCGACCTGGGACGACTACGACCGCACGCTGCCACCTGAGCAGCAGGGTGCTGCGTTCGCGTGCGTCGATCCCACCGGCGTGGGGCCGCGACTGTTCTTCCAGCGCGTTCCGGAGGGCAAAGCGGTCAAGAACCGGCTGCATCTCGACGTGCGGGTCGGCACCGGCCTCGTGGGGGACGAGCGGGTGGCTGCTCTCGAGGCCGAGTGCGCCCGGCTGGTCGCGCTGGGCGCGGCTCGCGTTCGACTGCTCCTGGCCGACGGCGTCAACGAGTCGTGCCTGGTGATGCAGGACGTCGAAGGCAACGAGTTCTGCCTCGACTGAGCCAGCCTCACCTACTGAACGTCGGACGGCTGCCCAGTCGCGTCTGGTCAAACCGAAGACGAACGAGTCCGACACCTCACCGTTCACGATGCAGTCTTCCCGCAACAGCCCTTCGCGCACGAATCCGAGTTTCTCCAGGACACGGGCGCTGGCCACGTTGCGTGTGTCGGCTTCGGCCTGGACCCGATTGAGGTTCAACGTGTCGAACGCCCAGCGCAGAAGGGCGCGAACCGCCTCGGTGGCGTAGCCCTGACCCCATGCCGCGTCGTCCAAGTTGTCGAACCGGCAGAGCAGCGGGCGCGGAAGAGAGCGCGTGGGGTCGCGGCGCGCCAGCCGAGCACCGCAGACGGCTAGCCTGGCTGGGGTCCGGACGACGGCGGGGCGGGCGACGGCGCAGGATGTTCCTGCGACGTCCCTGGCGAAGCCCGACGGCGGTTCGATTCCCCGCCCTCGTAGCTCAGGGGATAGAGCATCGGTTTCCTAAACCGTGTGCGAAGGTTCGAATCCTTCCGGGGGCACCGTGCGGTGGAGTTACTTCGACTGGTGCTCGTCGTTTGGCTTCGGTCGATGCTTTACCTGCCGAAGAACATGGTCCGAGCGCACATTCTCGTTCGCCCGTCTCGACAGGCATTCGTCGATATCGTGCGGCAGGCAGGGCCAACCGGCGACGGTCGAGGAGTGGTGAGCAGATGGCGGACAAGGAGATCGAGGACTGGTTGAAGCAGTGCCACCTGTTCCGGGAGCTGTCGGGTCGAACGCTGCGCTCGCTCGCTTCGTCCGCCAGGCACGTCAGCCACGAGGCCGGTCGCCCGGTGGTCGAGCAAGGGCAGCAGGCGGTGGGTTTCCACCTCATCACGCACGGCAGCGCCATCGTCGAGGTGCCGGGCGGTGGAGAGCGCACGTTGAAGCCAGGTGACTACTTCGGCGTCGTGTCGATGATCGACGGTAAGCCCCGATCGGCCACGGTCCGCGCCGGTGAGGGCGAGGCGCTGCAGACCATCGCGATCACGCCATGGGTGTTTCAGCCGCTGCTCAAAGAGCAGCCGTCGATCGCACAGGCGCTGATGCCCGCACTGTGCGACCTGCTGCGGTCGGCTGAGCAGGACCGCGCCACGCAGACCTAGGCGCCCCGCGCAGGCGCATGTTTGCGAGGAGGGCGGATGCACGCCCTCCCCGCAAACCGTCGCGGGCGACTAGTTGCGACGCTGATCTTCGAGGTCGTCCTCGGTGGCACGAGGCGCGCGCAGCTGGTGACCCGCCACGTCGTCCTCGTCCTCGGTGGCGCGAGGTGCCCGCAGCTGGTGACCCGCCACGTCGTCCTCGGTGGCGCGAGGTGCCCGCAGCTGGTGACCCGCCACGTCGTCCTCGTCCTCGGTGGCGCGAGGCGCGCGCAGCTGGTGACCCGCCACGTCGTCCTCGTCCTCGGTGGCGCGAGGCGCGCGCAGCTGGTGACCCGCCACGT
>DASTWK010000052.1:0-30143 GCA_035776655.1 Mycobacteriales bacterium | reverse complement strand
GGGCGCGAACCGTTCCTCCATCGACGGCAGCGTCTCGGGGTCGACCGTCGTCGGCGCGGGCATCGGGTCCTGGTGCTCCGGCCCGTCCTCGCGCTGCATGACCGATGCGGTGAGGATGAAGACGGCCCGGCCGTGCTGGGTCGCCGTCACCCGTCGGGTGCTCATCGTGCGGGTGTCGCGGGTGACGTCGACGCTGTAGATGAGCGGGATCGACGGGTCGCCGGCGTGCAGGAAGTAGGCGTGCAGCGAGTGCACGCGGCGGGCGGGGTCGACGGTGCGGCCGGCGGCGACGAGCGCCTGGCCGGCCACCTGCCCGCCGAAGACCCGCTGCACCGAGGTGTCCGGGGACAGGCCGCGGAACAGCGTCTCCTCCAGTGGCTCGATGTCGAGCAGCTTGAGCAGGACGTCGAGCGGTTGTTCCTCGTTGGGCACAGCAGGATTGTCGCAGCGGCCGTTACGGCGCGACCGAGCCGAGGTCGGTGAATCCGCTGGGGTCGTGCCGGCCGATGGTGCCGTGCTCGAACAACCCCCAACCGACGAGGTCACCCGCCGTGGCGCGACCGACGTAGTCGATGACGCCCCACGGGACGCGGCCGGCGACCGCCGGGTCGGTGAAGTCGTAGACGGAGGTGTCGACCCAGCCCGGGCCGCGCCAGGAGCCGTGCAGCCACTCGGAGTCCCCGCCGTAGCCGCAGCCCACGTGCAACGGCACGCCGCAGCTGGGCTCGATGTCGAGCACGAACGGTGTGCCGTCGCGCTCGGTCAGGTGGATGCGCGCGTGCTGCGGGTCACGAGTGCCGGAGCGATAGTCGATCTCGACCCGCGGCCAGCCGAGCTGCTCGACCCGGCCGTCCGGCCAGACCCGGACCGCGTCGTTGAGCGTCCGGTGCCCGATGCCGTCCTCCTGAGCAATGACGACGACCGCGAACTGCTCGAACCGGATCGGGACGTAGAGCCACCAGAATCCGAACGACGCGTCGTGCACCGGCCGCCCGGCGGGTTCGCTCTCGCCGACCGGGCGGATGCCCCACGACCGGTCGCGGCTGCCGACCCAGGTGTCGGGGGAGACACTGATCTCCTCGCCACCGACGCGCAGCTCGCCGGTCCAGGTGCCGAGCTGCGCGAACCGCCAGGTGTCGATGATCGTGCGGCGGCCCTGTCGGAGGAGGTGCCGCTCCTCGTCGACCGCCGGGAACGAGCCCTGCCAGGTGAGGTCGAAGCAGATGTCGCCCGCGTCGTTGCCGGCACCGCTGCCGCTGCCGCTGCCGCTGCCAGCGCCGTCACAGACCAGCCGCACCTTGTGCAGCGGCTCGACGATCTCGATCCGGTAGGGCCCCACCCGCGGGTGCAACCGGTCGTCGTCGATGGGGTCCGAACAGCGGATCACGTGCTGACGGTCACCGCGGCGTACGGCGGCATAGGCGTCTTTCACACCCAGGTTGGGGTAGAAGCCCAGGCCGGTCACGAGGAAGATGTCGCCGCTGCGGTCGTGGGCGTTGAAGTAGCAGCGGTCGTAGAAGTTGCGGTCGCTGCTGGCGACGTAGGACAGCGAGAGGGGGGACTGGTGCAGCGGGTACTCGTCGAGCGGAGCGGGCATCCGGTCCGGTCCCTTCGTCAGTCGGTGAGCAGCGAGCGCAGCAGTTCCTTGTGGAACACGTAGTCGTCGGGGTCGGCGGCCGCCTCGCGCTCCCCGAAGTGCACCTGCCGCTGACCGGTTCGGGTCAGCACGATCGCCCACTGCAGGACGGCGTAGACGAGGTAGAAGTCGAGGTCGCGCGGCTCGTGACCGGTGCGGGCGGCGTAGCGCTCGATCACATCGCCGGGACGCAGGAAGTCGGGCATGCCGGGCAGCCCGAGCAGCTCGGTGAGGTGTTGGAAGACCAGGTGCGAGCCGAACAGCCAGACGACATCCAGCTCGCGCGGCCCGAGGCCGGCCATCTCCCAGTCGAGCAGTGCGGCCGGCGCGAAGTCGGCGTAGATGACGTTGCCGATCCGCGAGTCGCCCCAGGACAGGACCGGCCCGCTCTCGTGGTCCGGCCAGTGCCGGTCCAGCCACTCGAAGCCGTCCGTGATGAGCGCTGAGATCGGCCCGTGCGCGGCGACGTAGTTGGCGAGGTTGCGGGTGTGGGCGACGTGGCGGCGCAGCGGTGTGTCCCCCTCGGCGCGGCCGTCGAGGAACGGGAAAACCGTGGCCGCGTCGCGGATGGAGTGCACCGCAGCCAGCGCGTCGACGGTCGCGTCCTGCAACCGGCGCTGGTCGGCCGGGTCTGCGTCGTACAGCCAGTTGTCGCCGAACGGATAGGGCAGCACGTCCGGCGGCACCTGCCCGTCGACCCGGCGCATGACGAAGAAGGGCGCACCGAGCGCGGCGGGGTCTGGCTCGCACCACAGCGGCGTGGGCACCGGCGCATCGGTCAGCTCGTGGACGAGGCGGATCGTCTCGAACTGGGCCCGCATGTCGTAGGACGGGAAGACCGGCACGTCGGCGGCGTCCGGGGCGATCCGGGCGACGAGCCGCTCGTCGTGCGTCCCGTCCTGGTCGGACCAGGTGGCGCGGAAGAGCACGGTGTCGCTGGACATGCCGTTGGCGGCGGTGCCGGCGAGGTCGTCGGCGGTGGCACCGGGGTCGCCGACGGCCGTGCGCAGCCACGTCTCCAGGCGCGCGCGCAGCACCTGGGGGTCACGGCTGGTCCGCTGGATCGGTGTGGCCGCGGGAGTGGGGGGTGTGGTCACCGGAGCCTCCGTCGCCGCCGGACGGGTCGCAATGACTGCGCCACGATGCGGGCCACCTCACCGGCGAAGGCGTCGGCACCGGCGGCGCCGCTGTTGATGGCACGCACGAACAGCGAACCCATCATCACGTCGAACAGGGCGTCGACGCTGCCCACCGGCTCGTGATCGGTCTCGGCGAGGAACCGGGCGAAGGCCTGGCGCATCGGAGTGACGCTGCGTTGCGCCAGTCGGTGCCACAGGTGCGGGTCGGTCTGGTATTCGGTGAGCAGGCCCGGGATGGCCGCGCGGACCGCCGGGTCACCGAGGTGGCCGATGATGCTGCGGCAGTACGTCGTGAGGTCGTGCTCCAGATCGCCGGTCAGCGCCGTCGGTTCGACGTAGGGGTCGGGGAAGACCGCCTCTTCAATCAGCTCGGCCTTGCTCGACCAGCGCCGATAGATGCTCGGGGCGCTGACCTCTGCTCGCCGGGCGATGGCCTGGATGCTCGTCGCCTGGTAGCCCTCCTCGACCAGCAGCTCGAGGGTGGCGGCGCGCACCGCCTCGTCCACGCGGGGGTCGCGCGGCCGACCAACGCGCGGCGCCTCGTCGTACGCCGGTTCCGGCAGCGCGTCGGCCATGCGCCGCAACCTATTTCGTTTCGCCCTCTATCGCAACGGATCGGGCCGGTGCGGGCGGGTCAGTAGTGGATGACGAGGGTGGCCACGACAGGGTTGTGGTCGGAGGGGATCGTCCCGACGAACTTGCCGTGCGAGAGCCGGAGCAGCTCACCCCAGCTGCGCACGCTGATGCCGCGGGGCACGTAGATGTGGTCGACGTTCTCGCGATAGGCCGGCGGCCGACGCTGGTAGAGATTCGCGCTGTCATACCGGGCGCGGAACCGGGAGCCGGCGATGTCGTAGGCGTCGCGGATGTGGGCGGCATGCATGGCCACGCGCGGACCGTCGAGGGCGATGTTGGCCCCGCCGTGGGAGTTGAAGTCGCCGGCGTAGATGACCGGGACGTGCCAGCCGGACGCGTAGCTGCGGGCCCTCTGGATCAAGGTCTGCGTCTCGGCCTCGCGCCGTTGGTCATAGCTGCGGCCGCGCCCGACGAGCAGGTGGGTGGCGACGAAGAGGAAGCGCGCGCCCGTCGTACGGTTCTCCAACACCTGATAAGCGGTCCATGACTCGTCACCGACGTCCCAGTGACCGCCCTGCCCCACCGGGCGGTAGGCCGCGGTCTTGTAGACGATGTAGCGGCCGGTGCGGAAGTAGTGCGGCTCGCTCGGCGGGATCTCGGTGCGGGCGAGGGAGTAGGCATCGCCCAGCGCCTTGACGAGGTCGTCGACCTGCCGCGGCCCCTTCACGCCGGCGACCCAGGACGCACCTTCCTGTACGGCGATGACGTCTGGGCTGGCATCGCGGATCAGCGGCACCATCGCGTCGCGGCGGTGTGACCAGGGCGCGATCGTCAGGCCGCTGGGGGCGCGGGTGCCGTCGCGGGTGGCCTCGAGCAGGTTGTAGGTCATGACCTTGACCCGCTGCGAGCTCGTGGCGGCCGCGGCGTGGTCGGGCAGGGCCGGCAGGATCAGGGACAGCAGTGCGGTGAGCGTGACCCACCACCGTGCACGCAGCACGCGGCGACCTCCTGGAACGGCAGGCAGGGACAAGCGGGGTTGTGGGAGTCAACAACCCGTCGGCGCTCGCTGATTCCTCATCCGTCTTCGGCAGTGCGCATCACTGGCTGAACACGCCGCGAGTCCGGAAGCCTCTGCCGTAGCCTCACAACCGGGAGGGCTCGCCTAGTGGCCGATGGCGGCGGTCTTGAAAACCGCTATGGCGCGGAAGCGTCATCGTGGGTTCGAATCCCACGCCCTCCGCTGATGGGAATGCGACTGCGACTGCGACATCCAGCCCGTGCACTTCGGTATCGCAGCGACCACGACACGCCGGTAACCGCCCGGAAAAGTGGTCGGAGCGATAGCGAGTGGGGGTGCGGTTCGTGCAGCGGGCTGCTGTCGTCGTCCGTGCATGCTGCGCCGAGCTTCAGGCGGCGCGGGCGAGGCCTTCGAAGAGGTAGCCGAACGGCTTCGGCTCGCCCTTGCCGTAGTAGGTGTCCAGCCGCTCGATGGTCATCCCGCCTGCCTCGAGGATTCCGGGGATGTCCCGATTGAGGTTGCAGCCGCCGCCCATCCGCTGCTGCAGCCCGTTGAGCCGGTCCTGCCAGCTCCGGACCCGCGCCTCCGGCGACGCACCGTGCTCGACGAAGTGCAGCCGGCCTTCGGGCCGCAGCACCCGACGCATCTCCCGCACCGCGGCGACCGGATCAGGGATCGTGCACAGGCTCCAGGTGCACAGCACGTGGTCGGCGCTGCCGTCGGGGAGGGGCAATTGCTGCCCATCGAGCCCCACGACGTCGATGGGGAAGCTCGTCGCCTCCATCCGCTGTCCGGCCAGCTCGATGCTGCGTTCCGAGGGCTCAACTGCCCGCAACCGGGTGACCGCGGCGGGGATGAACGGAAGGTTGTGCCCGGTGCCGAAGCCGATCTCCACGACCTCACCAGACAGATCACCGCACACCCGCGCCCGGATCTCCCGCGTCTGCTTGTTGTTCATGACGACGTTGATGACGTGCGGCAGCACGCGATCGCGATAGACGCCCATGACGACCTCCCCGGTCTGATCTTGCCGAGTCCAGGCGGCCTGGCACAGGTGACATCGGTCACATGACGCTCCTCGGGAGTGGCAGGAGTTGGCGACGGGACGACGAAGCAGCCGTCGTACCTCCCGTCGTACGTCCTGTCGGCTCGTCGCAACGGAGCGCCCGATGCCCGAAGTCTTTCGTCAGCAGCCGCAGCCGCATACCGGCAACCGGCGCCGCCTTCTCGTCCTGCTCGTAGCGACGGCCACCGTCGCCACCACGGCCGTCGCCGCGACCGCGACACCCTTCCACGTCACCAGGGAATGTGCGGCCGACCAGCACGTCGCCGACGGAAGCCGTTGTGACTGGACTGGCCACGCGCCGCCGATCGTCGGAGTCGGCTATTACAACCGCGGTGAGTTCATCTATAACGACTTCGTCCACGACGACTCAGGGGCAAACGTCGATGGGCTCAACTCCAACGACGTCGATCCCGGCAACCCCGTGACGGGCCTCGAATACCCGAACCCGCAAGACCCAACCAGTCCCCGCAACGGCGCCACCGACAACAACAACTACGGCCGCATGCGGCACAGCGGTGACTATGGCTACCCGATGACATCGCCCTCGGCGCCGTTCGACTACGTCGATCCGGCTGACCTGGAACAGTTCCGGGTGGCGGTCGACCACGGCCAACTGCACTACTTGGCCCAACTCGGTGCGCTCGTCCACCCGGACGACGCGATCGTCAGCATCGGCATCGATGCCGACCACGACAGCGCGACCGGCACCGGCAACTGGCCACACGGGGCGCACCTCACCGAAGCGCTAGGTCTGGATTACGTCATCAGCTTCTGGGGCACCGGCGGCGACATCATCGACTACACCCACCGCCTGCCAGTGACACGACCGATCCACAGCGCCGCGAACGTCAAGCGCAACTTCCTCGAAGCCGACGTCCCGATCCCGACCGGAGCTCAGCTCGGACGCTGGCGCTATTACGTCGGGTCTGGCCGGTACGACGCAGCTTCGCGCGGCTTCGCCATGCCGTCACCCAGTGCGCCGCAGGGGTTCCCGCCCGGTGCGCTTGGCCATTTCCCCTACTTCTACGACCTGCTGTTCATCGGCTGGACCGCGAACGACGAGTGGCGCGACACCACCCAGGCGAACGACCTCGCTGCGGCGGACATCGCGGAGGACCACGCCGACATCGACATGGCCGCGCTCGCGCACGGCGCCTCGCGGCAGGGTGGGCGGCCGACCGGCCTGGTCAGCTACAACTACCGCACTTTGCCCCTAGGGCCGGGGGAGGGCGAACAACGCAACAGCGGCGGCCTGGGTTCGATCAACTACGTCTACCTCGAGCCGACCCAGCCCGGCGCGATGATGCTGCCGACCGACACGTGGAGCAAGCCGCACCGTCGACGGTTCATGTACTTCTTCCACTGTCTCAACTGTGACCAGAACATCTGGGAGAATGGCGTGGAGGACGCCGCCACGCCCGGCCGCCAGCACATCCATGACGGAGCCCTGGGCACCAGCCACATCCAGAACATCGTCAACCGCAACGATCTCATCGTCGGCGGCTCCCTGCAACGCGGTGAGGGTGGTGCCGACACCTACGGCTGGTTCGCCGAAGAGCGCGACCTGCTCGACAACTGGCATGCGATGACCGCCGGGGTCGGCGTCCGCTTCGACCCCGACCGCGTGATGTTCAGCGGCATGTCGATGGGTGGGTCGACGACCGAACACATGATGACCCTCTATCCGGACCGGCTGTCGGCCGCCATCGCCTACTCGGCCGCGGCGGGCAACATCGACCGACTGGTCAACATGCGCAACGTGCCCTTCTACCAGCTCAACGGCGACACCGGCCTCGACGGCACCTCACCCGTCAGCGGCCGGCAGACCGCACAACAGCTGGATGCGCTCGGCTACCAGCACATGTACGTCGAGTACCTCGGCCGCGCCCACGACTTCAACCTCGTCTACGACTCGCTGCCCCTCGTCGAGCCGACCGCTTGGCGCACCGTCCGCGACCCCAATCCGGCGCGCGTCACCTACGAGCTCGACGCCGTGTCGGAGGACCCGAAGCTCGGCCTCGTCCACGACCACGCCTACTGGGTCCGTGGCCTGCGGCTGGCCGAGGGGGCGACGTCGGGCACCGTCGACGTGGTGGCGTTGCCGTTGGCGAGCAAGCTACCCCGGACGCAGAGCGTGCTCACCGGCACCTTTACCAACGCCACCACCGGCAACAACGTCTACGTCGACTGGCTCGTCAACGACCAGAGGCTGACGGCGGGATCTCTCGCCCAGCTGCAACCCGGCTGGACCGCAGACCCCGACGTCAGCGTGACCACCACCCGACTGGCCGCGCCGCGCGGCGCCGGCAGCAACGGCTTCACCGCCTCGTTCACCGGCCTCTCCGCCGCCACTCTCGACCTCACCCGCATGGGTCTTCGCGCGTCCGGCGTCGCCACCGCCAGGTTGACGACCGCGGCCGAGATCCGGCTCACGCTTCGCGGTGCCGGTGCCGGGGCGGTGCTGCTGGACGGGCACGAGGCGACCGTGCAGCGGCGCGGCTCCGCCCTGGTCGTCGTGGTGCCGAAGGGCTCGCACCGGCTGCGGATCGGCTGAGGAGGGCGCCGCTGCGGCCGCCAGAGGCATCCCGCTGCCGGCGCGAGATCTTCGTGCGACCGGCTTACGTCGCGGCCCGTTTTGTGCCAGGGTTCGGCCCCAGGGGGATGCACCAGCCCTACTGATCCACCTATGCAGGTAGTCAGCCGGGGCGTGAAGGCGCTCTGGTCGAAGTTCGGGCCTCGAGGGGAGGCCCCGTTCCAGACCATGGGGAGGAGCAAAGGTGCGGGTCAAGAGATGGGCGAGCCTCGCGCTCGCAGGAGGCACCGCTGCCGCTTTGGTGGCAGTGCCCACGTCAGCCGGCGCGGCAGGCGCGCAGACACTGACGGTCGGTGTCGGTGGAGACAGCCAGATCTCCGGCATCGGATTCGAGGGCATGCGGTTCGACGCGCCTCCGTTGCAGGTGCACAAGGGCGACACGATCACATTCGAGTTCCGGGGCTTCCACACCGCGACATTGCTGCCGGACGACGTCAGCGCCGGCGACTGGCGAGCACAGCACATGGCGCCGGGCGGTGACTATGCGCTCATCCAGCCCGATGCGGATGACACGCCCAGCGCCTTCGAGTTCAACAAGACCGCAATTCTCCCGAGCGACCCGACCTGCGGTGCCCCGACGGCGGCGTGCACGTACGACGGGAGCTCGGTCGTCAACTCTGGGTTGCCCATCCAGGCGCAGTCGTTCACCGTCACCATCAACGACACTGCGGGGAAGACGTTCTGGGTCATCTGCTTGTTGCACGGAATGATGCAGCAGCGGATCACGGTCGTTCCGGACGGCCAGCCGACCACCACGCAGTCAGCCATCGACAGCTACGCCAAGACGACGATGGCCCGGGACCGCGACGAGGCGGCAGCCTTGATCCCGAAGCTCGAGAAGCGCACGAGCCACACCACGTCCAGCGGCGTCAAGGTGTGGGACGCCTACGGCGGCTTTGACGGTGACGGCTGGGGCCTGGACGCCATGTTCCCGGGCACGCTGCGCATCCACAAGGGCGACCGCGTGCGCTGGCACTTCGCTCAGCTGATGGGCAACATCCACACGGTCACGTTCCCGGAGCGCGCGGCTGGCAACTTCTCCAACCTCGACTTCGCCGGGCAGAACATCAAGTGCGAGGCCGACCCGACTGACACCCCGCCGGACGCGCCGCCGCCCACCTTCTGCTCGACCGGCATCCAGAACCTTGAGTTCGAGCTGCGCGCCCAGGCGATCGTCCCGGTGGGTTCCCACCGCTACGCGGGCAAGGGCCTGTTCTCCTCCGGGGTCAAGGGGGCGGAGGTCGGCAACACCACCCCGTGGACGTTGCGGTTCGTGCACCGCTCCGGCAAGCACGGCTTCCACTACGCGTGCAACGTGCACGGCACGATGATGTCCGGCCGGGTGATCGTCAGCTAGTCCAGCACCACCTGTGAGCACCAGAGAAGGGGCGGCCGATCCTGGCCGCCCCTTCTGTCTCGGCAAGATGGGGCGATGACGCCCGGGCAACGCATCTCCTTCGACCGAGCCGCCGGCTACTACGACGAGACGCGCGGCGGGGTCGAACGCGGCGGGTGGAACGCCGACCTGCTCGGCCCGTGGCTGTCCTCCGACGGCACAGTGCTGGAGGTGGGCGTCGGCACCGGTTTGGTCGCCGCCGTCCTCACCGAGCGGGGCCAACACGTCGTCGGCGTGGACCTGTCCGCCCCGATGTTGCAGCGGGCCGCGGATCGGCTTCCGGGACGAGTTGCCGCCGCCGACGCGCAGCGCCTCCCGATCCGCGACGGTGCGGTTGCGGCGGCGTACTTCGTGCACGTCCTGCATCTCGTCGCCGACCTCGACGCCACGTTGCGGGAGGCCCGTCGTGTCGTTCGGGACGGTGGGCGGGTGCTCGCCATCGGCATCGCGCCGCACGATCCCAGCAGCGACATCGCGCAACTCGTCGAACCGCTGCGGCGGGCCCTGCACGGACCGCGCCCCGACGACCCCGACCGCGTCATCACCGTTGCGACCGCGGCCGGTCTGCGGCTCGAGCACCGAGCGGAGGCGCGCCGGCCGGCCGCCGCCGCACCAGCCGAGGTGGCGGACATGCTCGAACGTCGCATCTGGGCCTGGACCTGGGACATCGACGACGCCACCTGGGCTCGGCTGGCGACGCCGGTGCTCGAGCAGCTGCGCGCGCTGCCGGAACCACAACGCCCGAGGGAGGTCTACGACGCGCGGACGCTGCTGGTCTTCACGCCCTGACCGCGGGGCTACGGCGTCGCTTCGGCGCAGGTGCCGCCGGCACGGGCAACGTGTCCGTGCAGCGGGAGGTCACGCGACGACCCGCCGACGCGTACGCCGTAACAGCCGGGCGCGACCGTCCACGCATGCTTCGACGTGCTCCAGTAGGAGAACGCGCGCTTGTTCAGCCGCAGCGTGACGACCTGGCTCTCTCCGGCCTGCAGCTCGACCTTCGCGTAGCCCTTCAGCTGCTTCGGCGGCTCATGCGCGGCGGGCGGGTCCGAGACGTAGAGCTGCGCCACCTCGGCGCCCGCGCGCTGGCCGGTGTTCGTCACCCGGAAGCGCACCTGCACGCCGTGCGACGTCGGCTGCACCCGCAGGCCGGAGTAACGGAACGTCGTGTAGGACAGGCCGAACCCGAACGGGAACAGCGGCCGGATGTGCTTCTCGTCGTACCAGCGATAACCGACGAGCAGCCGCTCGCTGTACTCCGACCGCGGCACGCCATGGTTGTCCGGCACGCCCGGATATTGCGCCTTGGTCCGCAGCGGGCCGTCGCTCAGCTTCTTCGGGAACGTGATCGGCAGCTTGCCCGACGGGTTGACGTCACCGAACAGCAGCGCGGCGGCCGCGTTGCCGTCCTGCTCACCCGGGTACCACATCTCCAGCACGCTCTTGACCTTGCTCAACCAGGGCATCGTCACCGGGCCGCTGGTCTGCAGCACGACGATCGTGTGGGGGTTGGCGGCGGCGACCGCCGCGATCACCTGGTCTGGCGTTGCGCCGGGCGGATAGGTGCAGCCGACCAGGGTGCAGCTGCCGTTGGTCAGCGCCAGGCTCGGCCGGTCCTGACCTTCCGTCGCCGCGTCGGCGGCGAAGACGACGGCCACGTCGGCCGCGCTGGCGGTCGCGATCGCGTCGGCCAGGTCGCTGCCGTTGGCATAGGTGACGACATCGCCGTCGGCCTCCGCCCGGGTCGTGATGCCCCGCAGCGGCGACACGACGTTGGGGTTGGGGCCGTCGATCGGCACCCGCGAGCTGCCGCCGCCCTGGTAGGCGTTCTGCGCGCCGTCGGGACCGGCCGGGTCGCCGATGACGGCGATGCGCTTGCCGTTGCCGTGGATCGGCAGTGCGCCGTCGGAGTTCTTCAACAGCACGGCCCCGCCCTCGGCGGCCGTCCGCGCGATCGCCTTCTCGGCGTCGGTGTCGACGATCGCCGTCGACGCCTGCGGCTCCGGCGCCGGCGGGTCGTCGAAGACGCCGATGCGGAACAGCGAGTACATGAGCCGGAACACCATGTCGTCGAGCCGCTGCCGCGACACCTTGCCGGCCTGCACCGCGGCCTTGAGCGGCGCGGAGAAGTACTGCCCCGACCCGATCGTCTGCTCCTGGTCGAGCCCCGCGTTGGCCGCCGCCACGGTCGAGTGGGTCGCGGACCAGTCCGACATGACCCACCCGGTGAACCCGAACTGGTGCTTCAACACGTGGGTGAGCAGCCAGCGATCCTGGCAGGCGTAGACGGCGTTGATGCGGTTGTAGCTGCACATCACCGACCCGACGTGCCCCTGCTTCACCGCCGTTTCGTACGCCGGCAGGTGGATCTCCTGCATCGTCCGCTCACTCGCGTCGGACGAGTCCGACATGCGGTTGGTCTCCTGGTCGTTGAGCGCGTAGTGCTTCACCGTCGCCACCACGTGCTGACTCTGGATGCCCTGGATCTCCGCCGCGCCGGTTTCACCCGCGAGGTAGGGATCCTCGCCGGCGTACTCGAAGTTCCGCCCGTTCAACGGGTTGCGGGCGATGTCGACGCCCGGCGCGAGCTGCACGTCGACGCCCTTGTGCCAGGCCTCCCACCCGATCGCGGCGCCCAACCGACGCTGCATGTCCCGGTCCCAGCTCGCGGTCTGCGTGATCCCGTCGGGAAAGGCCGTGGTGTTGGTCTGCGCGTCGCCGATGCCGGCACCGGCGTCGTTGAAGACCAGCTCCGGGATGCACAGCTCCGGCACCGCCGGGATGTCGTTGGCGGCGCCGTAGTGGGTGAAGTCGCCGCGGCCGTAGAGCTCGGCGATCTTCTGGTCCAGCGTCATCGCCGCCACCAGCTCGTGGGCGCGCTGTGCCGGCGACTTGTGCCGGTCCATCCATGGGCAGCTCGCCGCCTGCACCGGCGCGCCGGAAGGGGCGAGCACGGCCGGCGCCGCCCCCGCCGCAACCACCGCCGCGACCAGCAGTGTCCTGCCGAACCGAGCCCTGAGCATCTCGTGAACCTCCAGCGACGTGAGCCGGCGACCATGCTGCCCGGCCCGCACCAGAGCAAGTTCGCCACCCACCCGGCCTTCGCCTGCCGAACCGGGAGCTTCGGGGCAAATCGCCGTCACTGCAGGAAAACGTGCGCCGTTACGCCGATTGCCGCGAAGACTTGCTGCGTCAGGAACAGCAGCCCGCGGTTTGCGGTTGACGTTGACAGCCGGCGCTGCCTAACGTCAGTGCCGGGGTCGACGGGGGCTCACGGTGGGGGTTGAGCCCTACGCGAGGCGTGAGAGGGGTGGTTGTGTTGACGCTGACCACCATCTCGGACGCCGCCAGCCCGGCCGCCCCGGAGCCAGGGCCGGAGCCCGCTCACCCCGACCGCCTGCACCGCGCGCTCGCCGCCGTCGCCCGTCGCCGCGGCCTGCGGGAGTTCCTGCTCATCGCCGTCGTCTACGTGATGTACGACGGCAGCCGGTTCATCGTCGAGGGCCAGCAGAGCACGGCGTTCGCCCACGCCCTGCGCGTCCTCAACATCGAGCAGGGCCTCGACCTGGCCTGGGAGCAGACGCTCAACGCGTGGGTGTCGGCGCACGCCGTCCTGGCGGTGCCCGCCGACTACATCTACGCGACCTTGCACTACGTGGTCACGCCGATCGTGCTCGTCTGGATGTGGCGCTGCCATCGCGACGCCTATCCCCGCGCTCGCACGGCGCTGGTGGTCGCCACCGTCATCGGGCTGATCGGGTTCAGCACGATCCCCGTCGCGCCGCCGCGAATGCTGCCCGGCTTCGTCGACACGATGGCGCAATACTCCACCCACGGCTGGTGGGGCGCGAACGCCAGTGCTCCGCGCGGGTTCGGCAGCTACACCAACCAGTTCGCCGCGATGCCGTCGCTGCACGTCGGCTGGGCGCTGTGGTGCGGGTGGCAGCTCATCCGGCACGGGCAGCACCGCCTCACCAAGATCTCTGGGCTGCTCTATCCGACCGTCATCACGATCGTCGTCATCGCCACCGGCAACCACTACTTCCTCGACGTCGTGGCCGGCATGGGCGTCGTGTTCATCGCGATGGGCGCCGTCGGCGGGGTGGCCCGGCTGCTGCCGCAACGGCCCCGCCCGGAGCCGCAGCGGCGTGTGATCGACCTACGCGCGGTCGAGGCGCCGATACCCTCGCAGGGTGGCCGATGACGACGAGCTGCTGACGATCGAGCAGCTCGCCTCCCGCACCGGACTGACCGTCCGCAACATCCGTTCCCACGTGACCCGCGGCCTGCTGCCGCCGCCGCACCTCAAGGGTCGAACCGGCTACTACGGTCGCGAGCACGTCGCCCGGCTCCAGCTGATCACCGGGCTGCAGGAGCAGGGCTTCAACCTGGCCTCGATCCAGAAGCTGGTCAGCGGCCCGGCCGCCCCGTCCGCCGCGGAAACCGTCGCGTTCTACCGGACCGCCCTCGGCCCGTGGCTCACCGAGAGCCCGGAGATCTGGGGCCGGGACGAGCTCGCCGCGCGGTTCGGCGTCGCCTACGACCCGGCGCTCGACGAGCGGATGCGCTCGCTGGGCATCTTCGAGCCGCTGCCGGACGGTCGCACCCGGGTGCTCAACCCGGCACTGATCCGGGTGGGGCAGCAGCTCGCCGCGTTCGGGTACGGCGTCGACGACCTGCTCACCGTGCTCGATGCGCTGATGGCGCACTCCCGGGCCATCGCCGATGCATTCGTGTCGATGTTCCTCGACGTCCAGTGGCAGGCCTACGTCGCTGCCGGGCAACCGCCGGAGCGGCTGCCCGAGCTGCAGCACGTCATCGAGCAGCTGCAGCCGCTGGCCGCGCAGGCAGTGGTCGCCGCCTTCCAGCAGGCGATGACCTCAGCGACCGGTGCCGCCGCCGACCGCATCACCGGCGAGCTCGCCAGTGAGGCGGATCACACCGCAGCGGGGTAGCCCCACCGCCAGCACTATGTGACACTTGCTGGCGTTACATAGAACGCCGCCACGTGGGAATGAGTGTGCACATGGACCAGCCCGTCGAGCAGCCGCACGTCCGGACCGCGATAGCGGGTGCAGGCTTCGCCGGCATCGGCATGGCGGCGCAGCTCCTGGCCGGCGGAGACGACGACTTCGTGGTGCTCGAGCGCGGCTCCGATGTCGGTGGCACCTGGCGGGACAACACCTACCCCGGCTGCGCCTGCGACGTCCCGTCGCACCTCTACTCCTTCTCCTTCGCGCCCAACCCCGACTGGTCGCGCACGTATTCGCCGCAGGCCGAGATCCAGGACTATCTGCGTCGGACCGCGCGCGAGCTCGGGGTGCTGCCACATGTGCGGCTGCAGACCGACGTGCTCGACGCGGCGTACGACGAGGACGCGCAGCTGTGGCGGATCGAGACCTCCACCGGCCGGTGGACCGCCGACGTGTTCATCCTCGCCACCGGCCCGCTGTCCGAGCCCGCGGTGCCCGACCTGCCCGGACTCGACTCGTTCGCCGGGACGGTCTGGCACTCCGCCCGGTGGAACCACGACCACGACGTGGCGGGGGAACGGGTCGCGGTCATCGGCACCGGGGCGTCGGCGATCCAGTTCGTGCCGAAGATCGCGCCGAAGGCGAAGCAGCTCACCGTCTTCCAGCGCACCCCGCCGTGGATCATGCCGCGCCCGGACCGCAAGGTGACGGCGGTGGAGCGGTGGGCCTACCGCCGGTTGCCGGTGCTGCAGCGCCTGGTCCGCGCGGCCGTCTACTGGCGGCAGGAGCTGGTGCTCGTGCCTGGCCTCGTCTACTTCCCGTCGCTGATGGGCCAGATCGAGAAGCTGGCCCGGCGCAACCTCGCCCGGCAGGTCGAGGATCCGGCGCTGCGCGCGAAGCTCACCCCGTCGTACCGGATGGGGTGCAAGCGGGTTCTCATCTCGAACGACTGGTATCCCGCCCTCACCCGTCCCAACGTCGAGGTCGTGACCGAGCGGACCAGCGAGATCCGCCCGCACGCCGTGGTCACCGCCGACGGGGTGGAGCACGAGGTGGACACGCTGATCCTCGGCACCGGCTTCAAGGTGACCGACATCGCGGTCGCCGAACGCGTGCGTGGACGCAACGGCCGCTCGCTGGCGCAGGTGTGGGACGGCAGTCCGCGGGCCTACCTCGGCAGCACCGTGCCCGGCTTCCCCAACATGTTCATCCTCGTCGGCCCCAACACCGGCCCGGGTCACACCTCGGTGGTGTTCTACATCGAGGCGCAGGTGCGCTACGTCCTCGACGCGCTCGCGACGATGCGCCGGGACCGGGTGGCGACGGTGGAGGTGCGCCGCGACGTGTTCGCGAGGTTCAACGACGCGTTGCAGCGGCGGATGCGGCGCACGGTGTGGGTGACCGGAGGCTGCGGCAGCTGGTATCTCGACGCCAAGGGCCGCAACACCACGTTGTGGCCGGGCCCGTCGTTCGAGGTCCGGGCGCGCACGCGGCGGTTCGACATCGAGAACTATGAGGTGACGGTCGGCGAACCCGCGCGCGACCGCGCCGTGCCAGAGTTGACCGGCACCGCGAGCTGAGGGAGACGCACATGGCGCGGATCGCGATCGTCGCCGGCGGCGGATCGGGCATCGGCGAGGCAGTCAGCCGGGCCCTGGCCGCGCGCGGTGACACGGTCGTGGTCGCCGACGTCGACGGTGCGGCCGCCGAGCGGGTGGCCGGTGACATCACTGCCGTGCAGCGCGGGGCGGCGAGCGCGGCGAAGCTCGACGTGTGTGACGCGGCCGCAGTGCAGGCAGTCGTCGACGACACCGTCGCTGCGCACGGCCGCCTCGACCTCATGTTCAACAATGCCGGCATCGGCATCGGCGGTGACTCGACCGAGCTCACCCCAGCGCACTGGGACCGCATCATCGACGTCAACCTGCGCGGTGTCACCAACGGCGTGGCCGCCGCTTATCCCCTGATGGCGCGGCAGCGCAGCGGCCACATCATCAACACGGCATCGATCGCCGGCCTGATCACCCCGCCCTACCTCACGCCGTACGTCGCCACCAAGCACGCGGTCGTCGGGTTGTCGCTGGCGCTGCGTGGCGAGGCGAAGGCTTACGGCGTCAAGGTGCTCGCCGTCTGCCCGGGCTGGACCGACACCCCGATCCTCGACTCGACCGGGCCGGACGACCTGCCCAAGCCGACGCTCGTGCGTGCCGGCGGGGTGCGGGAGTCGGCCGAGCGGATGGGCAAGCTCTATCAGCCCGACCAGCTCGCGCAGGACATCCTCACCGCCGTCGACCGGGACCGGGCGCTGTTGGTCACGCCCCGCAAGTTCCGAGTGATGTGGCGGCTCGCCCGGTTGTCCCCGACGGGATCCGCCGCGGTCATGGGCGCCGGTGCGCGGCGTGAGCAACGCAAGCGGTTGGCCGGCTGACGTCACAATGACCGGGTGAGCGCGCGCTACTCCGGAGTCGGCGTCTCGCCCGGCGTCGCGGTCGGGCCGGTGGCGCGCGTGCACGGGCCGACCCTGCCGGCACGCGACACCACGCCCCGCGACCCTGAGGCCGAGGCCGAGCTCGTCGACGAAGCGCTGGCGGCGGTCGCCGCCGAGCTCGATGCGCTCGCCGACCGGGCCGGTGTCTCCGGCTCGGTGCTGCTGCGCCAGACGCGGATGGCGCGGGACGCCTCGCTGCGGGCGTTGGTGCAACAGTTCGTCCGCACCGGGCGCAGCGCGCCGCGGGCGGTGTGGGAGGGCTTCGGCTCTTACCGTGACATGCGCGCCGCCGACCCGCTGCGGGGCAGCCCCGCGGCCGGAGAGCTCGACGACGTGCGCGACCGGGTGATCGCCCGGCTGCTCGGTGAGCCGCCGCCGGGCATCCCCGACCCCGGTACGCCGTACGTGCTCGTCGCGCGTGACCTGTCGCCGGCGGTCACGGCGTCACTCGACCCGGACCGGGTGCTCGCCCTCGTCACCGAACGCGGCGGGCCGACGTCGCACACCGCGGTGCTGGCGAAGGCGCTGGGCATCCCCGCCGTGGTGGCCTGCCCGGGCATCGCGTCGCTGCTGACCGGGCAGCGGGTTGCGGTCGACGGTGCGGCCGGCGTCGTGACCGTCGACCCGGACGCCGGGTTGGTCGGCGCCCTGGCCGCGCAGCCGGCGGGCCGGTCCCGCCCGGACGCCGCCGACGTCACCGGGCCCGGCCGGACCCGGGACGGGCGCGCGGTGCCGTTGCTGGCGGCCGTCGGCGGCATGGGCGAGGTGGCGGACGCCATCGCGGCCGGTGCCGAGGGCGTGGGCGTCTTCCGCACCGAGTTCTGCTTCCTCGACCGCTCCGACCCGCCGCCGGTCGGCGTGCAGACCGAGGCCTATCGCGAGGTCTTCGCCGCCTTCACCGGCCGGCCGGTGACCGTGCGCACGCTCGACATCGGGTCGGACAAGCCGGTGTCGTTCGTGCGGCTGGGGGAGCAGCCGAACCCGGCTCTCGGGGTACGCGGACTGCGGGTCGCCCGGCGTCACCCGCGGCTGCTCGCCGACCAGCTGACGGCGATCGCGAAAGCTGCCGACGGCAGCGGCGCCGATGTGCGGGTGATGGCGCCGATGGTGGCGACGACGGCGGAGGCGGCGTGGTTCGCCAGCCAGGCGCGGTCCGCCGGTGTGGCGACGGTCGGCGTGATGGTCGAGGTGCCGGCCGCCGCACTGCGCGCAAGCGATCTGTTGCAGGTCGTCGACTTCGTGTCGGTGGGCAGCAACGACCTCGCCCAATACGCCTTCGCCACCGACCGCGCCGACGGCGAGCTCGCCGACCTGCTCGACCCCTGGCAGCCGGCGTTCCTCGACCTGGTCGCGACCGTCCTGCGGGCGGGCGCGATCGCCGGTCGCGCCGTCACCGTGTGCGGCGAGGCCGCCGCCGACCCGCTGCTCGCCGCCGTGCTCGTCGGCCTCGGCGCGGCCGGCCTGTCGATGACACCGCGGGCGATCCCGCCGGTCCGCGCCGAGCTGGCCCGGGTGACGGCGCAGCAGTGCTCGGACGCGGCGGCCGCGGCGGTCGCGGCCGACGGTCCGGAGGAGGCCCGCGGTCGCGCCGCGGAGGTCCTGCAGAGCTAGTAGTAGTAGGGGTGCCCGGACCAGTCCGGGTCGCGCTTCTGCAGGAACGCGTCGCGGCCCTCCGCCGCCTCGTCGGTCATGTAGGCCAACCGCGTGGTCTCACCCGCGAACACCTGCTGGCCGACCAGGCCGTCGTCGACGAGGTTGAACGCGAACTTCAGCATCCGCACCGCGGTGGGCGACATGGCGGCGACGTCGCGCGCCCAGTCCAGTGCCACCCGCTCGAGTTCGGCGTGCGGCACGACGGCGTTGACCATGCCCATGCGGTGCGCGGCCTCCGCGTCGTACTCGTGGCCGAGGAAGAACACCTCGCGCGCGAACTTCTGCCCGATCTGCCGCGCGAGGTAGGCCGACCCGTAGCCGCCGTCGAACGACCCGACCTTCGCGTCGGTCTGCTTGAACCGAGCGTGCTCCCGGCTCGCGATCGTCAGGTCGGACACGACGTGCAACGAGTGCCCGCCGCCGGCGGCCCAGCCCGGCACGACGGCGATGACGACCTTCGGCATGAACCGGATCAGCCGCTGGCACTCGAGGATGTGCAGCCGCCCGGCCCGGCCGGGGTCGATCGTGTCGGCGGTTTCGCCGGCGGCGTAGCGGTAACCGTCCCGGCCGCGTACCCGCTGGTCCCCGCCGGAGCAGAACGCCCAGCCGCCGTCCTTCGGCGACGGGCCGTTCCCGGTGAGCAGCACGCAGCCGACATCGCTGGACATCCGGGCGTGGTCGAGGGCGGCGTAGAGCTCGTCGACCGTGTGCGGCCGGAACGCGTTGCGCACCTCCGGCCGGTCGAACGCGATGCGCACCGCGCCGACGTCGACCGCCCGGTGGTAGGTGATGTCGGTGAACGCGAAACCGTCGACCGGCTTCCACGCGTCGGCGTCGAACAGCTCGGAGACCACCCGACCAGGATGGCAGTACGGTCCTACCCATGCGGGTCACGGGTGACGGCGGGGTCGGCATCGAGGTGTGGGTCGACGGGCCCGACGACGGGGAGCCGGTGCTGTTGCTGCACGGCTGGCCGGACTCCCACGACCTGTGGCGGCATCAGGTCGGCGCGCTGACCGCCGCCGGCTTGCGCACCGTCGCCCCCGACCTGCGCGGCTTCGGGGCGAGCGACAAGCCGACCGACGTCGAGGCATACGGCCTCGCGCACAGCGTCGCCGACATGCTGGCCGTGCTCGATGCGGTCGGAGCCGAGCGGGCCCGCGTCGTCGGGCACGACTGGGGCGCGGCGCTGGCGTGGGGGCTGGCCGCGTTCGTGCCGGACCGGGTCGACCGGCTCGCGGTGCTGTCGGTCGGGCACCCGACGGCGTTCGCGAACGCCGGCTACGAGCAGCGGATGCGCAGCTGGTACATGCTGCTGTTCCAGTTCGAGGGCATCGCCGAGCAGTGGTTGCAGGGTGAAGGCGCGCTGATGTTGGCCAGCCACCCGCAGGCCGAGGAGGTCCGCCGCCGGCTCGCCGAGCCCGGCGCGTTGACGGCCAGCCTCGGCTGGTATCGCGCCAACGCGCACCCGCGCAACCTGGTCACCGGGCCGCGGCAGCTGCCGCCGGTGACCCGCCCGGTGCTCGGCGTGTGGAGCAGCAACGACATCGCGCTGACCGAGAAGCAGATGGTCGACAGCGCGCAGTACGTCGACGCGCCGTGGCGCTACGAGCGGTTGGACGGCCCCGGCCACTGGATGCAGGCCGAGGCGCCTGACCGCGTCAACGAGCTGCTGCTCGAGTTCCTGCCGGACTAGCCGGGTCCGTCGTCGACTCCACACTGCCGTCGGTAGCGACCACCGTCTCGGCGTGCTCGACGATCGCCTGCGACTCCGCGGCGTCCGCTCCGACTCCGCGGTGGGCGGTCACCCGCAGCGGCACCTCCCGCAGCAGCAGCGCCATCACGATGCCCAGCGCCGCGAACGGCACCGCCGACAGGAACACGATGTGCAGGGCGTGGGCGAACGCGTGCAGGTAGTCGGCGTAGAGCGCGGGATGCGAGTGCGCCAGGCCGTTGAGCTGCTCCGGAGTGAGCCGGGCCGCACCCTTGCCGGAAGCCCGCAGCTGCGGTGACAGTGAGGCGGCGAGCCGGTTGGCGAAGATGGCCCCGAACACCGCGACCCCGACCGATCCGCCGATCGAGCGGAAGAAGGTGGCCGCGGAGGTGGCGGCACCGAGGTCCTTGTATTCGACCGCGTTCTGCACGGCCAGCACCATCACCTGCATGGTGAGGCCGAGGCCGGCGCCGACGATGGCCATGTAGATCGCGGCTTGCCAGTACGGCGTCGTCGCGGTCAGGTGCGACAGCAGGTAGATGCCGATCGTCATGATGATCGTGCCGGCGATCGGATAGGGCCGATAGCGGCCGTGGGTGCTGATCCGCCGTCCGCTCCAGACCGACATCGTGAGCACCAGCGCCATGATCGGCACCATCTGCAAGCCAGAGGTCGTCGGCGTCGCACCGTTGACGGTCTGCAGGAACAGCGGCAGGAACGTGATGGCACCGAACATCGCGAAGCCGACGATCGCGCCGGCGGCGGAGGCGACCCGGAAGATCGACATGCTGAACAGGTTGAGCGGGATCAGCGGCTCGACCGCCCGGCGCTCGACGACGACGAACGCCGCGATGAGCAACACGGCCGCGACGAAGAGCCCGAGGATCGTCGGTGAGGTCCAGCCATAGGTGTTGCCACCCCAGGTGAGCGCGAGGATCAGCGCGGTGACACCCGCGCCCAGCACGGCCGCACCGAGGTAGTCGATCGAGTGCTTGACCCGCTGGATCCGTGCCGGCAGCGCGGCGGCGACGACGACGAGCGCGACCGCACCGACCGGGAGGTTGATGTAGAACACCCAACGCCAGGTGAGGTGCTCGGTGAACACGCCGCCCAGCAGCGGACCGGCCACGCTGGACACGGCGAACACCGAGCCCATCAGCCCCATGTAGCGGCCGCGCTCGCGGGGCGAGACGACCGCGCCGATGATGGCCTGCGCGCCCACGATGAGGCCGCCGGCGCCGAGACCCTGGATGGCGCGGAAGCCGATGAGCTCGCCCATGTTCTGCGACAGGCCGGACAGCACCGAGCCGACGAGGAAGATGACGATCGCGGCCTGGAAGAACTTCTTCCGGCCGTAGAGGTCGCCGAGCTTGCCCCACAGCGGGGTCGACACGGTCGAGGCGAGCAGGTACGACGTCACCACCCAGGACAGGTGGGCCAGCCCGCCGAGCTCACCGACGATGGTCGGCAGTGCGGTCGCGACGATGGTCTGATCCAGCGCGGCCAGCAACATGCCGGACATGAGCCCGGCGAACACCAGCCACAGCTGGCGTTTGGTCAGGCCGAACTCGTTGCGCTCGTCGGCGGTCATCGGTCGTTCTCCTTCATCTGGTCGAGCTCGTCGGCCAGCACGTCGAGGCCGCGGATGAACGCCGCCCGCTCCGGTGGCTCGAGGCGTTGCAGCGCGCGTTCCACCGGCCGCAACCGTGAGTCGAGCAGCGCGTGAATGGTCGGTTCGTGTTCCGGCGCCAGCGTCAGGAATGTGCGCCGGCGGTCGTGCGGGTCGGTGGTGCGGTCGACGAGCCCCCAGTCGACCAGCTCACTGACCACCGGGCTCAGCGTCGCCAGCGACACCGACAGCCGCTCCGCCAGCTCGCTCATGCCGACCGTGCCCTCGGTTGCGATGTGCACGAGCGCGGCCACGTGCCGCGGTGCGGGTGTGGTGCCCTGCACGGCCGCCGACAGCTCGGCCGTGACCGGCAACGGGTGCCGGCGCAACCGCTTGACGACGGTGATCAACGCCGCGAACAGCTCGGTCGCCTGCGCCGAGGTCGGTGCGGGGGCCGGGGCGGTACGACGACTCACTGCATCCACCTTAGAGACGGGTCCTTCGGATCAGCAAACCATTTGGATGACCAAAGCATTCCCGGCCGGGGTATCTCGGCCGCAGGTAAGGAAGTCGTGGCCGGGGCGGCATCGTCCATTCGGGCCAAATGTCGGGATCTGGCTCAACGACACTGGCCACCGCGACGAGGGTCTACCCGTGCCCCCCGCCTCACCAGTGCTGACTCGCCGCGCCCCGATTCGACGGGCCCGGACGCTGCTGACCTCGGCTGCGGCTGCGCTCTGCGTGACCGTGAGTGGCCTCGCCGCCACAGCCCCGGCCCAGCCCGCGTCCGCGGAAGGGGTGATCAACGGACCCGATGTCGCGTCGTACCAGCACCCGTCCGGTGCCCCCATCGACTGGCACAAGGTGGCGCGCACCGGCGCGGAGTTCGCGATCGTCAAGGCGACCGAGGGCACGTCCTATCGCAACCCCTGGTTCCGCGCGGACTACAACGGCTCGCGTCGCGCCGGGCTGGTGCGCGGCAGCTATCACTTCGCCCGGCCCGGCTATCCCATCGTGCGGACGGCGCGGGCGCAGGCCCGCTACTACGTCGATCGGCTCGGCACCTCGGCCGGCACCAACCGCACGTTGCCGCCCGCGCTCGACCTGGAGCTCTCCGGCGGCCTGTCCCGCGGGCCACTGGTGGCGTGGGCGCAGACGTTCCTGCTCGAGGTACGACGGCTGACCGGGCGGGTGCCGCTGCTCTACACCTATCCGTCGTTCTGGTCGTCCTCGCTCGGCGATCCCGCCGCGCTCGAGCGGTTCCCGTTGTGGATGGCGAGCTACTCGGGAGAGCCGGACGCCGCAACGACGCTGTGGCAGTACACCTCCCGGGCGAGCGTGCGCGGCATCCGCGGTGCGGTCGACATGTCCCGGTTGACTGCGTCCCCGGAGTCGTGGCAGGTGCTGTCCGACGGCCGGATCGCGAACCCGTGGCCGGCCGCGGTGCCCGGCGCGCCGCAGCAGGTGCGTGCCGTCGGGGCCGACTCGGCAGCGACTGTCAGCTGGCTGCCACCGGACAGCGGCTCCGACCCGGTCAGCGGCTACCAGGTGACGGCGTCGACGCTCGACCCGACGACCGGTCAGCCGACGCTGGTGGCGAGTACCAGTGTCGACGCGCTGCATTTCAGCGCCCGGATCGGCGGGCTGACCAACGGCACGCCCTACACGTTCAGCGTGACCGCAACGAACCGGCGTGGTGTCGGCGCGGCGGCGAGCACGGCCGCGGTGACGCCGCTGGTGCCGGTGACGATGACGGTGGACGCCCCGGCGCAGACGACGTACGGCGACGACGCGCGGGTGCGGGTGCGGCTCAGCCGCAGCGACTCCGGCCAGCTGCTGCCAGGCCGTGAGGTCGCCCTGGAGCAGCGCGATCCGGTCACCGGCGACTGGACCGCGGTCAAGACACTGACCACCGGTGAGCGTGGCTGGGCCGGCGTCAGGTTGACCCAGCCCCAACACAGCACCGCGCTGCGGTTCACCTTCGCCGCACCCGAGGGCTGGGAAGGCGCCCGCCGGACAGTCCCGGTGGTCGTGACCAACGGGGCGGCGGCGGCGCTGTCGCGGAGCCGCGTGCACTCCGGTCACCGGGTGCGCATCAGCGGCGTGATCGCGCCCGCGGTCGGCGGCATCGAGGTGCGGCAGCAGGCGTACTACCGGCACCACTGGCACGTGCTCCAGCGCGGCGTCACTGCCACCGACGGCAGCTATGTGTTCAGCTTCGCGCCGACGACGAAGGTGAAGACGACGAAGCGCTATCGCATCGTCGTGGCGGGCTTCGACGGGCGCTCCCGCGGCGTCTCGGCCGTTCTCGACCTGCTGGTCCGGCCCTGACCGGAAACGACGGACGGCCCCGGAGCTGACTCCGGGACCGTCCACGTCGTATTGCTTCTGCCGCGGCCTGGCGCGGGGAGCGTCAGCGGGCCTCTTCGGCCAGCTTCTGCTGCTCGTCGTGCAACTTGGCCTTCTTCTCGTGAGCCTGGGCCTTGGCGCGCGCCTCGGCCTCCTTGGTCTCCTCGATGCCCTTGTCGAGCTGGGCCTCGCCTTCGGTCTTCAGCGCGTTGTTGTCGGTGGCGTCACCGACCGCCTGCTTGGCCTTGCCCTTGACCTGCTCCATGAGCCCCATGCGACAACTCCTCTTCCTGGATCGCGTTCCTACTTGGCGCGCTGAGCCACGCGCTCCTTGGCCTCCATCGACCGGGCCTTGGCCTGGTGTGCGTCGGCCTTGGTCTGCTCGCGGATGGCCTTGAGCTTCTCGGTGCCCTTCGCCTGCTGGGCCTCACCGCTCTCGATCAGCCGCTGGTGGTCGAACATCTCGCCGGCGATCTCCTTGCCGAGGCCGACGACCTTGTCGATCAGGCCGGTGGCGTCCTGGGGGTCGACGCGGGGGATACGCATGTCTGCTCGCTCCTCGTGGGGTGAGATTTTCCTTGCAACGCAATGCTTTGTCTGCTGTCAGAGGTATGCCCGGGCGCGAGGGTTGCTAACACGTAGCAAGCACCTGTCCTGGCAGGCTTTCCTGTGTGGTGCCAGTCACAGCACAATGCGTGCACCGGCGTCCACCGTCCGTGGCCGCTCCCGTCTGACCGGAGGCCCACCGTGCAGAGCTCCATGCAGGACGTCCCGCTGTCGATCGCGTCGATCCTGCGTCACGGCGAGCAGGTCTTCGGTGATGCGCAGGTCGTGACGGTCGGCGAGACGGCTAACCGGCGCGCCTCGTTCACCGAGGTGGGCGCCAACGCTGCCCGGCTCGCGCACGGGCTCCGCGCGCTCGGCATCGAAGGGGACCAGCGGGTCGGCACGTTCATGTGGAACAACCAGGAACACCTCGAGGCCTACCTCGCGATCCCGGCGATGGGCGCCGTGCTGCACACGCTGAACATCCGGCTGTTCCCGGAGCAGGTCTCCTACATCGCCAACCACGCCGAGGACCAGGTCGTCATCGTCGACTCGTCGCTGATCCCGCTGCTCGCGCGCGTCCTCGGTGAGATGACCACCGTGCACACCGTCGTGGTGTCCGGCGACGGCGACACGGCGCCGCTGGAGAGTGCGGGCAAGCAGATCGTGCGGTACGCCGACCTGCTGGCCGGAGGGGCGACGTCGTACGACTGGCCGGACGTCGACGAGCGCGACGCGGCCGCCATGTGTTACACCAGCGGGACCACCGGCAACCCCAAGGGCGTCGTCTACTCGCACCGGTCGATGTGGCTGCACTCGCAGGCAGCGTGCTCGTCGAACAGCCTCGCGTTGTCGTTCCAGGACATCGCGCTCGTGATCGTGCCGCAGTTCCACGCCAACGCCTGGGGCATCCCTTATGCCGCGTTCATGGCCGGCGCCGACGTGGTGATGCCGGACCGGTTCCTGCAGGCCGAGCCGCTGGTGCGGGCGATCGAGGCGGAGCGACCGACGATGTCCGGTGCGGTGCCGACGATCTGGAACGACATCCTCAACTACCTGCGCGCCAACCCGGGCCACGACATCTCCTCGATCCAGCGGATCATCTGCGGCGGCTCGGCGGTGCCCCGGGCGCTGATGGAGGCGTTCGAGCGCGAGTTCGGCATCCGCATCATCCAGGCCTGGGGCATGACCGAGACCTCGCCGCTCGGTTCCGTGGCGCGCCCGCCGCGTGGGCTGTCCGACGAGGCGGCGTGGGACTACCGGACCACCGCCGGACGCTTCGCGTTCGGCGTCGAGGGGCGGATCGTGGACGACGCGGGTGCGGTGCTGCCGCGCGACGGCAAGGCCGTGGGAGAGCTGGAGGTGCGGGGGCCGTGGGTCGCGGCGGCGTACCACAAGGACTCCGACCCGGAGAAGTTCGACGACGGGTGGCTGCGCACCGGCGACGTGGGCACGATCGACCCGCGCGGCTACATCACCTTGACCGACCGGGCGAAAGACGTCATCAAGAGCGGCGGCGAGTGGATCTCCTCGGTGGAGCTCGAGGGGACGCTGATGGCGCACCCCGCCATTCGGGAGGCGGTCGTCGTCGGCGTGCCGGACGAGCGATGGCAGGAGCGGCCGCTCGCGGCGATCGTGCTGCACGAGGGCGCGTCGGTGACGCCGCAGGAGCTGTGCGACTGGCTCGGCGACCGGGTGGCGAAGTGGTGGCTGCCGGAGCGGTGGGTGTTCATCGACGAAGTGCCGAAGACCAGCGTCGGAAAGTTCGACAAGAAGGTGCTGCGCAAGCAGTACGCCGACGGCGCCCTCGCCGTCACCACCCTCGCCTGACCGCCGCCCCTCCCGGGAGCGGGTCAGACCAGGCGGGCCTTGCGCCAGAGGCGCTCGCTGACCGGGTCGATCATGCCGGCCTCGCGCAAGAACGTGACCAGCCGTTGGCCGGACCAGCGCATCGTCTCCGCCCGGTGCTCGGAGGTCGCGGCCTGCCGCTTGGCCTCCTCGACGTCGAGCCCAACCGCGGCGTACACCCCCGGATGGATCAGGTGGGTCGCGACCTCGTAAGCAATGATGCCGAGCCGCATCCGCTCGATGCGCAACCTCGCCGGACTGGTGCGGGTGACGTCGCGCTGCAGCTCCTCGCGGGCGTAGCGGACGTGTCGGGCTTCCTCGACGACGTGGATCCGGTTGACCGTGCGCACCAGTGGTTGCATCGACTCGTCGTTCATCGCCTCGCGCTGGAAGGTGTCGAGGATCTCCTCGGCGACGAGGATGCCGGCCCAGTTGGAGGGGCCCATCGGCAGGTGGAACATCAGTCGGCTGAGCTTGTGCAGCTTGCGCCCGGGACCGTACGCCGGCACTCCGAGCTTGGTGATCATCTTGCCGAACATCGTCGAGTGCCGACACTCGTCGGCGAGTTCGGTGAACGCGTACTGCACGTGCGCGCTGGTGAGGTCCTCTTCGTAGATGTGCCGGGACAGCAGGTTCATGAGGATGACCTCGAACCAGATGCCCACGCTGGCCGCGCTGGCGATCTCGTGCTCGGACAGCTCGATCCGCTGCTCCGGTGACATCTGCTCCCACAGCGGCGTGCCATAGAGCGACACCCGCTGCTCGGGCAGGTACCAAAGACCGGGCGTCAGTGGAGCGTCCCAGTCGATCTCGGTGAGCGGGTCGAAGGAATGCTCCGCGCTGGCGGTGAGCAGGCGCGACGCGGTCACTTCACGGTCGAGCGGCTGGTCGCGCTTGGCCCGGGCAGAGCGCTCGGACGCGCGGCCGGGTGGATCCGCTGAAGGCGGTCGAGACAGGGTCACCTGGGTCATGCCGGCTCCCGGAGGTTGACGCTCGGCGGGTGCCGTGCGTCGTACCCGTAGAATGTGACACCAAACGGCGTCACGTCAACTACCGACGTACTGTGACCCGGGTCTCAGCGCCCGACCGCTGCGCTAGCCTTGTCCGCGCGCGGCCTCGTGCCGCGGGGAGGCTTCGCCTAGTCCGGTCTATGGCGCCGCACTGCTAATGCGGTTGGGGTTCATCGCCCCTCCCGGGTTCAAATCCCGGAGCCTCCGCCATGACCTGCGGTTTTGCAGAATGGCGCCGCTGTAACTCGGCGCCGAAGTTGATCTCCAGTTGCAGTTCCAGTTGCAGATCGACTCTAGGGCTACTCACCTAGCAGCGCGCGGCCAATACGTTCGGTGGCATCGCGAATTTGCGGTGAGGCAACGTGCGTATAACGCTCCGTGGTCGTCACTCGCGTGTGACCGAGGATCTCCTGGACTACCCGGATGTGGACCCCCTGCTCGACCAACAAAGTGCCGGCAGTGTGCCTCGCATCGTGCAACCTTGCGGGCCGGACGCCGGCCTCCCTCAGCACCTTGTGCCATTCGCGCCAGTCCTCGGTTCGGTCGATCGGCGCGCCCTTTGCGGTCGCGAAGACGACGTCATGCTCGTGCCACCGATCGCCTGCCAGCAGCCTTTCCTTGGCCTGAGCGCTGCGATGAGCGCGCAGGATCGGAAGCAACTCCGGTGGGCATTGCAGTGTCAACTTCGCCTTGCCCTTCCGCGGTCGGAACTCGACTCCGCCCCCCGCTCGAGCTGGGCAGTGCCTGGCATGCCCGACGCACGATCGCGGGTCGCACACTGCCCTCGGGCAACGGTGTTTGCGCAGTCGACAGTCCGGCGTGCAGGTCGGAAGGTGTCTATGCGTACGACAGTTCACCTTGCACGACACACGATGCCAGGCGGCCCCGCACGCGTTCGGGTCGGAACATCCGTGTCGCCATCGTCCGCGCTGCACCTGAAACCAGGCACGGATGACGCCAGTCTCCAGGTCCACGTACGACCAGCGCAGTCCGAGCGCTTCGCCTTGGCGGAGCCCGAGCGCTAGGGCAACCAGCCAGCGGGCACCGTTTCGGCGCCCGCGCGCGACCGCGATGACGGCACGCGCTTCCTCGCGAGTGAGCGGCGCGATTTCGGGATCTGCGGCGGTCGGCGGCTCCACGAGCTGCGCGACGTTGCGCCCAACCTTGTCGCGGCGTACAGCGACGGTCAGGGCGCGTGACAGGATTCGGTGCACTTTGAGAACTGTCGAGGAGGACAGGCCCTGCGCGTACATGTCCGAGTACGCAGAATCGAGGTGCTCCGGCAGTAGCCGGTCGAGACGATGAGCGCCAAGCGTAGGCACGATCCACAACCGCGACTTGCTGCGGTAGTCCTCCAGTGTGCGCGGGGCCATGCTGCCGGAGCTCACAAGCCGTTCACACACTGTGTCGAAGTACGACGCGAGCCACTCCTCAACTGTCGGCGATCGCCCAGGTGTCGAGGCGCGTCCGGCATCTCGCTGGTGCTCCAGCTGGCGAACCTTTCCTGTGACCTCGCTACGGGTGCGACCTTGGCGATGACGTCGATCAGGGCTGCCGTCGTTCCGAACGCCCATGGTCACCCATCCGTGCCACAGGCCGTCACGCTCGCTGAAGTAGATCGAACTTCGTCGGTTCGGACTTCGCCCGGTAGCCATCGCGGCGCTCCCTACCTCGTTGGCGTCGCCGCCGGCGCAACCTGCTGAGCGCTCTTCAGTTGCTCGACGACTATGGCGAGGTCGCTTGCGACGATCCGCCGGCAAGCCCCGATCGTGATCGACGGCACGACACCGCTCTTGAGGAGTTCGTACAACTTCGACCGGCCGATGCCAAGAGCCTCGGCGGCTTCTGTGGGTGTCAGGAGCAATCGCGGCATGGTGTCCTCCTCGTTGGTCGCAGTCACCGTCATCTGTCGCGCCCCATGTAGCGCTGCCCTTGGTCGTAGATGAGCTGTTCGAGCGCGAGCTGCTGTCGCGACGGGCGCAAGAATCGCGCAGCGAGACCGCGCAACGCGGCCGGTTGGTTTGGCGCTCGTGACGCTCGGGCGAGCGGGTCGTCGCACACGGCTTCGAGGAGTGGGTCGAGGCCGGTGTGGTGGAGTTCGGTGCGGTGGCGGGCGCGGCTGGCGGCGACGTAGGCGGCGTTGCGGTCGCGGATGCCGCTGGTGTCGACGAGGGCGATGCCGACGGTGAGACCTTGGGCTTTGTGCAGGGTGAGCGCGTAGGCGGGGCGTAGCCGGTCGGCGGCCCAAATCGCCGGGACCACGACGGCAAGCTGGCTGTCGAGGTGCAGCGTGACGCCACGACGGTTGATCGCGGTGATGGTGCCGCGGGTGCCGTTGAGCAGCCCGCGCCGATAGTCGTTGCGGGTAACGACTACCGCCTCGCCGACGGCGAAAGTCCGGCCAGCGACGTGATGGTCGGGCCCGAGGTGGCCGGTCGCCTGCAAGCGGTCGCGGATCGTGGTGTTGAGCGTGGCCGCACGGTCCCGGGTGGCTGCCAGCGCGACGACGTCGAGCGGGTCGGTCCCGTC
>DASTWK010000051.1:0-63449 GCA_035776655.1 Mycobacteriales bacterium | reverse complement strand
CGAGATCGCGGCCGCGGCCGGTCGCCCTTACGGCGTCGGCGTGCTGGCTTGGACTCTCGACGCGCAGCCGCACCTCCTCGATGCGGTGCTGGCCGCCCGCCCGGCGTTGGTCGCCGCGTGCTTCGGCGACTGGCAACGCTGCGTCGAGCCGGTGCACGAGGCGGGCGCCGTCTTCGCCACCCAAGTGGGAACGGTCGCCGAGGCTCGCGCGGCGCAGGACGCCGGCGTCGATCTCGTCGTCGCCCGCGGCGGGGAAGGCGGTGGCCACGGCCGCGACCTGGTCGCCACCCTGCCCTTGCTCCAGGGCGTGCTCGACGCCGTCGACGTGCCAGTCCTCGCCGCCGGCGGCATCGCCACTGCTCGCGGCCTGGCCGCGGTGCTCGCCGCTGGTGCGGCCGGAGCCTGGGTCGGCACCGCGTTCCTCGCCTGCACCGAAGGCACCAACCGGGCGCCCGCGCGTCAAGCAGTTGTCGGCGCCGACGAGACGGCGACGATCTACACCACCGTCCTCGACCTGGGCCGCGGCATCCCGTGGCCCAGCGAGTTCGGCGGCCGCGCGATCCGCAACGAGTTCGCCACCACCTGGCACGGTCGCGAGGCCGAACTGCAGGCGGCGGGAACGCGTAGCGAGGAGTCCGTCGTCTGGGCCGGCCAGGCGGTGGGCTTGGTGCGGTCGGAGCGCAGCGCCGCCGACGTCGTACGGGATCTCGCCGGGGCCGAGGCGCTGCTGACGGCGGCGGCCGCGCAGTCCCGGTAGGGCTGCGATCCGGTCACGATTTGCTCTCGGCCCGCCGCTCGCCGAGGCGCAGTGCGCTAGGCATGCTCGCGTGACGATCGCGGGGGTGACGTGAGCGGCGCAACGACGCTGCTGCGCGCGCTGTTGCACCGCGTCGGCACCACCGTCGTCATCCTGCTCGTCGCCCTGTGTGCCTGTGCCGCCGCGACCATCGGCCCGACCTACTACGCCGCCGCCAAGCAGTCGATCCTGCAAGACGACCTGCGTGCCACCACGGTCTTCGGCCGTGGCTTCTCCGCCGTGCAGACCGGCGGTGTGCCCGGGATCCTGCCGCCCTTGGACAGCGGGCTGTCGACGCTGCTCGACCAGGCTCTCGGCGGCGCCCAGGAGACCGATCGACTGTTCCGACCGCCCGTGCTCGCCTTGGAGACGACGGTCTTCTTCACCGCCTCCGGCGAGAACGTGCCGCTGGTGTGGCGCACCGACGTCTGCCGACATCTCACCTTCCGCAGCGGGCGTTGCCCGCGGGCACAGAACGAGGTCGCGGTCGCCACCTCCCTGGCCGGGCCGAACCACTGGAAGCTCGGTCAACGCGTGCACCCGGCCGGTCGCCAGCCGCTCGACATCGTCGGGATCTACGACGTGCCGGCGGCCACCGACGACTACTGGTTCGCCCGCGGCACCACCTACTTCCCGGCCGAGCAACCCACCGAGCGGTCACTGCCCTACGACGCGTTGTTCACCCCCCGCGCGACGATCGACGGGCTCGGCGGGCACCCGCAGGGCGCCGCCGTCGTCTCCCGCACGCTCGACGTCGGTCGGGTGACGACCGGCGACGTCGACACGCTCGCCCGGCTGGACCCCAGGATCACCAACACGACCAGTCTCGGGCAGACCGTCATCACCACCGCGCTCGCCGCGACCGCGGCGGACGTGCACGCCAGCTGGTCGTCACTGGCGGTGCCCGTCGCGGTCGTCACTGCCGAGCTGCTCGTGCTGACCTGGCTGCTGTTGTTCCTCGTCGTCACCGACGCGGTGGAGGCGCGCGGCGGAGAGATCGCGCTGGCGAAGCTGCGCGGGTACGGCGCCGGCCGCGCATTGCTGTTCGGGCTCGGGGAGCCGGTCTCGCTGCTCGCAGTGGCGCTGCCGGTCGGAGCACTGCTCGGCTGGGGCCTCACCCGCATCCTGGCCGGTGTGCTGCTGCGGCCCGGCACCCCGGTCGACCTTCCCGGGCTCGGCTGGGGCGCCGCGGCGATCGCCGCCGTCGGCGGGATCGCCGCCGTGGTCGTCGCCGCCCGCCGTACCTTGACCCGGCCCGTCGTCGACCAGTGGCGGCGCACCGGTCGCCGGGCCGCCGACCGCGGTTGGCTCTTCGACGCGATCGTGCTCACCGGAACGGTCGCCGGGCTCGTCCAACTCGGCGTCAGCGGCACCCTGCAGTCCGGCTCGACCAGCGCCCTGGCCCTGCTCGTGCCCGGGCTGCTCGGTCTCGCCATCGCCGTCGTCGGCTCTCGGCTGCTCCCGATGCTCGCCCGGGCGCGGTTCGGCCGCACCCGGCGCAGCGGTGGCCTCGGCGGCTTCCTCGCCGTCCGGCACATCGCCCGCCGCCCCGGCGGCACCCGCACGACGATGATCCTCGCCACCGCGGTCGCGCTGGCGACGTTCAGCATCTCGTCGTGGTCGATCGGCAACGCCAACCGCACCCGCATCGCCCAGGCGCAAGTCGGGGCGCCGACGGTGCTGACGGTGGCGCCGCCCGCGAACGCCGACCTGGCCGCGCTCGTCGACCGCATCGATCCCACCGGCCGGCGAGCCGTCGCGGTCGAACGGTTCGACAACGGCACCACGTCGCTGCTCGCGGTGCAGCCGGACCGCTTCGCCTCGGTCGCGCACTGGCCGGCCGTGTTCGTCGACGACCCGCACACTCTGCTCTCCGGCCTGCACCCGGCCGCGCCCGAGCCGATCGTGCTCGACGGGGATCGGGTGCGGCTCCGGCTCGAGGCCACCGACCTGCGTGCGACCAGCACCCAAGGGCCACCGCAGGTAGTCACCAACAACGTCACCCTCGACGTCGTCGCCACCGGAGCCACCGCCCCGACGCCGATCGGGCTGGGGCACCTCACCCGCGGCACGCAGCAGCTGACCGCCACCGCCGCGGTCCCCTGCCCGTGCACGGTGCAGGACCTGCAGCTCAGCCCCGCCGCCGGGCCCGCCCAGCTGGCGGGAACGCTGACGCTGCGCGGGCTCGACGTGCACACACCGCACGGGTGGCGGCCGGTGCCCGGTGCCACCGAACCGGTCCGCTGGATCGACACCCAGGACCAGCAGGTGCAGGTGGGCGCCGATCCCCGCGGCGGCCTGCGCTGGTCGTTCTTCGCCACCCGTGGCACGCCGCCGCTGCTGCGCACCCACGACCATCCCGATCCGTTGCCGGCCGTGGTCGCCGCGCCGCTGGCCACCGCCGATCCGACGTTGACCACCAGCGGCCTCAACGGCGCCTCGGTCAACCTGCGGGTCCAGGGCAGCCCGCGGGCCGTGCCCGGTGCTCCCGCCGGTGGTTACGTCGTCGACCTCACCTACGCCGGCCGAGCCGCCGCCGGCAATCTCGCGCCGTCGACCGCGCAGGTGTGGGTCCGTGGCGACACCACCGCGGTGCGGCACGCGCTCGCGGCGGCGCACGTGCCGGTGCTGTCGGTCGACTCCAGCGCCGAAGTCGACGCGCAGCTGAGGCGTCAAGGCCCCGGCCTCGCCAGCGTGCTGTTCCTCGCCGATGCGGCCGCGGCCGCCGTGCTCGCTGCGCTGGCCGCCGTACTCAGCCTGTCCGCCGCGGCGCGCCGGCGCCGTTACGAGTACGCCGCGCTCGCCGCCACCGGCGCGCCCGCGCGCACCCTCTATGCCGCGCTCGCGATCGAGCAGCTCGTGGTCATCGGATTCGGCGCCCTCACCGGCATTGCGGCCGGGCTCATCGCGGTCGCCATCGCCGGTCGAAGCGTTCCGCAGTTCGTGACCGCACCAGTGACGTCGCTGCTGACCTATCGCCCGTCGGTGTGGGTGCTCGTCGGCGCGCTGGGTGGCGGGCTGCTGGTCCTGCTCGGGACCGCGGCCATTGCATCGGCCGCGCTGCTGCGCTCGGTGACACCGGACCAGCTCCGGGAGGCGCCGTCGTGATCACCGCCCAGGTCGAGCGCGCCCGCAGCGGTGAGCTCGCTGCCCGCTGCGACAACCTCGTGCACGTCTATGGCACGCCGGGTGCGGAGGTGGCCGCGCTGCGTGGCGTCGACTTCGCCGTCAAGCCGGGGGAGACGGTGGCGCTGCTGGGGCCGTCCGGCGCCGGGAAGACGACGTTGCTGTGGCACCTGGCCGGGCTGCTGCATCCGACCGCGGGATCGGTCGAGGTGGCCGGCCGGCGGCTCGCCGGACTCGGGCCGCGAGAGCTGGCGGCGTTTCGGCTGCGCGAGATCGGCGTCGTGCTGCAGAACCCGGGCCGCAACCTGCTGCCCTACGACACCGCCGTCGGCAACGTGCTGTTCGCGCAGCGACCGACGCGACGCTCGGGTGCCTCCAAGCGCCGCCGGGCGGCGGCGCTGCTCGAGGCGGTGGGGCTCGCCCACGTCGCGTCGCGGATCGCCGGCCGGCTGTCCGGCGGCGAGCAGCAGCGGCTCGCGATCGCGGTGGCGCTCGCCAACTCGCCGAGCCTGCTGCTCGCCGACGAGCCGACCAGCCAGCTCGACCCGACGTCGGCGGCTGCCGTGCTCGAACTCATCCGCTCGGTCAACCAGGAGTTCGGCACCACGGTCGTCGCGGTGACTCACGACGCCGCGGTGGGTGCCGCGCTGGGACGCACCGTCACGATCCGCGACGGGCGGGTCGGTGCCGAGGGGCGCTCGGGCGAGGACTACGTCGTCGTCGGCCGTGACGGCACGGTCCAGCTGCCGCCCGAGCTGCTCGACGCATTGCCACCGGGCACGCTCGCTCGCGCCGTGCGCCACGACCACGGCGTGGACCTGCGCCGGGTCTACGACCCCGCCGAGGGCCGCACGAGCGCGACCGGCCGAGCCGGCGACGAGCCGGACGACGGGACGGCTGCGTTCCGACCGGAGCGCGCATGAGCATCCTCGAAGCCCGCGGCCTGCGCTACGAGCGCGACGGCCGGGTCATCCTCGACGGCGTCGACCTGGTGGCCGGCCCGGGGGAGAGCGTCGCCGTCGTCGGCCCGTCCGGCAGCGGCAAGACCAGCCTGCTCGCGCTGCTGTCCGGTCTCGCCGCGCCCGCCGCCGGCACCGTGCTCGTCGACGGCCGGCCGCTCACCACCGTCGACCACAGCCAGCTCGCCGTCGTCCTGCAGGGATACGGGCTGATCTCCCTGCTCACGGCGGCGGAGAACGTCGAGGCCGCGGTCCGGGCCGCCGGTCAACCGCTCGACGACGTGGCCGCGACCGCCGCCGAGGCCCTGGCCTCGGTGGGGCTGGCCGGGCACGAGGAGCAGCTCATCGAGGAGCTGTCCGGCGGCCAGCAGCAGCGGGTCGCGGTCGCCCGCGCGCTCGCCCTGCGCCCGGCGATCCTCATCGCTGACGAGCCCACCGCCGAGCAGGACCAGGCGTCCCGGGAACTGGTGTTGGAGCGCCTGTTCGCAGTGCCGCACCGCGACGGCTCGCTGGTCCTCGCCACCCACGACCCGGAGGTCGCCGACCGCTGCGACCATGTCGTGAGCCTGCACCCGCACGAGTGAGCCCAGGTGCTTGCTGAAGTTTGCAGCCAGGCTACTGACGGGTAACATCGCCGTCGTACCTGTCCCAGACGCGCCGCCCACGGCACCCCACCTGCATCGGCGCGGTCAACCGCGTGCGACCCTGCTCTCCGCGTCGAGGAGTCTGGGCGCATCAGCCACCAGGGAGGTCGGCCGCCGGCCATGAACATCGTTGTCTGCGTGAAGCAGGTCCCCGACACGTGGGCCGAGAAGAAGCTCAGCCCGGATGACAAGACCGTCGACCGCGAGAGCGTCGACGGCGTCATGAACGAGCTCGACGAGTACGCCGTCGAGGAGGCGCTGAAGATCAAGGAGGCGTCCGGCGGCGAGGTCACGGTCCTGACGATGGGGCCGGAGAAGTCCGTCGAGACGATCCGCAAGGCGCTGTCCATGGGGGCGGACAAGGCCGTTCACCTCGTGGACCCGGGCCTGCACGGCTCCGACGCCCTCGCGACCTCCTATGCGCTGGCCAAGGCGCTCGGCACGATCGAGCACGACCTCGTGATCCTCGGCGTCGAGTCCACCGACGCGCGCATGAGCGTGGTGCCGGCGATGCTCGCGGAGCGGCTCGGCGCCGCCCAGCTCACGTTCGCCCGCAAGGTCGAGGTCGGCGACGGCACGGTGAAGATCGAGCGGCAGACCGATGTCGGCTATGACGTCGTCGAGGCTCCGACGCCCGCGGTGGTGAGCGTCGTGGAGAAGATCAACGAGCCGCGCTACCCGTCGTTCAAGGGCATCATGGCGGCGAAGAAGAAGCCGCTCACCACCCTCACGCTCGCGGACGCGGGCATCGAGTCCGACAAGGTCGGGCTCGCCGGTTCCGGCACCGAGGTGGCGGAGTTCGCGCCGCGACCGCCGAAGCAGGCCGGTCAGATCGTCAAGGACGAGGGCGACGGCGGCGTGAAGCTCGCCGAGTTCCTCGCCCAGCAGAAGTTCATCTGACAAGTTCATCTGCGCCACCCCGGATTGGGAGAGACAGACAGCGATGGCTGAGGTACTCGTTCTCGTCGAGCACGTCGACGGGGCTCCGAAGAAGGTCACGTTCGAGCTGCTGACGCTCGCCCGCTCGCTCGGCGAGCCGTCGGCGGTGTTCATCGGCAACGGTTACGACAACGCCAAGGACAAGCTGGCCGAGTACGGCGCCCAGAAGGTGTACGTCGCCGGCGATGCCGACGCGGAGTCCTACCTCGTCGCGCCCAAGGCCGAGGTGCTGGCTCAGGTCGTGCAGCAGGCCGCGCCGGCCGCAGTGCTGATCCCGAGCACCCCGGAGGGCAAGGAGGTCGCCGCCCGCCTCGCGGTCAAGACCGAGTCCGGCGTGCTCACGGACGCGGTGGGGGTCGAGGACGGCTTCGTCGCCAAGCAGAGCATCTTCGGTGGTGCGATCAACGTCTCGTCGAAGGTCAGCAAAGGCACGCCGATCATCACCGTGCGGCCGAACTCGACCGCGCCGGAGGCCGCTCCCGCGCAGCCGAGCGAGGAGCAGGTTGCGGTCACGCTGTCGGACGCGGCGAAGAAGGCCAAGGTGCTCGACCGGGTGACCGAGAAGCGCGGCGGCCGGCCGGAGCTGACCGAAGCCGCGATCGTCGTGTCCGGCGGCCGTGGTCTCGGTGAGGGATCCAACTTCGCTCTCATCGAGAAGCTCGCCGACTCCCTCGGTGCCGCCGTCGGTGCCTCCCGCGCGGCGACCGACGCCGGCTGGTACCCGCACACCAACCAGGTCGGCCAGACCGGCAAGACGGTCTCGCCGCAGCTCTACATGGCGATCGGCATCTCGGGCGCGATCCAGCACCGCGCCGGCATGCAGACGTCGAAGACGATCGTGGCCGTGAACAAGGACCCCGAGGCTCCGATCTTCGAGCTCGTCGACTTCGGTGTCGTGGGTGACCTGTTCAACGTCGTGCCGCAGCTCACCGACGAGATCGACAAGCGCAAGTAAGGCTCGTGGCGTCCCGCTAGGGTCGTCGAGTGGCCTGGGATCGGTTGTCGGCGAAGCAGCTGACCACGTTGCAGGACCGGCTGGTCCGCGAGCAGGTTCAGCACGCGATCGCGCCGTTCTCGCCGTACTGGAAACGGCGGTTCGGCGAGCTCGGCACGGCGCCGGCGTCACTGACCTCGACCGAGGCGCTGGCGCGGGTGCCGGCGGTCGGCGAGCGTGACGTCAGCCCGACGGCCGACCCGGCCGGCATGGCCGGGCTCGTGTTGCAGGCGACCGAGGGCGGCTTCGCGCTGCATGCACCGGGGCCGACGTTGCGGCGCGCGTTGCGCCTGCGCCTGACCGAACGCGACGAATACCGGGCGCTGGTCGACGAAGACACCAAGCCGACGTCCTACGTCTGGTCCGGTCTCGGCTTCCGTTACCCGATCGCGTCGACCCGTGGCGACCTCGACGTCATCGCGCGGGCGGGGGCACGGCTGTGGCAGGTCGTCGGCATCGACGGCACGGACGCGCTGCTCTCGGCGTTGCCGACGACGCAGACCGCAGAGCACCAGGCGTTGCAGTTCGCCGCGCTCGCGACGGGAACCCCGGCGCTGTTCCCCGGCGACCGGCTGCCCGACGTCACGGCGGCCGCACGGCTGGCACCGCCCACGGCGCTCGCGGTCGCGTCGTCGCGGGCGGCCCAGGTCATCACCGCACTCGCGGACGCGGCCGTGCCGTTCGACCGGTTGCGCACGGTGCTGCTCGTCGGCGCTCCTTCGGCGGCCGAGCGGTTGGCCGCCGTCAAGGCGCTGTCGGCCTCGACCGCTCCGAGCCCAGCGGCGGTGGCGGTCCTGGCCGTGCACGCTCCGGCTGCCGCGCGGCTGCTGTGGGGGGAGTGCCGGCAGGCCGGCGCTGATGGCGGCCTGCACACCTATCCCGACTTCGACCTCGTGCAGACCATCGACCCCGACTCCGGCGAGAGCGTCGACGGTGCGGGCGAGCTGGTGCTCACCCAGCTCGGGCTGCGTGGCAGCGCCCTGCTGAGGTGGCGCACCGGTGACCTCCTGCCCGGCGGCGTCGACACCGCCGTGTGCCCCGGTTGCCGGCGGCAGGTCCCGCGCCTGGTGGGGCTGCGTCGCAACGCTCTGGTCCTCACCAGTGACGACGGCCGGGCGCTCGACCTGCGCGCCGTGGCCGGGGCGCTGTCCGGGCGAACCGACCTGGCCGACTGGCGGGTCGTCGTCGGCGGGCGGCGCCGGGACGGACGCGGTCAGGTCGTCGTGCACGTGGTCCCCACCGGCGACCCCGGTGAGGCCGCGGTCGGCGCGGCGGGTGACGTTCGCACCCTCGGCGGGCTGTTGCCGACGCAGTTCGTGGCCACGACCGCGGCTGAGCTCGCGGCCGTGACCGGGGAGCCG
The DNA here is from genome assembly GCA_035776655.1 of Mycobacteriales bacterium. Taxonomy (GTDB): domain Bacteria; phylum Actinomycetota; class Actinomycetes; order JAFAQI01; family JAFAQI01; genus DASTWK01. The sequence continues at coordinate 54,630 of DASTWK010000051.1, read as the reverse complement.
CTGACCCCTCGGATCCTGCGTCGAAGCTGAGCCCGCGGCTCGCCGTTAGGCTGGTCGGCGATGGTCTACCTCGATCACGCCGCCACGACGCCGATGCTGCCGGAGGCGGCGGCGCGGATGGCGGCGTTGCTCGAGCAGCCCGGCAACGCCTCGTCGTTGCACGCGGCCGGTCGCCGCGCGCGCCGCGTCGTCGAGGAGTCGCGCGAGTCGGTCGCTGCCGCGCTCGGCGCCCGGCCCAGCGAGGTCGTGTTCACCAGTGGCGGCACCGAGAGCGACAACCTGGCGGTCAAGGGTCTGTTCTGGGCGCGGCGCAGTCGTGACCAGCGCCGCCACCGGATCCTGGTGAGTGCGATCGAGCACCACGCGGTGCTCGATTCGGCGCAGTGGTTGGCCGACCGCGAAGGCGCCACCGTCACCTGGCTGCCGGTCGACGGGCTCGGCCGGGTCACGCCCGACGTGCTGCGCGCCGCACTGGAAGCCGACCCGGACGACGTCGCGCTCGTCTCGGTGATGTGGGCCAACAACGAGGTGGGCACCGTGCAGCCGATCGGCGAACTGGCCGCGGTCGCGCACGAGTTCGGCGTGCCGTTCCACACCGATGCCGTTCAAGCGGTGGGCCAGCTGCCCGTCGACTTCGCCAGCGCCGGCGTCGATGCGATGACCGTCACCGGCCACAAGTTCGGCGGCCCGATCGGCGCGGGGGTTCTCCTGCTCGGCCGCGACGTCGACTGCGTGCCGGTGCTGCACGGCGGGGGACAGGAGCGCGACGTCCGCTCCGGCACCCTCGACGTGCCCGCGCTCGGCGGGCTGGCCGTTGCGGTCGAGCTCGCGGTGCGCGACCAGCCGAAGCGGGCGGCGCTGCTGCGGTCGCTGCGGGATCAGCTGGTGGCGGGCGTGCGCGCGGCCGTGCCGGACGCGCTGCTCAACGGCGATCCTGCACTGGCGGGCGACCAGCGGCTGCCCGGCAACGCCCACTTCTCGTTCCCCGGCTGCGAGGGCGACGCGCTGCTCATGCTGCTCGACGCCCGCGACATCGAGTGCTCGACCGGGTCGGCCTGCTCCGCCGGCGTGGCCCGGCCCAGCCACGTCCTGCTCGCGATGGGTCACGACGAGGAGCGGGCGCGCAGCTCGCTGCGGTTCTCCCTCGGCCACACCTCACAGCCGGACGACGTCGCCGCGCTGCTCGACGTGATCGGTCCCGCCGTCGAGCGCGCCCGGTCCGCCAACCGTCTCGACGCTCCGGTCGGATGAAGGTCCTCGCCGCGCTGTCCGGCGGAGTCGACTCGGCGGTCGCCGCCGCGCGAGCGGTCGACGCCGGCCACGAGGTCACCGCCGTCCACCTCGCGCTGTCGCGTCGCCCCGCCTCGCACCGCGAAGGCGCCCGCGGCTGCTGCTCGCTGGAGGACGCGCGCGACGCGCGGCGGGCTGCGGACGTGCTCGGGATCCCGTTCTACGTGTGGGACGTCGCGGAGCGGTTCGGCCGGGACGTCGTCGACGACTTCGTCGCCGAGTACGCCGCCGGCCGCACGCCCAACCCGTGCGTGCGCTGCAACGAGCGGATCAAGTTCGCGGCGGTCCTCGACCGCGCGCTCGCCCTCGGCTTCGACGCCGTGTGCACCGGCCACTACGCCCGGCTCGTCGACCACGCCCGCAGCGGCACCACCGTGCGTGAGCTGCACCGCGCGGTCGACCCGGACAAGGACCAGTCCTACGTGCTCGCAGTATTGCGGCCCGACCAGCTCGCGCACGCCCTGTTTCCCTTGGGGGACAGCACGAAGGGCGCGGTACGCCGCGAAGCCGCCCATCGCGGACTGACGGTCGCCGACAAGCCGGACAGCCACGACATCTGCTTCATCGCCGACGGCGACACCCGCGGCTGGCTGACCGATCGGCTGGGCACCCAGCCCGGCCCCATCGTCGAGGCCGGCACCGGCGCGGTCGTCGGCGCCCACGACGGCGCCTATGCGTTCACCGTCGGGCAGCGCCGCGGTCTGCACCTCGACCGCCCCGCCGTCGACGGCCGGCCGCGCTACGTGCTGGCGGTGTCACCAGTCGAGCGCACCGTGACCGTGGGCACCGCGGAGCAGCTCACGGTCGACACCATCCGCACGGCAGCGCCGACCTGGTGCGGACCGGTCCCGCCGTTGCCGTTCGAGGGGCACGCCCAGCTGCGTGCGCACGGCGCGGTGCACGCCTGCGTCGCCGAACCGACCGAGGGCGCCCTCGCCGTACGGTTCGCCGACCGTCCCCGCGGCGTGGCGCCGGGGCAGACCCTCGTGTTGTACGACGGCACCCGGGTCGTGGGATCAGCCACGATCGACTCCGCCGCCAATGAGCGCGTGGACGTCACCGCCAACTAGGCTCGACGACATGGCCGAGCCGTCGGACGACCGCGTGGAGCTCACCGAGCTCGACGTCATCACCCGTTACAGCCTCGCCGTGCGCGCGGCCACCGCTGATCGCGAGGAGCTCATCGCGGCGCTGCGCGCCGATCTGCAGTGGCTCGAGGGCGGCCGTCGCGGCGCTCTGGCCGCGCCGCGCGCAGCGACGACGGCCCGCGCGGCTGCCGCGAAGGCATCGGCCAAGGCGCCGGCCAAGTCGAGCACCCGCAAGACCACGACCAGCCGCGCCAGCACCCGTCGCGCCCGCTGAGCCGTCGCCCGCCCGCCCCGATGACCGATGCCGTGCCCACCGGTGTCGCCACCGGCGTCGGCTCGTTGCCCGGCACCGACATCGACAGCGCGTTGGCGATGGTGTTCGACGCGCTGCCGGACCTGCCCCACCTGCCGGAGCTGCCGGCGCGGGGGCCCGGCGCCGACCTCGTCGGCCGCACCGCGGCCGCGCTGGTGGACCTGCACGTCGACCTGCAGCCCGCCGGCTGGAGGTTGGTGAGCAGAGGGGGCATCGACGAGCAGCGCGCCACCGATCTGCTCGAACGCGACCTGGACGCGCTGGTGCCGGTCGCGCCGGGTTATGACGGGCTGTTCAAGGTGCAGATCTGCGGCCCGTTGACGCTCGCCGCGACGGTCGAGCTGCCGCGTGGAGGCAAGGCGCTCGGCGATGCCGGCGCGGTGCGTGACCTCGTGGCCGCCCTCGCCGAGACGGTGCGCGCGCACCTCGCTGACGTCCGCCGCCGCCTGCCAGCGGCCCGGCTGGTGCTGCAGCTCGACGAGCCCGCATTGCCCGCGGCACTCGCCGGGCGCATCCCGACCGCCAGCGGCCTCGGTCGGCTGCGCGCCATCGATCCCACGGACGCGGCCACCGCACTCCGCACCGTGCTGAGCGCGGTCGGGGAGCCGACGGTCGTGCACTGCTGCGACCGCGACGTGCCGCTCGCGCTGCTGCACGACGCCGGCGCCGGCGGGGTCTCTGTCGACCTGGCGGTGGCCCGGCTCGACCTCGACGAGGTGGGGGAGCGGGTGGAGCAAGGTCTCGTCCTGTGGCTCGGCGCAGTGCCGGCGCTCGGGCCGGGTGTCCCGCCGACCGCGCGCGAACTGCTCGACCCGGTGCGGGAGCTGTGGCGCCGGCTGGCGCTGCCCGCCGACTTGTTGGTCCAGCGGATCGCGCTGACGCCGGCCTGCGGGCTGGCCGGCGCGTCCGACGGTTGGTCCCACACTGCGCTGCGGCTGCTGACCCAGGCGGCCCGGGCGCTGGTCGAGGCGCCGGAAGGCCTGCGCCGATGACCGGCCGGACCGACCCCGCCGGCATCCCGACCGATGTTCGGCACCGGCACGACCAACTGGCCCGTGAGATCGAGGAGCTGGCCTACCGCTACTACGTGCTCGCCCAGCCGCTGGTCTCGGACGCGGAGTACGACGAGAAGATGCGTGCGCTGTCGGCGCTGGAGGAGGAGTGGCCGTCGCTGCGCACGCCGGACTCGCCGACGCAGAAGGTGATGGAGTCGCTGTCCACCGACTTCGCGCCGGTGCGCCATGTCGAGCGACTGCTGTCGCTGGACAATGTGTTCACCGACGAGGAGTTCGCGGCGTGGGCCCAGCGAGCCACGCGCGAGGTGCCGGTGCCGGCGTGGCTGTGCGAGCTGAAGATCGACGGCCTCGCCATCGACCTCGTCTACGAGGACGGCCGGCTGCGCCGCGCCGCGACCCGTGGTGACGGCGTGACCGGCGAGGACGTGACCCTCAACGTCCGCACGATCGCGACGGTGCCGGCGCGGCTGCAGGGAGCGGACGTGCCGGAGCTGCTCGAGGTCCGCGGCGAGGTGTTCCTGCCGACGGCGGCGTTCGAGGACCTCAACGCCCGGTTGGTGGCCGACGGGCGAGCGCCCTTCGCCAACCCGCGCAACGCCGCGGCTGGTTCGTTGCGACAGAAGGATCCGCGGGTCACCGCCACGCGACCGCTCGCGCTGACCGTGCACGGCATCGGAGCGCGGCGCGGGTTCGACGTCGCCACCCAAAGCGATGCCTACGCGCGGCTGCAGGAGCTCGGCTTGCCGGTGTCGGCGCGCTACGAGGTGGTGGCGTCCGTGGACGACGTACGCCGCTACGTCGCGTACTGGGGAGAGCACCGTCACGACGTCGAGCACGACATCGACGGTGTCGTCGTCAAAGTCGACGACCTCGCCCTGCAAGGCCGGCTCGGCGCCACCGCCAAGTCGCCGCGGTGGGCAGTGGCCTGGAAATATCCGCCGGAGGAGGCGACCACCCGGCTCAACAACATCTTCGTCAACGTCGGCCGCACCGGCCGGGTCACCCCGTTCGCCTCGCTCGAGCCCGTCCACGTCGGCGGGGTCACGGTCAGCACCGCGACGTTGCACAACGCGGACGAGGTGCAACGCAGAGGTGTGCTCATCGGCGACACGGTCGTCGTGCGCCGGGCCGGCGACGTCATCCCCGAAGTCGTCGGGCCGGTCGTCGCTCGCCGTACCGGTGCCGAGCAGCCGTTCCGGATGCCGACCGAGTGCCCCGAGTGCGGCACGCCGCTGGTGCGGCCGGAGGGGGAAGCCGACACCCGCTGTCCCAACACCGTGTCGTGCCCGGCACAGCTGCGCGAGGCGGTGTTCCACTTCGCCGGCCGCGGCGCGCTCGACATCGACGGGCTCGGCTACGAGACCGCGACCGTGCTGCTGGAGAACGGTCGGCTGCGCGACGTCGGGGACGTGTTCCACCTGACGCCGGAGTCGTTCGCCGACCTGCGCGGATTCGGTGCCAAGAAGGTGCAGCAGATCCTCACCGGCCTCGAGGCGGCGCGGCAGCGGCCACTGTGGCGGTTGCTCGTGGGGCTGTCGATCCGCCACGTCGGGCCCACGGCGGCGCAGGCGCTGGCGCGCAGGTTCCGCTCGCTCGACGCCATCGCCGCGGCCGGCGAGACCGAGCTGGCCGAGGTCGAGGGCGTGGGGCCGACGATTGCCCAGGCGGTCGTCGAGTGGTTCGCCGACTCCCGGCACCAGGAGCTGGTCGAGCGGCTGCGCGCCGGCGGCGCCAACCTCGCCGATGCCGGCCCGGCGGCCGGCCCCGGGCCGCTCGAGGGCGTCAGCGTCGTCATCACCGGCACCCTGGCCGGGCTGAGCCGGGATGCCGCCGCCGGTGCCGTGCAGGAGAAGGGCGGCAAGGTCACCGGATCGGTGAGCAAGAAGACCGACTTCGTCGTCGTGGGCGACGCTCCCGGCAGCAAATATGACAAAGCCCGGCAACTCGGCGTCCCGATCCTCGATGAGGACGGTCTGGGCGTGTTGCTCGAGCGGGGACCGGAGGCGGCGCGGGCAGTGGCGAGCACGGAGGGCTGAGCCGAACGGCCTAGCGCGCGCTCAAGACGCGCTCCTGCCGGCCGATAACTCCTCGGGCGCCGCCCTGTCTTCCCTGCTGCCGGAGGTGCCATGCCCACCGAGGACGAGGCCCGCAACCTCGCCCCGCGCAACGGCGCCTTCTGGGCATATCTGGTCGCGGTCACCGCCGCCGGTGTCACGCTGATCGCGCAGATGCTGCACGGGCTCACCGCGCGCGAGTTCACGTTGCTCGGCGGGTCGTTCGTCGTCGTCACGGCGATGCTCATCGTCAGCGAGCTGCGGCCGTTGATGACCGCCGGCTCACCGGACGCCAACGGCATCAGCACCTCCACCGCCTTCGTGTTCGCGCTGCTCATCCACTGGGGTCTCGGCATCGCGCTGCTCATGCAGACGGTCGCCACCGTGCTCGCCGACGCAGTGCGGCACAAGGCGCCGTGGCGCACCGCATTCAACATCGGGCAGTACGCGCTGTCCTACGCCGCGGCGTGGGGCGTCCTGTTCATCTTCGGCAACCGTCCGTCGCCAGCGCATCCGACGTCGGTCAGCGCCAGCCTGCTGCCGGCGATCATCTTCGCCGGCGCCGTCTACTTCGGTGTCAACAACGGGCTCGTCTCCGGCGCGCTGGCCCTGCGCAACCGCAGCACCCTGCGCAGCGAGTTCTTCTGCAACTGGGGCTATCAGGTCGGCTCGACGAGCGCGCTCATCGGGCTCGCCCCGCTGGTCGTCATCGTGATGGAGCGCGGGCCGTTCCTGGTGCCGCTGCTGCTCTTGCCGCTGTTCGCCGTCTATGCCACCGCTGCGATGTCGCTGGAGCGCGAACACCAGGCGTTCCACGACGAGCTGACCGGGTTGCCCAACCGCAAGCTGCTGCTACAACGCGCCGAGGTGGCGCTCAGCGCCGCCGCCGCCGACCACACCCAGGTCGGCCTGTTCCTGCTCGACCTCGACCGGTTCAAGGAGATCAACGACACTCTCGGCCACCCGGTCGGCGACGAGCTGCTCAAGCTGGTCGCGCGTAGGTTGCAGGCGACCCTCCGGCCATCCGACACCGTCGCCCGGCTGGGCGGAGACGAGTTCGCGGTCCTCGTCGACCGGCTCGAGGACCCGCAGACGGCGATCGAGCTGGCCGAGCGGGTCCGCATCGCACTCGCGCATCCGTTCCGCAGCGACGGCATGTCGTTCGAGGTCGAGGCTTCCATCGGTGTCGCCGTCTGCCCCGACCACGGCACCGACTTCGAGTCGCTGCTGCAGCGGGCGGACGTCGCCATGTACGTCGCCAAGGAACGGCGGACGGGCATCGAGGTCTACTCCACCGACCGCGACCGTCACTCCACGATGCGGCTGGGGATGCTCACCGAGCTGCGGGACGCACTGGAGGAGGGCAACCTGGAGCTGCACTTCCAGCCGAAGGCCGACCTCCGCACCGGCGACGTCATCGGCGTCGAGGCGCTGCTGCGGTGGCGACACGAGCAGCACGGCATGGTCGCACCGGACGAGTTCATCCCGTTGGCCGAGCAGACCGGGTTGATGCGGCACATCACCCAGTTCGTCGTCGACGAGGCGCTGCGCCAGGTGGCCGCCTGGTGGCGGGCCGGGCTGCGTGTGCAGGTCGCGGTGAACGTCTGCGCTCGGGATCTCTACGACCGGGACTTCGCGCCGTACCTGCAGGGGCGGCTGCACCATCACGGAGTGCCGGCGCGGGCGCTGATGGTCGAGGTCACCGAGAGTGTGCTGATGGCCGATCCGGAGCGGGCCGCCGCGACCCTGCTGCTCCTCTCGCAGCTCGGCGTCGGTGTCTCCCTCGACGACTTCGGCACCGGCTACTCCTCGCTCGTGCACCTCAAGCGGCTGCCGGTGAGTGAAGTGAAGATCGACCGGTCGTTCGTGATGCGGATGGATGTCAACGATGACGACGCGGCGATCGTCCGCTCGATCATCGACCTCGCCAGCGCGCTCGGGCTGCGGGTCGTCGCCGAGGGCGTGGAGACGCAGGAGTCGTGGGATCGGCTCGCCGTCTATGGCTGTGACGCGGCGCAGGGCTGGCACCTGTCCAAGGCGCTCTCCGCCGGCGAGGCCACCCGCTGGCTCAGCGCTGCCGCCCGGGCGCAGGCGGCCCACCCCCAGCAGGCCTCCACTGCCGACGCGGTGCCCCCGCAGCCGGGTTCCACCCACCCGATGCCGAGGATCGGCCGGACCCCGCCGGAGCAGCGCAGCGCGCTCGCCTGACCGCCGGCGGTCGACGCCCTGCGCCGCCAGCAATTATCACCGCGCATGCCTGCCCGGGCTGCTCCTAGGATGGCCGGCATGGCCGCCTCGGAGACGTCGATCAGCCGCGGCGACGTCGCACATCTTGCTCGGCTGGCGCGGATCGCGATGACCGACGCCGAGCTGGACCATCTGGCAGAACAGCTCGGTGTGATCCTCGGTGCGGTGGCGCGAGTGCAGGAGGTGGCCGCCCAGGAGATCCCGCCGACCTCGCACGCGGTGCCGCTCACCAACGTCTTCCGTGTCGACGAACCACGTCCGTCCCTGTCCGCGGAAGATGCGCTTGCCGGCGCTCCCGCGGCTGAGGACGGCCGGTTTCGCGTCCCGCAGATCCTGGGCGAGCCGCAGTGAGCGGGTCGGACCGCCCCGCCGACACCGCTGACCTCGTCCGGCTGACCGCGGCGCAGACGGCGGCTGCGATCGCCGCCGGCGACGTGTCAGCAGTCGAGGTGGCCGAGGCGCATCTGGACCGCATCGCCGCCGTCGACGACAAGGTGCACGCGTTCCTGCACGTCGACCGGGACGGCGCCCTGGCGCAGGCGAAGCGCGTGGACGCCGGTGAGGTGCGGGGTCCGCTGGCCGGCGTGCCGCTGGCGTTGAAGGACGTCATCGTCACCAAGGGCGTGCCGACGACCGCAGGCTCACGCATCCTCGAAGGGTGGCGGCCGCCGTACGACGCCACGATCGTCGACCGGATGCGCGCGGCCGGCATCGTCGTGCTCGGCAAGACCAACATGGACGAGTTCGCCATGGGCTCGTCGACCGAGCACTCGGCCTACGGCCCTACGCACAACCCGTGGGATCTCGGCCGCACTCCCGGCGGCTCCGGCGGCGGCTCGAGCGCAGCCGTCGCGTCCTACCAAGCACCGCTCGGCATCGGCACCGACACCGGCGGGTCGATCCGCCAGCCGGCGGCGGTCACCGGGACGGTGGGCGCCAAACCCACCTACGGCGGCGTCTCCCGCTATGGCCTCATCGCGTTCTCGTCGTCGCTCGACCAGGCCGGCCCCTGCGCCCGCACCGTGCTCGACGCGGCGCTGCTGCACGCGGTCATCGGCGGGCACGACCCGCTCGACTCCACGTCCATCGACGCGCCGGTGCCCGACATCGTCACTGCCGCGCGTTCGGCCGAGGTCGTCGGGCTGCGGATCGGCGTCGTCAGCCAGTTCAAGGGCGATGGATACCAACCCGGCGTGCTCGCGCGCTTCGACGAGGCCGTGGCCGCGCTGGAGAAGCTGGGCGCCGAGATCGTCGAGGTCTCGTGCCCGCACTTCGACTACGCGCTGCCGGCCTACTACCTGATCGCGCCGTCGGAGGCGTCGAGCAACCTCGCGCGTTACGACGCGATGCGTTACGGCCTGCGGGTGGGCGATGACGGTGCAGCCGGCGCCGAGGAGGTCATGGCCGCCACCCGTGATGCCGGGTTCGGCGACGAGGTGAAGCGGCGCATCATCCTCGGCACCTACGCGTTGTCGGCCGGCTACTACGACGCCTACTACGGGCAGGCGCAGAAGGTGCGGACGTTGATAGCGCGTGACTTCGCCGCCGCGTTCGAGCAGGTCGACGTGCTCGTCTCGCCGACTACGCCGACCACCGCGTTCTCGTTGGGGGAGCGGGTCGACGACCCGATGGCGATGTATCTCGCCGACCTCTGCACGATCCCCTCCAACCTCTACGGCGGACCGGCCCTGTCCGTGCCGTGCGGGCTGTCGCCGGACGACGGGCTGCCGGTCGGCTTCCAGGTGATGGCGCCGGTGCAGGCTGACGAGCGCATGTACCGGGTCGCCGCCGCCGTCGAGGTGGCGTTGGGCACTGACCGCATCCTCGAAGGGGCGCCGACGCTGTGACGACGACAACGCCCGCTACGTCGTTCGGCCCCAACTCCTACGAGGGGACGCTCGAGCGCTACGACGCGGTGCTCGGCCTGGAGACGCACGTCGAGCTGGGCACCGCGACGAAGCTGTTCTGCGGCTGCTCGACCGTCTTCGGCGCCGAGCCCAACACGCAAGTCTGCCCGGTGTGCCTGGGGCTGCCGGGCAGCCTGCCGGTGACGAACGCGAAGGCGATCGACTACACCGTGCGCATCGGGCTCGCGCTCAACTGTTCCATCGCGTCGTGGTGCCGGTTCGCGCGCAAGAACTACTTCTATCCGGACATGCCGAAGAACTACCAGGTCTCCCAGTACGACGAGCCGCTGTGCGTCGACGGCTATCTCGACGTACCGGTGCCGGGCCGTGCCGAGACCTACCGCGTGCTCATCGAGCGCGTGCACCTCGAGGAGGACACCGGCAAGTCGCTGCACGTCGGCGGCGCCACCGGCCGCATCCACGGCGCGACGCACTCGCTCGTCGACTACAACCGGGCCGGCATCCCGCTGGTCGAGATCGTCACCCGGCCGCTGGTCGGCACCGGACCCGATGCGGCGGCGATCGCCCGCGCCTACGTCACCGAGCTGCGCGACCTGCTGCGCGGGCTCGGCGTCTCCGACGTGCGGATGGAACAAGGCAGCCTGCGCTGTGATGTCAACGTCTCGTTGATGCCGCGCGGGTCGAGCGAGTTCGGCACGCGATCGGAGACCAAGAACGTCAATTCGCTGCGGTCGGTCGAACGCGCGGTGCGGTTCGAGGTCGAGCGGCAGGGCGCGGTGCTCGACGCGGGTGACCGGGTGGTGCAGGAGACCCGGCACTTCCACGAGGACAGCGGCACCACCAGTTCCGGCCGGTCCAAGGAAGAGGCGCAGGACTACCGCTACTTCCCCGAGCCCGACCTGGTGCCGCTGGCGCCCGACGCGGCCTGGGTCGAGCAGCTGCGGGCCGAGCTGCCCGAACCGCCGGGCGCGCAGCGGGCGCGTTTCGCCGAGGCCAACGGCTTCGCCACCCTGGACATCGAGCAGATGACGAACGCCGGCGTGCTCGACCTGGTCGCGGAGACGATCGCGGCCGGTGCGCCGCCGGCGAAAGCCCGCGGCTGGTGGCTCGGCTACCTCGTCGGGCGGGCCAACGAGGCCGGGGTCGAGGCATCCGAGCTCGCCATCACGGCGGCGCAGGTGGCGCGCATCAGCGCCCTCGAGGACGACGGCACGCTGACCAACAAGCTGGCCCGCCAGGTCGCTGACGCAGTCATCGCCGGTGAGGGTGAGCCGGACGCCGTCATCGATGCACACGGCTGGAAGGTGGCCGGCGAGGACGAGCTCGTTGCTGCCGTCGATGCCGCCATCGCGGGCCAGCCGGACGCCGCGGAGAAGGTTCGCGGCGGCAACCAGGGCGCGGTCGGCCCGCTGGTCGGAGCGGTCATGAAGGCCACCGGAGGGTCGGCCGACGCCAAGCGGGCGCGCGAGCTGATCCTGGAGCGGCTGACCGGCTGACCGGCGGTGCTGACGGGCGGCCGGCGCGTCGCACCGACCGTCCGGTTTCGCCCGGTTTTGGTCGCGATGACCGGGAGGAGTGGGTCACTGCGGCGTTGAACAGAGCGGCATGCCGCCGCGGTGCGGCCGAGCGCCCTGGGGGGCCATGATGCGCGTCTCGTCCTCACCCACCCGCCGCACTCTCACGATCTTGGCCGGCTTCGGGCTGCTCGGCGCCGCGGTGCCGCTCGCGACCGTCACCAGCGCGGACGCGGGGCCGGACCCGGCGGTGGCCGGCTCGATCAGCGGGCTGATCCAGCAGGCGGACACCCGTCCGCAGTGCTTCACGGCGCAGTACGACCCGAAGGGCTATCGCTGCCCGCCCGCCGCCATGGCGGTGGCCGTCCTGCCGAACGGCAAGGTGCTGTTCTGGGACGGCCTGGAGGGCATGAACCGCGTGCAGCTCAACGTGGTCGCCGAGTTCGGCGACGTCGCGCAGGACGACCAGAGCCGCCTCGCCGACTTCACGGGGTTCGGCTCCGCCGGCGGCACTCTGACCCCGCAGACGCCCGGGAACGAGACGGCCAGCCCTACCGGTGGCCACAGCGACCCGGCGAACTCGCTGCTGCCGGGAGGCGCGGGGGTCGCGGACAGCCCCGGCAACGACTACGACCTGTTCTGCTCTTCGCTGGTCCAGCTCCCCGACGGCACCGTGCTGACCGCCGGCGGCACGCACTACTACTCCGAGCCCGGCGTCACCGATCCGACCTCCGGCAAGAGCTACGGCGTTGCCGAGCTGCAAGGGCTGAAGGCGACCCGCATCTTCGACCCCGCGACGGACACGTGGCAGAACGCCAAGGGCGACATGCACTACGGCCGGTGGTACCCGACGCTGATCACCCTCGCCGGCAAGCCCGGCGAGGCGGGGGACGTGTTCGTCGCCGGCGGTGTGACGAAGCTGCTCAAGCCGCTCTACACCGACGGTCGGGCGCCGCAGGACTCCGGCCGCAACGTCGTACAGACCGAGACCTACGACCCTGCCACCCAGCTGTGGACGGTCAACCACAGCAGCCAGGCCGGCACCGACCCGACGCTCGCCGACGGCTCGCAACAGTCGTTGCCGCTGTTCCCCCGGCTGCACCTGTTGCCGGACGGGCACGTGTACTACGACGCCGCCGGTCAGACCTTCAACCCGGACGGGCAGGCGTACGACGAGGCGACGTGGGCATTCGCGAAGGTCTACGACCCGGTCACGCAGACATGGCGGAACCTGCAGGCGAACACACCGACGGGGTTGCCGCTCGTCGACGGAGTGCCGGTCGGGTTCCGCGGCAGCGGGTTCGACGTGTTGCTGCCTCTGGTGCCGGACGCCAACGGCAACTACCCGCAGGCGCGGGTGTTCAACGGCGGCGGCGTGATCGGGCAGACACCCGGCACCTATCTCGGCGACAACAGCACGACGATCAACACGATCGACACCGCCCACGCCGACGCGCTGACCAGCACCGCCGGCCCCAACCTGCTGTCGCAGCGCTGGTACGGCTCCGCCGTGCTGCTGCCGGACGGCACGGTCTTCGTCACCAGTGGGGCCAACCGGGACGAGGTGGTGGGGCCGGGGAGCGGCTCGCCGGTGCTGCAGACCGAGCTCGTCGACCCGGACCACGGCACGGTCACGGCCGGGCCGTCACTCGCGGCCGAGCACGGGCGCACCTACCACAACACGGCGGTGCTGCTGCCGGACGGGCGCGTCCTGATCGGCGGTCACGCACCGATCGCCACCGGCTATGCAGTTCAGACCGATGCGGGCTCGGCGGCGGGGCTGTCCAAGCCGGAGGCCGACTCGACGTTCCAGATCTACTCCCCGCCCTACCTGCACTACGGCGTGCCTCGACCGACCATCGACTCGGCGGACAACCTGGTCCGGTGGGGAGGCAGTCTCGACATCGAGACCGCCGACGCCGCCGGCATCAGGAAAGTCGTGCTGGTCCGCAATCCGTCGATGACGCACCTGACCGACGCCGATCAGCGCAGCGTGGAGCTGCAGTTCCGGCTGCAGAACAACGGCCAGGGCAACAGTCTGGTGGCGAAGGTGCCCGGATCGGCCGTGCTGCCGGCGGGGCCCTACATGCTGTTCATCGAACGGCAGGCGCGGGTGAACGGGCAGCCCAAGCTGGTGCCGTCGGTGTCGCGTCAGGTGTTGGTGCTGCCGTCGACGCACTGACACCGGCGTGTCCGGCTGCCGGCGTACGGCTCAGGTGATGGCGTGGTCCGGCCGCGCGCGTTCGGCGAGGCGGCGCAGTTCGTCGGCGAGCTGGTCGGGGAACTCCAGCGGCAGGAAGTGTGAGCCCGGCAGCACGTGCACCTCGGCGTGCGGGATCTGGGTAGCCGCCTCGACCATGTCGTGCATCGACGTGAGGACGTCGTAGCGGCCGGCCACCAGCGTCACCGGCACCTGAATGAACGACAGGTCCATCGGCTCGTGCTCGGCAGCGGCGACGGCGAGCGTGAAGTACCAGCGGAAGTCGTGCTCGCGGAACTCCTCCAGCGCGGGGATCAGCCGGTCGGGCGTCGCTGACGGCAGCACCATGCCGCTGTGGTTGATGACGCTGGCGGTGAGGCGGTTCAACGGGATGTGCGCGGCGGTCCAGGTCAGCTGCGGGCCGATCCGCCGGCCGAGGCGCGCGGCGCGCAAGCCGAGGGCATGCCGGAACCGGCGCGGCACCCGGAGCAGGCCGAACATCGCGCGGAACGTGCCGCCGGGGACACCGGCGACGGCCATGATGCCCGCGACGCGGTCGGGGTGGGCGCGGGCGAACTCGAAGGCGACGTTGACGCCGAGCGACCAGCAGGCGATCAGGGCGCGGTCGATGCCTTCGTGGTCCATCAACGCGATCAGGTCCTCGACGTGGTCTTCGACGCGGACGCGTGACTCGTCGGTCGGGCGGTCGCCGCCGCCGGTGCCGCGGTAGTACCAGGTGACGACGCGGAATCCGCAGTCCGGGTCGGCGATGGTGGGCCATGCGGTCGGCGGTGTCCCCAGGCCGTTGGAGATGACGACGGGGATCGCGTCGGCGGGTGCGTCGTTGCGCCAGCCGACGATCCTGGTGCCGTCGCTGCTCACGACATCGAAGGTGCCCATGTCGCGGACAGGATGCCACGCCTGTGGCCGGGCATCGTCAGCCCGCTTGTGCACCTCGAGTTGTCGACTGTCGGGCTACTTGGCTTCCTGGCCAACAGGAACGACCAACGCGTCGACCGTGGTGCCATTGACGTCGCCGACGCACTCGATCGGATCGCCAGCACCGTTGCGATTGCCGTAGCTCTTCTGGAAGACGATGGTGTCCCCGCTGTAGACCGTTATCTGGGTGGCGATGTACACGGCTCCGCTGGCGAAGCCGGCCGGGCTTTCGTCGCTGGGGACCCCGACCGTGACATCCCCCAGGCCAGTGCATGTGTACGGCTCAGCGCCGAGCCCGGAGCCGGTTCCGGGAGCGGCGAGTGCCGGGATTGTCGATCCCAGGGCCGGCACGGCCGCGAGAGCGACTGCACAGAAGCGGGCAACGGTACGTGTCATCGGAACCCCCCTGACGTTGCGTGTCACGCCGCCGTGGCCGCTTGCGCACCCGCGACCTCGTGCGTCGCACCGCTGACGGTAGAAGGTGCGCGCAAGAGATTCGCAAGCGCAACGGTCACGGCCTCGCTACGCTTTGCCGCGGGGGGTCATATCGTGGGTCGAGCAACCATTTCGCCCGCGCCACCGGAGGCGTCTGCCGGTTTCCTGCGGCTCCGGCTGGCCGGGCGGGTGGAGGTCAAGGGGCCGACCGGCACAGCCGGCGAGGATGTGCTGGGGGGCCGACAGGGCAGGCTCGTCCTGGCGGTCCTGGTCGACCGCCTGGGACAGCCGGTCGCCAAGCACGTCCTCGCGGACGCAGTGTGGGGCGACGGACCTCCCCGGACATGGGACCCGGCGTTGCGGACGATCGTGTCGAAGGTCCGGGGCGGCCTCCATGCCGCGGGAGCCGACCCAACGCTGCTCCGCGCTTCGTTCGGCTGTTACGCCCTGCGGTTGCCGCCCGGCACCACGGTTGACCTGGACGAAGCGAGGCATGCTGTGGACAGAGCGGAGCGAGCTCTGGCGTCCGGCCGACCGCGGGAGGCGATTGCTTCGGCGGAGGCGGCCCTGACCGTCCTTACGTTGCCGATCCTGGAGGGGGAGGACGGGGCGTGGGTGCAACAGCTGCGCGTCGACCTTGCAGCGCGCCGCGTCCGCGCGCTGCAGGCATTGGCCGCCGCCCAGCTCGCCATGGGCAATCACAGCGCTGCACTCGCCGCCGCCGAAACGCTGGTGACGGTTGAGCCGCTTCGGGAGTCGGCGCATCGGCTGGTGATGGCCGCCCACGCTCGCGCAGGCAATCTCGGCGAGGCGCTCGCGGCCTACGACCGCTGTCGGCGAATCCTCGCCAACGAGGTCGGTGCACCGCCATCACCGGAGACGGTGGCCGCCTACCGTGAGCTGCTGGGCGCAGGTGAGCGGCGGGCGGCCGAGCCCGGGCCGGGGCAGCTGCGAGTGAGGCCACCCGCTCCTTCTCCGCCGCTTTCGGCGGAGGGTTGCTCTGGTTGCGAGAACACGTCTGCCGAAGCTGGGGACGGTGCCACGACCGCGGAGGCGCAGCCACCTGGCGGTTGGTGCATCACCTCGTGAGCTCGCCGGTGACGGCGTCGGTGGTGTTTCTCCTGACTGTTCGCACAGAGCAGCCCGATGTCCACTCCGCCGCTCCCGGTGGGATGGCTGCCCGACGGCGTGAGGTCGCGGCTCGACAGATCGAGCTCGTCGGTTTGCCGACGGGCTCGTCTAGTCCATGAACCAGCTCCAGTCCCAACGGCGGGCGAAGACGCGGTAGCCCGCCCGGTCGAACGCTGCCCGCATCGGGGTGTTGGCGCAGTCGGTGTCGGCGACGATCCGTTTGGCGCCGGCCGCGACCAGTACGCGGGTTGCGTGGGCGAGGAGGTCGTGGACGTAGCCGCGACCGCGGCGCGGTCGGGCGACACCTATCTCCGCGATGACTCCCAGCTCACCGTGCAGCGCCGGGATCACATAGCCGATCGGTTGCTCGTCAGCGCGCGTGCAGCCGACGACGAAGCGGCCGTCGACGCCGGGATAGTGCAGGTCGAAATCCAGTCGCTTCCGCGCCTCGGCGTCGCGGCCGAGCCGCTCCCGGTCGCGCAGCATCGAGTCGTCAAGCGAGCCGTCGGCAACAGCGGCGAACAACTCGACCAGCTCGTCGTGCACGAGATCTGTCGCCGGTCTGAAGCTCAGCCGG
The DNA here is from genome assembly GCA_035776655.1 of Mycobacteriales bacterium. Taxonomy (GTDB): domain Bacteria; phylum Actinomycetota; class Actinomycetes; order JAFAQI01; family JAFAQI01; genus DASTWK01. Next base: position 37,958 of record DASTWK010000051.1, on the reverse strand, counting down.
CTGCTCGCTTCCGGCATCGGCGTACCAGCCGTCCATTCGATGCGCACCCGATCGACGGCGAACCGGAAGCCGCCACGCTCGAGAACGGCCACCGTCTGCGGAACCCGATGCCACGGATCGTCGTCTGCCTCCTGCTCGCGACCGGGCAGGGTGATCGGAGCCCACGCTTCCTCGATCGCCAGCGCCTGACGCGCGTGCTCGAGCAGCGCCACCGCCGCATCCGGATCGCGGCTCTCCAGCGAGACGAAGACGACCGGGACCTCGGCGTCCTGCGGCCCCCACCATTGGTGACGGGCAACGCGATCGCCCTCGTCGTCATATGCCGACCAGCACCACTCCAGCCGCACGGTGCGATCGGCCAGATCGCCCTTCAACCGGCGCTCGACCTCTGCTGCGTCGTCGAGGTCGGCGCAGAACTCCGCCACCACGCGGTCGACGGAGGCCGGTTGCGGGTCGAGCGCGGCGAACCGGAAGGTCACGCGGGAAGTCTCGCGTGCGCCACGCCGGTCCCGACAAGCGGATTCTCGCGTCACTCGCCACAGCGGGTGTCGGGCAGCCGACCCCGGCATGTGCACGCCTCCGTACGCTGGCGCGATGGAGCAGCGTGATCTCGACATCGTCGTCTACGGCGCGACCGGTTTCGTCGGCAAGCTGACCGCCTCCTACCTCGCCGAGCACGCCCCGCCCGAGGCCCGCATCGCCCTCGCCGGGCGCTCGCAGCAGCGTCTCGAGGAGGTGCGCGCCCGCCTCGGCGGTCACGCCCTCGCCTGGCCGGTCGTCGTTGCCGACTCGCGCGACCCCGCCGCGCTGCAGAACATGGTCGAGCGCACCACGACCGTGGCGACCACCGTCGGGCCCTACATGCGTTACGGCTTGCCGCTCGTCGAGGCCTGCGCCCGCGCCGGCACGCACTACGCCGACCTCACCGGCGAGGTGTTGTTCATGCGCGAAACGATCGACCGCTACGACGCGACGGCTCGCGGCTCCGGCGCCCGCATCGTCCACTCGGCGGGTTTCGACTCCATCCCCTCCGACCTCGGCGTATTGGTCCTGAACGACAAGGTCCGCGACGACGACGCCGGTGAGCTCGAGGACACGACGCTCGTCGTCACCGCGATGAAGGGTGGTCTGTCCGGCGGCACGATCGCGTCGATGCAGACCCAGATGGAGGACGTCGCCGCCGATCGAGACAAGCGACGGTTGACCATCGACCCCTATGCCCTCAGCCCGGATCGCGGCGCCGAGCCGCAGCTGGGTCGGGAGAGCGACCTGCGCAGCGTCGTACACGACGACGACATCGGGCAGTGGCTCGCGCCGTTCGTGATGGCAACCGTCAACACCCGAGTGGTACGCCGCAGCAATGCCTTGCAGGACTGGGCCTACGGCCGCCGGCTGCGCTATCGGGAGGCCATGGGCATGGGAGCCGGCCCGGTCGGTCTGGCGAAGGCGGCCGGCCTCACCGGTGGCCTCGCTGCCGTCGTGACCGCGATGTCGTTCGGCCCCAGCCGTTCCGCGCTCGGTCGCGTGCTGCCCAAGCCGGGCGAGGGGCCGTCCGAGCAGACCCGTGCCAACGGGTTCTTCCGCATCGAGATCCATGCCCGCACTTCATCCGGTGCCCGCTATGTCGCGACGGTCGCGGCCAAGGGCGACCCCGGCTATGCCGCCACCGCCGTCATGCTCGGTGAGTCGGCGCTGAGCCTCGCCCTCGACGGTGACCGGCTGCCCCCACGGGCCGGTGTGCTCACCCCGGCGACCGGGATCGGCCGACCGCTGGTGGACCGGCTGCGCAAGCAGGGCTTCACGTTCGAGGCCAGCCGACGCGAACCCGGCTAACCCGAGCAATTGCGTCATCCCGGCGCGCGCCGCCAGTGCTCGGGAGAACCGCGCCTGGCCTTTGCCGCGCCACATTTGATCAATCCTCGCTATTGCTCCTCAACCGAACGGTTCTCGATGCTCGGGTGCGATCCCAGTCCCTCGAGCAGGAGAACCTCATGCACGTCAAGTCCCGCCTGACCCTCGGCCTCCTCGGCACGGCGGCCGCCGTCGGCGCCATGCTCACGCCGGCACAGGCCGCCGGCACCCCCGCCTTCGGCACGATGTCGGTGGCCCCGAGCACCGGGCTGCACGAGGGCGACACGGTGAGCGTCACCGGCGCAGGCTTCCCCGCCGGCAAGACCGTCTACGTCGTCGAGTGCAGCGCGCTGACCCTCGATGGCAGTGGCTGCAACCAGGACACGACCCACGTCAGCGTCGGCGTCGCCGACGCCACCGGCGCGGTGACTGCGCTGCAGCCGTCGTTCCACGTCTTCACCGGCACCGTCGGCACCGGCACGTGCACCGCCGGCTCGAGCAACTGCTACCTCGTCATGACGGACGGCGCGACCCCCGACCAGGTGACGACGGTGGCCTACCAGAGCATCTCGTTCGCCAGCCTCACCCCACCCGCGATCGCGACCGCGCTGACTGCCAAGGCGACGCGCACCACGGTGCCTGCCGGCAAGCACTTCGCCATCAAGGGCCAGCTGACCGCCGCCGCCAAGGGCATCAACGGGTTGAAGGTCTCGCTCTTCAAGCGCGCCAACGCCAACCACCCGTGGCGCAAGGTGACGACGAAGACCACCGCGACGCTCAGCACCGTGCGAGGGGCCTACAAGTTCGGCGGGTTGACCGGGCTGAAGCACTCGGAGCAATACCGGGTGCGCAGCGCCAAGCAGACCCTCGCCGGCAAGGTCTACGCCGCCGCGACCAGCAAGACCATCACGATCAAGCCGTAGCGGATCAGGACCGACCGCCCGTCACGTCGCACCAACGTCACCGGACGCCCGCACCCTGGGCCTCTTGTCGGCCCAGGGTGCGGCGCTTTCCAGCTGCGCGGCCAGCCGGACGAGCAGGTCCTCCCGGCCGTATCCCGCCACCAGTTGCACCCCCACCGGCAGGCCGGACGCCGACCAGTGCAGCGGCAGGCTGACCGCGGGTTGTCCGGTCATGTTGAACTGCGCCGTGTAAGGGATGAAGCTGCCGATACGCGCACCCTCGCGGGCCGGTCCTTCGGCGGTGAACCAGCCGAGCTCCGGCGCTGGTCCACCAACGGTGGGAGTGACGAGGACGTCGTACGACGTCCACCACGACGCCATCCGTCGCGCCCACGCCGACAGCCACGCGCGGGCCTCGAGGTAGTCGACCGCGCTCATCCTCGTGGCCGCCTGCCGATAGCCGACGTTGCGCGGTTCCAGCTCGTCGTCGCGCACCGGCCGGCCCAGCAGTGCCTCGTGCTCGCGCAGCTCGCGCGCAGTGTCGGCCACCACGATGGCACCGAAGGCGCGGGAGAACCCGCGCTCGAACATCGCCTGCGGCCAGGCCGGCTCGACGTCGTGGCCGGCCGCTTCCAGCAGCCGTGCCGCTGTCGCCACCGCAGCCCGGCACTCGGGGTCGTCCAGGTAGTAGTCGCCGACCGGTCGCTCGCACCAACCGATGCGCAGTCGTCCCGGGTCGGCACCGACCTCGTGCGCCAACGGTCGTGCCAACGGGGGAGCGAGGTAGGGGTCGCCCGGCATCGGCGTGCTGATGGCGTCGAGGATCGCTGCCGTGTCGCGCACGGTGCGCGTCACGACACCATCCATCGTGCCGCCGGCCCATGCCTCGCCGATCTGTGGCCCGTGCGACACCCGGCCACGGCTCGGCTTCAGCCCGACGAGTCCGCACTCGCTCGCGGGGACGCGGATGGACCCGCCGCCATCGTTCGCGTGCGCGACCGCCACCATGCCGCTGGCGACCGCCGCCGCGGAGCCACCTGACGACCCGCCGGTCGAGTGCTGCGGGTCCCAGGGGTTGCGCGCCGGTGGGAAGCTCTTCGGCTCGGTGGTGACGGTGGTGCCGAGCTCCGGCACGTTGGTGCGGCCGAGCTCGATGAAGCCAGCCGCGCGGAACTGCTCGGCCAGGTGAGAGTCCGCCGGCCGCGGCACGTCGTGCAGCGCCCCGATCCCGTGCGCGGTCGGCTCGCCGGCGACGTGACAGTCGAGGTCCTTGAACAGGATCGGCACGCCCCGGAAGGGTGCGCGCGACGGCGAGCCGTCGGAGGCGCCGCCGGCCTTGTCGTCGCCGGCTGTCGCCGCCTCGGCCCGAGCCAGGTCGAACCGCGTCCGGATCACGGCGTCGAGCTGCGGGTTGAGGGCTTCGATGCGGGCGATCGCCGCCTCGACGAGCTCCAGTGGCGTCACGTCCCCGCGGCGCACGAGGTCGGCTTGCGCGGTTGCATCCAGCCAGGCGAGGTCGGTCACGGTGCGGACGCTATCCGGCCACCGCATACCCTCGGCGCCATGCCTGACCGCACCACGTCTGCCGCGCCGGCCTCGCACCGCAAGCCCCGCAGCCGCGACGTCACCGACGGGATGGAGCGCGCGCCGGCGCGCGCGATGCTGCGCGCCGTCGGCCTCACCGACGACGACTGGGACAAGCCCCAGATCGGCGTCGCCTCGTCGTGGAACGAGATCACCCCCTGCAACCTCTCGCTCGACCGGCTGGCCAAGAAGGCGAAGGAGGGGGTCCGGCGGGCCGACGGCGTGGCGCTGGAGTTCGGCACGATCAGCGTCTCGGACGGCATCTCGATGGGCCACGAGGGCATGCACGCCTCGCTGGTCTCGCGCGAAGTCATCGCCGACTCGGTCGAGACCGTGATGTTCGCCGAGCGGCTCGACGGCAGCGTGCTGCTCGCCGGCTGCGACAAGTCGCTGCCCGGCATGCTGATGGCCGCGGCCCGGCTCGATCTGGCCGCCGTGTTCCTCTACGCCGGCGCAACGTTGCCGGGGCGGCTCGACGACCGCGACCTCACGATCATCGACGTGTTCGAGGCGGTCGGCGCGTGCGCAGCCGGGCGCATCACCCGCGACGAGCTCGACGCGATCGAGCGCGCGACCTGCCCCGGCGAGGGTGCCTGCGGCGGCATGTACACCGCCAACACGATGGCCGCGGCCGCCGAGGCGCTCGGGATGTCGCTGCCCGGCAGTGCCGCCCCGCCGGCAGTCGACCGGCGCCGAGACGACTACGCGGTCGCGTCCGGCGAGGCCGTCGTACGTCTCATCGACGCCGGCATCACCGCGCGGCAGATCCTCACCAAGCCGGCCTTCGAGAACGCCATCACCCTCGTCATGGCACTGGGCGGCTCCACGAACGCCGTGCTGCACCTGCTGGCCATCGCGCACGAGGCGCGCGTCGATCTCAGTCTCGACGACTTCAACCGCATCGGTGACCGGACGCCGCATCTCGCCGACGTCAAGCCGTTCGGCCGCTACGTGATGAGCGATGTCGACAAGGTCGGCGGCGTCCCCGTCGTCATGCGCGCGCTGCTCGATGCGGGCCTGCTGCACGGCGACGCATTGACGGTCACCGGTCGCACCCTGGCCGACAACCTGGCCGACGTGCACACGCCCGACCCCGACGGCAAGGTCATCCACGCCCTGTCCGACCCGATCCATCGCACGGGCGGGCTCACGATCCTGCGCGGGTCGCTGGCGCCGGACGGTGCGGTCGTCAAGACCGCCGGTTTCGATGCGACCGTCGTGGAGGGCACGGCGCGGGTGTTCGACACCGAGCAGCCCGCGATGGACGCGGTCACGCAAGGGAAGCTGCGGGCCGGTGACGTCGTGGTCATCCGCTACGAAGGGCCGCGGGGCGGTCCGGGGATGCGGGAGATGCTCGCGGTGACCGGTGCGATCAAGGGCGCCGGGCTGGGCAAGGACGTGCTGCTGCTGACCGACGGTCGTTTCTCCGGCGGTACGACGGGCCTGTGCGTCGGGCATGTCGCTCCGGAGGCGACCGACGGTGGCCCGATCGCCTTGGTCCGCGACGGTGACCGGATCCGGCTCGACCTCACGACCCGCACGCTGGACCTGCTGGTCGACGAGGACGAGCTGGCGCGGCGGCGCAGCGAGTGGACGCCGCCGGCCCCGCGTTACACGACCGGCGTGCTCGCCAAGTACGCCAAGCTCGTCGGCTCTGCCGCCTCCGGCGCCGTCTGCCAGTGACGCCGGGCCGAGCGCCCGGTGTGCGTCGTTCTCCCTTGCTTGCGTGCCGTCGCACGCGGGGCTCGGTGCGGCCTAGCCCGCCAGGCGCTCGACATCCGGCGCCCCGCCCGCGTCTCGGCATGCGGGACGACCGTCTCGCTGGCTTGACACGGCGTGGCGGCGTTTGCGAGGGTGGCGTCGTGCAGCGACTTGTCGTAGTAATCGCCGGGCGCGTGGCCTGACGCTCGACTGTCGGCTGCGCGCTCACCCCTCCGTGCTTGGCACGAGGGGTTTTTTGTTGGAATGACAGCGCCGCCCACCTGACCCGAAACCGCTTGGAAGGCATGCCGTGACCGAAACCAGCCACGCACCCACCGGTGCGCAGATGACGGGAGCTCAGTCGCTCGTCCGGGCGCTGGAGGAGCTGGGTGTCGACGTTGTCTTCGGCATCCCCGGCGGCGCGATCCTGCCGGCGTACGACCCGTTGTTCGACTCGCAGCGGTTGCGGCACATCCTCGTCCGCCACGAGCAGGGCGCAGGGCACGCAGCGACCGGCTACGCCCAGGCGACCGGCCGGGTCGGCGTCTGCATGGCGACCAGTGGCCCCGGAGCGACGAACCTCGTCACGCCGATCGCGGACGCCTACATGGACTCCGTGCCGATCGTCGCGATCACCGGCCAGGTGCCCAGCGGCGCGATCGGCACGGACGCGTTCCAGGAAGCCGACATCTGCGGCATCACGATGCCGATCACCAAGCACAACTTCCTCGTCCAGGACGCCGACGAGATCCCGCGAGTGCTGGCCGAGGCCTTCCACATCGCCGCGACCGGTCGGCCCGGCCCCGTGCTGGTCGACATCGCCAAGGACGCGCTGCAGGCGACGACGACGTTCAGCTGGCCGGTCGAGATGCAGCTGCCGGGCTATCGCCCCGCGGCCAAGGCGCACGCCAAGCAGGTGCGGGAGGCGGCCCGGCTGATCGTCGAGGCGAAGCGACCGGTGCTCTACGTCGGCGGCGGCGTGCTCAAGGCCCGGGCGGCCGAGGAGCTGCGGGTGCTCGCCGAGCTCACCGGCGTCCCGGTCGTGACCACGCTGATGGCGCGCGGCGCGTTCCCCGACTCGCACCCGCAGCACCTGGGCATGCCCGGCATGCACGGTGCGGTCGCCGCCGTCACCGCCTTGCAGAAGAGCGACTTGCTCATCGCGTTGGGCACTCGGTTCGACGACCGAGTCACCGGCAAGCTGTCGACGTTCGCGCCGGAGGCCCGGGTCATCCACGCCGACATCGACCCGGCGGAGATCTCCAAGAACCGCGTCGCCGACGTGCCCGTCGTCGGGGATGCTCGGGAGATCATCGCCGACCTCATCGTGGCGGTGCAGGCCGAGCTCGACGCCGGCCGCAAGCCCGACTACGGCGCCTGGTGGCGGCAGTGCGAGTCCTGGCGGCGGACCTATCCCGTCGGCTATGAGCCGGAGTCGGACGGATCGCTCAACCCGCAGTTCGTCATCGAGCGGCTCGGCAAGCTCGCCGGCCCGGAGGCGGTCTACGTCGCCGGTGTCGGACAGCACCAGATGTGGGCGGCGCACTTCGTGTCCTACGAGCGGCCCTACACCTGGATCAACTCCGGCGGCCTGGGCACGATGGGCTTCGCCGTGCCTGCCGCGATGGGTGCGAAGGTGGGCCGGCCGGAGGCGCTCGTGTGGGCCATCGACGGTGACGGCTGCTTCCAGATGACCAACCAGGAGCTCACCACCTGCGCGATCGAAGGCATCCCGATCAAGGTGGCGGTCATCAACAACGGCTCGCTCGGCATGGTCCGGCAGTGGCAGACGCTGTTCTACGGCGCGCGCTACTCCAACACCGACCTGCGCAATCCCGGCTCCGCTCTCGCGACCGCGACGCGAGACCGGCCCACCTACCTGCCCGACTTCGTCAAGCTCGCCGAGGCGATGGGCTGCGTCGGCCTGCGGTGCGACAACGCCGCGGATGTCGACGCCACCCTGGAGAAGGCGATGAGCATCAACGACGCACCAGTCGTCGTCGACTTCGTCGTCGGCAAGGACGCGATGGTCTGGCCGATGGTGGCCGCCGGCACCTCCAACGACGACATCAAGATCGCGCGCGACACCGCGCCCGATTTCGACTACGACATGGGAGAGGTGGTCAGCGAATGAGCGGCGACGGAACGGCGCCGACCATTTGTGGGCGGCGGGTGGGGAGGTGGACGTGAGCCGCCACACCTTGTCCGTCCTCGTCGAGAACAAGCCGGGTGTGCTGGCGCGAGTGGCAAGTCTGTTCTCGCGTCGCGGCTTCAACATCGACTCGCTCGCGGTCGGCCCCACCGAGCATCCGGAGATCTCCCGAATGACGATCGTCGTCAACGTCGAGGAGCTGCCGTTGGAGCAGGTGACCAAGCAGCTCAACAAGCTGGTCAACGTCATCAAGATCGTCGAGCTCGACCCGGCCGCGTCCGTGCAGCGTGAGCTGTTGCTGGTGAAGGTCAAAGCCGACCTCGACACCCGCTCGCACGTTCTCGAGACCGTGCAGCTGTTCCGGGCCAAGGTCGTCGACGTCGCGCCCGACGCCGTCACGATCGAGGCGACCGGCACCGCCGACAAGCTGGACGCGCTCATCCGGGTGCTCGAGCCGTTCGGCATCAAGGAGCTCGTCCAGTCCGGGATGGTCGCGGTCGGCCGCGGCGCCCGGTCGATCACCGACCGCAACACGCTTCGACCCGTCGAGAGGACCGCCTGAACCATGTCATCGACCACCGGCTCCGCCACCGGGCCCGAGATCTACTACGACGACGACGCCGACCTCGCTCTCATCCAGGGCCGCAAGGTCGCCGTCCTCGGTTACGGCTCCCAAGGGCACGCCCACGCGCTGTCGCTGCGGGACTCCGGTGTCGACGTTCGCATCGGTCTGCCGGAGACGTCGAAGTCGCGGGCCGCGGCCGAGGCCGAGGGGCTGCGCGTCCTCACGCCGTACGACGCCTGTGCCGAAGCCGACCTGGTGATGGTCCTCGCGCCCGACACCACGCAACGATCCCTCTACGCCGAAGCGATCGAGCCCAACCTGAAAGACGGCGACGCGCTGTTCTTCGCCCACGGGTTCAACATCCGGTTCGGCTACATCGCGCCGCCGGCGAACGTCGACGTGGCGATGGTCGCGCCGAAGGGACCGGGGCACCTGGTCCGCCGGCAATACCAGGAGGGACGCGGCGTGCCCTGCCTCGTCGCGGTCGAGCAGGACGCCTCCGGCAACGCGCTCGCGCTCGCGCTGTCCTATGCGAAGGGCATCGGCGGCACCCGGGCCGGCACGTTGAAGACGACCTTCACCGAGGAGACCGAAACCGACCTGTTCGGTGAGCAGGCGGTGCTCTGCGGCGGCGCGTCGGCGCTGGTGCAGGCCGGCTTCGAGACCCTGGTCGAGGCGGGCTACCAACCCGAGGTCGCCTACTTCGAGTGCCTGCACGAGATCAAGCTGATCGTCGACCTCATGTACGAGGGCGGGCTGGCGAAGATGCGCTGGTCGATCTCGGACACGGCCGAGTACGGCGACTACACGCGCGGGCCCCGGGTCGTCACCGACGCGACGAAGCACGAGATGAAGCGCATCCTCGGCGAGATCCAGGACGGCACCTTCGCCAAGGAGTGGGTCGCCGAGGACGACGCCGGGCGGCCGCAGTTCACCAAGTACCGCGAGGAAGGTGCCAACCACCCGATCGAGGAGGTCGGCGGCCGGCTGCGTGGACTGATGAGCTGGATCAAGCGCTGAGCGGCACCGACGGCCGGGCCGGCCGAGGCTGACGCAGCCGGACGAGTGAGGCGCGCCCCGTACGGGGAAGGTCACCCAGCGTGAGCCTGCTCTCCGCCCCGCGCCGCCTGGGCCGTTACACCGACCTCGTGCGGCTGCTGGTCAAATACGGCCGCTCGGACATCGTCCGCCAGGCCGGGTTGGAGATCGAGCTCGCCGACGATTCCGACCGCGACGGCGGGCAGGGCGCGGCGGCTGCCGCCCGCGCCCAGGGCCAAGACCTCGCGGCCGACCTCGAGCGGCTCGGGCCGACGTTCATCAAGCTCGGCCAGCTCCTGTCGACCCGCAGCGACCTGCTCCCGCCCGCCTACCTCGACGGGTTGGCCCGGTTGCAGGACGAGCTCGAACCGTTCCCGGTCGAGCAGGTCCGCGCCACCATCGAAGACGAGCTCGGGGTCAGGCTGTCCCGGCTGTTCGACGACTTCGACGACGTCCCGCTCGCGGCCGCCTCGCTCGGGCAGGTGCACGCGGCCACCCTGCGCGGCGGCCGCGAGGTCGTCGTCAAGGTGCAGCGGCCGGGCATCCGCCGGCAGGTGTTCGACGACCTCGAGGTGCTCGAGCACATCGCCGAACGGGTCGAGGCCCACACTCAGCAGGGCGGGCTGCTCGCCGTCACCGACCTGCTCGCGCAGTTCCGCCGTTCGCTGCTCGACGAGCTGGACTACCGCAAGGAGGCGGCGCACCTCGTGCGGCTGGCGGAAATCGTCGTGCCCTACTCGAAGCTCGTCGTGCCCGCGCCGTACGACGACTTCACCACCAGCCGGGTGCTGGTCATGGACCGCATCCATGGCCGCAAGGTGACCGAGCTGTCCGGGCTGGCGCGGCTCGACGTCGACGGCAACGCGCTGGCGCGCGAGCTGATGCAGGCCTACCTCGACCAGATCCTCGTGCACGGGTTCTTCCACGCCGACCCGCATCCGGGCAACGTCCTGCTCACGCCGGACGGACGGATCGGGCTGATCGACCTCGGCATGGTCGGTCGGATCGCGCCGGAGATGCGTGACCGGCTGGTCCGACTGCTGCTCGCGGTCGCGGAGCAACGCGGCGAGGAGGTCGCGCGCATCGCCGCCGACATGGCCGAGCCGCTGCCCGGCTGCGACACCCGCCAGTTCACCGCTGACGTGTCGGGCATCGTCGAGCGACGCGCCGCCAACGCGGTCGAGGAGCTGGACGCCGGTCGGCTCGTGCTGGACCTCACCCGTGCCTGCGGTGCCGCGGGGCTGCGTCCACCGGCCGAGCTGTCGATGGTCGGCAAGGCGCTGCTCAACCTCGACCTCGTCGCGCGCATCCTCGACCCGCAGCTGGCGCCGATCCAGGTCGTGCAGGAGCAGGCGGTGCACCTGGCGCGCAGCGGCATGGCGCCGTCGCTGTCCGGCGTGCTCAACGCGGCGATGGAGACGCGGGACTTCGTCGAGCAGCTGCCCGGACGAGTCAACCGCGCGATGGACGCGCTCGCCAGCGGCAAGTTCGAGCTGCGCGTGGACGCCTTCGACGAGACCGACTTCCTGCAGGGTCTGCACCGCATGGCCAACCGGGTCGCGGTGGGGCTGGTGCTCGCGTCGCTGATCATCGGTGCCGCGTTGCTGTCGAACGTGCACACCAGGACGACGATCGCCGGCTATCCCGCGGTCGCCTTCGTCTGCTTCCTCATCGCCGCCCTCGGGGGCGCCTGGCTCGTGATCACGATCGTGTTGTCGGATCGGCGCCTCCGCCGCCGCCGCTGACCGCGGGAGGTCGGTAGCCTTCCGCCATGTCTCGACCCGTGGTGCTCGTCGCCGAGGAGCTGGCGCCGAGCGCGCTCGACGTGTTGTCCGCTGACTTCGAGGTGCGAACCGTCGACGGCGCCGACCGGGCCGCCCTGCTGCCGGCGCTGTCCGGTGTCGACGCGGTCATCGTCCGCAGCGCCACGCACATCGACGCCGAGGCCATCGCGGCGGCGGACCGGCTGAAGGTCGTGGCGCGCGCCGGTGTCGGGCTCGACAACGTGGACGTGCCGGCCGCCACGGCCAAGGGCGTGCTCGTCGTCAACGCGCCGACATCCAACATCGTCTCGGCCGCCGAGCACGCTGTCGCGCTGCTGCTCGCGGTCGCGCGGCGGGTGCCCCAGGCCAGCGCCAGCCTCAAGGGCGGCCAGTGGAAGCGCAGCGCGTTCACCGGTGTCGAGGTGACCGACAAGACGATGGGCGTCGTCGGCTTGGGCCGCATCGGGGTGCTCGTCGCCCAACGCATGAGCGCGTTCGGGGTCCGGCTGCTCGCCTACGACCCCTACGTGCCGGCTGCTCGCGCGGCGCAGATCGGCGTGCGGCTCGTCCCGCTCGACGAGCTGCTGCGGGAGAGCGACTTCATCTCCATCCACCTGCCGAAGACGCCCGAGACCGTCGGCCTCATCGGCGAGCGTGAGCTCGCGCTGTGCAAGCCCGGCGCCATCATCGTCAACGCCGCCCGTGGCGGGCTGCTCGACGAGCACGCGCTGGCCCAGGCGTTGAAGGAGGGCCGGATCGGCGGCGCCGGACTGGACGTCTACGCCACCGAGCCCTGCACCGACTCGCCGCTGTTCGAGTTCGACAACGTCGTCGCCACCCCGCACCTCGGCGCGTCCACTGCCGAAGCGCAGGACAAGGCCGGCCTCGCGGTCGCTCGCAGCGTGAAGCTCGCGCTGCAGGGCGAGTTCGTGCCCGACGCCGTCAATGTGCAGGCTGGCGGTGTCGTGGCCGAGGAGGTCCGGCCCGGTCTGCCGCTCGCCGAGAAGCTCGGTCGCGTCTTCACCGCCGTCGCCGGCGGCGTCGCGACGCAGCTCACCGTCGAGGTGCGCGGTGAGATCGCGGCGTACGACGTGTCGGTGCTGCAGCTCTCCGCGCTCAAGGGGGTGTTCGCCGATGTCGTCGAGGAGCAGGTCACGTTCGTCAACGCACCGTTGCACGCGGCCGAGCGCGGGGTCGAGCTCGCGCTCACCGCATCGACCGACAGCCCCGACTATCGCAACCTCGTCACCCTGCGCGGCACCCTCGCCGACGGCGAGCAGGTGTCGGTCAGCGGCACGCTCTCCGGCCCGCGACACATCGAGAAGCTGACCGAGGTCGACGGCTTCGACGTCGACGTGGTGCCCGCGCGGCACATGGCCTTCCTGCGATACGACGACCGGCCCGGCGTCGTTGGCATCGTCGGGCAGCTGCTCGGCGATGCGGGCGTCAACATCGCCGGCATGCAGGTCAGCCGGCGCGAGGCGGGCGGCGAGGCACTGATGGTGCTGACGGTCGACTCGGCGATTCCCGCCGACGCACTGGGCGAGATCATCGCCGGCATCGGCGCGAGCTCAGCCCGCACCGCCGACCTCACCGAACAGTGACGGCGGCGTGCCACTGTCGGGCTGCGGGCCCGACGTGACCGGCGACACCGTCACCGTCACCGCCCGCGACGGCACCCGGTTGGCCGTCCACCGGCGGGGAGCCGGTGCGCCGCTGTTGTGCGTTCCCGGCGGACCCGGCCGCGCCGCGAGCTATCTCGAGAACCTCGCCGGTCTCGACGCCGAGCGCCTGCTGCTGCTGCTCGACAACCGGGGCAGTGGCGCCTCGGAGCTGCCCGCCGACCGCGAGTCGCTGCAGCTCACCCGGCTGCCCGACGACGTCGAAGATGTCTGCGCCGCGCTCCGCCTCGAGCCGGTCGACGTCCTCGGCCACTCGGCCGGCTGCCCGGTCGCGCTGCTGCACGCCGCCCGCTACCCCGGCCGGGTGCGCTCGCTGGTCCTGGTGACGCCGTCCGGCCGGCCGTTCGGGTGGACGCCCGAGGACCTGGACGGGATCCGGGCAGCGCGCAGTGAGGAGCCCTGGTACGCCGAGGCCGCGCAGGCACAGGCCGCGCTGGAGCATGCCAACCCACGGCTGCGCAGCCAGCTGGAACGAGAGACCCGCCCGTTCTGGTACGGCCGCTGGGACGGCCGGGCCCAGGCCCATGCCGCCGCCGCGGACCACGAGGTCTCGCTCCGGGCCGCGACCGGATACGCCCCCGGGCCCGGTTATGACCCCGAGGCGACGCGGGAGTCGCTGCGCGCGGTCCGAGCGCGCACGCTGGTCGTGGTCGGCGACCGGGATGCGCTCACCGGCGCGAGTGTCGGCGCCCGGTTCGTCGACCTGCTCCCGGATGCCGAGCTGGCCGTCGTACCGTCCGCTGGGCACTTCCCCTGGATCGACGAACCCGCCGCGTTCCGCGCCACCGTCGCGGCCTTCCTGGCCCGCTGACCCGTTGCGGTGACAGGAGCCGGGGGCTCGTCTAGAGTGGCCGGGATGCGTCACTCGCTGCTCCTTAGCCGCCCGTAGCGGGGTCAGACCGACCGGCCCCTCGCTGCGGGGCTTGCGCGTGCCGGTGGTCCGTTCGTCCGACAGGAGCAGTCCCTTGACCAGCAGCACGCCCGTGACCGGCATGTCCCGCACCCCAGCCACGACCGGCACGTCCAGCCGTCCGTTCTCCCAGCGGGCGCAGCGCTACCGCGCGTTCCCGCCGATCGACCTGCCCGACCGCACCTGGCCCTCCCGGGTCATCACCGCGCCCCCGCAGTGGTGCAGCGTCGACCTGCGCGACGGCAACCAGGCGCTCATCGACCCGATGGATGGCGAGCGCAAGCGGCGGATGTTCGAGCTGCTGGTGCGGCTCGGCTACCGCGAGATCGAGGTCGGCTTCCCCGCTGCGAGCCAGACCGACTTCGACTTCATCCGTCGGCTGGTCGAGGACGACATGGTCCCCGACGACGTCACGATCCAGGTCCTCACCCAGGCGCGCGAAGAGCTGATCGAGCGCACCTGCGAGTCACTCGCCGGCTTCCGCGGCACCGCGCTGATCCACCTCTACAACTCCACCTCGACACTGCAGCGGCGGGTCGTGTTCGGCCTGGACCGCGATGGCATCAAGGAGATCGCCGTTCGCGGTGCCGAGTGGTGCATGAAGTACGCCGAGCAGCACATCGAGTCCGGCACCGTCCGCTGGCAATACAGCCCGGAGTCGTTCACCGGCACCGAGCTGGACTATGCGGTCGAGGTCTGCGAAGCCGTCATGGACGTCTGGCAACCGACGCCGGACGACAAGGTCGTGCTCAACCTGCCGGCGACCGTCGAGATGGCGACGCCCAACGTCTACGCCGACCAGATCGAGTGGTTCCTGCGCAACGTCACTCGCCGCGACGCCGTCATCCTGTCGCTGCACCCGCACAACGACCGCGGCACCGCCGTCGCCGCGGCCGAGCTCGGTGTGCAGGCCGGTGCCGACCGGGTCGAGGGCTGCCTGTTCGGCAATGGCGAACGCACCGGCAACGTCTGCCTGGTCACGCTGGGGCTCAACCTGTTCAGCCAGGGCATCGATCCCGGCATCGACTTCAGCGACATCGACGAGGTACGCCGCACGGTCGAGCACTGCAACCAGCTGCCCGTGCACCCGAGGCACCCGTACGGCGGGGACCTCGTCTACACCGCTTTCTCCGGCTCCCACCAGGACGCCATCAAGAAGGGGCTCGAGGCGCTGGAGCGCGACGCGGTCGAGGCCGGCGTGCCGGTGGACGACTTCACCTGGGAGGTGCCCTACCTGCCGATCGACCCGAAGGACGTCGGCCGCGGCTACGAAGCCGTCATCCGGGTCAACTCACAGTCGGGCAAGGGCGGCACGGCCTACGTCCTGAAGAACGACTACCACCTCGACCTGCCGCGCCGGATGCAGATCGAGTTCGCCCGCGTCGTCCAGGAGGTCGCGGACGCCGACGGCGGGGAGATCGCGCCGGAGCGCATCTGGCAGCTGTTCCGGCAGACCTATCTCGCCGCGCCCGTGCCGGACGGGGAGACCGGGCTGCGGGTGACGCACTACAGCGTCGACTCCGGCGAGGTGGACCGCATCGTCGCCGACGTCGTCTGGCAGGGGCGGGCACAGACCATCGAAGGCTCCGGCAACGGGCCCATCGCCGCGCTGGTGCACGCCCTGGCGCAGCTCGACATCGACGCGCGGGTCCTCGACTACCACGAGCACGCGACCAGCGCGGGCGAGGAGGCGCAGGCCGCTGCCTACCTCGAGGTCGCGGTCGGGGGTCGGGTCGTGTGGGGCTGCGGCATCCACCCGAGCATCACCACGGCCTCGCTGCAGGCGTTGGTGAGCGCGGTCAACCGCTTCCGCGGCTGACGTCGCGGCTCAGCCGCGTTGCCAGGGCTGGTCCCGCCACGGCTGCGGGCGCCAGCGGGGGTCCCATGGCGCGGGGCTGTCAGATCGCTGGGTCGGCGGCCCGCCGGCTCGCATCTCGTGACCGCGCACGTCCTCGGCGGGCATCTCGTGACCGCGGATGTCCTCGGCGGGCATCTCGTGACCGCGCACGTCCTCGGTGGGCATCTCGTGGCCGCGCATGTCCTCGTCGGCGGTCATCTCGTGACCGCGCACGCCTCCGTGGCCGTCGCCGACACCGTGGCCGTGCTCGTCGTGGTCGCGGTCGGCCAGGATCGGGTCGGCGGCCACCAGCTCGTCGAGCGGGCGGCTGCTGTCCAGGGGGTCCACGGTCGGACGCGGCGCCGGGTCGACGTGCTGGTCGGCGTGGTGGTCGGGCTGCTCGATGCCGAGCTGCTGCTCGGTCGACGCCGGCGCCTCGTGCTGAGCGTCCGCGACCGGCGTCACCGGCTCCTGCGGCAGCGAGAGGTGCTGGCTCGGGTCGGTCTCAGGGGTGTCGCCGCTCGCGTCCGCGTCAGCCGCCGGCGCGACCGCGTCCTTCAGCCGCATGGCGGTCTCGGCGTCGCGCAGCTGGGTGAGGATCGGACCCAACGCGATGCGGGCCACCTGCCGCCAGGCCAGTGCCCGGCCCCACTCGTCCCGGGCCTCGAGCGTGTGCAGGGCCTGCCGCAGGCGCTCGGCGGCCTGCTCGACCAGCGGATCCGGGTCCGTCTCGTCACGCAGTCGGCGGTCGTCGACGCCCAGCTCCGGGCTCCCCGGCTTGGTGCTGGCAGCGGCCGGCTGCTGCTCCCCGCGGTTGAAGATCGGCACGAGTGCTCCTTCCGTCTGGTGGCGCAACGACCCGCCGCGCGGAAGGTGACGCTCGGCCGCTCAGGTCGCCCGACTCGCGCGGTTTGGGCGGATCAGGGCTTCCCCTTGGGTTTGGCGCTGGCCTGGTTCGACGAAGGGCTGTCGCCGACTGCGTTGTGCGCCACCACGCGGTAGTAGTACGTCGACCCGCCGCTGAGCCCCGTGTCGACGTACGCCGAGGGCCCTTCCAGGGTGACGAGCTTGGCGTCCGCCGCCGGGCTCGTTCCGCGGTAGATCGTGTAGCTCGTGACCGGGCTGCCGCCGTCGCTGGCCTCGGTCCACGTCAGCGAGACCTGGTTGACCCCGGCCTTCGCCACGAGCGCCGGCGCGGCCGGTGCGGTCGTCGGCGTGGGCAGCACGGGCGCCGTCACGTCATCCGCGGCGAACAGACCGTTGCCACCCGACTGATAGGCGATGGTCGCGTAGTTGTCGGTCGCCGACTCCGCCGGTGTGCCGGACGGCCCGTTGCACGCACCGAGGCAGCCGTCCGCATAGGCGACGACGACGCGGCCGTCCTTGGTCAGCGATGCGTCCATGAAGTCGAGCAGGTTGCGGTGGTCGCTCGACGTCGTGCCGCCGTCGTTGATGCCACCGCGCTGCACCGGCTGCGGGTCGGCCTGCACGGCCTGCCAGGTCGCGCCACCGTCGTAGGTGTAGGCCACGTAGAGATACCAGGTGCCGGTGAAGTTGCCGTCGAAGGGCGAGACCCCGGGGTCGGAGTCCTGCGTGCCGAGGAACGCCACCGCTGCCCGGTCGGCGTCACCGGCGACCGCAGCCTCGAAGGTCGCGGCCGTGAGCGGCAGCCCGGTTGCCTGGGTGAGGTCGACGGGAGCGGACCAGGAGCTGCCGTGGTCCTGCGACACGCTGACCATCGGGTGGTAACCGCCGTTGACCTGCTGCGACCACGACTCGTAGAGGACCCCACCGGCGTCGGTCGCGCCGCTGGGATAGCTCGACGGCACCGCCACGCTCGGGTCGAAGCCGCGGTCAGCCGGCACCGATCCGGGGATCGTGTAGCCACCGATCGACTGGCCGTTGTCGGTGGTGATCATGCCGCCGACCGCAGGGTTCCCGTTGGCGTCGGTGCAGGTGTTGTCGGGGATGTACGCCGTCCCGTCCGGGCTGATCTTGACGTGCCCGAACAGGCTGTTGCAGGTCGCGTTGGGGTCTGGGGTGCTCGGCTTCCAGGTCAGCCCGCCGTCGTGGCTGTAGGAGCACTCGTCCGGCGCGGCGTTGAGGATCGGCTGCTGACAGAAGTACGCCGCCTCGGTGCCGATCGCGTCCACGGGCACGGGGGCATGGAACGGGCCGATGCCGACGGTCGGATGGTCCGGGGCGACGGGGCACGGCAGTGTCGGCGTCCAGCTGGCGCCGTCGTCGTGGGTCACGGCCATGACGCCGCACGCGCCGTCGTCGCCGCCGGCCATCGCGGTGCCGGTCACCGAGTTCATGCCGAGGATCGGGTCGAGGTTGAACACGGAGTCCGGCGCCGAGACGTCCGACCAGGTGATCGTCGATCCACTGCCGTCCGCGAAGTTGATCTTGTAGGTGCTGTTGCTCGCCTGGTAGAGCGCATTGCCCGTCACCCAGTCGATGCCGATCGACGGCTCGCCGGCGAAGTCGACGTTGGCGAACAACCCCTGGTCGACGTTCGCCGGCGCGGGTGAGACGACGAAGGCCGGCGAGCCGGACCCGAAGGTGCCGGCCGCGGCGGCGTCGGTGGCTGAGGCCGCGGTGAGCGCGGCGGCCACGACGGAGCCGCTGCTGACGATCGTGAGGACGACACGGCGCATCCTGCGCATGGCGAACGCTCCTGACGCTGGGGATCAGTGCTGCCGGTGGACCGTACGTAACCACCGCATAACGGGTCAAGGCAGGTAGCGCCGGACGTTGTCACACCGCCCGGCCGGACCGGCCGCCGCGGCCGCCGGTCGGCCGTAGGGTCGCAACCGTGCCTGCCGCCGACGCGCCCGCGCCGTACATCACGGCCCGCGGGCTGACCAAACGGTTCGGTGCGTTCACCGCGGTCGACGGCATCGACTTCACCGTGGGTGCCGGCGAGTCGTTCGGCTTCCTCGGGCCCAACGGGGCCGGCAAGAGCTCGACCATGCGGATGCTCGGCGGCGTCTCGCCGGTCACGGCCGGGGAGCTGCGCATCCTGGGCCGCGACCCGGAGGTGGACGGGCCGCAGTTGCGGGCCCGCCTCGGAGTGGTGCCGCAGGAGGACACCCTCGATCTCGAGCTCACGGTTTTCGAGAACCTCGTCATCTACGGCCGTTACTTCGACCTGCCGCGGCGCGAGGCGCGACGGCGAGCCGAGGAGCTGCTCGAGTTCGTGCAGCTCTCCGAGCGCGCCCGCAGCCGGGTCGACGACCTTTCCGGCGGGATGAAGCGTCGGCTCACCATCGCCCGGGCGCTGATCAACGAACCCGAGATCCTGCTGCTCGACGAGCCGACGACCGGGCTCGACCCGCAGGCCCGCCACGTGGTGTGGGACCGGCTCTATCGGCTCAAGCAGCAGGGCGTCACGCTCGTGCTGACGACGCACTACATGGACGAGGCGGAGCAGCTGTGCGACCGGCTCGTCGTGATGGACCGCGCCCGCATCGTCGCGGAGGGCTCGCCGCTGCAGCTCATCGCCCGTTGGTCGACCCCCGAGGTGCTGGAACTGCGCTTCGCCGTCGGGGTCGCCGAGACGTTGAACGGGCAGCTGACCGACTACGTGCCGCAGTGGGCCGAGCGGGTCGAGGTGCTGCCGGACCGGGTGCTGCTCTACACCCGCGACGGCGAGGCGACCGCCGAGGAGGTGCACCGGCGCGGACTGCGACCACTCGCGACCCTGGTGCGCCGCAGCTCGCTGGAAGACGTGTTCCTGCGGCTGACCGGGCGCTCGCTGGTGGAGGGATGACCAGTACGACGCTGGGCAGCGGGGGTTGGCGGAGCGCGTTCGAGTACTGGCTGCTCGTCTATCGCCGCACCTGGCGTGGCAGCGTCGTCACGAGCATCGTCTCGCCGGCGCTGTTCCTCGCTGCGATGGGCATCGGCCTCGGGTCCTTGGTCCACGGCGGAACCGGCCGGGTGGACGGCGTCCGTTATGCGGTCTATCTGGCGCCGGGCCTGCTGGCGGCCGCGGTCATGCAGTCGGTCGAGCAGGAGGCGACCTGGCCGGTGATGGGCGCGATCAAGTGGGACCGCACCTACCTCGGCATGCTGGCCACGCCGCTGACCGTTGCCGACGTGCTGCTCGGACACCTGTTGTTCATCGGCCTGCGCGCGTTGATCGTGGCCACGTCGTTCACGATCGTCACCGCGTTGTTCGGTCTGGCGCACTCGCCGGGTGGGGCGCTGCTCGCGCTGCTCGGCGGCGTGCTGACCGGCACCGCCTTCGCGACTCCGATCGCGGCCTTCGCGGCCACCCAGTCCCGCGACACCGGCTTCATCCTGCTCTACCGGTTCGGGGTCATCCCGTTGTTCCTGTTCTCCGGCACGTTCTTCCCGATCAGTCAGCTGCCGGGCGCACTGCAGCCGATCGCCTGGATCACGCCGCTGTGGCACGGCGTCTCGCTGTGTCGCGACGTCGCCCTCGGGCGGGGGAGCGCATGGGTGATCGGCGGGCATGCGGCGTACCTGCTCGTCCTCACCCTCCTCGGGATCGCGCTCGCCCACCGGACGTATCGCCGGCGGCTGCGGTGGTGACCGCGACGCTCGCCGCCGGCGGGCGGCTGACGGCGACCGGCGCACTCACCCGCGCCGCCCGGGTCTTCGAGCGCAACGTGGCCGTCTATCGCTCGCGTTGGTTCCTGCTCGTGTCGGGACTGCTCGAGCCGCTGCTCTATCTCGGCTCGATCGGCGTCGGTTTCGGCAAGCTGGTCGGCACGCTGCCGTTCGACGGCCGGCAGGTCGGCTACGCGGACTTCGTGGCACCTGCCCTGCTGGCGACGTCGGCGATGAACGGGTCGATCGTCGACGCGACGTTCGGTGTGTTCTTCAAGCTCAAGCACATGAAGGTCTACGACGCGGTGCTGGCCACTCCGGTGCGGGCGACCGACATCGCCGTTGGCGAGGTCGCGTGGTCGCTCGCCCGCAGCGTCGTCTACTCGCTGGCCTTCCTCGTCGTCGCAGCCGCGTTCGGTGACGTCCACTCGTGGTGGGCCTTGCTGGCGCTACCCGCGGCGACCCTGGTCGGCCTGTGCTTCGGCGGTGTCGGCACGGCGGCGACGACGTTCATGCGCTCGTGGCAGGACTTCGACCTCGTGCAACTGGCGATCCTGCCGCTGTTCCTGTTCTCCGCGACGTTCTACCCGTTGTCGACCTACCCGTCGGCGGCGCAGTGGCTCGTCCAACTGACCCCGCTCTATCACGGCGTGGCGCTGCTGCGGCAGCTGACTCTCGGCGCCGTCCACTGGTCCGCCCTCGGCCACGTCGGCTATCTCGCGGTGCTCGGCCTGGCCGGCGTCGCCGTCGCCGGACGCCGGTTGGAGCGGCGGCTCCTCAAGTGAGCGTCACGTAGGGTTCTGCGGGTGAACAGCACGCTCGACATCGCGGTCATCCCCGGCGACGGGATCGGGTCGGAGGTCGTCGCCGAGGGGTTGAAGGTGCTCGACGCGACGCTCTCCGTCGAGGGCGCGAAGGCAGAGCCGACGACCTATGACCTGGGCGCTGCGCGTTGGCACCGCACGGGCGAAACGTTGCCGGACAGCGTGCTCGAGGAGCTGCGCGGGCACGACGCGATCCTGCTCGGTGCGGTCGGCGATCCGAGCGTTCCGTCGGGAGTGTTGGAGCGCGGTCTGCTGCTCAAGCTGCGGTTCGCCTTCGAGCACGCGGTCAACCTGCGGCCGGTCAAGCTCTACCCCGGCGTCGCGACGCCCCTGCGCGACGTGCCCCCCGGTGCCGTCGACATCGTGGTCGTCCGCGAGGGCACCGAGGGGCCGTACGCCGGTGTGGGTGGCCCCATCCGCACCGGCACGCCGCAGGAGATCGCGACCGAGAACAGCGTCAACACCCGGTACGGCGTGGAGCGGGTCGTGCGCGACGCGTTCCGCCGCGCCGAGGCGCGGCCGCGCAAGCAGCTGACGCTCGTGCACAAGACGAACGTGCTCACCCACGCCGGTTCGCTGTGGTCGCGAACGGTCGACGCCGTCGGCGCCGAGTTCCCCGACGTGACCGTCGACTACGCCCACGTCGACGCGGCCTGCCTCTACTTCGTCACCCAGCCGCAGCGGTTCGACGTCGTCGTCACCGACAACCTGTTCGGCGACATCATGACCGACCTCGGCGCGGCGATCGCGGGAGGCATCGGGTTGGCCGCGAGCGGCAACCTCAACGTGGACGGCACCGCGCCGAGCATGTTCGAGCCGGTACACGGCAGTGCTCCCGACATCGCGGGCCAGGCCAAGGCCGACCCGACCGCGACCGTGCTGTCGGTGGCGATGCTGCTCGACCACCTCGGTCGCCGTGAGGCCGCCCGGCGGGTCGAGGCCGCCGTCGCGGCCGACCTCGCAACGCGCGGCCCGTCAGCGCGGTCCACGGGCGAAGTCGGCGACGCGATCGCCGGCCGCGTCGCCTGAAGACCCCTCGCCCCTCGATCGACCCGCCGGCGATGGGTTGCGCCGTCGTACCCTGCGCACATGGGTCTGGAGTTTCGGGTCGAGCCGTCCGCGACACCGATGCCCGCGGACGCGCGCACACAGGTGCTCGCCGCGCCGGGCTTCGGCAAGACGTTCACCGACCACATGGTCACGGTCCGGTGGACGCCGGCGCAGGGTTGGCACGACGCGTGCGTGCACGCCTACGGGCCGCTGAGCCTCGACCCGGCGACACACGTCTTCCACTACGGCCAGGCGATCTTCGAGGGGTTCAAGGCCTACGCGCAGCCGGACGGGTCGGTGGCGACCTTCCGCCCGGTCGCCAACGGCGAGCGGTTCAACCGGTCGGCCGCGCGGATGGCGTTGCCGGCGCTGCCGGTCGAGGACTTCGTCACCGCGGCGGACCTGCTGGTCCGCCAGGACGCCGGGTGGGTGCCGACCGCGCCGGAGACGAGCCTTTACCTGCGGCCGTTCATGATGGCCACCGAGGTCGGGCTCGGCGTGCGTCCCGCGAGCGACGTGACGTTCCTGCTGATCGCGTCGCCCGCGGGGTCCTACTTCGCCGGTGGTGGTCGGCAGGTGTCGATCTGGCTGTCGGAGGACTACACCCGCGCCGCCCCGGGTGGCACTGGCGCGGCGAAGTGCGCCGGCAACTACGCGGCGAGCCTGGTCGCGCAGCAGGAGGCCATCGCCAACGGCTGCGACCAGGTCGTCTTCCTCGATGCGGTCGAGCGGCGGTGGGTGGAGGAGCTCGGCGGGATGAACATCTGGTTCGTCCTGGACGACGGCACCCTGGTCACTCCCGAGCTGTCCGGCAGCATCCTCGAGGGGGTCACCCGCGACACGATCCGCACCCTTGCCGAGGACCTCGGGCACGACGTCGAGGAGCGGCGCGTCGATGTCGATGAATGGCGCAAGGGTGCCGACACCGGCCGGATCACCGAGGTCTTCGCCTGCGGCACCGCCGCAGTCGTGACCTCGATCGGCACCCTGCGCTGGCGTGGCGGTGAGGTCACGCTGCCGGCACAGACGCCGGTCGCGGCGCGGGTGCGCGAGACGCTGGTCGCGATCCAGCACGGCCAGCTGCCCGACCGGCACGGCTGGCTGCACCGCGTCGCGCTCGACTGAGCGCGCGGCACCTCGGCGTCGCCGGGCCGCGCCGCTCCGGCTGGTCAGCGGGCGGTTCGGTGCATAGGCTCCCGCCAAGGGAGGTCGCCATGCAGGTCAGCGACGCGATGAGCACCGACGTGTTGACCGTCGGCCCGACCCACACGCTGCGCGAGGTGGCGACCCGCATGTCCGCCCGCAAGGTCGGGGCCGTCGTCGTGCTCGACCCCGACCACGACCAGCCCGGCATCTTGACCGAGCGCGACATCCTCGACGCTGTCGGGCAGGGTCAGGACGTCGACCGGGAGCGGGTGCACGACCACCTCACCAGCGACATCGTCGTGGCCGCACCGGACTGGCCGCTGGAGAAGGCGGCGGCGGCCATGGTCGCCGGGAACTTTCGCCATCTGGTGGTCTGCCAGGGCAACGACGTCGTCGGCATGCTCTCCGTGCGGGACATCGTCCGCGTCTCAGTTGCTGAGACAGTGTCTTGAGTAGCGGGACCCGGCTGCCGACAATGGCAGCAATGCACAGTTCCTTCGTGATTATCGGATCGCGCGCCGGCTAGCTCCACGTCGACGCGCTACCCCTGCTGGCCTGCTGGCCACAGGGGTTTTTTGTTGAGAGGCCACCATGACCGTGACATCCGGCGGACCCGACGCCCTGCGGGTCTTCGACGCCGAGACGCTGCACGTGTACGACACGACGTTGCGCGACGGCACCCAACGCGAGGGCCTCACGCTGTCGGTGGACGACAAGCTCGCGGTCGCCGCGCACCTCGACGACCTCGGCGTCGGGTTCATCGAAGGCGGCTGGCCGGGGGCCAACCCGAAGGACGCGGCGTTCTTCCGGCGTGCCGCGGCGGGCGAGCTGACCCTGCGGCACGCCCAGCTGGCGGCGTTCGGGGCGACCCGCAAGGCGGGCGCGGTCGCCGCCGACGACCCGCAGGTGCGCGCCCTGGTCGACGCGCAGACGCCGGTCGTGACGCTGGTGGCCAAGTCCCACGTCGGCCATGTCGAACGCGCGCTGCGCACCACGCGCGAGGAGAACCTCGCGATGGTCCGGGACACGGTCGCGTTCCTGCGCGGCGAAGGGCGGCGGGTATTCCTCGACGCGGAGCACTTCTTCGACGGCTTCCTGCTCGACCGGGACTACGCACTCGCCGTCGTACGGACCGCCTTCGATGCCGGCGCCGAAGTGGTCGCGCTGTGCGACACGAACGGCGGGATGCTGCCGGCTCGGCTCGCCGAGATCGTGCACGAGGTGAGCGCGGCCGGGCTGCGCGTCGGCATCCACGCGCACAACGACACCGCGTGCGCCGTGGCGAACTCGCTGGCCGCCGTGGAGGCGGGCGCCACCCACGTGCAGGGGACGGCGAACGGCTACGGCGAGCGGGCCGGCAACGCGGACCTGTTCTCGGTCGTGGCCGGTCTCGAGGTGAAGCTCGGCCGGTCGGTGCTCCCGGCCGGTGCGCTGGCCGACCTGGTCCGGGTCAGTCACGCGATCGCGGAGGTCGTCAACGTCGCGCCGGACCCGCACCAGGCCTGGGTCGGAGCGAGCGCATTCGCGCACAAGGCCGGTCTGCACGCGTCGGCGCTGAAGGTCGACCCGGACCTCTACCAGCACACCGATCCGGCCGTCGTCGGCAACGACATGCGCGTGCTGGTGTCGGAGCTGGCCGGCCGGGCGTCGGTGGAGCTGAAGGCGCGGGCCCTCGACATCGAGGTCGACCGGGACACGGTCGGGCGCGTGATCGACCGGGTCAAGCGGATGGAGGCGGAGGGCTACTCGTTCGAGGCGGCCGAGGCGTCGTTCGAGCTGCTGCTGCGCGAGGAGGTCGACGCCACCCGGCCGGAGTTCTTCGAGCTCGAGTCCTATCGGGTCATCACCGAGAGCCGGCCCGGCGAGCGCGGCAGCCTGAGCCCCGCAGGGCAGGTCGCGCACGTGTCCGAGGCGACGGTCAAGCTGCACGTCAAGGGTGAGCGGGTCGTTGCCATCGGGGAGGGCAACGGTCCGGTCAACGCACTCGACATGGCCTTGCGGCAGGCGCTGGAACGCGCCCACCCGCAGCTGGCCGCTTTCGAGCTCGTGGACTACAAGGTGCGGATCCTCGAGGGCGCGCACGGGACCGGTGCCATCACCCGCGTGCTGGTCCGCACCTCCGACGGTGAGACGGAGTGGGACACCGTCGGGGTCGACGAGAACGTCATCGCCGCGTCGTGGGAGGCGTTGGCCGACGCGTATACCTATGGCCTGCTGCGTGGAGAGCGGGGCAGGAACTTCGGCCCGTGAGGTCGAACCTCTGCGGTGACACGCGCCGGCGTCGCGTGCAGTCCCCCCGGAGGAATTCTCATGCGTGCCCGCACCTGGCTGGCTGTCGCTGCCGCCACTGCCACGATGACCCCGTTCGCAGTCGCGGCGGGTGCCGACGGCAGCTCCGGCACCGCGCTGCTGTCCGCAGCCCGCGACTCCGCCCCGGTGGTGCTCACCGGCGCGCAGATCCCGCAGTGGTCAGCGCCACCCGCGGAAGGCATCGGGCAGCCCTGGCCGTCCGGCACCACCCCGGAGTCGGGCGAGCCGGATCTGCCCGGGGTCGGGGTGCGCACCGCCCACAACGGGACGCTGGTCGTGCCGCCGACGCCTCCGGGCGTCACCCCGGTTGACCCCGACCGGGTGGCGGCCTACGCGTGGTCCGCTGGCGGCTGGAAGCAGATCCCCGTCCAGGTCGACCAGCGCTTTCCCTACTTCCTCGCCAACGGCCGGTCCGACTTCGGCATCTACAGCGGCACCGACGAGGAGCTCACCTACGCCTGGGCGCCGGACGCGCACGACACCGGCGAAGAAGCCTGGAAGAAGATGTTCGGCGCCTGCACCTCGACGTTCGCCACCGCTGTGGACGAGGTGAACGCCGCGATCAAGGCGGGCTGGCTGTCGCTGGGACCGCAGGAGACGGCGGCCGACTACCTGAAGTCGATGACGGACCCGCAGCCGCTGTTCGACGCCGATGACGAGCTGTCGTTCATGGCGCGCGACGCGGCCGCCGCCGCGCCGGGTGGCACCGCGCCGCCGGCCGGAGCCAGCGACCTGCAGACCGTCACGGTGACCGACCCGCTCGACCCGGCCAACCCGCGGTATGTCTACCTCGCGGTGCAGGACGGCGGCTCGTCGTACCACGCGGACAACGGGTACGTGTCGATGACGCGGGACGCCGACTCCGAGACCTGGCTGGACAAGGACTCGTTCGCCAAGGGCGCCGACGACGGGATCGGCACCTCCAACACCGGCTACGGGCCGAACCTCCCGGGCACCGTCTGCCAGACGGCCGCCGACAACCCCGACGGCGTCACGGCACCGGCCGACGGGCAGCGGCCGTCGAAGGACCGGGAGCCCCGCGACGACTTCACGATCAGCACGCCGACCTACCGCCTGCACGCCACCGGCCGCTGGCTGGTGCAGGGGCTGCAGGTGGCGAAGCCGATCCAGCACAGCAAGCACCACGTCAGCTACGGCCCCAACGTGCTCGCCCGCTGGAAGGGCCGGGCATTCCAGCAGAGCCCGGACTCGTCGATCTCGCTGGTCGGGTTCGAGGACGAGCAGGTCAACTGGGAGATGAACTCGACGCTGCTGGGCTGGCGGCAGGGCCCGGTGCGTGCGATCCGGGAGATCTGGGGCGCGGACTCCGGCACCAACGTGACCAAGACGGAGTACTACTACCGCGACGCCGACGTCTACGCCTACCACGTGCGGGTGCACCCGATCCCGCCCGACGGCCTCTACACCGACTGGAGCTACCGACCCGGCATCGCGACGACCTACTACAACGTCGTGCAGCAGGCGGGGGTGCCGATCGACGGGCAGCCCGACACCAGTGTCGGCGAGGTCGACCAGGTGCCGGTCACCGGCCAAGAGGCGGAGATCAACACCTGTGATCCGCACTTCACGCTCTGCTCCGCGCTGGACAACCCGGAAGAGGTGGCCGGGCCGGGCTTCGGCCTCGTGTACGAGTTCGAGCTCACCGGCCCCACGGCTGCCGCGGGCAACGCCGCCGTCGTGCCCTACTACCGCGACGACGCCTGCTTCGACGACGGCACCGGCGACGCGCCGGCACCACGGCCGTGGCCGGGCGAGGCGTCCACGGACGAGCGGGTGCAGAAGGGCTACCTCGCCTACTGGCAGAGCTACTACGACACCCACCCGGACATTGCTGCGCGGTTCCCGACCGGCCGGCCCACGTCGTACAGCGATCTCAAGTGCCAGCCTCAGCTGGCCGTCCATGGTGACCCGACGAAGAACCCGACGGTGCCGCCGTGGCAGATCATGCCGTTCTCGGGAGCGATCGCCGAGCACGGCATCCACTTCTTCGCCACGCAGGACAGCGACAACGCCTTCGGCCCCAAGAACGTCGACGAGATCGACGGACAGCAGTGGCGGTTCGAGGTGCCGATGGCCACGCCGACGAACGTGTTGGTGCCTTACGGCGCCAACGTCTCGGCCAAGCTGGTGCCGGTGGTCACTCCGTACGCCGGCTGAGCGCCACCCGCCGCTCGCTCGGCCGGTGCTCGGGCGGCGCCGGGTCGAGGTGGTGGTGCAGCCACCGGTCGAGCAACGCCAGCAACCCGACGCCGAGCAGGATCGAGGCCACGCAGTCGCTGAGCCAGTGGAAGTTGTCGTAGGTCAGCGCGGCCGCGACGAGGAGGGTCAGCACCCCGACGGCAGCCAGCAGCCGGCGGGTCCACCGCGGGCGCCACAGCCGGGTGAGCAGCGCCAGGGTGCCGAGGCAGACCAACACGGACGCGGTGTGGCCGGAGGGGAAGCTCAACCCGTCGCCGGAGCTGCCCGGGTGCGGCGCGGGCCGGCCCACGCCGTGTTTGGTCGCGATGACGACGACCGCCATCACCCAGCCGACGAAGCCGCCCGCCACCAGCGGCAGCAGCCGGCGGCGGCTGCGGGCGAGCAACAGCGCGCCGGCCGCGAGCAGCAACGCATCGACAGCCGGTTGCAGCACGTCGGTGAGGTAGCGACAGGCGGTGGTCAAGGTCTGGTTGCGGTGGGCGTCGACGCTGTGCTGCACCCACGCGTCGACCGTGGTCACCCCGGCTCCGGCGACCACGAGCCCGAGCAGGACGGCGAAGCCGAACAGGCACGTGCCGGACAGCCACAGCAGTCGGCGGTGGTGTGGCACCGGGCTCCCTTCGTCAGCACCAGCCCCGACCGCTGGTCGTGGTGACCTCTCGACGCTCGCATACCCTCGCGGGGTGCGCATCGCCAGGTTCTCTCATGACGGTGACGTCGCGTTCGGAGTCGTCGAAGGCGACGAGGTCGCCGAGGTCAACGGACATCCGTTCGGGCCGCTGTCGTTCACCGGCAAGCGGGTGCCGCTGTCGGGCGTCCGGCTGCTCGCGCCCGTGCTGCCCAGCAAGGTGGTCGCGATCGGTCGCAACTACGCCGAGCACGCGTCGGAGATGGGCGGGGAGGTGCCGGAGCGCCCGCTGATCTTCCTCAAGCCGTCGACCGCGGTCATCGGCAGCGGCGACGCGATCGCGGCGCCGCCGTCTGCGCAGCGAGTCGATTTCGAGGGCGAGCTGGCGGTGGTGATCGGCCGGCTGTGCCGGGACGTGCCGGAAAGCCGGGCGAACGACGTCGTCCTGGGCTACACCTGCGGCAACGACGTGACCGCCCGGGATCAGCAGAAGGCGGACGGACAGTGGTCGCGGGCGAAGGGCTACGACACGTTCTGCCCGCTCGGGCCGTGGATCGAGACCGAGCTCGACATCGGCGACTTGCGCGTGACGACGACTCTCAACGGCGCGGTCAAGCAGGACGGTCGGACCGCGCAGATCGTGCACCAGGTCCCGGCCCTGATCACCTACATCACGTCCTGCATGACGTTGCTGCCCGGCGACGTCATCCTCACCGGCACGCCGGCCGGTGTCGGGCCGATGCAGGTGGGTGACGAGGTGACGGTCGAGGTGGAGGGCATCGGGCGGCTGACCAACCCGGTGACGGCCCGTGGCTGAGCCCAACGCGATCGGGCCGGTGCGGCTGCGGGTGGCGCCGTCGCCGACCGGCGACCCGCACGTCGGCACGGCCTACGTGTCGTTGTTCGACCTCGCGTTCGTGCGCCAGCAGGGTGGGCAGTTCGTGCTGCGGGTCGAGGACACCGACCGCGCCCGGTTCCGCGAGGACAGCGAACAGCAGATCTACGACACCCTGCACTGGCTCGGGCTGGACTGGGACGAAGGTCCGGACAAGGGCGGGCCGTTCGCGCCCTACCGGCAATCGGAGCGGCTCGAGACCTACCGCCCGGCGGTGGACAAGCTGCTGGCCGATGGCCGGGCCTACCTCTGCTGGTGTACGCCGGAGCGGCTGGCGGAGATGCGAACCGCGCAGCAGAAGGCCAAGCAGCCCACCGGCTATGACCGGCTCTGCTTCGGCAAGAGCCGCGAGCAGCGGGCCGCGCTGGCCGCCGACGGCGGGCCGGGGTTCAGCGAGACGCCGGTCGTGCGCATGCTGATCCCCGACGACGTGCCGTTGACGTTCACCGATCTGATCCGCGGCGAGGTGCACGCACCGCGGCCGGACGACCAGGTGATCCTCAAGGCCGACGGCTTTCCGACCTACCACCTCGCGGTCGTCGTCGACGACCATTTGATGGGCATCACGCACGTGGTGCGTGGCGAGGAGTGGATCTCCTCGACGCCGAAGCACTTGCTGCTCTACGACTGGCTGGGTTGGGAACGGCCGGCGTTCGCACACATGCCGTTGCTGCGCAACGTCGACAAGTCGAAGATCTCGAAGCGCAAGAACCCGGCGGCGCGGCTGACCTGGTTCATCGAGGAGGGCTATCTGCCCGAGGCGCTGCGCAACTTCCTGGCCCTGATGGGCTACTCGATGCCGGACGGGCGCGAGGTGTTCAGCTTCGAGGAGATGGTGGCGTCGTTCGACTGGGGCCGTGTCAATGCGGTGGGGCCGGTCTTCGACCTCGACAAGCTCAACTGGCTCAACGGGCACTACATCCGCGAGCTGCCGGTCGGCGAGCTGGCCGAGCGCATCGTCGGCTATCTGGGCGTGACCGGGGAGAACGCCGCGGTGGTGCGGCAGGCGACGCCGCTCGTGCAGGAGCGCATGGCGGTGCTGCGCGAGGCGCGGGAGATGCTGGGCTTCCTCGTCGATGACGAGTTCGCCGTGGAACCCGCTGCGGCGGCGAAGTTCCTCGGGATGGAGCAGCGGCCGACGCTGCAGGCGGCGCGGGACGCGCTGGCGGGACTCAGCTCGTGGCAGGCGGCTGAGATCGAGGCCGCGCTGCGGTCGTCGTTGGTGGACGGTCTGGGGTTGAAGCCCAAGCACGCGTTCGGCCCGGTTCGGGTGGCGGTCACAGGGCGGACGGTGTCGCCGCCGCTCTTCGAGTCGATCGAGCTGCTCGGCCAGGCCGACACGCTGATACGGCTCGACGCCGCCCTCGCGCTTTGAGCCGAGGGTTTCGGCCCTTGTAGACTCGTCCGGTCCGCGCAAGCGGTCGATCCCATGGGGTATGGGGTAATTGGCAGCCCGGCGGATTCTGGCTCCGCTAGTCTAGGTTCGAGTCCTGGTACCCCAGCGGACAGTTGGAGTATCAGCTGACCAGCACGACCGGCCGCCATCGTCTAGAGGCCTAGGACGCCGCCCTCTCAAGGCGGTAGCACGGGTTCAAATCCCGTTGGCGGTACCACGCACAGTTGCTACGCAACTACAGCAGTTACCCTCGAGGTTCTCCGTAAAGAGCCGGTGCGCTGTTGTCGCTGGTAGCGCGGCTCGCACAGACTCCGGGCATAGCTGCGTCGATCGCAGCCGTCGACGGCGCACTTTCTCGATGGCATTCCTGACCACCTCCGCGGCGATGGTCGCTCCTGCTACTGACATTCCGGCGGGGGAGACTGCGGGCTGTGGACGGCGTGGTCATGACGTACGACGAGGTGGCCGAGCGGGTTCGTCGTACGCCGGGACCGGTCCGGATCGTCGGCGTCGACGGGTGTGGGGGAGCGGGCAAGACGACGTTCGCCGCCCGGCTGTCGAAGGCCGCCGGCGGCTGTCCGGTCGTGCACACCGACGACTTCGCGTCCCACGACGAGCCGCTGGAGTGGTGGCCGCGACTGCTCGCGAAGGTCGTCGAACCGTTGCTGCGCAACGAGCTCGCGACGTTCCATCCCTACGACTGGGTGGCGCGCCGGTTCAGCGACGACACCATCACCGTCGAACCGGCCGACATCGTCGTCGTCGAGGGCGTCGGTGCGACGCGCGCGGCTTGGCGGGACCGGCTCGCCTTGCGCATCTGGGTCGAGACCCCGCGCGACCTCCGGCTCGAGCGCGGCATCGACCGCGACGGCGAGGACCTCCGCGAGTTCTGGCACTGGTGGATGGCGCAGGAGGACGACTACGTCGCGGCGGAGCACCCGGACCAGCACGCCGATCTCGTCGTCGACGGCAACCCCACGACGCCGCACGATCCCGACACCGAGCTCGTCGCAGTCAGCTTTTCTCCCGGCTGCTGACCAAGCCTCACATTGGTGGAGGCACCGGACTCGCTCAGCCGCGCCAGCCGGCGGCCCGGCTGAGGGCGCGTCCAGCCGCCACCACCTCCGCCGCGTGCAGTCGCCCAGGTTGCCGGGTCAACCGGTCGATCGGACCCGACACCGACACGGCTGCCACAACCCGCCCGTCGGCACCGAACACCGGCGCCGAGACCGACGCCACCCCGCTCTCGCGCTCTCCGACGCTCGCCGCCCAACCCCGCCGCCGTACCGTCGTCAGCACGCCCGCGCCGAAGCGCGCCCGCGCCAGCAGCTGCGCCACGTCGTCAGCCGGCTCCCACGCCAGCAGCACCTGCGCGGCCGACCCAGCGGTCATCGGCAGCTCCGCGCCGACCGGCACCGTGTCGCGCAGACCCGTCGGCCGTTCGGCCGCGGCCACACACCGCCTGACGTTGCCGTCGCGGCGATACAGCTGTGTGCTCTCGTTCGTCGCATCCCGCAGCCGCGCCAACACCGGCCCGGCGGCCTGCTCCAGCGGGTCGGTGTGCATCTGCCCGGCGAGCTCCGGGATGCGCGGCCCGAGCACGAACCGTCCCTGCGGATCACGGCGGACCAGCCGGTGGTGCTCCAGCGCCACCGCGATCCGGTACGCCGTAGGACGGGACAACCCACTGCGGCTCACCAGCTCCGCCAGCGCGGCCGGCCCCGGCTCCAGCGCCGCCAGCACGGTCACGGCTTTGTCCAGGACGCCAACTCCGCTACTCTGTTCCACGTCTCGATACTGCCGTCTCACATAGCGAAATAGCAAACGGCAGAGATGCAGAGCAGGGAGGTCCGATGGCCAAGACGCTGGCGGAGAAGGTCTGGGACGCCCATGTCGTGCCGCGGGCGCAGCCCAGCGGCGCGGGTGCGGGCGCGGGGGAGCCCGACTTGCTCTACATCGACCTCCACCTGGTCCACGAGGTGACGAGTCCGCAGGCGTTCGACGGGCTGCGCGCCGCTGGCCGGCCCGTCCGCCGGCCCGATCTCACGATCGCGACCGAGGATCACAACGTCCCCACGACGGCCGGACCCATCGTCGATCCGGTCAGCCGCGCTCAGGTCGAGGCCCTGCGCAAGAACTGCGCCGAGTTCGGCGTCCGGCTGCACCCGATGGGCGACGCCGGGCAGGGCATCGTCCACGTCATCGGACCGCAGCTCGGCCTCACCCAGCCCGGCATGACGGTCGTCTGCGGTGACAGCCACACCAGCACCCACGGTGCCTTCGGCGCACTCGCCTTCGGCATCGGCACCAGCGAGGTCGAGCACGTTCTCGCCACCCAGACCCTGCCGCTCGCGCGGCCGAAGACGATGGCCATCGAGGTCGACGGACCGCTGCCGGCCGGCGTCACCGCCAAGGACCTGATCCTCGGCATCATCAGCCGCATCGGCACCGGCGGCGGCCAGGGTCACGTCATCGAATACCGCGGGGAGGCCTTCCGGTCACTGTCGATGGAGGGCCGCATGACGGTCTGCAACATGTCGATCGAGGCCGGCGCCCGCGCGGGACTCATCGCGCCCGACGACACGACGTTCGACTACCTCCGCGGCCGGCCGCACGCGCCCGCCGGCGCCGCCTGGGACGCTGCAGTCACCTACTGGCGCTCGCTGGCCACCGACGAGGGCGCCACCTTCGACCGGATCGTGCGGATCGACGCGGCTGACCTCGCGCCGTGGGTCACCTGGGGCACCAATCCGGGTCAGGGCGCGCCGCTGTCCGCACAAGTGCCCGACCCGGCCGCCTACGACGATCCGAGTGAGCGGGCCGCGGCCGCACGCGCCTTGTCCTACATGGGCCTCGCCCCCGGCACCGCGTTGCGTGGCGTCACCGTTGACACCGTCTTCATCGGCTCGTGCACCAACGGCCGCATCGAGGACCTACGCGCGGCTGCCGAAGTCCTGCGCGGCCGTCACGTCGCGGCCGGGGTCGAGGTGCTCGTCGTACCTGGCTCAGTGGCCGTCAAGAACCAGGCCGAGGCCGAGGGGTTGCACGAGGTGTTCACCGCCGCCGGCGCCCAGTGGCGCGGCGCCGGCTGCTCGATGTGCCTGGGCATGAACCCGGACAAGCTCGCGCCCGCACAGCGCAGCGCCTCGACGTCCAACCGCAACTTCGAAGGTCGGCAAGGCCCCGGCGGGCGCACGCACCTCGTCTCACCACCGGTCGCAGCCGCCACCGCGGTCACCGGCCGCCTGACCGCGCCCGCGGACCTGTAGAGGAGCGACGCGATGGAGAAGTTCACCGTGCACACCGGCACCGCCGTGCCGCTGCGGCGGAGCAATGTCGACACCGACCAGATCATCCCGGCCGAATACCTCAAGCGGATCACTCGCAGCGGTTTCGCCGACGGGCTGTTCGCCGCATGGCGCAGCGACCCGTCCTTCGTTCTCAATGACGGGCGCTACGCGGGGGCCAGCATCCTTCTCGCCGGCCCCGACTTCGGCACCGGTTCGTCCCGCGAGCATGCGGTGTGGGCGTTGCAGGACTTCGGTTTTCGTGCCGTCATCGCGCCGCGGTTCGCCGACATCTTCCGTGGCAACGCGCTCAAGGGTGGGCTGCTGCCGGTCGTGCTGCCCGAGCCGGTGGTCGACCAGCTGCACGACCTGGTGGAGCGCGATCCGACGACTGCCGTCACCGTCGACCTCGACCGGCGCGAGGTCCGGGCCGGTGAGCTGACGGCGGCGTTCGACCTCGACGACTACACCCGGTGGCGCCTGATGGAGGGCCTCGACGACATCGGGCTGACGTTGCAGCAGGCCGACGCGATCGCCGCCTTCGAGGTCGGCCGACCGAACTGGCTGCCGACGACCGCCTGACCGGCGGCCTTGGGATCGGCACAAACGGCTGCGACACAAGAAAATTCGCGGGCAACGGTCGTTGTGTCCGGTGAGCGGCACCATTAGGTTCCGCACAGGGTCGAGGGCGGGCCTCGACGTCATCGGAGGGACAACGTGAACAGGGCCGAGCTCATCGACGCGATCCGCGATCGCCTCGGTGTCGACAAGCGCGCTGCGGAGCACGCCGTCGACGCAGTGTTTGACACCATCCAGCGAGCCGTTGCCAGGGGCGAGAAGGTCGCGCTCACCGGCTTCGGTGTCTTCGAGAAGGTCGACCGGGCCGCGCGCACCGGCCGCAACCCCCGCACCGGCGAGACCGTGAAGGTCAAGAAGACCTCGGTGCCGAAGTTCCGCCCCGGCACCCAGTTCAAGGGCGTGGTCAGTGGCGCGGTGAAGCTGGGCAAGGTCGCCGACGCCGCGACCAAGGCCGCGGCCAAGAGCACCGCCGCCAGCGCCCGTTCGACCGCCCGCTCGGCCGCCGCGGCGCCCGGCAAGGCCGCTACTGCGGCGCGGGGAGCGGCGTCCAAGGCCAGCAAGGCGCCGGCGAAGAAGACGGCGAGCAAGAGCAGCGCGACCAAGAGCAGCGCCAGCAAGAGCAGCGCGAAGAAGGCCCCGGCCAAGAAAGCCACCAAGCGCTGACCGCACTCCGCCAGGAGTCGACACGGCGGCGGTCGCTCGGCATCAGCCGAGCCGGCCGTCGCCGTTTTGGTTGTTCCGTCGGCGCGGGTTCGCTCAGCTCAACGGGTCGGGCAGGGTGGCGATCGTGAGGAACTCGACCTGACCGTCGGCGTCCAGTCGTAACCGCACCCGCTGACCGAGACGCAGCAGCAACAGCCCGGAGGCGTCGAAGGCGCGGGCCGGGAACGCGAGCACTCGGCCGTCGTCGAGCAGCACGTCGCCGCTGCGCGTTTGCGGATCGAAGTGGCGCACGGTCGCCTGCACGTGCCGCAGCCTAGTGACGCGCGCCGCCCTCCTCGCCGCAGCCGAGCAACAGCGCCGGGTGCCTGCGCAGCAGAGCGGTCGTCGCGGGCCCGCAGCCGAGACCGGCCACTGCGCGCAGGTCCGCCACGGTGTCGACGTCGTGCCGTACCTGCTCGCTCGCGAGTTCGGTCAGGTCGACGGCGCCGCCCGCCACGTGCGCGGCGCGGGACTCGGCGCCGTACGACGGGAGGAAGAGCGCCGTCGTGCGCGCGGCGTACAGCGTCGTGCCAGCTCCGGACCAGTCGGCGACCACCGCTTGTCGGTGCTCACCGGCCGCGCGAAGCAACCGGTCCAATGCGTTCGGCACCAGCGCGGGCAGGTCGGCCGAGAGCGCCGCCACCGCGCGCGCCGGGTCGTCGGCGGTCGCGGCCTGCGCCCCGTGTCGCAGCGCCGGGTTGAGCCCGGCATCCGGCTCGTCGTCGACCACCTGCGCGCCCAGCCGGTGCAACGCATCGACCGCACGCTGCTCGTCCGTCACCGCCACCACGAGCTGAACGGCGGGGCAGGCGAGCGCAGCGCGCACGGTGTCCAGTGCCATCGCGAGCGCCACGTCTGGTCGCAGGTCGCCGACGGCCAGCCGGGACTTCGCCGCCGACAGCCGCTTGACCGGGACGACGATCGCCCACGAGATCGCGTCGCCGCCCACGTCTGGCATCCTCGCAAGTCGACGGGTCGACCCGATCCGGCGAGGTCCTGGGGAGGTCACTGCGTGCGGCGGCGCCAGCGGCTCGGGTTCTGGTATCGACTGGTCATCGCCGTCGTGAAGCCGCTGCTGGTCGTGTTCACCAAGCGCGACTGGCGAGGCATGGACAACCTGCCCGCGACCGGCGGCATCATCGTTGCCGCCAACCACGTCAGCGAGCTCGACCCGCTGGTGCTGGGGCACTACCTCTACGACCTGGGTCGCGCGCCGCGGTTCCTCGCCAAGGCCGAGCTGTTCCGCAAACCACCACTGAAGTGGATCTTCGAGGGCGCCAAGCAGATTCCCGTCTACCGGCACGCACCGGACGCCTCGGCCGCGCTGCGGCCGGCGGTCGAGGCGTTGCAACGCGGCGAATGCGTGCTCATCTACCCAGAGGGCAGCGCCACCCGTGATCCCGAGCTCTGGCCGATGCGTGCGCGCACCGGGGTTGCGCGCCTCGCGCTGCTGTCCGGGGCGCCCGTCATCCCGATCGCGCAGTGGGGACCGCAGGAAATCCTGCCCTACAAGGCGACCCGGCCGCATTTGTTGCCGCGCCACACGATGCGGATCCTCACCGGGCCACCGGTCGACCTGTCGGACTACCTCGGCAAGCCGATGACCGCCGAGCTGTTGCGAGCCGCGACCGACACCGTGATGCGACGGATCGCCGACCAGTTGGCGGAGCTGCGCGGCGGCACCCCGCCGAACGAGTTCTACGACATGGCTGCCCGGGGGAAGGAGTCGGCATGACGCGAGCCGCAGTGCTGGGGGCCGGCTCCTGGGGCACCGCCTTCGCCCAGGTGCTCGTCGACGCTGGCACCGACACGATGCTGTGGGCTCGCCGGCACGAGATCGCTGCCGCCATCAACGCGACGCATCGCAACCCTGACTACCTGCCCGACGTGCCGCTCAGCCCCGCCCTGCGCGCGACCGCCGATGCTCAGGAGGCGTTGCGCGGCGCCGACGTCGTCGTCCTCGCGATCCCGTCGCAGACCGCTCGGGACAACCTCGTGCACTTCGTCGACCTGATCGGTCGGGAGGCGTTGCTGGTCAGCCTGATGAAGGGCGTCGAGCTCGGCACCGGCAAACGCATGACCGAGGTGATCTGCGAGGTCACGGACATCCCCGCAGAACGAGTCGCCGTCGTCACCGGGCCCAACCTGGCCCGCGAGATCGCCGCCCGCCAACCCGCAGCGTCCGTCGTCGCCTGCACCGACCTGCGTGTTGCCGAGCGGGTGCAGCGCGCCTGCAACTCCGGCTACTTCCGCCCTTACACCAACCACGACGTCATCGGCTGCGAGCTCGGCGGCGCCGTGAAGAACGTCATCGCTCTGGCCGTCGGCATCGCGGTGGGTCTGGGATTCGGTGAC